>JAZJYY010000088.1:0-4678 GCA_040390145.1 Pseudomonadota bacterium
ATAAAAACGACAGCAGGGGAAGTGTCATGATGAAAGCCGTTGCAACGGTGGCCGAAACCACCGAACGCGCTCCGGGCCAGGCTCCGGTGCAGCCGCTCTATCTCGAAGCGTTGACTTTGGTGGAGCGGCTGCATCGCCGGCTGCTCGACGTGATCAAGGACGAATTCGATCGCCGCGGTCGCGCCGACATCAATTCGGTGCAGGCGCTGCTGCTCTACAACATCGGTGACAAGGAACTGACCGCGGGCGAACTGCGCACGCGCGGTTATTACCTCGGCTCCAACGTCTCCTACAATCTGAAGAAGCTGGTCGAACTCGGCTTCCTCGATCATCAGCGTTCGCGCGTTGATCGCCGCTCGGTTCGCATCCGCCTGACGCCGCAGGGCCAGGAAATCCGCAAGATCGTCGACGCGCTCTATCAGAAGCACGTCAAGACGGTGGAGCAGGTCGGCGGCATCTCGAACGAGGAATTCGCGACCCTGAACAAGTCGCTGCACCGGCTCGAGCGGTTCTGGACCGACCAGATCCTGTATCGGCTCTGAGGCTTATTCGACTGCGAAATCAGGCCAAGCCGGCGTCCTAAAAGACCGGCGGCAACTAGATCACAGACTTCCCCCAAGCGCATCGGCCCGGACACCCGGACCGGTGCGTTTTGTTTTTGCAGGAGGTTTGGCGCCGCGGGCGCCGGTTTCCCAGAATGGAACTTTTCCCGGGAATATGGATTATCGCTGCGTACCGGAGAACGAGCCCATGCTGGTCGAGCGCGGATTGCAAGTGATGAACGTCGAGGCGGTCGGTGATGCCTATGCCATCGCCGCCAACTATCTGCGGCGTAGCGGCGCGATTCCCGACACGCTCGCCACCAACGACCGGCTGCTGGAGATCATCGTGACGATGTTCCAGCGCGGCGAATTCAACCGGCTTCGCCTCGCCAACAAGGCGATCGCGAAATTCGAAGCGGCCATACTGGCTTGACGGACATCCCGGAGAATCCCATGGAACCCGCCATCGACCGCATCATGATGACCTATGATCTCCTGGTGAACCGCACCGCTGCTGCCAGCGCCGAAGCGCGCGCCAAGGTTACGGAATATCTGACGACGCTGATGGAAGCGGGTGAGAAAGATACGCATCGCCTGACCGTATGCGGGCTGACCTATTTGCGCGAGCTTGACGGCTCCAGCGATCCGGTGAAGGCGGGGTTTACGGGGCTGTAACCCTGTTCGGGGCGCCCCGTTTCGCATTCCCGAGCTCCCTGACCGTCTCAGCGCAAACGAAACAATTGATTTGTCTGGTCGTGGCACGGGAACTGAACCAGGTGCGCGTTATCGAGGATGTTTCCGCCTTCGACATCCAGACATTTTGACGAATGAACTGCCCGTATTCGGACGCGTGGATCCGCAGGGTCATGGCCGACTGATTCAATGAAAAACTTTTGATTTGTTTCGCGGTGGCAGTCAAACTGGATGATTGCGGCGCGGTCCTGCAGCGAAGCCTCGTTGACGTCCATGCACTTGCCGCTATGACGGGCTATGAGGAGGACCATCCCGTGCCCGGCGGGCTCGATCCGCCACTTTTGATTGTCACCTTCGTGGCAACTGAACTGTATGACCCTTGCTCCATTGGCGGGTGATCCGAAAGCCACGTCCAGACATTTCTCGCTGTGTACCGGCTTGATATGCTCGGGGCCAAGCAAGGCAACGGCTCCACTCCCCATTGCCAAGAGCGGCAACGCGGCGGCAAACAAAAACAGTCGCATTTTACATCTCCCTGCGTCCAAGGCTGCGTATGGGATCAACGCTCCGATCCTTCAAGCGCTTAAAGCCAGCGCTCACAACGCAATCTTAGGATGAGTCAATCTCCGAGAGTATGAAGCCATTCACACTTGCGGTGTTGTACGCACCCTGGGTCCTTGGCCGCGCGATAAGAGCCATATGCGGCCTGTGACTGCCCTTTTTCGAGCAGCTCTGATACACCTCGGCCTGCAAACAAGAAGACCGAGGAAACCTCCATGCTCACCCTGCATCACCTCAACGACTCGCGATCGCAACGGATCCTCTGGCTGCTCGAAGAGCTCGGCACGCCCTATGAGATCAAGCACTACCAGCGCGACGCCACCACGCGGCTGGCGCCGCCGGAATTGACCGCGGTGCATCCGCTCGGCAAGTCGCCGGTCATTACCGATGGCGGCGTCACCATCGCGGAGTCGGGCGCGATCGTCGATTATCTCATCCGGAAATACGGCCAGGCAAGCGGCAAGCCCGCGCTGATGCCGGCACCCGCCAGCGCGGATTATGAAGCCTACAATGAGTGGCTGCATTACGCGGAAGGCTCGGCGATGCTGCCGCTGATGCTCAACCTTTATGTCTCGAGGCTGAAGGAGGCCGGCGCTCCCTTACATCCGCGCATCGACAGCGAGTTGAAAAATCATCTCGGCTATGTCGACGGCGCGCTGAAGGGCAGGGAGTTCTTCGTCGGCAATTCACTCACCGGCGCCGACATCCAGATGAGCTTTGTCGGCGAAATGGCCAAGGTGTTCGACAAGCTCGCGCCATTTCCCAATCTCGCGGCCTGGCTGACCCGGATGCACGCGCGGCCGGCATTCCAGCGCTCGGTCGAGAAGGGCGGGGCGTACCGGTTTGCGAAGTAGGCTCGTCGTTCCGGCGAACGCCGGACCCCATACGCCGTGCCGTCGAGTGAGGGCACGGTGTCAGACACCTCCTCCTGGCTCCTGGCCGTCGGCGGCACGGTATGGGCCCCGGCTCAGGGCCGGGGGGACGACTGGGGGAGGCCGGACCTGCGGCGAGCCACCCCATCCCCCCACCATATCTTGCATAAATATCAGCCATGTACCGCAAGCGCTTGGCCGCCGGCGCCTGATATGGTATCCCGCCAGCGCCGCTTTCGATCGCCACACGTGACCGGCCGCACCTCAGCTAACAGGTTGCGGCGGTGGAGATATTTCGCCGATGAGCCCGTCCTCGCCCAGCGCCAGCGCCTCCCAGAAGACCGCTTCCGCGCCCGACTCGTTCTTTACCGCCACCCTGGAGCAGGCCGATCCGGAGATCGCCGCCGCCATCAAGGGCGAACTCGGCCGGCAGCGCCATGAGGTCGAGTTGATCGCCTCGGAAAACATCGTCAGCCGCGCGGTGCTGGAAGCGCAGGGCTCGGTGATGACCAACAAATATGCCGAGGGTTATCCGGGCCATCGCTATTATGGCGGCTGCGAATGGGTCGACGTCGCGGAAACGCTGGCGATCGACCGGGCCAAGAAACTGTTCGGCGCCGGCTTTGCCAATGTGCAGCCGAATTCCGGCAGCCAGATGAACCAGGCGGTGTTCCTGGCGCTGCTGCAGCCCGGCGACACTTTTATGGGGCTCGACCTCGCCGCCGGCGGCCATCTCACCCACGGCTCGCCCGTCAACATGTCCGGCAAGTGGTTCAAGGCCTCGCACTACACGGTGCGGCGCGAGGATCAGATCATCGACATGGATGCGGTGGCAAAACAGGCCGAGGAAGTACGGCCCAAGCTGATCATCGCCGGCGGCTCGGCCTATTCGCGCGCCTGGGACTTCAAGCGTTTTCGCGAGATCGCCGATTCGATCGGCGCCTATCTCTTGGTCGACATGGCGCATTTCGCCGGCCTCGTCGCCGGCGGCGTGCATGCCTCGCCGGTGCCGCACGCCCATGTCACCACGACCACGACCCATAAATCGCTGCGCGGCCCGCGCGGCGGCCTGATCCTCTGTAATGACGAGGCGCTGGCCAAGAAGCTGAACTCGGCGATCTTTCCGGGTCTGCAGGGCGGCCCGCTGATGCATGTGATCGCCGCCAAGGCGGTCGCATTCGCCGAGGCGTTGCGTCCGGACTTCAAGATTTACGCCAAGAACGTGGTCGAAAATGCCAAGGCACTGGCGGAGACGCTGCGCGCCCAGGGCTTTGACATCGTTTCGGGCGGCACCGACAACCATCTGATGCTGGTGGATCTGCGGCCGAAGGGCCTCAAGGGCAACGTCTCGGAAAAGGCGCTGGTCCGCGCCGCCATCACCTGCAACAAGAACGGCATCCCGTTCGATCCGGAAAAGCCGTTCGTCACCTCGGGCCTTCGCCTGGGCACGCCGGCGGCGACCACCCGCGGGTTCGGCGTCGCCGAATTCAAGCAGGTCGGCATGATGATATCGGAAGTGCTCAACGCCATCGCGCAGTCGGAAAACGGTTCGGCGCCGATGGTGGAAGCTGCGATCAAGGAACGGGTCAAGGCGCTCACCGACCGCTTCCCGATTTACCAGTAAGGTCTTAGCCGGATGCGATGTCCCAGCTGCAACAGTCTCGATACGCAGGTGAAGGACTCGCGTCCGACCGAAGATTCCGCCGTGATCCGGCGGCGCCGGGTCTGCGTCGCCTGCAATTTCCGCTTCACCACCTTCGAGCGGGTGCAGCTGCGCGAACTCACGGTGATCAAGCGCAACGGCCGCCGCGTGCCGTTCGACCGCGACAAGCTGGTGCGCTCGCTGCAGATCTCCTTGCGCAAGCGCCCGGTCGATCCGGAACGGGTCGAGAAAATGGTCTCGGCCATCGTGCGCGAGCTCGAAAGCGGCGGCGAGGCCGAGATTTCATCGGAGGCGATCGGCGAGATCGTGATGGAGCATCTGCGCCAGCTCGACGACGTCGCCTATGT
>JAZJYY010000089.1:0-15766 GCA_040390145.1 Pseudomonadota bacterium
ACTTGGCGGTGCGGTCGGAGCGCGCCAGCGAGCCGGTTTTGATCTGGCCGCAATTAGTGGCGACCGCGAGGTCGGCGATGGTGGAGTCCTCGGTCTCGCCGGAGCGGTGCGACATCACGGCGGTGTAGCCGGCCTTGTAGGCCATCTCGACGGCGCTGAGCGTTTCCGTCAGCGTGCCGATCTGGTTGACCTTGACCAGGATGGAGTTGGCGCGGCCGTTCTTGATGCCGTCGGCCAGCCGCGTCACATTGGTGACGAACAGGTCGTCGCCGACCAGCTGGCACTTGCCGCCGATCAACCGGGTCAATTCCTCCCAGCCGGCCATGTCGTCTTCCGACATGCCGTCCTCGATCGAGACGATCGGATAGCGCGATGCGAGGTCGGCGAGGTACTTGGCCTGTTCGGAAATCGAGCGGGTCTTGTTCTCGCCGCCATAGACGTAGGCGCCATCCTTGAAGAACTCGGTGGCGGCGCAGTCCAGCGCCAGCATCACGTCGCCGCCGGCCTTGTAGCCGGCCTTGCCGATCGCGGCCATCACGAACTCGAGTGCCGCGTCGGCGGACGGCAGGTTCGGCGCAAAGCCGCCTTCGTCGCCGACATTGGTGTTGTGGCCGGCCTTCTTCAACTCGCCGCGCAGGGTGTGAAAAATCTCCGAACCGCAGCGCAGTGCCTCCGCAAAAGTCGGCGCGCCCACCGGCATGATCATGAATTCCTGGAAATCGATCGGGTTGTCGGCATGCGCGCCGCCATTGATGATGTTCATCATCGGCACCGGCAGCGTCCGCGCCGAGGTGCCGCCGACATAACGGTAGAGCGGCATGTCGAAGGATTCAGCCGCCGCCTTGGCGCAGGCCAGCGAGACGCCCAGGATGGCGTTGGCGCCGAGCCGGCTCTTGTTCGGCGTGCCGTCGAGATCGATCATGATCTGGTCGATCTGGACCTGCTCCTCGACCGCCATCTCGCTCAGGGCCTCGAATATCTCGCCGTTGACGGCGACGACCGCCTTCTGCACGCCCTTGCCGAGATAGCGCGCCTTGTCGCCGTCGCGCAGCTCGACCGCCTCATGGGCGCCGGTGGAGGCGCCCGACGGCACCGCGGCGCGGCCGATCGAACCATCTTCCAGCACCACGTCGACTTCGACCGTGGGATTGCCGCGGCTGTCGAGGATTTCGCGGGCGATGATGTCGACGATGGCTGTCATGGGAATGCCTTCTCGGAAAGTGTCCAGGGAACGGTTGCTGCAGCTTCTACAGCAAGGTTTGCGGTGCGAAAAGGCCGCCGCATGACCGCGTGACGCCGCCGGGCGAATTGTCTAAGAACGCCGCAACGGAGACCCCTGATGTCGAAAAAGCCCGAAAAACCCTCGAAAACGGCCGGCCTGCAACTGGGCCGCGCCGTGCAATGGCCGGACAGCCCGGAACAGGCAAAGCTCGACCGCGTGCCCAATCCGCAAGCCGGCACCGATTACGTGGTGCGGTTCACCGCGCCGGAATTCACCTCGCTGTGCCCGGTCACCGGCCAGCCGGATTTCGCGCATCTGGTGATCGACTTCGTGCCGGGTCCGTGGCTGCTGGAGTCGAAATCGCTAAAACTCTATATCGCGAGCTTTCGCAACCACGGCGCGTTCCACGAGGACTGCACGGTGATGATCGGCAAGCGCATCGTCGCCGAGATCAGGCCGAAATTCCTGCGCATCGGCGGCTACTGGTATCCGCGCGGCGGCATCCCGATCGACGTGTTCTGGCAATCCGGCAAACTGCCCAAGGGCATGTGGATTCCGGATCAGGGCGTGGCGCCCTATCGCGGCCGGGGCTGAACCGAAGCACAGGACATATCGACCACCGCACATGCACAAGAACCTCTCCGCCATTGTCAGGACTGCCGCTTGCTGTCTCCTCGGGGCGCTTGCGAGCGCCAATGCCGCCCCGCTGTCGGCGGAGGATCGTTACGTCGCTGCACGCGACGCGGCGATCGCGAAAATCTCGAAACTGTACGACAACGGGAAGGCCGACGACGCCGCGAAGGCCGAAAAGACCGCTGACGCCGATCTGCTGGCGCAGATGAAGCCGATCGTGGCCGAATCCGGCCGCGAGGGATTCGGACCGGCCAGGCTCAATCTCGACGCGTACGCCAAAGGCGACCAGGGCTTTGGCCTGCTCGACGGCCTGCGCTTCGACGCGTTGACCGGCGACAACGGCGAGAAAGCCGGGGCCGAGGGCAAGGACGGCAACCATGTCGAGCCAAAGGCCCATATCATCGTGACGACGCAGACGCTGTTCGAGCGCTGGCTGCGCGCGCACAAGGATTGGTGGGGCAAGAAGGTCAAGAACGTGCCGCAACAGATGGGCGCCGCCTTCAAGGACGAAAGCTTCTACACCCAGGCCATCTCGACCGATGCAGCGGTCGTCAACTTCAACGAATTGCCGATTTCCAAGCCGGCCTCTGCCAGCTTCGCCTTTGCGATGCTGGCGGCGCGAACCCAGGACGCCGTCCCCGAGGCCGCGGATGAAGTGTTCGTTTCGGCGCTGGCCAACGGCAAGGTCTATGTCGCCTATGGATCGATCAGACCGACGGTACAGGTGCCGGCCTGCCTTGCGATCAAGGCTGACTTTACCAGGAAGGCCGACAAGGCCGCCGACGATCTGCAGTCCAACCGGATCGACAAAAAGGCCTACGACAAACTCGGCGACCTCCGCCAGCAGGGCGAAGACGCCTACAAGCGCTGCTTCACCCAGCGCGCGCCGCAGCAGCCGTCCTTCGTCGAGGCCACAAGGCAAGCCGAGGCCCTGCTGGCCGTGGCGATAGGGAAATAGCGCGGTGCCGCCTCCGATATCGGCCGGGGGTGAATCCCCCGGCTGCCTCCCTCCTCAATGCCCGCTGAGCACCAGGGTCTTGATCGGCAGCAGCAAGGCCTGAATCCGCAGCAGCATGGCGTGGACGATGCCGACGGCATCGACGACGTGCAGCGCAAAACCCTTGAAAGCGCCGGTCTCCTTTGCGGCGATGCGATCATGGTTGCTGGTATAGGCATTGGCGATGCAGCTGCTGCCGGGCGTGACGCCCTCGAGGCCGCCCTTGTAGATCGGCTCCATCAGGACGAAAATCGTACCCGGACGCACCGCCTGCTGGGTGTCGACCAGTTGTTCGCCGCCCCTGAACTGCCCGGCCGCGATGTAATCCTGCACGCTCGTAATCACCATCGGAATGATGGTCCACGGCTTGGAGATGCAGGTGGCCTCGGCCACCATGCCGACCTTCATGACCTGGCCTTCGATCTGCCCAAACCCGGCCGCGAGCGCCCGCCGTCCGGCGCCCTCCGGAATCAGGACGCCGGCCGACCGGATCATGGGATTGACGACATCGCCCGGCCGCAATCCGAACTGCTCGACGCGCCCGTCCACGCCGGCGCGGATGAAGGTCTTGTCCAGATCGACCTGCGCTTCGGCCAGCGCCGCCTCCGCACTTGCTTTCTCGGCCGGCAGCAGCGCAGTCAGCCGCACCATAGCGGACTGCTTCGACGCGGTGGCGGCATCGAGAGAGCCCTGACGGCCCGCGAGCGCCACCTCGAGCTTTTCGATATCACGCTGCGGCACGATGCCGGGGTTGCGCTTCTGCAACTCGCGCTTGACGTCGAGTTCGTCCGACGCCTGTTGCACCGAACCCTTTGCTTCCTGAAGCTGGCCTTCCGCCTTCATGATATCGGCCTGCGCCGACAGCATGGCGGCATCGACTTCGGCAATCTTGCTGGTGGCTGTTCGCAATGCGGCCAGCTGTTTCGAATTATCCAGCCTGAAGATCACGTCACCCTTTTTGACGGGAGCACTGAATTCGACGTGAACCTCCGCCACCCGGCCGGTGGCTTCGGGCACGATGGGAACGGTGCGATAGTACAAGGTCGCTGACGTGGTGGACGGGTGGAAATAGAAAATCATCGTGATCAGGGCGATGGCGAGCATGAAGCACGTGATGATGCCGAACCGCAGCTCGAACCAGACGGAGAACAGCGTGATCTCGCGGCCGAGGCGCTTGCCCTGCCGGTAGCGGCGGTAGAGGTAGTCCGGCAGTATCGTCACCAGCGAGCAGAGGATAATCTCAAGCATGCCCCTGCACCTCGCTCCTGGCGGTGCCGCCGTTCGCGTCGGCCGTGTGGCTTACGGTTTCAGCCGGCAAGGTCGGGTCCGGTTCTGGTGGAACGCCGGCGATCTTCTCGACCGATCGCGCGATCCGGCGCAGCGGCGTGCCGAAATCCGGCAGGTCCACCATCGCCAGAAACAGCCCGATCACCCAGAACAGATGGTTGTGCGTAAACAACGCCAGCAAGCCCAGCACCGCCACGATTTCGAATTGCAGCTTCTGCGACTTGTGCGCCATCCGCTCAGGCAAGGTATGCAAATGCAAATAGAGATTGCCGACCCCCAGAACGGCGCCAATGAGAACAATGCCGACGACGATCATCAGGACATCGGTGTCACCGGGAGCGGTGATGAAGCTCGGCAAATGGTGCGGCGCGCTGGGATGAAGTGGCTCGCTCACGCAACCCTCCCTTTAAATATTATCCCGTCCGACGACGCGAACGGTATTGGGGGGCCTGCCCGGCTCCGGATGCATTGTTGCATAACGCCGCAACTTGGCAAGCGCTACGGAAGCGCCGAGGCCATGCTTTCCAAGGCATTTCGTTTTTTCAATAATTAGTACGCGCTGAGCAGATCGACCTTGGCATTGGCAAGGATCAGACGCCGCGCCAACAGGGCAGACAGATTGCGCATGACCCGCAGTGCGATCTCGGGATGGAGCTTGCGATAATCGGCAAAGCTGTCGACCGGCAGTTCGAGGCATTTGACCTGCGTATCGGCCCAGACGTCGGCGCTGCGCCTGGCTTCGAGAATTGCCATCTCGCCGAATTCCATGCCGGGCCCGAGCGACGCCAGTCGCACGCCGCTCGGCAGCTTCACGCTGACCATTCCGCTCTGCAGAAAAAACAGCGAGTTGGCCGGCTCGCCCGCACAGATGATCCGTTGACCCGCCTCGTATCGGCGCGCGGTCGCCAGTTCGGCCAGGGCTGCAATCTCCTCGCTGGTCAATTCCGCCAGCAGCGCCTGCTCGCCGAGTTGCGAAGTTTCCTTCAAGGTGGTGAAACCGCCGTGCCGGTAGATGATCTGATCCTCGGCCCATTCGATGGCATCGTCCAGCAGCGCGAAGCGCCGCAACTTTCGCGGATCGGCGGTTCGCTCGAAAATGGATTCACATACCGGAGAATTCGCTTCGAAGCCGGTCAGTATGCTCGTGACCCCTGTACTGCCGAGGATGCCGAGTTTCTCGCCGAGCAGCGTTGCGCCCGCGGCGGTCACGTCGGGAACGCGGCGGAAATCGAGGATCAGCAGCGGTGCGTTCGGCGGCTCACTGGCCAACCGGCGCGTGACGTAATCGATCGCGGCAAAATTCAGCGCGCCGACAAGCTCGATCACGCGGACATCGGAGTGACGCTCGTCGAGTATCTGCTGTTCGTGTGGCTGCCGGCTGCGACGCGAGGAAATCCCGAGAATATCATAATCCGCGATCACGCAGGTGCGGACATCGGCGCTGCGGTTGAGCATATGGAGATCGAACCTGCCCGACAGGGCTTCGCAGACCCTGAGCCCGCGCACGCTGTTGCCGTGGCTGTCGAGCCGGGGCGAGAAGGTCCCGAGTCCCATCTGCGACGGGAGTGCCGCGACGATGCCGCCGCCGACGCCGCTCTTGGCGGGAATCCCGACCCGATAGATCCATTCGCCGGCGTAATCATACATGCCCGAACTCGTCATCACCGAAAGCGTACGGGCAACGACGTGGGGCGTGATGACCTGAACGCCGGTCACCGGATTGATGCCGCGGTTGGCGAGCGTCGCAGCCATCACCGCCAGATCGCGCGCGGTGACCAGCACGGCACATTGCCGAAAATAGGTATCCAGCACGGCATCGACATCGCCTTGCACCACCAGATAATTTCGCAGCAGCCAGGCGATCGCCCGATTGCGATGACCGGTAATGGCCTCCGAAGCATGGACAGCGTCGTCCACGCCGAGGTCGCGGCCGGCAAACTGGCTCAGCTTCTCGCGGATGCGCTCGAAGGCTGCGGTCCCATCGATCTGATGAATCAGCCCGGAGCACGCGATCGCTCCGGCATTGACCATTGGATTGAACGGCCTGTTGTCGCTGGTAAGCCGGATCGAATTGAACGCCTCGCCGCTGGGCTCGACACCGATTGCCGCCGCGACCCGCTCCTCGCCGGCCATTTCCAGCGCCAGGGCAAAAACGAAAGCCTTGGAGACGGACTGAATGGTAAAGGACACGGCGCTATCGCCGACTTCGTAGACGTGACCGTCGATCGTGACGAGTGCGATGCCGAAATGAGCGGGATTGGCCCGTTGCAGCTCTGGAATGTAATCGGCGAGAGCCCCGGAATCGTCCGCCTTGAATTCCTCATGGCAATTGGTGAGAAATTGCTGCAACGGTGGCTGCGTGGCGTATCCGGACTTTCTGGCTTGGAAATTGGCGCTGCTCGAACGAACGACCTGGGCGTCCACGATTAATTCCTCATGTAAATCAAATTTTGGAAGCAATCTCCGTGCCATGGAAGTCGGGTGGGAGCGCACAGTGCTCGATCCAGACGCTGTGCAAGCGGCAACCGCCGGCCCACCCTAGACGACGAACCATCTCGGCTTGGGGCCGATGTTGTGAACCGGCGTCTGCCCGATCGTACCGCTTTGGCCCCAGGCATTGTGGACGTGGCCGCAGATCGTGATGCGGGGCTGGTGCTGAACGATGGCGTCGCGAAGCGCCGCACTGCCGGCGTGTCGCCCGTCCTTTTGCTGGTCGGCGATGCCGAGCGGCGGGGAATGCGAAACCAGCACCGCCCGCGCCGGACATAGCGTGAGCATTTGCTCGGCCTCCGCCTCATCCAGCACCATGTTCCACCGCTCCGGATCGATGACGCCGCTGCCGAGGCCAATGCCGAAGAACGGGACGCCGTCGATCACAACGGATTGGCCGTGAAGCAGATGGGCCAGCGGCCAGTCGGCACAGGCGGCGAACAACGCGCCGAGGTCATCGTGATTTCCCGGGACCAGCACGAAGGGGACCGTCATTCGCCGGAGCACGTTGAGGGTGTCCTCGTGGCCCTGGCCACAGGAGGCAAAATCGCCGGCCCCGACCACGACATCGGCGCCGTGGCTTTCGTTCACGATCGCTTCGGCCCTGGCGGCGTCCCGATGCAGATCGCTGAAGGCAAGGATCCTCATGTGAAGCTCCCGACTGTGGCGGCGGCACTCATGGTCATTTCGAGAAGCGCAACATCAGGGCGCCCAGCATCGTCAGCATCGCCGACACCAGTTTGACCAGGCTGAGGCGCTCCTTGAGGAAGAAGACGCCGATCAGCAGCGCGAACACGATGCTGGTTTCCCGCAGCGCGGTGACCACGGCGATCGGCGCCTGGGTAAACGCCCACACCACAAGCGCATAGGCCACGAACGACGCGCCGCCCCCAATCATCATGATTTTCTTGTGGTTGAGGATGGTCTTGCGCAAGGTGCCGGGAGACGCCGTCGCAACGATGCCGGCAAACGCGATGGCGTTCAGAATCGTCTCCCATGCATAGAACCCGACCGGCGTTCCGGCAGCACGCGCGCCATAGCCGTCCACCATCGAATATCCCGCCACGAAGCATCCCGTGATCAGCGCCAGCATGGCGCCGTGGGGATTATGCAGGCCTTGGGCACCGCGAACCAGCACCAGGCTCATGATGCCGCAGCCGATCGTGGTGATAGCGACAAGCTGCAGCGTCGTCAGCGTCTCGCGAAAGATCAGCACCGAACAGGCCGCCACGATCAGCGGCGCGGTGCCGCGGGCAATGGGATAGACTTGGGTCAGATCGCCTTGCCGGTAGGCCCAGAACAGAAACAGCTGGTAGCCGACATGTAGCGCCGCGCCCCCGACGATGTAAGGGACCGACGCAACGTCCGGCAACGGCACGAACGGCAGCGCCAGCAGCGCAAACGGCACGTGGCCGAGAACCACGGCGGTCATGCTGATCAGCTTGTCGGACGCGCCCTTCACCAGCGCATTCCAGGTGGCGTGAAGGGCCGCGGCGAGCAAGACGATCAACAGAACATGCGTTTCAATCATTGCAGTCTCCCGCCGCCTTTGCCAGGCAGCCCGCCTATGTCGCCCCTGCATCCGCAGGTTGGGTCTGTCGCAGCAGCCGTGCGCAGGCAAGGCCGACGGCAACCATCACGAACGCGAATACCAGCAGGGTCGGAACCTTGCCGAAATTCTCGATGCCAAATCCATAGGCGATCGGACCGACCGTCTGTCCCATGAAAAAGAAGAACGCGTGCAGCGACAGTGCGGTGGCGCGGGCCTGCACCGACAGCTCGCTGGCAACCACCTGCAGGGAGCCGTGGATCATGAAGAAGCCCCAGCCCATGAACAGCAGGCCGAGGGCCTGAAGCTTCCAGCCCAGCCCAAGCGCCACGATGGCCAGTTGCAGCCCGACCATGGCGGCGCCCGCGATCATCATGCCGTTGATGCCGAGCCGCGGCAGGAAACGCGAAACGCTCATGGTGTAGCAGAGACCGCCGACCGCGAAACATGCAATCACGATCCCCGCGATCGACAGCCGGGTTTCGCCGAGCTCGAACAGGAAGGCCGCCAGGAACGGAAACAATCCGAGCACGCAACAGCCCTCGATGAAGACGGCGGCGTAAACGATGCGAGCGTTGAAATTGCCGAAGATGGTGCGATAGCCCTGCCGGAGCATCGCAAGGCTGGTCTTCGGCGGTCGTGTCAGCGCAGCACCTCGAAAACCCCAGGCCACGGCGATCGGCGCGAAGATCACCAGCACGCCGAGCACTGCCAGCACGCCGCGCCAGCCCAAGAGGTCGCCGATCAGCCCCGACAGCGACGCGCCCAGCAGATTGCCGGTCATGGCGCCGGCCAGCGTCCGGCTGATCGCCACCTGTCGCTTGTCCGGACCGACAAGATCGCTGGTCAGGCTCAGCGCGACCGGGAAAACGCCGCCGGAACCGATGCCCGCCAGAATGCGCGAGACGAACAGCATCTCAAACGACGTCGACAGCGCGCCGAGAAGGTTGGCAATCCCGAGCAGCATCAGGCAAATGACCATCAGCCGCGACTTGCCGAACAGGTCGGCGGCAGCGCCAAGCACCGGCTGTATGATGGCAAAGGTGAAGGCGAACGCCGCCGAGAAGCCCGCCGCGGTGGCGATGGTGACGCCGAAATCCTCGGCGACATGCGGCAGCACAGGATCGAGTGCGCGCGCCGACAAAGCGGCGGAGAAAGTCGCCAGCGCAATGACGTAGACAACCGAGGGAATGCGCTGGTCCTGCGGCGCCGTCCCCTGCCCCGGCGCCATCAACGCGCCGTGCTTTTGGCCAGCGCGTCGAACGCCATCAGCGTCCGCACCAGGCCTTCGAATTCGCGCAGCGGTATCATGTTGGGACCATCCGACGGCGCATGATCCGGATCGGGATGGGTCTCGATGAAAACGCCGGCGACGCCGACCGCGACCGCGGCGCGCGCCAGCACCGGGACGAATTCGCGCTCGCCGCCCGACGAGGTGCCCTTGCCGCCCGGCTGCTGCACCGAATGGGTGGCATCGAAAATGACAGGTGCGCCGGTGCGCGCCATGATCGGCAGCGCCCGCATGTCCGACACCAGCGTGTTATAGCCGAACGAGACGCCGCGCTCGGTGACGAGGACTTGGGCGTTGCCGGCGCCGGTGATCTTGTCGACGACGTTGGCCATGTCCCAGGGCGCCAGGAACTGGCCCTTCTTGACGTTGACGACCTTGCCGGTCGCCGCCGCCGCCAGCAACAGATCGGTCTGCCGGCACAGGAACGCCGGGATCTGCAGCACGTCGACGGCCTGCGCGACCTCGGCGCATTGCACGGACTCATGGACGTCGGTCAGCACGGGCATGCCGAGCGAGGAGCGTATCTCGGCGAAGATCGGCAATGCCTGCTTCAGCCCGATGCCACGGGCGGCAGATCCGCTGCTGCGGTTGGCCTTGTCGAACGAGGTTTTGTAGACGATTCCGATCTTGAGCCGCGCCGCGATTTCCTTCAGCGCGGAGGCGACCTCAAGCGCGTGCGCGCGGCTTTCGAGCTGGCACGGGCCGGCGATGATCGAAATCGGCAGATTATTGCCGAATTTGACCGATCCGGCGGCAACGATCGGCGCAGCTGATGAATTGGCGTTCAAGGCTTTTTCCTTAATTTCGCCGCGACCATGCCGGGCAGCGGCTAAGGGATCAACCCTATTACGCGTATTCCCTATGCCACCTCGAATATCAGGGTTGCGCCATGGGCGATGTCCGGCGGCACCACCAGCCGGCCGGCATGGCGCTGCGGGGCAAGGCCGTTCCGCCGATGCAGCGCTTCGACCCCGGCAAGGTCAGCGACCTCGAAGCGCAAGCCGTGGAGCGCCATCCCCTCGCCCGCCACATCGGGCGCAACGCCGAACTGGTCGCGAAACGCCACCTGTTCCATGATCTCGACATCGCCGTTGTCGGTGCGGGCCCTGACGCCGATCGAGCTCGAATGCAGGTCGCTCACGCCGGTAAAGGCCTTCAGGAAAATGTGATGGTCGGTCGGATTGTCCGCGACCATGGCCACGCCGGGCACGGCGCCGGCGCCATTGGCATGAACCTGGAACGCCGGGTCCCAGAAATTCTCGGGAAAATGATGCTGGCACACGGCAAAGCCTGTCGCTGGGGATGCCGGATCCGATGCGAAGGCCAGCGAGAAGGCGAGCTTGACCAGCCTGCCGTCGGGCCTTGTGCCCTCGCGGCCGAAGTCGAACACCTCGAAGCCGCCGATGCCGGCGGCTTCGAACGCGCGCGCATCCTCGTTCGCGTTGCGGCTGTCGAGGATCAGCATCGAAAGGCCCTCGCGCGCCGCCAGAAAGTCGCGGTTGAAGGCGCCGAACGAAAACGATCGGTCGGCGTGCGGCGGAATCTTCTCGGGCTCGCCGACGGTGAGGATCTCGATGAAGCAATTCTTCAATTGCACAATGCGGTTGTGCGTGCCCCACGCATGACGGTTGCGCGCGCCGACGGTAAAGCCGGCGCTCGCATAAAACGCCGCCGCCGCGTCGAGATCGCGGACGGCGTGCACG
The DNA here is from genome assembly GCA_040390145.1 of Pseudomonadota bacterium. Taxonomy (GTDB): domain Bacteria; phylum Pseudomonadota; class Alphaproteobacteria; order Rhizobiales; family Xanthobacteraceae; genus Bradyrhizobium. Next base: position 11,173 of record JAZJYY010000089.1, read on the forward strand.
ATGTGATCGAGGCCGTGGGGCATTCGGCGGCGGACCGGGCTACTTCACCGCCGAGAACGCCGTCGGCACCAGCAACTGGCTGACGATGTTGTCGATGATCTGGCCGTCCTCCTCGCTCTTGGCGCGGCCGGCGATCCAGTCCGGATCGGATTGAAATGCGGTCCATTTCTTCTCGCGGTCGGCCAGCGAATCCCAGGCGACGAAATAGGTCAGTTCCTGGTTGGAGGTGCCGATCAGCGTGGTGAAGAAGCCGGCCTGCTTGATGCCGTGCTTGTCCCACAATTTCAGCGTGGTGTTTTCGAAACGCTTCAGCAGCGCCGGCAGGCGGCCCGGCAGACAGCGATAGACGCGCATTTCCATGATCATCGGCTTCAATCCCTCGATTTATTGTTCTTGCGGTTCACGGAAGGCGTTGTCGCAATAAATCGCGCGGCCGTCAAAGGACAGGCGACGGCGGCCTGTTCCGGCAGAGCGATCACCATGGGCAAGCGCTTCTCCAGGCCAGCCTCAATGGCACGAACGTGCCATCGATTTGGGCGCCCTCCTCCGCCATGCTGGTTAGATCAGACCAAGGAGAGCCCCCATGGCGCACGACCTGCTGTCCTTCTTCCTCGCCTGGATGTCGGCGCCGGGCCGCGTTGGCGCCATTGCGCCTTCCAGCGCAGCACTTGGCGAGCTGATCACGCGTGAGATCTCGACGAAGAGCGCGCCAGTGCTCGAACTCGGCCCCGGCACCGGTGTTTTCACCTACGAATTGCTCAAGCGCGGCCTGCGCCAGGAAGAGCTCACACTGGTCGAGTCCGGCGCCGATTTCATCGGCCTGTTGCAAATGCGCTTTCCCGGCGCCCGCGTGCTTTGGATGGACGCGGCCCGGATCGGCAGCGACAATATACTCGACGACACGCAGTTCGGCGCCGTCGTCAGCGGCCTGCCGCTGCTCAATATGCCTCCACGCCAGGTGATCGCGATCCTGACCGGCGCATTCGCCAGGATGCGTCCTGGCGGCGCCTTCTATCAGTTCACCTACGGCCCAACCTGCCCGGTGCCACGTGCGATCCTGGAGCGGCTGGGCCTGCGCGCCCGCCGCGTCGATCGCCTGCTGCGCAATGTCCCGCCAGCCGCGGTCTATCGCTTGACGCGGCGCGCACCGCTGCGGCTGAATGCATTTGCCGCGCAGACGGAAGCACCGTTACCGGGTGAAGACCCGGTCGCGCCGCAGCGTCAGACCAGCCGCGACTGCACCATCGCCGCCTGAATGAACGACGCGAACAACGGATGCGGGTCGAACGGGCGCGATTTCAGTTCAGGATGGAATTGAACGCCGATGAACCAGGGATGGTCCTCGTATTCGACGATTTCCGGCAGCACGCCGTCGGGCGAAAGGCCCGAGAATTTCAGCCCGTGCTGCTCAAGCCGGTCCTTGTAGGCGGTGTTGACCTCGTAACGGTGGCGGTGGCGTTCCGAAATCTCGGTGGCGCCGCCATAGACCCCGGACACCCGGCTGCCGCGCTTGAGCGCCGCGGGGTATGCACCGAGACGCATAGTGCCGCCGAGATCGCCAGCCTTCGAGCGCTTCTCCAGCTCATTGCCGCGCAGCCACTCGGTCATCAGGCCGACCAGCGGTTCGGAAGTAGGACCGAACTCGGTGGAGTTCGCCGCCTCGATGCCGCACAGATTGCGCGCCGCTTCGATCACGGCCATCTGCATTCCGAAGCAGATGCCGAAATACGGCACGTCGCGCTCCCTGGCGAACTGCGCCGCGCGGATCTTGCCCTCGGCGCCGCGCTGGCCGAAACCGCCGGGCACCAGGATGCCGTTGACGTGCTCGAGGAACGGCGCGGGATCCTCGTTCTCGAACACCTCGCTCTCGATCCAGTCGAGATTGACCTTCACCTTGTTGGCGATGCCGCCATGCGACAGCGCCTCGGTCAGCGATTTGTAGGCGTCCTTCATGCCGGTGTATTTGCCGACGATGGCGATGGTGACGTCGCCTTCGGGATTGCGCACCCGCTCGTTGATGACGTGCCAGCTTTGCAGCGCCGGCGCCATCTGCGGCTCGATGCCGAACGCCGCCAGCACCTCGTCGTCGAGGCCGGCGGCGTGATAGGCCTCCGGCACGGCATAGATGTTGTCGACGTCGCGCGCCTCGATCACGGCGGTTTCGCGGACGTTGCAGAACAGGCCGAGCTTGCGCCGCTCTTCCTTCGGAATCTCGCGGTCGGTGCGGCACAGCAGGATATCCGGCTGGATGCCGATCGAGCGCAGTTCCTTGACCGAATGCTGGGTCGGTTTGGTCTTGAGCTCGCCGGCGCTGGGGATGAACGGCAGCAGCGTCAGATGGATGTAGATCGCATGCTCGCGCGGCAGGTCGTTCTTGATCTGGCGGATCGCCTCGAAGAACGGCAGGCCCTCGATGTCGCCGACGGTGCCGCCGATCTCGCACAGCACGAAATCATAGGCGTCATTGCTGTCGAGGATGAAATCCTTGATCGCATTGGTGACGTGCGGAATCACCTGGATGGTGGCGCCGAGATAGTCGCCGCGCCGTTCCTTGGTGAGGATGTCCTGATAGATGCGTCCCGTCGTGATGTTGTCCGCCTTGGTGGCGGGACGGCCGGTGAAGCGCTCGTAATGGCCGAGATCGAGATCGGTCTCGGCGCCGTCATCGGTCACGAACACTTCGCCGTGCTGGTACGGCGACATCGTTCCGGGATCGAGATTGAGATAGGGGTCGAGCTTTCGCAGGCGGACCTTGTAGCCACGCGCCTGCAGCAGGGCACCGAGTGCCGCTGAAGCCAGACCTTTTCCGAGCGAGGAAACCACGCCGCCGGTGATGAATATATACCGCGCCATGGGACCCAACCTTTAAGGCTACCCACCCGATTCGCCAAAACGAATCGCTGCTAAGAGCGAAGTTTCGCTTTGGCTGTGGGTGACGTGAAATCTAGAGAGATGTCAGTATGTTGATGGCGATTTTGGATGCAGGACGGAAGCTGCCGTCCTGCATGGCCACCCTGCTTTATTGCGACCGCGGCGCCTGCGGACCCGATGGAGCCGGCTGATTCTGCTGCCGCTCGTCCGACTTCTTCAGCGAATCCAGAATGCCGCCGCTGGTCGGCGGCGAGATCGGCGTCGCCGGGCCTGCCGGCTGCGACTGCGAGGCCGGATTTGGGTCGATGATCGAACTCGGCTTGCGGTCGTAGCTGGCGAGCCAGGACAACAGCAGGCTGGTGATGAAGAAGCCGACTGCGAGGAACCCCGTCGTGCGCGTCAGCAAATTGGCCGTGCCGCGGCTCGACATGAAGCCGGCGCCGCCGCCGACGCCGAGGCCACCGCCTTCGGATTTCTGCAACAGCACCGCGCCGATCAACGTCGCGACGATCATGAGGTGAATGACGATAACGACAGTCTGCATCTCTACCTTCCGTCGCAAACCAAGAGAGCGCCGGCATCCGGCTGCTATCAGGGCTTTGCGGTGTCTGAATCGTGCGGTGTTACACGATTGCAAGGGGCATTGTCACCCCCGCAGGGACTTTCATCCCGCGCACCGCCTTGCCGTTAGTTAGTCATAACTGCCCGCTATCGCAAGAAAGTCCGCCGCCTTCAGGCTGGCGCCGCCGATCAGCGCGCCATTGACGTTGGCGACCGCCATCAATTCCCGGGCGTTCGAAGGTTTGACCGAGCCGCCGTAGAGGATCCGCATTCTGGTCCCTTCCCCGTTAAATCGCGCGACGAGGAGTTCCCGGATAAACATATGAATTTGCTCGACATCTCCAACGGTCGGGGTCAGCCCGGTGCCGATCGCCCAGACCGGTTCATAGGCCACCACCAGATTGCCTGATGTGGCCGCGTCCGGCAGCGAGCCCGTGAGCTGGCCGCGGCAGACATCGAGGGTCTGGCCGGCATCGCGCTGAGCCTGGGTTTCGCCGATGCAGACGATGGCGGTGAGACCGGCGCGCCAGGCCGCTTCGGCCTTTTGTCGCACCAGCGCGTCGCCCTCGCCGTGGTCGGCGCGGCGTTCGGAATGGCCGACGATAATGGCGCTGGCGCCGGCATCCGCCAGCATTTCGGCCGAAATATCACCGGTATGGGCCCCCGATGCCTTGGGATGGCAATCCTGCGCCCCGATCGCAAGGTTTTTGGAGCCGCGGGCCTGCTCGGCGAAGCCTGAAATCAGCGTTGCCGGCGGGCAGACCAGCAGATCGGCCTTGGCGGCGACCCCGGCCGCCCCCGCCAGCATGGCCTCGAATTCGGCCGTGGAGGCCTTGAGGCCGTTCATTTTCCAGTTGCCGGCGATCAGGGGCCGGATGGTGTCGGTCATTTCAGGATTTCCTGCCAAATATTAATGCTGGAATGAGCTAGCAGAGCACAGCGCCCCGTTCCAGATAGCGGTTATGCCGCTTCCAGGCCACCCGCCGCTTCAATTGGCCCTCCGCGCCAAGGTTGCGACGGCGCGGCTGCCACTTTATGATGCTTTATCAACTCGGTGACGCCCTTTCACGGAATTCGACCGAATCCCTGTGGGCGCGACCCGGTTCCCTCCTGCAAACAAGTTGGACCCATGCTTCGAGGAATACGCAAAGCCTCATCAAAC
>JAZJYY010000090.1:0-59936 GCA_040390145.1 Pseudomonadota bacterium
AGGCAAAATGGTGCAGGCGAGGGCCCTTGCCGTTGGTGATGGCAAAATCGTGCACGTTGCCCTTGCGGTGCATCCACGCCGCCGCGATGCGGCCGTTCGGCCCGTCTTCCTCGCCATATTCGGTGAGGCGAAAGCCGAGCCGCGCGTAAAAGTCCATGGTGTCCTGCACCTCGGCGGCGAACACATTGAAATGGTCGAGCCGTTGCGGATGGCAGCCCTTGTAGAGATCGTAGCGGCGCAATAGATGCGGCCGCTTGTCCATCGCGGCATAGAGCTCGATCTGGAAACCGAAGGGATCGGTGAACTGCAGGGTGCGGCCCTGGAAGGGCTGCTCGGTGAACACGTAGGTCACGCCGGCGCCGGAGAAAAACGCCGCGGCCTTGTCGAGATCGGCTTCGGTGCCGACCTTGAAACCCAGCCGGTTGCAGGCCGCCGTCGCCGCCTGGCGCAGCACCAGCGAGTGATGCTGATGCTCCTCGCTGCCGCGCAGGTACACCGCCTTGTCGTCGTGGTCCTCGACATGCAGTCCGACGGTGGTTTCGTAGAAATTTCTGGAGGCCTGCAGGTCCGTCACGTCGAGAACGACGTGGCTGGAACGGATGATGTTGAAGGGCGGGTCGAAGGTGTGTGGCGGGACGGGCATGCGAGGTCCTTGTTGAGTTCGTCATTCCGGGGCACGCGAAGCGTGAACCCGGAATCTCGAGGTTCCGGGTTCGCTACGCGCCCCGGAACGACCGTTGATTGCTAGATCCCCAGCTTCTGGATCTTGTGGGTGCCCCGCGCCAGCGAGACGTGCTTGGTTTCCATGTAGAAGTCGAACGAATAGTCGCCGCCGTCGCGGCCGATGCCGGATGATTTCATGCCGCCGAACGGGGTCGGCAGATGGCGGACGTTTTCCGAATTGAGCCAGATCATGCCGGCCTCCAGCGCGTCGGCGACGCGCAGCGCGCGGCCCATGTCGCCGGTCCAGACATAGCCGGTCAGGCCATACTGCACGCCGTTGGCGATCTCGATCGCCTCGTCCTCGTCGCGGAACGGGATCACGGTCAGGAACGGGCCGAACACTTCCTCCTGCGCGACCCGCATCTTTGAATGCGCGCCGGTGACCAGCGTCGGTTGCACGTAATGCCCGCCGCCGGGGCCGTCATGCGGCTGGCCGCCGACGGCGATGGTCGCGCCGTCCTTGCGGGCCACATCAAAATAGGAGCAGACCTTGGCAAGATGCCGCTCGTGGATCAGCGGCCCGATCTCGGTGACGGGATCGAGCGGGTGGCCAACCTTCAAGGCCTTGACCCGCGCCGTGAGTTTCTCGATGAACTTTTCGGCGATGCCCTGCTGGACCAGCAGGCGGCTCGACGAGGTGCAGCGCTCGCCGTTCAGCGAGTAGATCATGAACACGACGGCATCGAGCGCGCGGTCGAGGTCGGCGTCGTCGAATACGATCACCGGGTTCTTGCCGCCGAGCTCGAAATGCACCCGCTTCAGGGTCGGTGCGCCCTGCGCCATGATCGCCGATCCCGTGGCACTTTCGCCGACGAAGCCGATCGCCTTGATGGCGGGATGCTCGGTCAGCGCCTTGCCGGCTTCCTCGCCGATGCCGTGGACGGTGTTGAGCACGCCGTCGGGCACGCCGGCCTGCTTGACGAGTTTCGCCAAGAGGTCCGCCGTGACCGGCGACCATTCCGCGGGCTTGTGCACCACCGTGCAGCCGGCGGCGAGGGCGGGCGCAATCTTCCAGGTCGACAGCATGAACGGCGTATTCCACGGCGTGATGACGCCGATCGGGCCGATCGGCACGCGCGTGGAAATATTCCAGTGCTCTTCACTGGGTGTATTGAGGCCGTCGCGCGCCTCGGCACATCGATCGGCAAAGAAGCGGAAGTTCTCGGCGGCCCGGACCGCGGCCTTGGCCATGAAGCGGTGGGCCTGGCCGGTATCGATGCATTCCAGCACGGCGATATCGTCGGCGCGATCCTCGATGGCGTCGGCGACGCGATGCAGCAGTTTTTTCCGCATCGGCGCCGGCATGTCGCGCCAGGCCTTGAACGCCCGCGCCGCCGCCGTCGCGGCGCGATCGATATCCTCCGCGCCGCCGCGCGCGACCGTCGCCAGCACCGCGCCGTCTACAGGCGATCTCGTTTCAAAACTGTCGCCGGAGATCGACGACTCCATCTTGCCGTCGATCATGTGTCCGATGCCGTCGGCCCGCAGCTGCTTCAGCAGCGGGGCCGCGCGTTCGCGATTGGCGGCAAATACGTCTTTCGGCATGACCTTATCCATTGATCGTCTCCACTTTCAGGGCGTCGTGGATGTTGTTGCGTTTCCAGCTGGTTTCCTTGTCGTTGATCTGCATGTCGAACGACAATGCGAATTTCGAGTTTGCAAAGACAGGATCGAGATGGTCGGACAGCGCGCGGAAAATATGCTCGCCGGCTTTCTGGCGTGCCGCGAGGTCGCGGCCCTCGCCAAGCCGCAGCACCATGGCGACAAAGCCGTGCTGCGGGTTGCCGTCGGCGATGGCGTAGTGCTCGCATCTGACGGCGCGGACGCGTATCCCCCCGAGCGGAAAGATCCCGGTTTCCACCGCGGCCTTGCGCACCACCTCGACAAGCTCGGCCATGTCGGCGCGCGCGTCGAGATTGGCGGAGTACTCGATGGTGAAATGCGGCATGTCCGGTCTCCTCCAACGATCGGGTCGAGCGCTTCAAGCGAAGTAGCAGCTCACGGAGCCCCACGGACCATAGTCGGCCTGAATCGTGTCGCCTTTGCGGGTCTCGATCGGGCGGATGAACGATCCCGCCAGCACCACTTGCCCGGCTTCGAGCGCCAGCCCATTGGCCGCGATCTTGTTGGCGAGCCAGGCCACGCTGGTGGCGGGATGGTTGAGCACGCCGGCGGCGAGCCCGGTCTCTTCCAGCTGGCCGTTGCGGTAGCACAGCGCGCCGATCCAGCGCAGGTCGGCATCCCCGGGGCGCAACGGACGGCCGCCGAGCACGATCCCGGCGTTGGCGGCGTTGTCGGCGATGGTGTCGAAGATCTTTCGCGTCGATTTGGTCACGGGATCGACCCGCTCGATTCGTGTGTCGAGAATTTCCAGCGCGGGAACGACAAAGTCGGTGGCGTTGAGCACGTCGAACATGGTGCAGTCAGGACCCGACAGCCGCTGCTTCATGATGAAGGCGAGTTCAGCCTCGACCCGCGTGCCGATAAAACGGTCCGAGGGCACGAGGCCGCCATCGGCAAAGAACATATCGTCGAGCAGGATGCCGGAATCCGGCTCGTCGATATTGAGCGCGCTCTGCATCGCCTTCGAGGTCAGGCCGATCTTGTGTCCCTTGACGACGCGGCCTTCCGCGACCTTGATCGCGACCCACGCTTTCTGGATCGCATAGGAATCGGCCAGCGTCATGCCGGGATGATCCAGCGACAACTGCCGGATCTGTATGCGCGTCTTTTCCGCCTGATGCAGCCGCTCGGCGGCGCTGCGGATGTCGTCTGCGGAAAGGGCCATGCGGTCACGCGAAAAAGAGGATGCCGGAAACTGATTAACATGTTAAATGGTTCGGCGCAAACTGATTTGCTGCTTGTTGCAGCGCAAACCTGGAGCAGGCGATCGACATGGCGCGAAAGCAGTTGATCAAGAATTCCGGATCGGGTCCGGCGGGCGTACGGCGGGTGCCGATGCGCGACTTCTCCCGCTCGCTGCCGATGTCGCTGCTGCGCGCGCGCGAGGCGGTAATGCGGCAGTTTCGTCCCTCGCTGCGGCATCACGAACTGACCGAGCAGCAATGGCGCATCCTGCGTGCGCTGGCCGCGGTCGAGACAACAGAGGTCACCGAACTGGCGCGGACCGCGTTTCTGCTCGGGCCGAGCCTGTCCCGCATCCTGCGCGACCTGGAAGCGCGGCAGCTGATCGAGCGCCGGGTGGGGGAAGCCGATCAGCGCCGCGCCGTGGTGTCGATTTCGGCTGACGGGCTCAAGCTGATCGAGGCGGTCGCGCCCGCATCGGAAGCGATCTATGCCGCCATTACCAGGCGTTATGGCGCCCGCAAGCTGGCGGAATTGCAGGACATGCTGCACGCGCTGGAACACAGCCTTTCCGCAATGGAAGTGGCGGAGGAAGGGCCGGAGGCGGAAAAGTAAGCTGCAAATTTACATGATGCTACCGGCACCATGCATAGCGGGCGGCAAATCATTGCAATCATCGGGGCGATGACGGCGGAAGCCATAGACACGCCCGCGTTTTTTCGCTCAAAGTGGCCGCCAAGCCGGTCATGAAAACCGGTGCGGGAGCAGGGGCCGCCGCTGACGATGCGGCCGGCGCCGAACCAGGGACGACAGGGCGTAAATCCGCAGATGGTGACCATCCAAGTTCAGAACCTGATCAGCTTCGTCGCCGAAGTTTTTGCCCATTCCGAATCCTCGCCCGAAGAGGCGAAGCGCATCGCGACCTACCTCACCACGGCCAACCTCACCGGCCATGACAGCCACGGCGTGATCCGCGTGCCCGTGTACGTCAGGTGGAAGAAGACGGGCTCGGTGGTGCCGAACCAGACCGCCGAGGTCGTGGTCGATACGCCGTCGCTGGCGGTGGTCGATGGCAAGTTCGGCTACGGGCAAACCGTGACGCCGCAGGCGGTCAGGATCGGCATCGAGAAATGCAAGAAGGCCGGCCTGGCAGCGGTGGCGCTGCGCAATGCCGGACATATCGGCCGGGTCGGCGACTGGGCGGAAATGGCGGCGGCCGAAGGACTGGTCTCGATCCACTTCGTCAATGCCGCCGGCTCGCTGCTGGTGGCGCCTTATGGCGGCGTCGAGAAGCGGCTGTCGACCGCGCCCTATTGCGTCGGCATCCCGCGCGTCGGCCAGGATCCGATCGTGCTGGATTTTGCCACGTCGATCGTCGCCGAGGGCAAGGTGCTGGTGGCGAGCCGCGGCGGCAAGAAATTGCCTGATGGCGCGCTGATCGATGCCGACGGCACGTTGAGCGAGGACCCGGCGGTGCTGTACGGACCGCACAGCGCGGAAGGACCGCGCGACCACACCAGGGGGACGGGCGCGATCCGCGCCTTCGGCGAGCACAAGGGCTCGGGCTTGGCGTTCATCTGCGAGCTACTCGGCGGTGCATTGACGGGAACGGGAGCGACGTCGGGAGACCGGCGTTTTGCCAACGGCATGCTGGCGATCTACATCGACCCCAAGGTGATCGACACCAGCAATTTCTTCGACGGCGAGATCTCGCGCTACACCGACTTCATCCGGGCGACCAGGCCGATGGCCGGCGTCGATGCCGTGCTGATCCCCGGCGATACCGAGCGGAAAACGCGCGCCGACCGCACCAAAAACGGCGTGCCGCTGCCTGACGATACCTGGGCCGCGATCGTCAATACCGCCCGCGAAGTCGGCGTCAGCGAAGTCAGCATCCAGAAGGCCGCCAGTTAGGTGGCAACGAATTTTCAACCGATTGCAACGATCACAGAAGGAAACGCGATCAATGACAACCAATAACGTCAAGAAAGTCTGGGCCTCGGGCAAGGCCGTGGTCAACGCCTGGCTGGCGATCCCGTCGGGCTTCTCCGCCGAGGTGATCGCGCAATGCGGCTTCGATAGCGTCACCGTCGACATGCAGCACGGCGTGCAGGACTACCAGTCCATGGTGCAGTGTTTCCAGGCCATGAACGGCCATCCGGTGACGCCGATGGTTCGCGTGCCGTGGAACGAGCCCGGCATCATCGGCAAGGTGCTCGACGGCGGCGCCTATGGCGTGATCTGCCCGATGATCAACACGCCGGAGGAAGCGAAAAACCTGGTTCAATACGCAAAATATCCGCCGAAGGGTACGCGCTCCAACGGTCCGATCCGTTCCGGCATGTACGGCTCGGCCGGCACCTATCAGCAGACCGCCAATGACGAGATCGTGCTGCTGCCGATGATGGAGACCAAGACCGCGGTCGAGAACATGGAATCGATCCTCGATGTCGAAGGCATCAACGGCGTCTATATCGGGCCTTCCGATCTCGGCTTCTCCTACGGCCTGGTGCCGAAGCTCGACCGCGACGAGCCGGAGATCCTCAAGATCTACGAGAAGATCATCAAGGAGTGCGGCACGCGCAACCTTTATGCCGGCATCCACTGCTCGGGCGCCGAGGGTGCGACCCGCGCCATCAACATGGGCTTCAAGCTGGTGACGCTGTCGAACGAAAGCGGCCTGATGGCGACCTACGCCAGGATGCAGGTCAACCAGACCCGCAAGGACTCCGGCGGCAAGGCGTAACTTGCTGCTTCTCCCTCTCCCCGTTCTTTACGGGGAGAGGGTTGGGGTGAGGGGCTATTTCCGCGATTGCTATGCTAATGTTTGGTGCAGTGCCTGCCCCTCACCCGGATCGCAAAGGGGCGATCCGGCCTCTCCCCGTAAAGTGCGGGGAGAGGAGAGAAAGAAAGAGGAGACATCCATGGCCGCAGCCCCCGTCATCCGCCTGCACCCCGATGATGGCGTGCTGATCGCGCGCTCCAGCCTGCCGCCCGGCATGGTGGTGGCCGATGGCGTGACCACGGTCGAGCGAATCCCGGCGGGCCACAAGGTGGCGGTCCGGCCGATTGCTGTGGGCGAGCCGATCCGCCGCTACGGCCAGATCATCGGTTTTGCCACGGTGCCGATTACGCCTGGTCAGCACGTCCATACCCAGAATTGCGGCATGGGCGATTTTTCAAAAGACTATGCCTACGGCGTCGACGTCACGCCGACCCCGAATTTCGACCTGCCCGCGACCTTTGAAGGCATTCGCCGTCCCGATGGCCGCGTCGCCACCCGCAACTATATCGGCATCCTCACCTCGGTGAACTGCAGCGCGCATGTCGCGGGCATGGTGGCCGACATCTTCAAGAAGAACCCGTTTACCGGCGACAATCCGCTGGCGGATTTTCCCAATGTCGACGGCGTGGTGGCGCTGACCCACAAGACCGGCTGCGGCATGACCCAGGACGAGCCGCTGCGCCTGCTCCGCCGCACGCTCGGCGGCTATGCGCGGCATGCGAATTTCTCCGCCGTGATCGTGCTGGGGCTGGGTTGCGAGGTCAACCAGATCGGCGGGCTGATGGAGGAACAGAAGCTCGCCGGACGTTTGCGCGCGATGGATATCCAGGAAGTCGGCGGTACCCGCAAGACTGTCGAGGCCAGCGTCGGGTTCGTCCGCGAGGCGCTCGAGGATGCCAACAAGGTCAGGCGCGAGCCGGTCTCGGCCAGCGAGCTGACGGTGGCGCTGCAATGCGGCGGCTCCGACGGCTATTCCGGCGTCTCCGCCAATCCCGCGCTGGGGGCGGCGAGCGATCTGCTGGTCCGTCACGGCGGCACCGTGATCCTGTCGGAGACGCCGGAGACCTACGGCGCCGAACATCTGTTGACGCGGCGCGCGGTCAGCCGCGAGGTCGGCGAAAAACTGGTGGCGCTGATGCGCTGGTGGGAAGAATACACGGCGCGGGAAGGCGCCGAGATGAATGCCAATCCCAGCCCCGGCAACAAGGCCGGAGGTCTCACCACGATTCTGGAAAAGTCACTCGGCGCCATGGCCAAGGCCGGCAGCACCAATCTGGTCGACGTGCTGAACTACGCTGAAGCGGTGACGAAAAAGGGTTTTGTCTTCATGGACACGCCCGGCTACGACCCGGTCGCGGCGACTGGGCAGGTGGCCGGCGGCGCCAACCTCGTCTGCTTCACCACCGGCCGCGGCAGCGTGTTCGGCTGCAAGCCCGCGCCATCGATAAAACTCGCCACCAATTCGGCGATGTACAAGCGCATGGAAGACGACATGGACGTCAATTGCGGCACCATCCTCGACGGCGAGGAAACCGTGCAGCAATGCGGCCAGCGCATTTTTGAACTGATGCTGGAAACCGCCTCGGGCAAGCCGACCAAGAGCGAGAGTTTCGATTTCGGCGGCGCCGAGTTCGCGCCTTGGGTGCTGGGCGCGACGATGTAGCTATCGTAGCCCGGATGGAGCGAAGCGAAATCCGGGAAGCTCTCGCAAGCGGATCAAACCGCCCCGGATTGCGCTGCGCTCCATCCGGGCAACGGGACCTCGTCGCTATGCGCCGCAACCGGCCGCCACACCGCCGGAACTCGCACCTTCCCTAGGCAACCGCTGCCCGTTGTTAGTGCTTGATCCTGCCCGGAACCAGTGTTCTGCTCAAAAAAGCTGCTGGAGCACACAGACTTTGTCGATCTTCGTCGCACTACATCACGTCACGCATTACAAATACGACCGACCGATCGACCTCGGCCCGCAAACCATCCGCTTGCGCCCGGCGCCGCATACCCGCACGCCGATCCTGAGCTATTCGCTCAAGGTCACGCCATCCAATCACTTCGTGAACTGGCAGCAGGACCCGCAGGGCAACTGGCTGGCCCGCTTCGTCTTCCCGGAGAAGGCCAGCGAGTTCAAGATCGAGGTCGATTTCACGGCGCAGATGACCGTGATCAACCCGTTCGACTTTTTCGTCGAGCCCTATGCCGAGAGTTTTCCGTTTGCCTATACCGACGACCTGAAGACCGAACTGGCGCCGTACCTGGCGACCATGGAACCCGGGCCGCTGTTCGCAAAATACCTCGCGACCATTCCGCGCGAGGCGACCAGCACGGTGAATTTCCTGGTCGATCTCAACGCCAAGCTGCGCGACCAGGTGCGCTACATCATCCGGATGGAGCCTGGTATCCAGACCCCGGAACAGACGCTGGAAACCGGCGCGGGATCCTGCCGCGATTCGGCGTGGCTGCTGATCCAGACGCTGCGCCATCTCGGGCTCGCCGCCCGTTTCGTGTCGGGCTATCTCATTCAGCTGCGCCCCGACATCGATCCGGTCGAGGGACCGCGCGAGGTCGAGAACGATTTTACCGATCTGCACGCCTGGGCCGAAGTGTATCTGCCGGGCGCCGGCTGGATCGGGTTCGACGTCACCTCGGGCATGCTGACCGGCGAGGGGCATATCCCGGTTGCCGCCACGCCGCATTACCGCTCGGCGGCGCCGATTTCGGGCGCGGTCGGATTTGCCGAGGTCGAGTTCGGATTCGAGATGAACGTCAAGCGGATCCGCGAAGCGCCGCGGATCACCCGGCCGTTTTCGGACGAATCCTGGGCGCGCCTCGACGCGCTTGGCGAAAAGGTCGATGCCGATCTGAAGGCGGGCGACGTGCGCCTGACCATGGGCGGCGAGCCGACCTTCGTTTCGGTCGACGATCTGGAATCGCCGGAATGGAATATCGCCGCGGTCGGTCCGACCAAGCGGGGTCTCGCCGACGATCTGATCCGCAAATTGCGCACGCGCTTCGCGCCGGGCGGGTTGCTGCATTACGGCCAGGGCAAATGGTATCCCGGCGAAAGCCTGCCGCGCTGGGCGTTCGGACTGTACTGGCGCAAGGACGGCGTGCCGATCTGGAAGAACTCCGATCTGATCGCCACCATCGAGAAGCCGCGCAAGGCCAGCATCGAGGATGCCGAGCGCTTTGCCGATTCCACCGCGCAAAAACTCGGGGTCGATACCGAATTCGTCCTGCCGGCGTTCGAGGATCCCGCGCACTGGCTGCAGAAGGAAGCCGGGTTGCCGCCCAATGTCGATCCCAGTGACTCAAAATTGTCCGATCCGGAGGAGCGGTCGCGCATGGCGCGGGTGTTCGATCAGGGGCTGAACGTGCCCAAGGGATTTGTGCTGCCGATCCAGCGCTGGAATGCCGAGGCTCCCAAATCCACGCGCTGGAAGAGCGAGCGCTGGAAACTGCGCCGCGGCAATCTGTTCCTGACGCCGGGCGATTCGCCGCTGGGCTTGCGGCTGCCGATTGCCTCGCTGCCGCATATCGAGGCGGATGAATATCCCTACATCGTCGAGCAGGATCCGCTCGATCCGCGCGAAGAACTGCCGGTCTATGACGGCGCAGCACCGGCCGACGCCGCGCCGCATCAGGAGGTGCAGGAGCAGCAGCTCAAAGGCGGCGGCGTGCGCACCGCGATGTCGATCGAGATCCGCGACGGCATTCTGTGCGCGTTCATGCCGCCGGTGGAGAAGCTCGAAGACTATCTCGAACTGGTGACGGCGGTGGAGGCGACTGCCGAAGAAATGCAGATGCAGGTCCATGTCGAGGGCTACCCTCCGCCGTTCGATCCGCGCGTAGAAGTGATCAAAGTGACGCCCGATCCCGGCGTGATCGAGATCAACATCCAGCCGGCGCAGAACTGGCGCGAGGCCGTCGATATCACCTTCGGGCTGTATGAAGACGCCGCGCAGACGAGGCTCGGCGCCAACAAATATCTGGTCGATGGCCGCCACACCGGCACCGGCGGCGGCAATCATGTCGTGGTCGGCGGCTCCACGCCGGCGGACTCGCCGTTCCTGCGCCGTCCGGATCTGCTGAAAAGCCTGGTGCTGTACTGGCAGCGGCATCCGTCGCTGTCCTATCTGTTCTCGGGCATGTTCATCGGGCCGACCAGCCAGGCGCCGCGCATCGACGAGGCCCGTCATGACGGGCTTTACGAGTTGGAGATCGCGCTGGCTCACGTGCCGCCGCCCGGTGTCGAAGCGCCGCTGTGGCTGGTCGACCGCCTGTTCCGGCACATCCTGGTCGATATCACCGGCAACACCCACCGCGCCGAAATCTGCATCGACAAGCTCTATTCGCCCGACGGCGCCACCGGCCGGCTCGGCCTGGTCGAATTCCGCGCGTTGGAAATGCCGCCCGATCCGCGCATGTCGCTGGCGCAGCAACTGCTGATCCGGGCTTTGATCGCAAAACTCTGGCGCGAGCCGCAGCAGGGCAAGTTCGTGCGCTGGGGCACCACGCTGCACGATCGCTTCATGCTGCCGCATTTCCTCTGGGAGGATTTTCAGGGCGTGCTCGATGAGCTGAAACAATCGGGCTACGACTTCTCGCCGGACTGGTATGCGGCGCAGCTCGAGTTTCGTTTTCCGGTGTTCGGCCGGGTCCACCATGGCGGCGTCTCGCTGGAAGTGCGGCAGGCGCTGGAGCCCTGGCACGTGCTGGGCGAAGAGGGGACGGCCGGCGGCACCGTCCGCTACGTCGATTCCTCGGTCGAGCGGCTGCAGGTCAAGGCGACAGGCTTCGTCGAGGGCCGCCACGTCGTCACCTGCAACGGCCGGCGGATGCCGATGACCGAAACCGGCCGCGCCGGGGAGGCGGTCGCGGGCGTCCGTTTCAAGGCCTGGCAGCCGCATTCGGGCCTGCACCCGACCATCCCGGTTCACGCCCCGCTGACCTTCGACCTGATCGATACCTGGAACGGCCGTTCGCTTGGCGGCTGCGTCTACCACGTCGCCCATCCGGGCGGCCGTACCTACGACACCAAACCGGTCAATTCCTACGAGGCAGAGGCCCGCCGGCTGGCCCGGTTCCAGGATCACGGCCACACCCCCGGCAAGATCGATCCGCCCCGCGAAGAGCGCACAATTGAGTTCCCTTTGACCCTCGACTTGAGGACGCCGCTGCTTCATTGAGGATGGGCTTTGAAGGCGGGAGAGTCGGGATGGCGGGACACGACGGCCAGGAAAGCGCCAGGGCAAGCAGCCAGGGAACCAGGGCCCGTCCGGGCAATCGCCGCGTGGCGCAGTGGGCCCGGGACTATGTCCGGCTGCCCGGGATCCCCGACGAGTATATCGGCCAGGACGGCGCGCCGCGCGCGGTCTGGACCCGGTTCTTCGATGCCTTCGCGAATCTGAGCCCCGCGGATATCGAGCGCCGCTTCGGCGCCGCCGACCGGCATCTGCGGGAAGCCGGCGTGACCTATCGCGCGCCGGGCGAAATCGCCGACCGGAGTTGGCCGCTGAGCCACCTGCCGCTGCTGATCGACGAGGCCGAATGGCAGCAATTATGCGTCGGCATCACGCAGCGCGCGGAACTGCTGGAATTGGTGCTGAGCGACCTCTACGGCGAAGGCCGCCTGGTGGCGGAGGGCGCGATACCCGCAGCCGCCATTGCCGGCAGCACCGAATATCTGCGCTCGGTGTGCGGCGTCAAACCGCCGGGCGGCCGCTATCTCAGCATCTATGCCGCGGATGTCGGGCGCGGGCCCGACGGGCGCTGGTGGGTGCTGGGCGACCGCACCCAGGCGCCATCGGGCGCGGGCTACGCGCTGGAAAACCGGCTGGTGCTGTCGCGCGCCTTTCCCTCGCTCTACAAGTCCATGAACGTCGAGCGCGTGGCGCCGTTCTTCGAGGCCTTCCGCGACTCACTTCGCGCCAGCGCCGACCGCGACGAGCCGCGCATCGGCTTGCTGACGCCGGGCACCTTCAGCGAAACCTATTTCGAGCACGCCACGCTGGCGCGCTATCTCGGCTTTCTGCTGGTCGAGGGCGACGATCTCGCCGTCAGCGGCGACCGCGTTCATATCCGCACCGTCGCCGGGTTGAAGCGGCTCGACGTGCTGCTGCGCCGGGTCGATTCCAATTCGCTCGATCCGCTGGAGCTCGACGCCCACTCCCAACTCGGCGTGCCCGGCCTGATCGATGTGATCCGCAAGAACGGCGTCGTCATGGCCAACATGCCGGGCTCCGGCGTGATGGAGGCGAGGGCGCTGCTGGGCTTCCTCCCCAGCCTCAGCGAACGCTTCTTCGGCGAAGATCTGAAGATGCCGCACATCGCGACCTGGTGGTGCGGCCAGAAGGCCGCGCGCGAGGAAGTGCTGGCGCGGCTCGACGAGTTCGCCATCGAGGGTGCCTATGGCAGGGGCGTTCCCGGTTTCGGCAGGGGACCCATACTGCCCGGCGAATTGTCGGCCAGCGAGCGGGAACGGCTGAAGACCGCGATCTCGGATCGCGGCATCGATTATGTCGGCCAGGAACTGGTTCGGCTGTCGACCACGCCGGTGTGGGACAACGGCAAGATAACACCGCGCCCTTTCGTGCTGCGCGTGTTCGCGGCGGCAACCGCCGATGGCTGGACCATCATGCCCGGCGGTTTCTGCCGGATTGCCGATCAGCCCGATGCCCGCGCGGTCTCGATGGGCGACGGCGCCCGGGCGGCCGACGTTTGGGTCGTGTCCGACAAGGCGGTTTCGACCGCCACCCTGCTGCCGGGAGTCGATACCGTGCGGATCCGGCGCATCGCCGGCGTGGTGCCGAGCCGTGCTGCCGACAATCTGTTCTGGCTCGGCCGCTACCTCGAACGCGCCGAGGCGACGCTTCGGCTGTTGCGGGCGCTCGGCATGCAGCGCGATGCCGGCAAGGGTTCTCCGACCGTGCTGCCGGCGCTGGAGCGGGTGCAGCGGCTGCTGGTGATATGGGGCGCCGCCTCGCAGACCTCGCGGTCGCAACCTTCGAAGGTCGTGGCCGAGGCGCTGCAGAGCGAGGAAAAATTCGGCTCGGCTTTGTCGCTGGTGCGTTCCGCACAGCGCACCGCGACCTCGTTGCGGGAGCGGCTGTCGCCGGACGCCTGGCAGGTCATCACCGAAATGTCGGAGCGGCTGGCGCGGGAAGTCGAGGACGACGACGGCGTGTTGATCGCCGCCGAGCTGACGCTGCAGGAACTCGCGAGCTTCGCCGGCCTCGCGCAGGAAAACATGAACCGCGCCGCCGGCTGGCGCTTCCTGGAAATGGGCCGCCGCGCCGAGCGCGCCATCAACACCGTGCGTTTCGCGCGCCAGTTCGCCTATGACGAGGCGGTCACCGAGGACCTCGATATCCTGCTGACCCTGGTCGACTGCCAGATCACCTACCGCTCGCGCTATCTGGTCGGTCCTTTGCTGGCGCCGGTGCGCGACCTCGTGGTGCTCGACCCCTATAATCCCAGATCGGTCGCGTTCCAGGTTTCGGCGCTGAACGATCATATCGCGAGCCTGCCGACCCTGAAGGAGGGTGGATTGATCGAGCGGCCGCAGCGGCTCGCGGTGGCCCTGCAGGCGATGCTGACGACGGCGGAGGCCGCTTCGCTCGACACCAAGACGCTGTTCGCGCTGGAGCAGGATCTGCTGACGCTGGCCGATGCCATCGGATCGCATTATTTCCCGCACGGGCCCAATGCGAGCCGGCCTGAAAAGCTGACGGGCCTCGCGTGATCTACGACATCCGTCACGTCACCACCTACTCCTACGAAAGCCCCGTGAGTTATTCGCGGTGCTCGCTGCGGCTGGAGCCGAGGACCGGCGACGGACAGCAACTGGTCTCGCATGCCGTCGAGATCCGGCCGAAACCGGCGGACCGCACCATCAGGCATGATTTTTTCGGGACCCACACCGAGAGCATCGTGATCGAAACCTCGCATCGCAGCCTGCGCATCGATTCAAGGTCGCGGGTGTCGGTGTCCCGAACGGCCCCCGGCCGCGCCGCGCCAAGCCAGCCATGGGAGCAGGTGCGCGACATCGCCTTCGAGTCCACCAGCCTCGGCCCGGAATCGCCGATCGGCTACGTCTTCGTCAGTCCGCTGGTGCCGGTGCAGGCGCCGGTGACGGCCTATGCGTCGCGGAGTTTTCCGAAGGGCGGCGGCATCCTCGCCGGCGCGGTCGATCTGATGCACCGGATCCGTACCGAATTCAAATATGATCCGAAGGCCACCGTGATCTCGACGCCGCTCCAGGAAGTGTTCGAAAAGCGCCACGGCGTCTGCCAGGATTTCGCCCATGTGATGATCGCGGGGCTGCGCGGCCTCGGCCTGCCGGCTGCCTATGTCTCGGGCTATCTGCGCACCATCCCGCCGCCGGGCAAACCGCGGCTGCAGGGCGCCGACGCCACCCATGCCTGGGTCGCGTTGTGGTGCGGCGAGGGGCTGGGCTGGATCGGTTTCGATCCGACCAACGACATCCTGGTCGAGAACGATCATATCGTGCTGGCGGTGGGGCGGGATTTCTCCGACGTCTCGCCGGTCGACGGCATCATCGTAGGCTCCCGCAAGCAGAAGCTCGCGGTGGCGGTCGACGTGCTGCTGGTCGAATGACGCAAGCGTCGCCCGCGCCCTTGAAAAGCCAGAACCTTGATGTTCATGACGTCATCATCCTCGGCGCGGGCGCCGCTGGCCTGATGTGCGCCGGCGTCGCCGGCCAGCGCGGACGCTCGGTGCTGGTGCTGGAACAGGCCCGTCAGCCGGCCGAGAAGATCCGCATCTCCGGCGGCGGGCGCTGCAACTTCACCAACCTGCACACGACGCCTGCAAATTTCCTGTCGAACAATCCGCGGTTCTGCCATTCGGCGCTGAGCGGCTATACGCAGCACGATTTCATCGCGCTGGTCGAGCGATACGGCATCGCCTTTCACGAGAAGACGCGCGGGCAATTGTTCTGCGACGGCTCGTCGCGGCAGATCATCGACATGCTGCTGGAGGAATGCCGCAAGGCGCGCGCGCAATTGCGGCTTGGCGTGCGGATCTCCGCGATCTCGAAAACCGACAGCGGATTTGTCGTGACGACCGATCAGGGCGAATTTCACGCGCGTGCGCTGGTGGTCGCGACCGGCGGCCCCTCGATTCCGAAAATGGGATCGAGCGGATTCGGCTACAAGGTCGCGGAACAGTTCGGCCTGAAGATCGTGCCGCCGCGCGCGGCGCTGGTGCCGCTGACCTTCGATGCGGCGCTGCTGGCGCAGTTCAAGGAGATGTCGGGTGTGGCGGTCGACGCCGTCGTCAGCTGCGGCAAGGTGCGGTTCGACGAGGCGCTGCTGTTCACCCATCGCGGGTTGAGCGGTCCGGCGATCCTGCAGATCTCGTCCTACTGGCGCGACGGCCAGGATATCGTCATCGACATGGCGCCGGGCACCGACGTGCTGGCCGGGCTGAAACAACTGCGCCGCGATCATCCGAAGCAGGAGATGGCCACCGCTCTTTCAGGCCTGGTGCCGAAGCGGCTGGCGCGGATCATCGCGGATGCGATCGCAGGGCCGGAGCGGCTGGCCGATTTTTCCGACAGACTGCTGACGCAGATCGCCGGCGGTGTGTCGCAGTGGCGGGTGCGACCGAGCGGCACCGAGGGCTATCGCACCGCGGAAGTGACGCTCGGCGGCGTCGATACCTCGGAGCTATCCTCGAAGACGCTGGAGTCGAGATCGGTGCCGGGCCTCTACTTCATCGGCGAGGTCGTCGACGTCACCGGCCATCTTGGCGGCTTCAATTTTCAGTGGGCGTGGTCGTCGGGCGTGGCGGCGGGGCGGGGCATCTAGGCCATCGGTGCGCCAGCAAAGAAGACCCGCCGGCGGAACCGGCGGGTCTGTTGGTTCAGACTAAGTCGTTTCAGCGCATTCCGGCGCCGTACAGCTGACGTTCCTTGCGGACCTCTTCGGCGCCGTAGGGCTTGTTCGATGCGTCGAACGACTTCCAGCCGGACTTCTGCCAGGCCGCGCTGCGATCCTGGAGATTCACCGCCGACTGATCGAGGATCGAGTCGAACCGCGCGCGGTCGGCGTCGGCGACACGGGCCGTCACCAGCGTACCGCCACGACGCACGCCTTCGGCGTACAGGGGAGCGTCGTCCTTCGACACGCCAGCCTCCGTCAGGGCGCCAACGACGCCGCCGGTTGCCGCACCTGCGGCGGCACCCAGCGCGGTCGAGGCGAGCCAGCCTGCGGCGACCACGGGCCCAAGCCCGGGGATTGCCAGCAGACCGAGGCCGGCCAGCAGGCCAGCCGCGCCGCCGATGCCGGCGCCGATGCCGGAACCGGTTGCGGCGCCCTCGGCGCGATCGTCGACGCCATCGCCGTCACGGTCGACTTTCTTGTCGGTGCTCCACCAGCTGTCCGAATTGTTCGCGACGATGCTGATATCGGAATGCGGAACGCCGGCGGCTTCGAGACCGCGGACGGCTTGTTCGGCGACGGGATAGCTGTCGTACAGGCGAGAGATTGTAACAGTCATTGCAAATGTCCTTACTTGGCCGGGTTGACGTTGCCCTGGAAATCGACGCTCACGTCCGATGACGCGCTGCCCTTGCTGGCCTTGCCCCGCCAGACGCCGTTATCGTCCTTCTTCAGCGCGGTCACGTTGGTGTAGCCGGCCTCTTCGATCTTCGACTTGGCCTGACCTTCGGTGAAGCTGTTGCGCCCGGCGACCGGCGCGTTCGAATTGTTCTGGCCGGAACTATTGACGGCGTTGTTGTTCGGTCCGTCCTTGGCCGGCTGTTGCGCGCCGGCGGATCCGGCGAAGAGCAGCGCAGTTGCGACGATCATGAATAGTGGACGTTTCATCTTGTTCTCCAGTTGGTAGGTGCGCTTCAACGAAGCCACCCCAACTCCGTTCCGTCCGCGTCTCGCTTGATGTCGCGCAGGCAGGACTTGGCCCTGGATGTCTGGGACCGGACACGGCTTCGAACATTCAGGAGAAGCGAGCGAACCTTTTTGAAGTTCAGTCGTCATTAAAACGACTTCTTGGAAAGTGGATTGCGCGCCGTGGTTAACAGGAATGAACGTGTCCAACTCGAAATGAAGATCATGAAATATCGTCAGCTGGCGCGGCGGGCGACGTTGGACGACCAGACGAGAACGCGCATCGAGCAGCTGATCTCGGAACTGGAGAGGAAGCTGCGCGAGATCGATGAGTGAGCCCGTCGCCGGCCAATTCATCGGCATTTGTTCCCGACCCGGCCACGAAAAAAGCCCCGGTGGAACCGGGGCCTTTTCAATGTTTGCAGCCGGATGAAACCGGCGCAGAGCTAGGCGAGATCCCGCTTCGACTTCGATTGACCCGTCGTCTCGGCTTGGGTGTTGCGAACGGCCTCGGAGAGCATCTCGCGCAGCTCAGCCTTGGTCTTCGGAGGTTCCTTCGTAAAGGATTTTTGCCATTGTGCCATCCCGGCTATATGGGGATGCAGAGGGGCAAATTAAACCCCCCGGGACGATCAAAGGGCCCGGCAAACGATGCCGGACCCCTCAAAAGCACTCCGATACTCGTCTTATTTCTTGTAGGCAGCGATCACGGCCTCGCCTTCGGGGCCGGCTTTTTTCGACCAATCGGCCGTCAATTGCTCGCCGATCTTCTCGAGGCCGGCCTTCAGCGCCGGCGGGGGCGGAAGCACCTTCATCTTGTTGGCTTCGAGCTGTTCAAGATACCATTTTGCCTTCTCTTCCGCGAGCTTCCAGCCGCGTTCTTCGGCGACAACAGCGGCCTTCAGGATCGCTTCCTGGGTCGGCTTGTCGAGCGCGTCGAAGGCCGCCTTGTTGACGAAGGTGACGTTCTTCGGAATCCAGGCCTGCGTATCATAGAAGTGCGTCATGGTTTCCCAGGCCTTGCTGTCGTAGCCGGTCGAGCCCGAGGTCATGAAAGCGTTGACGACGCCGGTGGCGAGCGCCTGCGGCAACTCCGCCGCCTGGATGGTGATGGGCTGCGCGCCGACCAGTTCGGCGATGCGCGACGTCCCGACATTATAGGCGCGCCACTTCAAGCCCTTCATGTCCTCGACGGTGTTGAGGTCCTTCTTGGCATAGATGCCCTGCGGCCCCCACGGCACCGCGAACAGCAGCATCAGCCCCTGCGAGGCGAGCTTCTTTTCGACGGCGGGCTTGGACGCCAGCCACAGCTTCTTGGCTGCCGGATAGCTCGTCGCCACGAACGGGACGACATCGATGCCGAACATCGGATCTTCGTTCTCATGCAGCGAGATCAGAACCTCGCCCGCCTGCGCCTGGCCGGTGGCGACCGCGCGCTTGATCTCCGGCGCCTTGAACAGGGAGGCCGCGGCATGGACGGTGATCTGCAGCTTGCCGCCGGTGGCGTCGCCGACGTCCTTGGCAAACGCGATCAGATTCACCGAATGCGGATTGTCCGCAGGATAGGCCGCAGGCAGGTTCCATTTGGTCTGCGCCATCGCGGGCGCGGCGAGCGCCGCGACGCAGGTCGCCAGTGCGAACGTCTTGACAAGCTTCAACATGAAAACACCTTTCTCTAGCCGGGAAACGCCATTCGCGGCAGCACCATCACAATATCAGGAAACACCGCGATGATGGCAACCGCGAGAACGAGCAAAAAGAAGAACGGCAGGGCGGCCTTGGCGACCGTGTTGGAATCCTTGCCGCTCATGGTCTGCAGCACGAACAGGTTGAAGCCGACCGGTGGCGAGACCTCCGCCATTTCCACCACCAGCACCAGGAAGATGCCGAACCAGACCAGGTCGAAGCCGGCCTGCTTCACCATGGGAATGACGATGGCGGTGGTCAGCACGATCATGGAAATACCGTCGAGCGCGGTGCCGAGCACGATGTACATCACGGTAAGCGCGGCGATCAGCGCATAGGGACTGAGCTGGAGATCGTTCACCCAGTTCGCCAGCGCCAGGGGTATGCCGGTATAGGCCATCGAGGTGCCCATGTAGGAAGCGCCGGCGAGGATCAGCAGGATCATGCAATTGACCCGCGTCGCGCCCATGACGCTGGCCCAGAAGGCCTCCCAGGTCAGCGCGCCCTGCCACCATGCGATCGCGAGCGATCCCAGCACGCCCCACGCGGCGCATTCCGTCGCCGTCGCCCAGCCCATCAGCAAGGACAGAAAGACGAACGCGATCAGCAGCAGGCAGGGAATGAGATTGAGCGATTCGGCGATGCGCTGGCGGAAGCTCATCGACGGCTCGGCCGGCGGCGTTTTCTTCGGATTGGCCAGCGACCAGACCACGATGTAGCCGGAGTACAGCGCCATCACCAGCAGGCCCGGCAGGAAGCCGGCGAGGAACACCTGGATGATGGAGACGTTGGCCTGCACCGCGTAGACCACCATGGTGATCGACGGCGGGATCAGAATACCGAGCGTGCCGGCGCCGGCCAGCGAGCCGAGGCTCAGGTTTTCGTCATAGCCGCGCTTCTTCAGTTCGGGCAGGGCGATCTTGGCCACGGTGGCGCAGGTCGCGGCCGACGATCCGGAGACCGAACCGAACACGCCGCAGGCGAGCACGTTGACGTGCATGAGCCGGCCCGGCAGCCAGTTCAGCCAGGGTGCAAAGCCGCGAAACATTTCCTCCGACAGCCGTGTGCGGTAAAGAATTTCGCCCATCCAGATGAAGAGCGGCAGGGCTGCGAGCGACCACGAGGCGCTGTTGCCCCACACGGTGGTCGCGAGCACGCTGCCCGCGGGAATGCCGCCGGCCGCGAATTGCATGCCGGCCCATCCCGTCGCCATCAGGGCGACGCCGATCCAGACCCCGCCACCGAGCAGCAGCGCGAGAAATCCCAGCAGAAGGCCTGCGATGGAGAGCAGCTCCATCTCAGACTCCGCTCTGCATGGCGCGTTCGACGATTTCCTCGGCGCTGGTCGGTTTCGGCAATTCGTAACGCGGCGTGTTGCCGCGCAGGACATGGACCAGCTCATCCACGAAAGCGATGAAGAGAATCAAAAGGCCGCCGCTGTAGCCGAGCTGCGGTATCCACAAGGGCACCGCGATGACACCCTGCGAAATGTCGGAAAATTGCCATGACTGCCAGGTCATGACCGCGGCATGCCAGGCAAAAAATCCGATGAAGCCGGCGCCGATCAGCAGGGCGGCGATCTCGACATAGTGGCGGACGTTGTCGCCGAGGCGGTCGATCAGGAGGCCGACGCGGATCATCTCACCGTGCTTGAACGTATGCGCGAGCCCGAGAAAGGCCGTTGCCGCCATGCACCAGGAAATGAAGTCGTCGCCCGCGGGAATGTTGATGCCGAGCGGCCGTCCTGCCGAAAGCAGCATCATCAGCACGAAAATCGCAATGAGGAAAGCTCCGGCGAGATAGCCGGAGTAAAGGTAGAGCCGGTCGAGAAACAGGCGGATCATCGTGTGTTTTTCCCCTCGCGCGCATACGGCTCTGATGCAATTGACGTACCACTTCGGGTAACGGTGGTCTGGCTGGAAGAGGCCTGTCGATCGCAGCCATGCCGAAACAGGCTATTGCCATCTGCAAGGAAAGGACAGGTTTTGCTCGGGACGGTCAAGGCGAGGGCGTCAGATTGTCCGACTTCGCGTCAGGTCACCTCGCACCCACAGGCACTTTCAATCCGACGGTGCGTCCGGGAAAGCCGGCGGCGTCGAAGTAGCGCGTCTGGCCGACGAACTGCATGTTGACGATGGTGCGCAGGCCGTTGTCGCCTCGCTTCGAGACCAGATCCGCTCGCCACGGCCAGACCGGCTTTCCGCCCGTCAGTGCCTCGGTCAACGCGCGGCCGCGCAGTTTGCCGACCGGCGCCAGGGTCACACCCAGGATCTTCTCGAGCGTCGGAGCGATGTCGGCGTTGCTGACCGGGGCCGTATCGGTGAAGCCCGTCTTGAAGGCGGGCCCGATCGCCGCCATGAAGTTTTCGGTATCGGCGCGGCTAAAGCTGCCGTGATGGCCTTGCCCCTGCAACAGGGTGGTATCGGATACGGTCACGCTGCAAAACAGCGGCTGTTCGCAGCCCGTCGTCTCGGAGCGGAAATTTACCACGATCGCCGGCGTCGGCGTTCGCGCGCCGCCTCTGAGGCCCACCCGGCTCAGCGGCAGCGTTCCCGGAACCGGTCCGAGGTCATCACGGACGAACACGCCGCTGGTGTAGTCCTGCGCAAGCAGCGCCTTGACCACTTGCCTCGCCAGCGTCCTGGCATTGTCCTCCGGCAGATAGATGAGGTCGTTGCCGCCGTTCACGCCGATCACGATATCGGGTTTGGCCGGGTCTTTGCCGATCGATGCGCTGGCGCGGCGTGGGTATTTTCCGGCCTTGTAGTCGATGCCAGGTCCTTCGGCGGAGGGCTCCTGCAGCGGCAGGCCCAGCGCGTGCGCCAGATCGATCGCCAGAAAGCCGGGTGGCAGCTGCCCTGCGGGCACCTTGTCGTAGGTCAGTCTGGCGGCCGGACTGGTCTTGCTTTGCTTCGACACCGTGCTGAAGCCGTGGTCGGCCGTGACGATGACATTCGTGTCGGACTCAAGCCCGAGGTCCTTGAGTGTGGCGACGATTGCCGCAAGGTCGTCGTCCGCCACCTTGATCGCGGCGAGGGAGGTCGGTCCATTGATGCCGGGAACGAGCTCGTTGATGCTGTCGCGCTGGGAGTGCTGGGTGCCGTCAGGATCGGACGACCAGTACAGCAGCATGAACGGCGTCCTGTTCTCCTTGAAATACGGCAACAGCACCTTGGTGACGATGTCCCGATAATATTTCTGCTGGACGATGTTGGTGGACTTGCCGGGGTTCTCGCGTTGAGCACGCCCCGGCGTTTCCAGCGCCAGTCCGGCCTTCCCGAGCATCTCGACGACCTCGGGCCGCAGCACGATGCCGTTTTTCTTGCCGGTATCGTCGTCGAAGAAAATCGTGGTCTTGCCGTCGAGCTGGGTAAGATCGTGGATTCCCACCGGCCCGACCTTGCCGAGGGCCGCCGTGAAGTAGCCCTTTTCGCGCGCCGCCGCCATGATCGAGCGCTCGGCGATGAAATTGCCGCCGTGGTGCTGATTGAGCTCGCTCAAGACAGCATTATCCTGAATGAAGGGCGTGATGGTCCGGGCCGCGCTTGCCACGGGAAAGCCGGTGTAAAATACGTTGCCGAAATCTCCGGTGTCGCCGATCAGGTGACCGGTCGCGATCGCCGAGGCATTCGAGGTCGTAATGGTCGGAAAGGCCGCGTGACTGTTGGAGAAGTTGACGCCGGTGTCGCGTATCCGGGCGAATGCCGGGGCTCGCTCGGATGTGACCGCCGCGGCCCGAAGGCCATCGGCGACGAACAGGATGACGTTCTGTTGCCCCCTGGACGGGTGTGTGCTCGCCAGCATCGCGAACACCGCGCAGACGATCAGTTTCCCCATGGTGCCCCCCGGCATTGCGAATTATTTTACGCGCAGTATGAGGGAAAGCGGCGCGTGCGCAAGCGTCCTTGCGGCTACGACGTCGAAGGTCGCTTGCCTCCTCACAAGACGGGTGTAGTCTGTTCGCGTAGCGCGTCCAGATGGATTGCAAGTCCGCGATGTAGCGCGCTGCGGAGGAAGCGTCATGGAATTTCCCCGCCGCGCATTCTTGCGCCTGGCCGCGGCTGCGGCCGCGTTGCCGGCCGTACCCCGCCTTTCACGGGCGCAAGCCTATCCTTCCCGGCCGGTGCGCATCGTCGTCGGCTTTGCCGCGGGCGGGGCGACTGACATCCAGGCGCGGCTGATGGGTCAATGGCTGTCGGATCGCCTGGGCCAGCAATTCATCATCGAGAACCGCCCGGGCGCCAGCGGCAACATCGGAACGGAGGCGGTCGCCAAGGCGCCCGCGGATGGCTACACGCTGCTGCAGATCGTGACGCCGCATGCGATCAATGCCGCGCTCTACAGCAATCTCAATTTCGACTTCATCCGGGACATCGCGCCGGTGATCTGCGCCGCGCGGCTGGCCTACGTCGTCGTGGTGCATCCGTCGGTCCCCGCCAGAACGATCCCTGAATTCATCGGCTACGCCAAGGCCAATCCGGGCAGGATCAACTACGGATCGGCCGGCCCCGGCACGCCGCAAAACATTGCGTGCGAACTCTTCAAGATGATGGCCGGGGTGGATCTGGTCCACGTCCCGTATCGCGGCGGCGCGCCTGCGACCACCGATCTGGTCGCCGGCCACCTGCATGTGATTTTTGCGCCGGTGTCGGAGTCGATCCAGCACATCAAGGCCGGCGCGCTGCGCGCCCTGGCGGTCACGACCGCGACGCGTCTGGACGCGTTACCGGACGTTCCGACGGTGGCGGATTTCGTCCCCGGGTATGAGGCCAGCGGCTTTGCGGGAATCGGCGCGCCCAAAGGCACCCCGGCCGAAATCGTCGAACTGCTGAACAAGGAACTCAATGCCGGCCTCGCCGACAGCAAGGTCAAAGCGCGGATCGTCGAGCTCGGCGGCACGGTGCTCGGGGGCACGCCTGTGGAATTCGGCAAGATCATCGCGGAAGCCACCGAAAAGTGGGCGAGGGTGATCAAGGTCGCAGGCATCAAGGCTGAGTAAACGGCCTTCCAAAAATTTTTTGACCGCCCCCTTGAAACCAAATCGGCCCTCGCTAATTTTTTCGTCGCCACCGCGAGGTGGCGTCCGGGCGCCCTCGGGGCCCGGACTGAGACGGGCACCGGAACGTGTCCGGTGCCGCTCGTAACCAACTTGCTCATTGGAGGATTTGGCTATGCGCACCTACGATTTTTCGCCCCTCTGGCGTTCGACCATCGGCTTCGATCGCCTGTTCGACCTCGCCGAAGCGGCCCAACGGGCCGGCGAGGACAATTATCCGCCCTTCAACATCGAACGGCTGGCCGACGATCGCTACCAGATTTCGCTGGCGGTCGCGGGCTTCTCGCCGGACGAGATCTCGGTGACGGCGGAGCAGAACGTGGTCACCATCGAGGGCAACAAGGCCGAGAAGGCCGAACGCGAGTTCCTGTACCGGGGCATTTCGACCCGCAGCTTCAAGCGGCAGTACAGCCTGGCCGACCATGTCGAGGTCAAGGGCGCTGCCTTCGACAACGGGCTGCTGAAGATCGAACTGGTCCGGCAGATTCCCGAGGCCATGAAGCCGCGGCGCATCGCGATCAGCGGCGCGCCGGCCGGCAACGTCCAGCAGATCGAAGCCCGGGCCGCGTGACAAGGCGGCGTGGGGGGAGACTTGACGATGCCGCGCGCGACACGGCGCGCGGCGTCCCAATCTCGTCAATGAATGGAGGAGACCATGCGGCCGACGACCGCTTTCGACGATAACGTGTTCGACATCAACGCGCTGCTGCACCCCGGCACGCTGTTCGATCATCCGAGGGACGTGGTGTCCCATCCCTCGCTGACCCTGAGCGAGAAGCGGGCCATCCTGGCGTCCTGGGCGTCCGATGCCAGCGCGATCGCTTCATGCCCGGCGCTGCGCGCGCCGGCCGGCCTCAGGGCGCCCGTGACCATCGATGAAATCCTGGAAGCGCTGTGCGAACTCGACGGCGGCCCGCGCCCGCCAGGCGGAAAGCCCTTCCGCCTGCGCTCCGCCGAACGGTGTCTCGCGGCATAGCGGGCAAGCAGGAGGGCAGGCCCCACTGGTGAGGGCACGCATGATCCCCGGCAGCGCGTGCGCTGTCGGGCGCGCCTTTATGTCCCGACGCGCAGCGCTGCGCGCAGCTTGCGCAGGCAGGCGATGACCGAGAGCGCGGTGATCAGGCCCGTCTTCGGGTTCTCCGACGGGATATTCTCGATCGACATCGAAAAGCGCGCCGAATCCGAGTCCACCTCGATCCGGTGCATGTTGCGCGTCACCGTGGGGTCCGCCCAGATCTCGATCGTCGTTCGATCGGGACCGATCCCGGCCAGCGACAGTGCCGCGGCGACATTCACATTGGCGGGAAATCCCCTCGCGGCCTCGCGCGCCGTGCCGTCGAATACCTTGAGCGGTTCGGTAATTCCGTCGATGCCGATGTTGTTCGCCACGATATAGGGCGCGCCGGCGAGCCCGCCGGGCGGCTTGCGGGTGATCATCCGGACCGAATGGATGGTTCCGACCGCCGCGGCGGTCACCGCATCGAGGCCGATCAGCGCGCCGGTCGGCACCACGATCTGGCCGCCATGCTGCTTCGCCAGTGCAATCAGGTCGTCGTGCTCGAGCAGGGCGCCGGCGCTGAGCACCACCGCGGTTTTTCCGGCACTCACGAACGGCGTCACGATCGACCTGACCAACTGGCTCGGGGCGCATTCGATCACGATGTCGGCGACATCCACCAGCTCCGCGATCGGCAGGATGGCGGGCGGTCGTGTCAGACCGGCCAGCCGGCTGCGGTGCTTTTCGGGACTTTGCACCGACACCGCTGACAGCACCAGCCCGTCGATCCCCCGGTCCAGCGCTTCCACCACCCGGGTGCCGATGGCGCCGAGCCCAGCCACCGCAATGCGCAGGTCAGATCGCACGGCATTCTCCAAACTGGTCAGCAAACTTCATTTCAAAAATCCGGCTCTTCCTCGACCACCCGGCCCTGATGGCGCAGATGCTGCCAGATGGCAAGTGCGACCGAGAGCACGGCTGCCACCAGCAGCCCGCCGGAAATCGGCCGCGTCAGGAACAGCCACGGATTGCCGTCGGTCATGATCGCGCGCACCAGATTGATTTCGATCTGGTCCCCGAGAATGAGCCCGAGAATGAGGGGCGCGAGCGGAAAGCCGAGCTTGACCAGCCCATAGCCGACGACGCCGAACAGCAACAGCACATAGACGCTCTGCATGGTGTTGTTGAGCGCGTAGGCGCCGACCACGCAGAGCACCAGCACCACCGGCGCCAGCACCGCCATCCGCACCGAGGTCACGCGCAGCATCAGCGGCATCAGCGCGACGCAGATCAAGAGCATGCAGGGATGCGCCAGGATGTAGGCCGCATAGATGCCATAGGCGAGATCGGGGTTTTGCGAGATGAACAGCGGTCCCGACTGGATGCCGTGGATCGTCATGGCGCCGAGCATGACCGCGGTGACGGCGTCGCCGGGAATGCCGAACGCCATGATGGTCATCAGCGATCCCGAGACATTGGCATTGTTGGAGGCTTCCGAGGCGATGATGCCCTCGGGGTGGCCCTTGCCGAACCGCTCCGGCGTCTTCGAGAATTTCTTGGCCTGGTCATAGGCCATCACGCTCGATGCGCTGCCGCCGATCGCCGGCAGGACGCCGATGATCAGCCCGACGATGGTCGCCCATGCCAGCAGGAACGGCTGCCTGAAGATTTCGAGGTTGACCTTGAGGTGCGAGAAGCGCTCGAGCCTGACGGCGACCAGCGATTCCACCGGCTGGCCGCGCGGCTCGTTCAGCTTCTCTAGGTCGGTCATGATCTGCGCGAAGGCGAAGATACCGATCAGCACCGGCAGGAACGGAAAGCCGCCGCCGATGAATTCCGAGCCGAAGGTGAAGCGCGGCACGCTGCCGATCGGATCGTGGCCGACCACCGTGATCAGCAGCCCGATCGCGGTCGAGAGCAGTCCCTTGAGCAGCGAGGCTTCGGTCAGCCCCGCCACCATCGCCATCGCCAGCACAAACAGGGAAAAGTATTCCCAAGGCCCGAACTCCAGCGCGATCGCCGCCAGCGGCCCGGTCAGGAACACCAGGAACAGGGCGCCGAGCAGGCCGCCCCAGACCGACGCCCAGACGCCGAGCCAGATGGCGCGGCCGGGCTCGCCGTTGCGCGACATCGGAAAGCCGTCGAAGGTGGTGGCGATCGACGCCGGCGAGCCGGGGATACCGAGCAGGCAGCAGGCGATCAGGCCGCCGGTCGAGCCGCCGACATAGACGCCGGTCATCGCCGCAAGCCCCGCCAGCGGATCGAGCCCATAGGTGAACGGCAGCACCACGATCACCGTCATGGTGATGGTGACGCCCGGCAGCGAGCCGCCGATCACGCCGACGAAAGTGCCGGCAAACAGCGGCAACAGGTATTTCCACTGCGCGACGTTGACGATGCCGTGCCAGAGCAGATCGAGCATCAGAACCCCGTCCATGCGCCGCGCGGCAGCAGCACCAGCAGGTATCGTTCAAAGACGAAATAGCTCACCACGGCGGTGCCCAGCGCGATCGCAGCGAGTACCGCCCATTGCCGTGGCGTGCGCGGCCGGCCCAGCGCGGCCTGCAGGCTGCCGACGAACAACACGGTGGCGACGCGAAAGCCCAGCAGCGGCAACAGCAGCACGTAGAAGCCGACGATCGCGAAGGCGATCACGACCAGCCGATAGTTTCGCCGCGGCGCGCCGCCCGCATCGGCGACCACAGGCGCGCGCTTCATGAGGTCCTGCAGCACCAGCAGCGCGCTCGCCGCCGCCATAAAGGACAGCACGATGGCCGGGTAGAAGCCCGGCCCGACCGGAACGATGGGAAGGGACGGCAGCTGGAACGACTTGACCAGCAGCACCAGGCTGATCGCGAGCAGGACCAGCCCGGCAATTCCGTCGCGGCCGACACTCATTTCTTGATCAGGCCGAGCTCGGTCATGATGACCTTGCTCTCGCCGTCGATCCTGGCAAGGAATTTGGCATAGTCATCGGCATTGAGGTAGGCCACGCGGGTGCCTTGCAGCTTCATCGCCTGGGCGAAGCTCGCTTCTTGCGTCGCCTTGGCGCAGGCTTCGCCGAGCCGGGCGCGCACCGGCGCCGGCGTTCCCTTCGGCACCATCACGCCGCGCGCCACTTCGTACACGATGTTCATGCCGAGTTCCTTCAGCGTCGGCACGTCGGGCGCCTCCGGATCGCGCTTCTCGCTGGCGATCGCGATGAAGCGCAGCAGGGCGGCTTCGACCTTGCCCTTCTGCGTCAGGTTGGAGTCGGTGAGGTTGATGTGGCCGCCGAGCAGCGCGTTCATCCGCGGGGCCAGCCCGTCATAGGACACGAATTTGAACTTGATGCCGGCGGCCTTCTCGATCATGGCCGGAAAGATGTGGCTGGTGGAGCCCAGCGTGGCGCCGACCGTGATTTCGCCCGGCCGCTTCCTGGCGTCGTCGGCGAGTTCCTGCCAGTTTTTGAAGGACGTCTTGGCGCTGGCGGTCAGCACCGAGGGCGTCGCCGCGACCAGGCAGATCGGCTCGAAGTCGCTGTATTTGACGTCGCTGATGCCGGCGTAGAACGTCAGGTGGATATAGTCGTGCACCGCATAGACGGTGTAGCCGTCGGGCGCCGACTTCTGCGCCTCGCGCGCGCCGACGGTGCCGGAAGCGCCGCCGATATTGGCGATGACGACGGGCTGGCCGAGCTGTTTCTGGAATTCGACGGCGAACGGCCGGAAGATGTTGTCGGTATCGCCGCCCGCGGCCCATGGCACGATCATCTTGATGGGGCGGTCGGGATATTGCGCCATCGCGGGCGCGGATAAAGCTGCCAGCACCCCGGTCAGCACGGCAGCGCCGGCCAACGTCACGAACGTCCTTGCCATTCGTCCTCTCCCCTCTGTCGTTTCCCTTGATCGTCAGGTGGGCCGTTCCGGCTCTCGATCGGGATGATAACAGCGGGGCAACAGAAGGGAAGGCCCTGCGGCGACGCACTCGGTGGCCCGCCGCGGCATGCGGCAACGCAGCACGGAAAGGCAGAGGCGTGACGGCCGATATTTCGACGCACGACTCGGTGAGTGCCCCATCGGAACTCCCGGGAACAGCTAGCCTGTTGCGGCGTCACGGCCTTGCCACGCAAACAGATGATGAATGATCCCGAGCGCAATCTCCCGCTCGCCCATGATGATGAGATCGGCGCCCAGGGCCTTCAGATGTTCGACCTCGGCGTCGGAGTGAGCGCGTGCAATAATCTGGATGCCTGAATTGGCGGCGCGCGCCTGCTGCACGATCTGCCCCGCCTCAAATGCTTCCGGTATCGCAATCAGCAGATAGCGCGCGCCTTCGAGATTTGCAGCTTTCAACGCCTCGGGACGCACCGCGTTGCCGACGATGGTCTCGAAATGGCTCTCGCGAAGTTTTGCGACCACATTGTCGGCGTCCTCGATGATGAGAAACGGCTGGTCGCTCGTCTTCATGGCATCGGCGACGATGCGGCCGACCCGGCCGTAGCCGACGAGGATCGTGTGGCCGGTCAACTGTGTGGCAACGGGGGCCGCGGGAGATTTTGGAGCGGCTGTCGATGTCGTTGCGTCGGCGCTCGCCACCTCTGCATCATCCTGATCGGGCTTTCGTTCGAGCCGTTGCGACAACCGGTCGGCGGCGGCGAAGATCAACGGATTAAGCACGATCGAGAGAATCGCGCCGGCCAGAATGAGGTCGCGTCCCGCCGTCGGCAACAGGTTCAGCTTGACGCCGAGTTCGGCGAGGATGAACGAGAATTCGCCGATCTGGGCGAGGCTGGCCGAAATGATCAGCGCGGTGCCGGGCGGATGACGAAACGCCCGCACGATCAGGTAGGCGGCCGCCGATTTGCCGACGATGATGATGAACAGCGTCGCCAGCAGCGGCCAGGGTTCGCGCAGAACGCTGGCGGGGTCGAACAGCATGCCCACGGACACGAAGAACAGCACGGCGAAGGCGTCGCGCAGCGGCAGCGATTCCTGCGCCGCGCGCTGGCTCAGTGCGGATTCGCTGAGGATCATGCCGGCGAAGAAGGCGCCGAGCGCCAATGAGACGCCGAACAGTTTAGCCGCGCCGAATGCCACGGTCAGCGCGATGGCGAGAACGCCGAGGCGGAACAATTCGCGCGAACCGGTGTGCGCGATGTAATGCAGAATCCATGGAATCACGCGCCGTCCCACGATCAGCATGATACCGACGAAGACGCCGACCTTGGCAAAGGTCAGCAGCAGCACGCCGCCGAGGCCGAGTCCGAAGCGCATGGCCAGCGGGTCGGCGGCGAGCGCGTCGCTGTTGCCGCCGAGGACGCCGGCCAGCGCCGGCAGCAACACCAGCGCCATCACCATCGCGAGGTCTTCCACGATCAACCAGCCGACGGCGATGCGCCCGCGCTCGGTTTCCATCAACCGGCGTTCCTGGATGGCCCGGAGCAGAACCACGGTGCTTGCGACCGACAGGGCCAGCCCGAACACGAGACCGGCGCCGATCGTCCATCCCAGGAACAGCGCAAGGCCAAGTCCCATCAGGGTGGCGACCGCGATCTGGACCACCGCGCCGGGCAGCGCGATCGCGCGCACCGACAGCAGGTCCTTGAGGGAAAAGTGAAGTCCAACGCCGAACATCAGGAGGATGACGCCCAACTCGGCCAGTTCGGTCGCCAGCGCCTGATCCGCGACGTAACCCGGCGTAAAGGGCCCGGCTGCAACGCCGGCCAGGAGGTAGCCGACCAGCGGCGGCAGCCGAAGGCGCTGGGCCATTGCGCCGAACACGAAGGCCAGTCCAAGGCCGGCGACGATCGTGGCGATGAGAGGTGTATCGTGCATTCATGATTCCATGCGGTTCCAAGCCCGCCCACAGTTTGCCATGGGCGTGCTTCCATTCCCTGCGACCAAGTGAGGCGGGACGCGGATTGCCGCAAAAGCGCGGGCTCGAGCCGATCATCCCGAAGCAGATGGCTTTAGCCGCTCACAGGGCCGCTGGTAATGACGACGGCGATCAAATCAGCTTGATGACCGCGCGCTGCGGCCCTAACCATGGGCCGCTTCGTATCGACCGTCAGACGATTAGCGCGAAAGAGGGCAGGCCGCGCGCCATGTTGATCCGCATCCGGGAGTTTGGCAACGGGCCGCGCGGCCGCTGGCTACGGGAACAGCTTGCCGGTGTCGTCGTCGCGCTGCTCATCGTGGCGGCGCTCACCGCAGCACTCGCCGCGGCTATCCTGTGGCTTCCGGTCGAGCACGTCTCCATCGTCTATCTGATCCCGGTCATCGTGGCGGCGTTGCGCTGGGGCGCCATTCCGGCAATGTTCGCGGCGATTGCGGGCATCGCTGCGACGGCGTTCTTCTTTTACGCGCCACACTACGATTTTCGTGTCCGAAGTCCCGCGCAGATCGTCGACATCGTGCTGTTCATTGCGGTCGCGACCATTACCGGCCGCATGGCGGTTGCGGTTCGCGAGGCCAAGATTCGCGCGCAAGCGGAAAGTTTACGCGATGCCCTGATCGGCTCGGTCAGCCATGAATTACGCACGCCGCTTGCTTCGATCATGGGCTCCGCCTCCATTCTGGCCCAGGCGCCGGCGATCGACCGCGATGCACACCTGTCATCTCTGGTCCGCCTGATGCGTGAGGAGGCCGAACGGCTCAACGGCGACATCCAGAACCTGCTCGACGCGACGCGCATCAGCGCCGACGGAATCCGGCCGCATTGGGGATGGGTCGATCCCGAGGACATCGTCAACGGCGCGCTGGTTCGCAAGCGGCGGCTGCTCGGCGACCGTCAGATTGCGTTGGCCATCGCCGACGACTTGCCGCTGGCCTATGTCGATCCATCGATGATCGAAAGTGCCCTTGCCCAGTTGATCGAAAACGCCGCGAAATACGCCGCGCCGCGCACCCCGATCGCCATCGGCGCCGCGCAGGACAACGGCACGATCCGGATCGAGGTCGCCAACGAGGGGGAGGCGCTTGCGTCCGGCGAAATCGAACGAATATTCGAGCGGTTCTATCGCAGCCCGCGCTACGCCGGCGTGATCCCCGGATCGGGTCTCGGGCTCTGGATCGCACGCGCTCTGGTCCAGGCTTGTGGCGGGCGCGTGGAAGCCGTCAGTTCCAGCCATGGTACGACATTCCGCATCGACCTGCCGGTCAGAACCCAGCCTTCATCCGACGAGTACGCTGATGAATGATGCCCTTCCAGTCGTTCTGATCATCGACGACGATCCGCAGATCCGGCGCTTTCTGCGCGCCGGCTTCGATCTCGAGCATTTCAACGTGATCGAGGAGCCGACCGGCCAGACCGGGTTGCGTTCCGCCACGCTGCGCCAGCCCGACCTCATCGTGGTCGATCTGAATTTGCCCGACATGGACGGCGCAAGCATCGTGGAACGCATACGGGGGTGGTCGAGCGTTCCAATCATCGTGCTGTCGGTTCGCGCGAGCGACGAGGACAAGGTGAGGCTGCTGGAGTGCGGCGCCGACGACTATGTGGTGAAGCCATTCAGCATGGTTGAACTGGTGGCGCGGGCGCGCACCGCGATCCGCCGCCAGACGCGCGGGGCCAAAGGCGAGGCGGTCGTCAAGCTCGGGCCGCTATCCATCGATCTTGCCAACCGCGCGGTGTTTCTGGACGCCGTGCGCGTCGTGCTCTCGCCGAAGGAATACCGCTTGCTCCAGGTGCTGGCGCAGCACGCCGGCAACGTGGTGACCCACAACATCCTGATGAAGGAGGTGTGGGGCGAGCGCCACCTGGACAGCGCGCATTACCTGCGGATTCTGGTGCGGCGGTTGCGGGGCAAGATCGAGCAGGACCCGAAGCAGCCGCGTATCCTGGTGAGCGAGCTTGGCGTCGGCTACCGGCTGACAAGCGACGGCTTTTCCGATTGATGGAACTGCTGTTACGAAGATGTTACGGGTGCATCACTTTTAGTTACCGGTACCGTTACCGGCTCCGCGCCTAGGCTCGAGTCGCTGGGTCTGCGAAGGTGGCCGATGGTGAATCCTCTTTATATCATGCCGGTGCTGGCACTGGCATTCGCGATCATGTGCATCCCCATTCTGGGAGATCGGCCCTAGCAGAGTGGGGGCACCCACTCACAATCGGTGATCGCGATTTCGCGGGGATATTTCCCTGCGCCTCTTGATCATTCGCTAGGCAGGATGCCGTGGCTCGTTGCACCACTCTCCGCCGGCGATTTTCGCAGCTTCGATCACCGCCTGGGTGCGGCTCTCGACGTCGAGCTTTTGCAGGATGTCCGACACGTGCGCCTTGACCGTCTCTTCCGTGACGCCGAGGTCGGAGGCTATCTGCCTGGTAGGCAGGCCCTCCGACAGCATCATCAGCACGCGGACCTGCCGGGGAGTCAGCGCCATGATGCCGTGGCCCAGCCGCGTCATGTCCGGATCGGCGATGGAGAGATCAGTCTCCGGCGGGATCCAGATGCCGCCGTCCATCACCTTCATGATGGCATCGCGCAGTGTCGCGACCCCATATCGCTTCGGAAAAAATCCGGAAGCCCCCAGATCAATGGCACGGCGGATGGTGCCGGCGTCGTCATTGGCGGAGACGATCACCGTCGGGATCGCCGGGTATTTTGCCCGCAGGTAGATCAGGCCGAAGAAACCGCTGATCCCGGGCATCGTCAGGTCGAGCAGGATCAGATCGACATCGCGAATCTGGTCGAGCAGCGTCATAAGCTCGTCGAAGGATCCCGCTTCGTCGACGGTGGATGAGTCGAGAACACGGGTGACCGCCTGGCGCAGCGCGCCCCGGAATAACGGATGATCATCGGCAATGACGAAGCGAGTATGGGCAGCTGTGGTCCCCTTTGCCACGCGCCGAGGCGTGGTCGGAAACACGCAAGTATCTGCTGTTTGGATCGGCATCTGAATTTTTCATTGCAGCAAGCTTTCGCAAAGACAATGCATTCCTGCGTTCACTGGCGGGCTGCAGGCGGCGTTTTTTTAAAACGCTGTAATTTCTGTTACTGAAAAGTTACGCGCGAGAGCTTTGCTGTTACCGGGTTGTTACCATCGCCGCGTTTCATTCGAACGTTTAAACTGGCGGCTGCGTGACAAAGAACTGCACAAGCGCAGCGAGAAAAGGCCCGCCGCAAAGGGGATGCGGCAGGCCAAGTTGCTTGGTCCTCGGGAGGACGAACGAAAACGCCGAAAAGCCAAATCGGTTCCCTGACGCCGGTGCCTGCCGTGGGCGACACCCTGCGTTGGCTTGGGCTATTTGGACTTGTTCAGTGCCTGCGCCATCTCATAATGGTGCTTCAGCGCGGGAAGCGTTTTGCCGGCCCAGTTTTTCAGGTCGGCATTATCGCCGCCCTTGGCATAGCGCTCGAACAATGAAACGGCGTCCTTGTGGGCGTCCTGCTGCATCGAATCGAAATCCGAGCTGAAATCCTTTCCGCTCTTGCTCTTGAGCTTGTCGAGCTTGCTCTGGTGCGCACTGTCGAGTGCGGTCGGCAACTCGGCCTTGACCTTGCCGCCGGACACCAGCTCCTTCAGTTCGCTCGACGTCTTGGTGTGGTCCTTGACCATCTGCGATGCGAAGCCCTTTTCCGCCGCGTTGCCCTTTTCCAGCGCCAGCTTGTTGGATTCGATTTCGAACATGTCCGAGATCGCGACTTGCTTGACGAAATCAGGTGTCGACGGGCTGATACCGAGCGTGGAATTGACGCCGGTCTTCTCACCGACCGACTGTGCCAGCACGGGGCCCGTGACGAGCAGGCAACCCAGCGCAATGAGCGAATACTTCACCGTCTTCATGTTCATTGAAAAACATCCTCCATCAAAAGAACACGGGCCCGATATGGGCGGCCGCCCTCACAACAATTTTCAAACAGAGATGTTCCTTGGAGCAGACGGCGGATGCCGGCCGCGGTTTCGCCGTGCGGCTCGCCGTCGGAGTTGATGATCCAACGTCGCTTCGCGTGCGCTCGACGGGCAGGCCGGCGACAAGAAAAAAGGCCCCGGAAAACCGGGGCCTCTCGAAAAAGGGGGTACATCCGCCCCTTTTAAGCGGCTTGCGCCGTTTCCGCGTGCTGGTTGACTTCCGTCTCGGCAATCTGGCTGAGCGTGCTGTCGGTGTTCTTCTCTTCCTTCAGCGTGGCGTCCAGCAGTTTCACGGCATCCTTGTAGCCGAGCTCGGCCGCCCAGGTCTTCAACGTGCCGTAGCGGGAAATCTCGTAATGCTCGACCGCCTGTGCTGCGGCAAGCAGGCCGGCGTCAAGAGCGGCGGTGCCCTTGTACTCGTCCATGATTTCCTTGCCTTCGTCGAGGATGCCCATGATGGCGTCGCAGGTCTTGCCCTTCGGCGATTCATCGATCGAGGCGAACACCTGTTCGAGCCGGTCAACCTGGCCCTCGGTTTCGCCCATGTGCTTCTCGAACGCCGCCTTGAGCTTGGGAGATTGCGCCGCCTTCGCCATCTTCGGCAACGCGGACAGGATCTTCTTCTCCGCGAAATAGATGTCCTTCAAGGTGTCGAGAAACAGGTCGCTCAGTACTTTTTCTTTGGCCATTTTGCCCTCCGGTTTGAAATTGCCACGTTAGAACCGGCCGGCTCGTGTCTTGTTCCTGCCCGGAGGTTGGCTTGCCAAGAAAAAATCTCAAAAAATGGCGTCGGCGCTTTTCCCGCAATTTTCCTTGGCTTCGGCTATTGTGTTGTGTCGTCTTCCCGACCAAGGAACGTTTCCCATCTCACTTGGTTGAGCGAGAAATTACAGGAGGCTGTCGGTGGCCAGGCCCCGCGGAATTGAAATCGTACGTCGCGCCTATGAACTCTGGGAGCGAGCCGGAAAGCCCGATGGGCGGGATCAGGAATTCTACCATCAGGCGGAGCGCGAGTTGACCGCGGAAGCGGCGCCCGACACCGAGGTTCAGGCCGCCGAGGAGGAGTGAAGCGGCAGGACGTTCATCGCTCAGGAGTTCGGGGCCGGGGGCCTCGTGACGGCCGAGGCCGCCAACTCCTTGCGGACGGCGGCAGCGGCGTTGCCGACCCTGTTCACCGCCTTTTCGAGTTGCGCCTTCGAGACCTTGAGGTGCTTGGTCCAGTACTGAAGCTCGTGAGGCTCGTGCATGTTGATTTTCGAGCGGTCCTGCGCGCCCTTGATTTTCAGACTGTCCATGGTGTCCTCCTTTCCGGAGCAACACGACCCTTCCATTTTGGTTCCTGTGTGCTGTTTTGGACCGACGGCGAAAGCTGATAGAAAAGCGGGTTGAAAACGGCTCGACGGGCGGATGGCGAGAAAACTCAAGACCTATCAAACGTCGCTGGGCTTCTTCGATATGGTCATCGCGGCGCCGTCGATGAAGGCGGCTCTGGAAGCATGGGGTTCGAAGAGCAACCTGTTTCATCAGGGCGTCGCCAGGGAAGTTGACGATCCCGACGTGATCGCCGCCGCCATCGCGAAGCCCGGCGTCCTTCTCCGGCGCGCTGTCGGATCGGATGGACCCTTCAAGGTAGATGCTGAACTGCCCTCCGACCTCTCGGGTGAAAAGGGCAAAGGCGGTGCCAAAAAGCGCCGGACGAAGCCCGCCAAGCGGGCTCCCCGCAGGCTGGACGATCAGGCAGCCCGCAAGGCCGCCTTGGCCTATGAGAGAGAGCAGAAGCAGCGCGAAAGCCAGCGGCGGAGGGAAGAAGCCGCCACGGCGAAAGCGCGTGAGCGCCGGGAGCAGGCGATCGCCAAGGCCCAGGCCGCGATCGAAGCTGGCGAGCGGGCCCATGAGCGGAGGGCAGGCGAAATCGACACCGAGCGCGCCGCCCTCGAACAACGCGCGCAGGCGGAAGATGCCCGCTGGGAAAAACAGAGGGAGAAGCTGGAGACCGCCTTGCGCCGCGCACGGGGCTGATACGTTTGCTCCCGCGCGGCAGCTGCGCCCCGGCGTCTCGAAAGGGCGCATTTCGATTGCGAGTCGTTTGGCCTCGCCCCCGTTGCCGTACGGATAGGCAATTTAACGGATGGTTCGCTCTTTTATGACAATCATGCCGTGTGCGGTGCGGCAACCGCTCTCAAATCAATCGATCCGGAGTGAAAACGTGAACAATTGGTCAACAAAGGTGCTCGTTTCAGGACTGACAGCCATGTTCCTATGCGCCGGCGCCGCCATGGCCGCCGATGGCGCGGGCAAGGATGACGCCGTCGCGATGGTCAAGAAGGCCGTCGGTTTCATCAAGGAGCAGGGGGCCGAGAAGGCGTACGGCGAATTCACCGGCAAGGCCGCCGGCTTCGTCGATCGCGATCTGTACGTCGTGGTCTATCAGCTCGACGGCAAGGTGCTGGCGCACGGCTCCAACGCAAAATTCGTCGGCAAGGACCTGATCGATGCGCAGGACGTCGACGGCAAGCTCTATGTCAAGGAACGGGTCGAAATGGCCGCCAAGCAGCCGTCGTTCTGGCAGGACTACAAGTTCGTCAATCCCGTGAGCAAGAAGGTCGAGCCGAAGCAGATGTACTGCGAGAAGCTCGACAACACCGCGGTGTGTGCGGGCATCTACAAGCTCTGACGCACAACGATCGGTATTGCCAAGGCAATCGTCGCCCCGAAGGATTGATATGCTCGGCTGGATCAAAAATATCGGGCTGTCCTGGAAAGTGCAGCTCGCGCCGGCATTCCTGATTCTGGTCCTGATAGGCGTCGGCGCCTATGCCCTGCAGGCGCTGCGGTCGAACCAGACCGCGGTCGATGCGTTGGTCGCGGGGCCGATGCGGCAATCCGAACTGACGACCGAACTCAACACCGTTGCCTGGACGGCGCACGCCAAGCTGTACCGGCTCGCCGCCATCGCGGCCAATGAAACCGACGAAAAGAAGATTCAGGCATTCGCCCGGGAAGCTTCAGCCGCCGCCGCGAAGATCTCGGACGCGCTGAAGGCGGTCGAGGCCGCCCAGGGCGGCGCCAAAGCGGATGGCCTGGAAAAGCTGAAGGCCGCCGTCGCGGGCTATCTCAAGCAATCCAGGAATGCGATCGAGATGGCCGACGGCGATGCCGGATCGGCGCTGTTGTTCATCAAGGGCGCGGAACGGAATTTTGTCGATATCGAGAAGCTGACTGACGACCTCATCGCGCGCTCAAGCGACAGCAAGGATCGCGCGATTGCCCGTGCCGGGATCACCCTCGAGCAGCAGCAGCTGACGCTGATGGCGGTGCTGCTGGTGGTGGCTTTCGCCGGTATCCTGGTTTCGTTCCTGATCGGCCGCGGCATTTCCCGTCCGGTGGTGGCGATGTCGAAGGCGATGCGCGAACTCGCGGTCGGCAATTTCGCTGTTCAGCTGCCGGGCCTCGAGCGCCGCGACGAAGTCGGCCAGATGGCCCGCGCGGTCGAGGAATTCAAGGTGCAGGCCGTGGCCAAGGCCGAACGCGAGACCGCCGAGCGCGAGGACAAGAACCGCGAACTGGCCGTGGCCCGTCGCGCCGAGTTGCATCAGCTCGCCGAGAATTTCGAGGCCGCGGTCGGCAACATCATCGAAAACGTCGGCGCGGCATCGGGCGAACTGGAAAGTTCAGCCGTCATCCTGACCACCAGCAGCGCGGCAACCCAGGAACTCTCGACCGTGGTCGCGGCGGCTTCGGAAGAGACCTCCGCCAACGTGCAGTCGGTCGCCTCCGCCACGGAGGAAATGGCTTCTTCCATCAGCGAAATCGGCCGCCAGGTTGCGGATTCCAACCGGATCGCCAACGAGGCGGTCGAGCAGGCCGGAAAGACCGACGCACGGATCGCCGAATTGTCGCTGGCCGCCAGCCGCATCGGCGACGTTACCCAGCTGATCTCCACGATCGCGGCGCAGACCAATCTGCTGGCGCTCAACGCCACCATCGAAGCCGCCCGCGCCGGCGAAGCCGGCCGCGGTTTTGCCGTGGTCGCCCAGGAGGTCAAGGCACTGGCGTCGCAGACCGCCAAGGCCACCAGCGAGATATCGACCCAGATCGCCGGCATGCAGGCGGCCACCCAGGATTCGGTGGTCGCGATCAAGGAGATCTACGGCACCATCGGGCAGGTCTCCGAGATCGCCTCGGCGATTGCGGCAGCCATCGAGCAGCAGGGTGCGGCGACCCAGGAAATCGCCCGCAACGTGCAGCAGGCGGCAGTTGGCTCCACCCAGGTGGCCACCTCCATCGCCGACGTCAACCGCGGCGCCGGCGATACCGGCACGGCTTCCTCGCAGGTGCTGGCGTCGGCGCAGTTGCTGTCCAGCGAGAACAAGCGGCTCAAGGCCGAGATGGTCAAATTCCTCGCCACCGTGCGGGCTGCGTAGTTCCGTCCGGGGTGATAGTCTTCGAATGCCGCCGCGCATCAAGGCGCGGACGGATTCGGAGTTGTCATGATCTATCGCCACGCCATCGACGCCACCGGTTATGTGTTCGATGATCTGCGCGATCTTCTCGCCAAGGCGACGCCGCCGCGTTCCGGCGACCGCCTCGCGGGGGTAGCGGCCGAAAGTGCCGCGCAAATGATCGCGGCGCGGATCGCGCTGTCCGAAGTTCCCTTAAAACAGTTCCTGCAGGAGACCGTCGTCCCTT
Source organism: Pseudomonadota bacterium (assembly GCA_040390145.1). Taxonomy (GTDB): domain Bacteria; phylum Pseudomonadota; class Alphaproteobacteria; order Rhizobiales; family Xanthobacteraceae; genus Bradyrhizobium. The sequence goes on from JAZJYY010000090.1 coordinate 39,440, forward strand.
ACGAAGACGACGAGGTCACCCGCCTGATCGTCGACAGCCACGACGCCGCGGCCTTCGCGGCCATCTCTTCGCTCACCGTCGGTGGATTCCGCGACTGGCTGCTGTCGGATGCGGCGACGTCAACCGTTCTCACAAAACTGTCACGTGGGATCACCCCCGAAATGGCGGCAGCGGTGTCGAAGCTGATGCGCAACCAGGACCTGATCCTGGTGGCGAAAAAATGCCAGGTCACATCGGCCTTTCGCAACACCATCGGCCTGCACGGCCGGATGAGCGTGCGGCTGCAGCCCAATCATCCGTTCGACGACGCCAAAGGCATCACCGCGTCGATTCTCGACGGCATCCTGCTGGGATCCGGCGATGCCTGTATCGGCATCAATCCGGCCAGCGATGATCCCAGCGTGATCGGCGGCCTGCTGCGGCTGCTCGACGATATCATCGCGCGGCTGCAGATCCCGACGCAGGGCTGCGTCCTGACCCATGTCACGACGACGCTGGGATTGATCGAGCGCGGCTTTCCGGTCGACCTGGTGTTCCAGTCCGTCGCCGGCACGCAGGCGGCGAACCGGAGTTTCGGCATCGATCTGGCGTTGCTGCGCCAGGCACACCAGGCCGGGCTGTCGCTGCGCCGGGGCACTGTCGGCAGCAATGTGATGTATTTCGAAACCGGGCAGGGCTCGGCGCTCTCCGCCAACGCCCATCACGGCGTCGACCAGCAGACCCTGGAGGCGCGGGCCTATGCGGTGGCGCGCGCGTTCGATCCGCTGCTGGTCAACAGCGTGGTCGGTTTCATCGGCCCGGAATATCTCTATGACGGCAAGGAGATCATCCGCGCCGGGCTGGAGGACCATTTTTGCGGCAAGCTGCTCGGCCTGCCGCTCGGCGTCGACGTCTGCTACACCAACCATGCCGAGGCCGACCAGGACGACATGGACAACCTGCTGACGCTGCTCGCCGCCGCCGGCGTCACCTTCATCATGGGGGTGCCCGGGGCCGACGATGTCATGCTGAACTACCAGTCCACCTCGTTCCATGACGCCCTCTACGTCCGCGACCTGTTCGGCCTGAAGCGGGCGCCGGAATTCGACGACTGGCTGTTGCGCGCGGGCCTCGCCGGTGCCGATTTCCGACTTGCCGGGAATACAGGTCTGCTGCCCGATTTGCCTCGCAGTTGCTGGCCTGATACGCCGAGACCGCGCCAAAAACCGCGCTAACGCTGCGGCAAGGCCGCCGCGATGCCGCCATGCAACCATCCGGCCGCTGGCGGGTTGGGAACGACCGCCACAATGTTGAAGAATTTGTAGCCCAGCCTCGGGCCACGTGCTTAACTTGGCGGCCGACAGGTTTTACAGGCGTTAGGAAGTTTGATGAGGGCTGAAGGCATCGAGACGGTTCGGCGCATTTTGTGCGTCTTTCCGCGCTATACATCCTCTTTCGGCACATTCGAATACGCCTACCCGCTGACGGACGGCGTCCAGGCCTTCATGCCGCCGCAAGGGCTGCTGCTGATCGCGGCCTATCTGCCCGAACATTGGCCGGTCCGCTTCATCGACGAGAATATCCGTCCCGCCGCGAAGGAAGACTTCGAGTGGGCGGAAGCGGTGTTCGTCAGCGGCATGCATATCCAGCGCCAGCAGATGAACGACATCTGCCGCCGCGCGCATGCGTTTGATCTGGCGGTGGCGATCGGCGGTCCGTCGGTCTCGGCCTGCCCGGAATACTACCCCTCGTTCGACTATCTTCATGTCGGCGAACTCGGCGACGCCACCAATGAGTTGCTGGCGCGGCTGGCGCGCGATCCGTCGCGGCCGGAGCAGCAGGTGGTGCTGAAGACCGCCGATCGTATCGCCATGACCGACTTCCCGATTCCGGCCTATGAACTCGCCGACGTCAGAAAGTACTTTCTCGGCAGCATCCAGTATTCGAGCGGTTGCCCGTACCAGTGCGAATTCTGCGATATCCCGGGCCTCTACGGCCGCAATCCTCGTCTGAAGTCGCCGCAGCAGATCATCGCCGAGCTCGACAAGCTGCTCGAATGCGGGGTGACCGGCTCGGTCTATTTCGTCGACGACAATTTCATCGGCAACCGCAAGGCGGCGCTCGATCTGCTGCCGCATCTGGTCGAGTGGCAGAAGAAGACCGGCTACGTGATGCGGCTCGCCTGCGAGGCGACGCTCAACATCGCCAAGCGGCCCGAGATCCTCGAGAAGATGCGCGACGCCTTTTTCGTCACCATCTTCTGCGGCATCGAGACCCCCGATCCCGCGGCGCTGAAGGCGATGCAGAAGGACCACAACATGATGGTCCCGATCCTGGAGGGCATTCACACCATCAACAGCTACGGGATGGAGGTCGTTTCCGGCATCATCATGGGGCTCGACACCGACAAGCCGGAGACCGGCGAGGCGCTGATCGCCTTTGTCGATGAAACGAAGATTCCGCTGCTGACCATCAACCTGCTGCAGGCGCTGCCGCAGACGCCGCTGTGGGACCGGCTCGAACGCGAGGGGCGCCTGATTCACGACGAAGGCCGCGACTCCAATGTCGATTTCCGTCTGCCCTATGAGCACGTCGTCAGCTCGTGGCGCAAATGCATGGAGATCGCCTACCAGCCCGAGAAACTCTATGCGCGCTACCAGTATCAATGTGATTACACCTATACCAACCGGATCAAGGTGCCGGTCACGCCGGAGCAGAAGAGCTGGGCCAATATCAAGCGCGCGCTGATCATGTTGCGCAATATTTTCTGGAAGATCGGCGTGCTCGGCGATTATCGGAAAGTGTTCTGGAAATTTGCGCTGGGCCGGCTGCGCCATGGCGACATCGAGGGCCTGATCGCCTCGACCATGATCGGGCATCATCTGATCATGTTCGCGCGCGATGCATCCGAGGGCCAGCAGAACGCCTCGAACTATTCGATCCGGCTGCGCGAGGCATCGGTCCCTGCCGAGTAACCCGCGATGACCGTGCCGGCACCGCCGTCCCGTCCGCTGCGGGATCTGCGCGACCTTACCCCGGCGCGCGTCGGGCTCGGCCGGACCGGCGCCGGCTTGCCGACCAGGGCGTTGCTTGAATTCACCCTCGATCACGCGCGTGCCCGCGACGCCGTGCATGCGGCCTTCGATGTGCCCGCCTTGATCGCGGGCCTTGACGGCCTTGGCCTGCCGACCGCCGACGTATCCAGTTGCGCGCGCGATCGGAAGGATTACCTGAGGCGGCCGGATCTGGGGCGAAAGCTCGAACTGACATCGCAGCAGCAGCTGGCGGGCCGCCGGGCCGAATCGTGCAAGCTGGCTATCGTGGTCGGCGACGGCCTGTCGCCGGCGGCCGTCAATGCGCATGCGGTTGCGCTGGTCGGCAGCCTGATGCCGCGGCTTGCGGCAGAACGCATCGACATCGGCTGCGCCGTGGTCGCCTCCGGCGCGCGGGTCGCGTTGGGCGACGAGATCGGCGCCATGCTCGGCGCGCGCATGGTGGTGGTGTTGATCGGCGAGCGGCCCGGCCTGTCCGCGCCTGACAGCCTCGGCGCCTATCTGACCTATGCACCGAGGCCCGCTGTCACCGACGCCGAGCGCAATTGCGTGTCCAACATCCACGGCGCGGGGCTGGGTTACGATGAGGCGGCTTTTCGGATTGCCTGGCTGATCCGCGAGGGCCTGGCCCGGGAAATCACCGGCGTCGCCTTGAAGGACGAGAGTGGCGGTCCGGCGCTCCAGGGCATCGGGACCGGTTCAGGCGGGCATGACAAATCCGTGATTTGAAGGCCGATTGACCTTATGGGCGCCCGATTTGGCGCGGGTTGTGCGCTTGCGAGATGCCGGATAGACCTGCTACACCTCTCGCGGCTTTTTATCGCGTGATTTCAACGGCTAGCGCCGATCAGACGTGGCCGATTCAGTCTCCTTCGCGCCCGGCGAATCTAAGCTAAAACAGAGAGCCGATGTGAGAACTGGACAGGACATGCTGGAGAAAAATGCCGCCGAGGCTGATGCGAAGATGCCGGAGAAGCCGCCGGTGAGCATCGCGTTCGGCCTCGAGCGGATGGGCCTGATCGCCATGCGCGCGCCCATCCTGTCCTGCGTCATCCTGATCTTGATGGTGATCGGCGCGGTGTTCGGCATTTATCGCATCAAGATCGACGATTCGCTCAGCCAGTTGTTCCGCTCTGATTCCAGGGAATACCGGCAATACGAGGAAGTCACCAAGCGCTTCCCCTCGACCGAATTCGACGTGCTGGTCGTGGTCGAGGGCAAGACCCTGCTGCGCCGGGACAATCTGGAAAAGATCCGGGACCTGGTCACGGACCTGCAACTCGTCGAAGGCACGCGCGGCCTGATCTCGCTGTTCTCGGCGCGTCAGGCGCCGGCGCCGGGCAAGCTGCCCGCGGCGCTGTTTCCGGCCGATCTGCCTGAGGGCGCCGACTACGACAAGTTCATCGAAACCGTCAAAACCAACGAGATCATCCGCGGCAAGCTGTTGTCGGAAGATGGCACGCTGGCGCTGATCGTGCTCTCGCTGGAGCCGTCGATTGTCGGCAACAATGGCTTGAAAAAAACCATCGGCGAAATCCGCAAGATCATGGCCACGGATCTCGCCGATACCGGGCTCAGCAAGGAACTGTCCGGCGTCCCGGTCATGCAGCTCGAGATCCGCAACGCGGTCGAGCGCGATGGCCTGATCTACAACGTTGCCGGCATCCTGGCGGGATGCCTGATCGCGATCCTGTTCTTCCGCAAGGTGTCGTTCATGATCGTGGCGGCGTTCCCGCCGCTGCTCGCCATCCTGCTGTCGCTCGGCATTCTGGGCTGGGCGGGCTTTCAGCTCAACATGTTCCTCAACGTGATGACGCCGCTGATCATGGTCATCAGCTTCTCCGATTCGATGCAGCTGACATTCGCCGCGCGCGACCGGCTGCTGGCCGGCGAGGACCGTTTCTCCGCCTTCCGCAACGCCGTGCTGGTGGTCGGACCGGCCTGCGTGCTGACCCACGCCACCGCCGGAATCTCCTTTCTGGCGCTGCAGTTTTCGGATTCGGATCTGATCCGCACTTTCGGCGAGGCCGGCCTTGCGGCCACCATCATCGCGCTGCTCGCGGTGCTGTCGCTGGTTCCGGTGTTCGGGGTGCTGCTGGTCCGCAACGAACAGGTGTTTGCCGCCAAATTCCAGACGGCCGACGCCGGCGTCAACGCGCTGCGCGCCTTCTGCTACTGGATCGCGGTGCGGATGGTCGGCCGTCCCGGGCTGTTCAGCCTGATCGCGGTGGTGTTTGTCGGCGGTCTCGGCGTGATCTACGCCAATCTCGAGCCGCGCTATCGGCTGGCCGATCAGGTCCCCGACAAGCAGCAGGCGGTGGCGGCCAGCGGACGGCTCGACGCCAAGCTGACCGGCGCCAACCCGATCGACATCCTGATCGAATTCCCCAAGGGCGCGTCGCTGTATGCGCCTGAGACCTTGCAGGTCATCGCCGACGTTCATTCGATGGTCGAAACCCAGGCCGGCGTCGGCAACGTCTGGTCGCTTGAGACGTTGCGGCGCTGGCTCGCCGAAAAGGCCGGTAGTTCCGACGTCGCGACCTTGAAGGAATATGTCAGCGTGATTCCGGAGCATCTGGTCCGGCGCTTCATCTCTGCCGATCAGGATGCGGTGCTGGTGTCGGGCAGGGTGCCCGACCTCGATTCCAGTGCGATCCTGCCGGTGGTCGACAAGCTCGACGCCGCCCTGAACACGATCCGCCAGAAGCATCCGGGCTTCGAGATCGCGGTCACCGGCCTGTCGGCGATCGCGGCGCGCAACAGCGCCAACATGATCTCGAAGCTCAACCACGGACTGACGATCGAATTCGGCCTCGTCGCGGTCTTCATCGGGCTGGCGTTCCGCTCATGGGTGGTGATGTTCGCCTGCATCCTGCCCGGCATCTTTCCGGTGGTGCTTTCCGGCACGGTGCTATGGGCGCTGGGAGAGGGGCTGCAATTCGCCAGCGTGGTCGCGCTGACGGTGTCGTTCGGCCTAGGCCTCAGTGCGACGATTCACTTCCTCAACCGCTTGCGGCTGGAGACCGAGCCGGGTGTCGATGCGGCACTGGCGGTGGAGCGCGCCACCGTGCTGGTCGGTCCGGCGCTGATCCTGACCACGGTCGTGCTGGCCTGCGGACTTGTCGTGACGGTGTTTTCCGACCTGCCGTCGCTGCGGCTGTTCGGCTGGCTCAGCGCGTTTGCGATGGTCGCAGCCCTGGTCGCGGATCTCTTCATCCTGCGGCCGACGGCGATGTGGCTGATCAACCTGGAACACCGGATTCGCGGAAGCCGATAGCGGTTGGGGTAAAAGAAAAGCCCGGTCCTGATGGCATCAGAACCGGGCTCGATGGTGTTTGGGAACGAAGCTGGAAGGTGCGGCCGTCAGCCGCCTTTCGCCATCGTGATATTCACGCCTCTGATCTCGCCCTTGGAACTGATCTGCACCGTCTGCTTGTTGCCGGTAGTGCGTATCGTCACGGTGGCGGCAAATCCCGCGGCCTCGACGAACACCTCGATCTCGCCGCCGCCTGCCGTGCCCTGCAGATTACCGAAAATATTCCGGCTTGCTTCGCTCCAGTTGCCCGAAATGCGGTTGCCCTGGCTGGTGACATCGGTGCTCAGTTCGAATTTGTAGCTGTCGCTGGCGCAACGCAGGGTTTGCTTCAGACCCGCTCCGGTGCCGTTGACATTGTAGCTGGCCCTGCATCGGATGCGCTCGATCGTTCCGTCGGAGAGCGCGACCGTACCGTTGCCGGACCATGATCCGCTGAACCCGGCGAACGGCCCCGATTGAGCGTGGCCTGCTGACACTGACAGCAGCAGAGCGGCGCCGACGCCAGCAGCCGTGATCGCCTGTCCAAACAAGCCGGAACCAAACAACTTCATCGTGGATTTTCCCATTTAAAGAGACGATCTGATATCAGTACCGTCGCGCGCATCGAAGATTTAGTGTCGCCGCAGTGTGTTAGGTTCAAATGACAGGCTTGGCGGGTGCCTCCCATTGCCGCGTTGGTCCGTCACCGTTGGATCAGCCGCGGGCAAATTATACGAGCCGATAACGCGGGCGAACCGAATTTTCTGGCTCGGCGAAATCAGAAAGCCGAATATATCGCCAAGATTCGCACTGTTCCATGTAGCTATCCGTCGGGGTGTCCTGCAACCGTTCATCGCGAAAAAGATTTCCCAATAAATAGGACATAGATATCAAACGGTTACGCCCGCGTCTTGGTTCCATTGAGTCAGTCGTAATTTGAATCGGGCCGCCGCAAATTTGGCCGCATTTGCCAGTGCTTCTGACCGCTAGATGCTGCCGTTCGGCCGCGCCGGCAATCCGATTCGCTCCGGGCTCTGTACCAGTCGGGATCGGAGTTCCCATTCAGAATGAAGGACGATGATGCGTAAATTTCTCTTTGCACTCACCCTCTTGTCGGTATCCGTTCCGGCCGTCGCCATCGCCCAGCAGCGCAGCGGCACGGCGCAGGAGCAGGCCGCCTGTTCGCGCGACGTACAGCGCCACTGCCGCGCGGTCATCGATCAGGGTGACTTTACCATTCTGGCCTGCCTGCAACAAAATCGTCCCAAGATCTCTAAGTCCTGCGATCAGGTCCTGAAAAGCCACGGCCAGTAGGACGGGCCGAGGCCGCGCCGCCGCAGCGCGGCCTCATTCGGACCCGGTCCGAATTTGCGAGAAATCGCAGATGGCATTGGTTTTGGCGTCGTATTCCCCTATATGGGGTCCGCGATCGAACCGCATGAGCCGGCGTTGCCGGCACGTGCGCCTTAACCATGCCCAGATGAATGTAGCCAGTTCCTGATGACCAGCGCGAGCGAACTGCGATCCGGCAAGACACACCGCGACGAGAATTTTCCGGTGGCGTCCTGGATCATTCACCCGCGGCATCGCGCGCTGATCCTCGCGTTCTACAATTTCGTGCGCACCGCCGACGACATCGCCGATCATGCCACGCTCGAAGCAAGCGAGAAGCTCCGGCTGCTTGACCTGCTCGAAACCGAATTGCTCGGCAATGGCGACACCCAGCCCGAGGCGGTCAATCTGCGCCGCGCGCTGGCGGAGCGTTCGATGCCGCCGCGCCACGCGCTCGACGTGCTGATCGCCTTCCGGATGGATGTGACCAAGCTTCGCTATGAGAACTGGGACGAGGTGATTCACTATTGCCGCTACTCGGCGATGCCGGTCGGGCGCTTCATGCTCGACGTCCACGGCGAGAGCACGTCGACCTGGGTGGCTTCCGACGCGCTCTGCGCCGGCTTGCAGATCAACAATCACCTGCAGGACTGCGGCAAGGATTTTCGCGATCTCAACCGGGTCTATCTGCCGCGCGACGCGCTCGCCGCGGCCGGCGCTTCCGTCGAGGAGCTTGGACAGACCAAGTCATCGCCGGCGCTGCTGCAATGCCTGCATGCGCTTGCGGTGCGCACCGAGGCGCTGCTCGACGAAAGCAGGTCGCTCAGCGCCGAAGTCAGGGATATCAGGCTCGGATGCGAAGTCTCGGTGATCCAGGCTTTCGCCGACAGGATCGTCGGATTGCTGAAGGTTCGCGATCCCCTCAGCGAAAGGGTGCATCTCGGCGCGCTCGAACTGCTGGCCTACAGCCTCGGCGGCATCGCGAGCGAGATGGCGCGCCGCGCGGTGGGGCGGCGGCCCGTGTCCAAACCGGCGGCCGGCGCATGACGCTAGACACCACGGCGGCAGCCAATGCGAGTGACGGGACATCCGCGTCCGGCAGTTCGTTCTACGCGGCGATGCGCATTTTGCCGCGCGCGCAGCGCGAGGCGATGTTCCAGATCTATGATTTCTGCCGGCAGGTCGACGATATCGCGGACTCCGACGGCCCGCGCGACGCCCGGCTGGCGGCGCTGCAGCAGTGGCGCGACGATATCGATGCGCTGTACCGGGGTCAGCCGCCGGCGCGGTTGCGCGACTATGTGGCGTCGGTTCAGCGCTTTGGGCTCAAGCGCGAGGATTTCCTGGCCATCGTCGATGGCATGGAGATGGACGTGCCGCAGGACATCCGGGCGCCGGATCTGGCGACGCTCGATCTGTATTGCGACCGCGTCGCCAGCGCGGTCGGGCGGCTGTCGGTGCGGGTGTTCGGGCTCGCTGAGGCCGACGGCATCCTGCTGGCGCATCATCTCGGCCGTGCGCTGCAATTGACCAATATCCTGCGTGATATCGATGAAGACGCCGGCATCGGCCGGCTCTATCTGCCGCTCGAGGGGTTGCTGCATGCCGGCATCACCTCGACCGATCCGGCAAGGGTCACATCGGATCCGGCGTTGCCGAAAGTATGCGTGCCGCTGGTGGCCCGCGCGCGGACGCATTTCGAGAAAGCCGACGAGATCATGCGCCGCAATCCGCGGCGGGTGGTACGCGCCCCCCGGATCATGTCGAAATATTATCGCGCGATTCTCGAACTGCTGGTTGCCAGGGGGTTCGCCGCGCCGCGCGCGCCGGTTCGCCTCAACAAGTGGGCCCGCATCCTCATCCTCCTTCGTTACGCGTTCATCTGATGCAAAACACCGTCCATATCATCGGCGCTGGAATCTCGGGCCTGTCGGCTGCCGTGCGGCTGGCCAACGCCGATTACCGGGTGCACCTCCACGAGGCCACGCAGCAGGCCGGCGGCCGCTGCCGTTCCTATTTCGACGCGGCGACCAACCTCACCATCGACAACGGCAACCATCTGCTGCTCTCGGGCAACCGGGCCGCGGTCGAATATGCGAGGTCGATCGGCACCGAGGCGGGGCTGGTCGGACCGAAGCGCGCGCAATTCCCGTTCGTCGATCTCGCGACCGGGCAGCGCTGGCAGCTCGATCTCGGCGAGAGCCGGTTGCCGCTGTGGATCTTCGACGAGGCGCGCCGTGTCCCCGACACCGGCGTGCTCGATTATCTGAAGCTGATGCCGCTGATCTGGTCGCCGCAGAGCAGACTGGTCGGCGATGCCATCCCCTGCGAGGGAACGCTCTATCAGCGGCTGGTGCAGCCGCTGCTGCTGGCGGCGCTGAACGTCGACCCGCCGGAGGGATCCGCGGGGCTGGCCGGCGCGGTGGTGCGGGAAACGCTGCTGGCGGGAGGCGCGGCCTGCCGGCCGCTGATCGCCCGCGACGGCCTCAGCGCGGTGCTGGTCGAGCCCGCGATTAAGCTGTTGCAGGACAAGGGCGCCAGCATCTCGTTCGGACATGAGCTGCGTGAATTCACCGTCTCGGCGGACCGCCTCGGCGAACTGAAATTCGTCGGCGACAGCGTTCCGCTCCAACCCGGCGACGCTGTGGTGATGGCGGTTCCACCACGCCCCGCCGCCGCGATGCTGCCCGGCCTGAAAACGCCGACCAAATACCGCGCCATCGTCAATGCGCATTTCCGCTTCGATCCGCCAAAGGGGCAGCCGGCTCTTCTCGGCGTGGTCGGCGGACTGGTGGAGTGGCTGTTCGCGTTTCCGCAGCGCCTGTCGGTCACCATCAGCAACGCCGACCGCCTGGTCGACATGCCGCGCGAGGAACTGGCGCAGGCGATCTGGCGGGAGATCTGCAAGGCCGCCGGCGTCGAGGGCGATTTGCCGCCGTGGCAGATCGTGCGCGAGCGCCGCGCCACGTTCGAGGCTACCCCGGAGCAGAACGCACAGCGCCCGGGCGCTGTCACGGCCTACAAAAACCTGTTTCTTGCCGGCGACTGGACTGATACGGGGTTGCCGGCGACCATCGAGGGATCGGTCCGCTCGGGCAACCGCGCCGCCGATCTCGTTCTGGCCATGCGCAAGAACTGATCAAAAGGGCTGATCGAAAGCCTGACCGGGGAAGGCAATACCTCAGGTTTCCGGTGAGACCGGGCAGGAAAATATCGAGGTCGAGCATGCATTCCGGCAACAGATCACTTGGCAATGAAAGCGGTAATGCCCTGGAGGCGAGCATCGCCTCGGCGACGCAGGGGTTGCTCGGCTACCGGCAGCCGGACGGCCATCTGGTGTTCGAACTGGAAGCCGATTGCACCATCCCCGCTGAATATGTGCTGCTTCGACACTACCTCGCCGAGCCCGTCGATTCCGTGATCGAGGGCAAGATCGCCAATTACCTGCGCCGGGTTCAGGGCGCCCATGGCGGCTGGGCGCTGGTGCATGACGGCGCGTTCGACATGAGCGCCAGCGTGAAGGCGTATTTCGCGCTGAAGATGATCGGCGATTCCGTCGATGCGCCGCACATGGCGCGGGCGCGCGAGGCGATCCGCTCGCGCGGCGGCGCGATCCACAGCAATGTCTTCACGCGGTTCATGCTGTCGATGTTCGGGGTCCTGACCTGGCGCAGCGTGCCGGTGCTGCCGATCGAGATCATGCTGCTGCCGAAGTGGTCGCCGTTCCACCTCAACAAGATTTCCTACTGGGCGCGCACCACGATCGTGCCGCTGATGGTGCTGGCGGCGCTGAAGCCGCGCGCCAAGAATATCAGCGGCGTCGGCATCGACGAGTTGTTTCTGCAGCCGCCGCATTCGATCGGGATGACCGCCAAGGCGCCGCATCAGAGCCCGGGCTGGTTCTATCTGTTCCGCGGCCTCGACAGCATCCTGCGGACGCTCGAGCCGTTGTTTCCGAAGAAGCTGCGCGCCCGCGCGATCGATGCCGCGGTCGCCTTCATCGAGCTGCGGCTGAACGGCGAAGACGGCCTCGGCGCCATCTATCCGCCGATGGCCAACACCGTGATGATGTACGAGGTGCTGGGCAAGGGCGCGGACTATCCGCCGCGCGCGGTGACGCGCCGGGGAATCGACAAGCTGCTGGTGATCGGCGAGCACGAGGCCTATTGCCAGCCCTGCGTCTCGCCGGTGTGGGACACCGCGCTGAGCTGTCACGCTTTGATCGAAGCCGGCGGTGACGCGGCGCTGGCTCCGGCCAGCCAGGGTCTGGACTGGCTGAAGCCCCGGCAGGTGCTGGACGTCAAGGGCGACTGGGCCGTGAAGCGGCCGGACGTTCGTCCCGGCGGCTGGGCGTTCCAGTACAACAACGACTACTATCCCGATCTGGACGACACCGCCGTCGTGGTGATGGCGATGGACCGCGCGCGGCGCGCCAGCCACGATCCGCAATACGACGTCGCGATCGCCCGCGGCCGCGAATGGATCGAAGGCATGCAAAGCCGTGATGGCGGCTGGGCCGCCTTCGACGTCAACAATCTCGAATATTACCTCAACAACATTCCGTTCTCCGATCACGGCGCGCTGCTCGATCCGCCGACCGAGGACGTCACCGCCCGCTGCGTCTCGATGCTGGCCCAGCTCGGCGAGACCGCGCAAACCAGCAAGGCCCTCGCCGATGGCGTCGATTATCTGCGCCGGACCCAGTTGGCGGAGGGGTCATGGTATGGCCGCTGGGGGCTCAACTATATCTATGGCACCTGGTCGGTGCTGTGCGCGCTGAACGCCGCCGGCGTCGACCACCAGGACCCCGCGATGCGCAAGGCCGTCAACTGGCTGCTGTCGATCCAGAACGCCGACGGGGGCTGGGGCGAGGATGCCATCAGCTACCGACTCGATTACAAGGGATTCGAGGGTGCGCCCAGCACCGCCTCGCAAACGGCATGGGCCTTGCTTGGTCTGATGGCAGCGGGCGAGGTCGAACATCCGGCGGTCGTCCGTGGCGTGGAGTACCTAATAGGCACACAGACCGAAAAAGGGCTGTGGGATGAGCAACGCTACACGGCTACAGGCTTTCCTCGAGTGTTTTATCTGCGCTATCATGGTTATCCGAAGTTCTTTCCGCTCTGGGCGTTGGCGCGGTACCGGAATTTGCGGAACACCAACAGCAAGGTGGTAGGGGTCGGAATGTGAATTTGGGGGCGGGGGGCGACGCGTCCGCGGGCAATCGACTTGATCCGCGGCCGGTACTGATTGTGACTGGATTGGTGCAGGAGGCCCGCATAGCAGCCGGGCCCGGCATGACCGTAATCTGCAGCAGTAGCGATCCCAAGCAATTGCGGGCGCTGCTGACCGTTTTCGACCCATCGACGATTCGGGGCGTCATCAGTTTCGGGGTCGCGGGCGGACTGGACCCGAGCCTGCGATCCGGCGACGTCGTGGTGGCGACCGAGGTGCTCTCAGGGGATACCCGCTGGCTGGCCGGTCTGGCGCTCAATGAAGAAATGATTGCCAATGTGGCGCTGGGGCGCCGCCGCGTGGTCAGGGGCGGTCTCGCCGGCGTCGAACGGGTGGTTGTCGCCAAGGCTTGCAAAGCCGCGCTGCGCTCCGAGACGGGCGCTGCCGCCGTCGACATGGAAAGCCATATCGCCGCCGCCTATGCCGCCGAGTCCAGTTTGCCCTTCGCGGCCCTGCGCGTCATCAGCGACCCCGCCAGTCGGGCCTTGCCGGCGCTGGCGATGGCCGCGATCAAGCCGAACGGCGATATCGACCTGCGCAAGGTGCTGAGCGGCGTGGCCCGCAACCCGCTGACGCTGCGTGCGCTGGTCTCCACGGGGATCGATTTCAATCGTGCGCTGAAGAGCCTGCGCGACACCAGAGGCTTTCTGCTCGGCGGCGGCGAGGGGCTGGTCGCGGCGGAACTCTGAAGCAAGGAACATCGTCGAAACGAAAACGGGGCGCGATCGGCATCGCGCCCCGTTTTGTTTGCTATCCGTGACCGGTTCAGGCGGCGGTTGAAGCCTTCTGCTGCGCCTTGGCGGCAGCCGCGGCGGCTTCGTCCTTGCGGATATCCGACAGGCGCTTCTGCACTTCGGCCGAGAAGATGTACTGTGCCGGGCGCTGGTTATCGAGGCTGATCTCGGGCGCCATCGGCCCTGTCGTGCGGATGCCGCGCAGCGCCACCCACATGGCCTTGATGGGATTGGCCAGCGCCGCGTTCGCCGCGGTCGGCTCGTAGCCGCAATGCGCCATGCAGTCGGCGCACTTCTCGTACTTGCCGGTGCCGTAGGTGTCCCAGTCGGTGGTGTCCATCAATTCCTTGAAGGTCTTGGTGTAGCCTTCGCCGAGCAGATAGCAGGGCTTCTGCCAGCCGAAAATGTTGCGCGCCGGCATGCCCCACGGGGTGCACTCATATTCCTGATTGCCGGCGAGGAAATCCAGGAACAGGCCGGAATGCATGAAATTCCACTTCTTGCCCTTGCCGAGCGCGAACACGTCGCGGAACAGCTTCTTGGTCTTGGTGCGGTTGAGGAAGTGTGCCTGGTCGGGCGCCCGCTCATAGGCATAGCCCGGCGACATCGAGACGCCGACCCCGAGCTCGGTGGTGAAGTCGAGGAACTTGGCGATGTCCTCTGCGGCATGGCCGTCGAAGATGGTGGCGTTGACGTTGACCGCAAAACCCCTGGCCTTGGCGGCCTTGATCGCCGAGACCGCGCGATCGAACACGCCCTTCTGCGATACCGCCTTGTCGTGGTGGTCCTTGAGGCCGTCGAGATGCACCGAGAAGAACAGGTAGGGCGAGGGCTCGAACAGATCGAGCTTCTTTTCCAGCAGCAGCGCGTTGGTGCACAACGAGACGAATTTCTTGCGCGCCACCAGGCCGCGGACGATCTCGCCGATCTCCTTGTGGATCAGCGGCTCGCCGCCGGGGATCGCCACCATCGGCGCGCCGCATTCGTCGGCCGCGTCCCAGCACTCCTGCGCCGACATGCGGCGATTGAGGATCGCATCGGGATAGTCGATCTTGCCGCAGCCGACGCAGGCGAGGTTGCAGCGAAACAACGGCTCGAGCATCAGCACCAGCGGATAGCGCTTTCGGCCAAGCAGCTTCTGCTTCATCATGTAGCCGCCGATACGCAACTCTTTGAAGAACGGTATTGCCATTACAAGTTTCTTTCTGGACTCGAAGTAGAGAAATTATCAGCCCGCAGTCAGTTCGGCCGGAAGCCGGAATTCGATATTTTCTTCCCGGCCCGGCAGCACCGAAACCTTGACCGGTCCGATCCGCCGCAGGGCCTCGATCACGTCATCGACCAGAACCTCGGGAGCCGAGGCGCCGGCGGTGATGCCGACGGCCCTGGCGTCTTTCAGCCATTCCGGGTTCAGCTCGCTGCCGTCGGCAATGAGATAACTTGCGACGCCGACCTCGGTGCCGATTTCGCGCAGCCTGTTCGAGTTTGAACTATTGGTGGCCCCCACCACCAGGATGACATCCACGAGCTTGCTCAGGTCCCTTACCGCAGATTGACGGTTCTGTGTCGCATAGCAGATATCTCGGATGTCCGGGCCTTGAATATCCGTAAATCGGGCCTGAAGTGCGGCAATTATGTCCTTTGTGTCGTCGACGCTGAGGGTGGTCTGGGTGATATAGGCCACCGGTGTGTCGGCGGGCAGCGTCAGGGAACCCACGTCGTCCACGTTCTGGACTAGCGTGACGGGGCCCGGAACCTGTCCCATGGTTCCCTCGACTTCGGGATGGCCGGCATGGCCGATCAGAATCAGCGCCCGGCCTTTCGACATGTAGCGCTTGCCCTGGTTGTGGACCTTGGTGACGAGAGGGCAGGTGGCGTTGAGCACCGGCAGGCCGCGTACCGCGGCCTCCTCCTCGACGCTCCGGGCTACGCCATGGGCGCTGAATACCGTGACCGCCAGCGGCGGCACTTCGGACAGATCCTCGACGAAGATCGCGCCCTTGTTCTTCAGGCTTTCGACCACGTACTTGTTGTGGACGATCTCGTGCCGGACATAGACCGGCGGGCCGTATTTCTCGAGTGCGCGCTCGACGATTTCGATTGCGCGCACGACGCCTGCGCAAAAGCCACGCGGCTGCGCCAGATAAACTTCCATGGGATGCCCGTTACGCAGTTGCACCAAGTTCATTCTCCAACTCCGGTCAGCCCGGATCTCCGCGCCAGCCCGGATCTCGGTCCGGTCAGCCCGGATCTCGGTCCTGTCATCCGGATCTGCAATATCCACACCATGCCCGGCGGGTCGGGTCCGTTCCATGCAAGCCCATGGAGGGACAAGGCTTTGTGGCAAAAAACGCCCGGTTAGAAAAGGCGTCCCGCAACACGATCGCGTAACGACGTTAAGTTGGGAAAGGTATTATTATACAGCATGGCGCGAGTTGCACGGGGAGAAAACCAGTCCTCCTTACCCGTTCGTCACTTTACCGCGTGATGAAGGCGAATATATCCGTCTCGCAGCGCAGTTTCGGCGTATTTTGCGCTATTTGGTCGTGCATCCCACTAAAAGCCCTCAAAAACAACATTAGATCGGCCTGCGGAACTCCGGTAGACAGCGGGCGTTTCCGGCGAGCGGACAACATTAGAAAGAATAGATGTGCTGACAAGTATTGTCGTCTCGATTGTTAAGGCTTGCACGCGGTTTGCTCTTCCGACTGTCCTGATCGCACTCGTCCTTGCGGTCGCATCGGGCTTCTATACGGCCCGCAATTTCGCCATCAACACCGACATCAACACCCTGATTTCACCCGACCTGGATTGGCGCAAGCGCGACAACCAGTTCGGCGCGGCGTTCGATCGCGAGCGCACCATCCTGGCTGTGATCGAGGCACCGACGCCGGAATTCACCAGCATGGCAAGTGCTGCGCTGGCGAAGAAGCTCGCTGGCGACAGCAAGAATTTCGAATCGATTCAGCCGCTCGGCTCCGGGGAGTTTTTCGAGAAGAACGGCCTGCTGTTCCTGCCGGTGGAGGAGGTCGGCAAATTGACCGGCCAGTTCGCTTCCGCAGCGCCCCTGATCGAGATCATGGCCGGCGATCCCAGCATTCGTGGCCTGACCGGCGCACTGGAAACCGGCCTTGCCGGCGTCAAGCGCGGACAGGTCAAGCTCGACAGCACCGAGCGGCCCTTCAACCTGATCGCCCAGACGGTCGAAACCGCGTTGAGCAAGGGCTCCGCGACCTTCTCGTGGCGCGAACTCACCAGCGACAAGCCGCTCACCGACTCCGACAAGCGTGCCTTCATCGAATTCAAGCCGATCCTCGATTTCAATGCGCTGGAGCCCGGCAAGACCGCGACCGACGCGATCCGGCAGGCGGCCACCGATCTCAATCTCGCGGGCGAATATGGCGCCAGGGTCAGGCTGACCGGCCCGGTGCCGATCGCCAATGAGGAATTCGCGACGGTTCAGGACGGCGCCATCGTCAACGGCATCGGCACCGTGCTCGTCGTGCTCGTCATTCTCTGGATGGCGCTGCATTCGGCGAAGATCATCTTCGCCGTGTTCGTCAATCTCTTCATCGGGCTTTCGATCACCACGGCGGTGGGCCTGATGATGGTGGGTTCGCTGAACCTGCTCTCGATCGCGTTTGCCGTGCTGTTCGTCGGGCTCGGCGTGGATTTCGGTATCCAGTTCAGTGTCCGATACCGCTCCGAGCGGTTCAAGAACGACAACCTGGCGCAGGCGCTGGCCAGCGCGGCCGAACGTTCCGCGGTTCCGCTCTCGCTCGCTGCGATGGCGACGGCAGCCGGATTCCTCTGCTTCCTGCCCACCGACTACAAGGGCATCTCGGAACTCGGCAAGATCGCCGGCGCAGGCATGCTGATCGCATTCTTGACCAGCATCACGGTGCTGCCGGCGCTGCTGAAAATGCTCAATCCGCCCGGCGAAAAAGAGGCGGTCGGCTACGCCTTCCTGGCCCCGCTCGACGTCTTCCTGGAAAAGCACCGTATCCCCATCATCGTCGGCACGCTGGCGCTCGTGGTGGCCGGCCTGCCGCTGCTGTATTTCCTGAAGTTTGATTTCAACCCGATCAATCTGCGCAACGCGCAGGTCGAGTCGATCGCGACGTACCTCGATCTTCGCAAGGATCCGAACACCGGCGCCAACGCCATCAATGTGATGACGAATTCGGAAGCCGACGCCAGGAAAATCGAGGCCCGGCTGGAAAAGGTTCCGGAAGTGCTTCGCGTGATGTCGCTGGACAGCTTCGTGCCGGAAGATCAGCCGGCCAAGCTGAAATTGATCGCGGAAGGTGCGAAGGTGCTGCTTCCCGCGCTCAACCCTGATTCGGTCGATGCCCCACCCTCCGACGAGGAGAACGTCGCGTCGCTGAAGGGATCGGCAGAGGCTCTGCGCAGGGCCGCTGGCGACGGCAAGGGTCCGGGCGCAGTGGCATCGCGGCGGCTGGCCGACGCGCTGTCGAAACTCGCCGAGTCGAACGAGGCTCTCCGCAACAAGGTCCAGGCCATTTTCGTCACGCCCCTGAAGGTCACGCTCGACCAGCTCAAGAACTCGCTGCAGGCGCAACCGGTCAGCCTCAAAACCTTGCCGGCCGATCTGGTGGCGGGCTGGAAGACCAAGGATGGCCTGATCCGCGTCGAGGCGCTGCCGCGCGGCGATCCCAACGACAACGAAACCTTGCGCACCTTCGCCAACGCGGTGCTGGCCGCCGAGCCGAATGCGATCGGCGGACCGGTCTCGATTCTCAAATCGGGCGAAACCATCGTGCGGGCGTTCATCCACGCCGGCATCGCATCGCTGGTGGTGATCAGCCTGCTGCTGTGGTTGGCGTTGCGGCACGTTACCGACGTGCTGAATACCATGGTGCCGCTATTGGTGGCGGGGGCGGTGACGCTGGAAGTATGCGTGCTGATCGGGCTGCCGCTCAACTTCGCCAACATCGTTGCATTGCCGCTGCTGCTCGGCGTCGGCGTCGCGTTCAAGATCTATTACGTCACGGCCTGGCGGGCCGGCCAAACCCATCTGCTGCAGACCAGTCTGACGCGCGCGATCTTCTTCAGTGCGTTGACGACAGCCACGGCTTTCGGAAGCCTGTGGCTGTCCAGTCATCCGGGAACCGCCAGCATGGGCAAGCTGCTGGCGATCTCGTTCGTCATTACGCTGGCCGCGGTGCTGCTGTTCCAGCCGGCGCTAATGGGCAAACCGCGCGATGTCGGGGAGTAGGCAGATATCGCCGATGTCGCCGGGTTGGCCGGCCGCCTGCTTCTGACCCGGCCTGGGAGCCGGGCTGGCGGCGCCGGTGGTCTTCGGCGCGGCAGGTGCGGTTGCCTGCTGCGCGCTCTTCGGCGAGGTCCCGGTGCCCTTCGGCGCGCCCTTGGCCATGCTGTTGGCGGGGCTTGAGGGGATCGGACCCGAAACGCGGGTCCAGGTCTCGCCGCCGCAGAGGAAGCCCAGCACGCAACCCTGGATCTCCATCTGATCGGAACCGATCGGCTTGATCGTCGTGGCGTACATCTGGCCGTCCTTGGCGTTGTAGACCTGGCCTTCCCATTGATCGACGGCGGGCTTCTTCTTCATGTCGATCAGGATCGGCATTGCCAGCGTTGGCCTGCTCTGTTTCGAGACATCGGGATTGTTCTTGTCGCGGCCGCCCGGGGTCTTCTCCCAGGCCACCGCGCCCCACATGCTGCCATTGCATTCGGCAACGCGGATATTGGCGACGCCGTCAGCCACTCGCCAGTCGCCGGTCGGATCCGCGGCCAGGGCGGATGCAATTCCGGTCGCTAAAAAAACACCTGAAAATGCAACGGTACGCATGATATTTCCTTGGCGGTGCAACATGGTTCCAACCTGTGACTAATGGATGATTCGCGCGGGGTCAAAACGCCGCATTTGGCGTTTTCAGTTGACGAAATGCCTACCAACCGACGTATGTAGCCAATGATATATCCAAATCTAGACGTTTCCGAGATGTTTGTGGACCGCCAGGCGCAGCGCAGTTCCATGCATACGCGGTACCTGAACGAACAACTCGT
The DNA here is from genome assembly GCA_040390145.1 of Pseudomonadota bacterium. Lineage (GTDB taxonomy): Bacteria > Pseudomonadota > Alphaproteobacteria > Rhizobiales > Xanthobacteraceae > Bradyrhizobium. The sequence goes on from JAZJYY010000090.1 coordinate 59,119, forward strand.
GCGCGTCCTCAAGACCATCGGTTACGACGTCGGCTTTCAGAAGGGGCAGGGCCAGTACCTGTTCGATCGCGACGGCGCACGCTATCTCGATCTACTCAGTGGATTCGGCGTTTTTGCGATTGGCCGCAACCATCCGGTGCTGCGCCATGCCTTGAAGAGCGTGCTCGACGCCGACCTGCCGAATCTCGTGCAACTCGACGTCTCCACGCTGGCCGGCGTGTTGGCCGAACGCCTGCTCAAGCACGTGCCGTATCTGGACAAGGTGTTCTTCGCCAACTCCGGCGCGGAGTGTGTCGAGGCCGCGATCAAGTTCGCGCGCGGCGCCACCGGCCGGCCGGGCATCGTGTATTGCGGACATGCCTTCCACGGCCTGTCGTATGGCGGACTGTCCCTGACCGACGATCCCAACTTCCGCTCCGGGTTCGAGCCATTGCTGCCGGGTTGCAGTTCAATTCCGTTCAACGATCTCGCCGCCCTCGAACAGGCGCTGTCGTCGCGCCAGGTCGCGGCCTTCATCGTCGAACCGATCCAGGGCAAGGGCGTCAACATCCCCGGCGACGACTTCCTGCCGGGCGCGGCGGCGCTGTGCCGCAAATACGGCACGCTGTTCATCGCCGACGAGATCCAGACCGGTATCGGCCGCACCGGAAAATTCCTCGCAGTCGAGCACTGGAATGTCGAGCCCGACATGGTGCTGCTGGCGAAAGCGCTGTCGGGCGGTCACGTTCCGATCGGTGCGCTGCTGACGCGCAAGAGCATCTTCGACAAGATCTTCAACCAGATGGATCGTGCCGTGGTGCACGGCTCGACGTTCGCGA
>JAZJYY010000090.1:59946-81815 GCA_040390145.1 Pseudomonadota bacterium
CGCGAGCGAGTACGAAGTGGTCGACGCGCCGAGCGCGAACGGCGACGAGCCCGAAGACTGGCGGCGCTCGTCGCACGTCTCAACAAGGAAGTCGGGCCAGGCACCATTATGATCGGAGAACAACAGGTGCCTAACGTCGACTTCATCAGCACGGGCATCGCCACGCTCGAAGTGATGGAGCACGAAAAGCTGGTCGAGCAGGCGGCGCGGCGCGGCGCGGAAATCAAGCTGGCGCTGACCCGGATGATACCGGGCTATGAACTGCTGAAGGAAGTCCGCGGCAAGGGTCTGATGATCGGCGTCGAGTTCGGTCCGCCGAAATCGCTGAAACTGAAGGCGTCGTGGAATCTGCTGGAGAGCGCCAACAAGGGCCTGTTCTGCCAGCTCATCACGGTGCCGCTGTTCAAGGAACACAAGATCCTCACGCAAGTCTCCGGCCACGGCAGCCACACCATCAAGCTGTTGCCGCCGCTGACCATCACCGAAGAGGACGGCAAGTGGATCGAGAGCGCGTTCGATTCCGTGATCGCCGCCAGCCACAAGGTCCCCGGCGCGATCTGGTCGCTCGGCAAGACCCTGGTCGACAACGCGGTGCGCAAGTCGGCGTAGACATGCCTCCTTGCAGCCGCAAATCTGGAAAATGAATCCGTGGATGACGCGGGCTTGTCCCGCCGATGGGGAGGCAGCATGGGCAACATGACGGGCGGATGTCACTGTGGCGCCATCCGCTACGAGGTGGAAGGCGAGCCGATCGTTCACGCGCTGTGCCACTGCGCGGATTGCAGACGTCACGCCGGTGCGCCGATGGTCGGCTGGACGATGTACGCCGAGGATGCCGTCAAGGTGACGCAGGGGCAGCCGAAGGTCTACCATTCCTCGGAACATGGCCGGCGGCAGTTTTGCGCCGACTGCGGCACCGGGCTCTTCTACACCAACGCGAATCTGTTGCCGGGAATCATCGACATTCAGAGCGCGACGTATGACGAGCCCGATGCCGTTCCGGCCGCGGTGCATATTCAGGTGGCCGAGCGGATTCGCTGGATGGAGCGCGCGCACGAACTGCCGACCTTCGACCGCTATCCGCCTCAGGCTTAGCGACGCCATTACGACTCGAGAAAACTCCTCGAGAAAATATCACTGGTCAGCGTCGCGATGACAGCAGCTCCGTGCTCTTGTTGTGCTGTCGGCCGTAACGCTTTTCTCGCATTCACGGTGCCGTGCATGGATGGTGCGCGATTTCTCAAATCGCGGTGATGCCTATCCGCTTTCGTATTGCCGCCCCCAGATAGATGAGGTCCCTCGATTTAAAGGATCTTCATCATGATCAAATTGATCCCAACCCTTGTCGCCGCCACGCTCACCATGGCGATCGCAACACCGGTATTCGCGCAGGCTGCGGTCCAGGAGCCCGGCGCTGCTGCGTTCTATCGCCCCAATGCCGATCTGCTGGCCGGCAGACAGGTGTATCGTCCGCTCGACTCGGCAAGCGCGTATTACAATGGTCCGGTGCCCGTGCAGTCGCACCGCGCCGGTGTGCGGCGGCATCATCGCGCAGCGCGTTGACGCGCGACTCGTTGCAAAAGGGGCGGACGAGTCGTCGCTCATCCGCCCTTGCTCGCGTGGTCTATTGCGCGGCTTCGGCAATCAATTCGTAGGAATGCAGCCGCGCCGCGTGATCGAACACGTCGGACACGACCATCAATTCGTCGGCGCCGGTCTCAGTGACCAGGGCGTCGATGCCGGCCCGGACGGAATCGGGCGTGCCGATGATGGTGCGGGCCAGCATCTGCATGGCCTGGGCCTTTTCCATCGGCGACCAGTAGCTCTCGATGTCGTCGATCGGCGGACGGCTGAGCCCGCGCGCGCCACGGAAGATGTTCGCGAATGACATCTGCTGCGTCGTCGCCAGCCGCCGCGCCTCGCGTTCGGTGTCGGCGGCGATGATGTTGACGCCCACCATGGCGTGGGGCTTGGCGAGCTGGGCCGAAGGCTTGAAGCGGCTGCGATAGATCTGCAGCGCGGGGATGAGCTGGTCGGGCGCGAAATGCGAAGCGAAGGCGTAGGGCAGACCCAGCGCCGCGGCGAGTTGTGCGCCGTAGGTGCTGGACCCCAAGATCCACAGCGGGACGTCGGTCCCCGCCGCCGGCACCGCCTGCACCCGCTGGCCCGCAGCCACGGGCGCGAAATAGGCCTGCAGCTCCAGCACGTCCTGCGGAAAATTGTCCGAGCCGCCGAGCGTGCGGCGCAGCGCCTGCACCGTCACCTGATCGGTGCCTGGCGCCCGGCCGAGGCCGAGATCGATACGGCCCGGGAATAGCCGCGCCAGCGTCCCGAATTGCTCGGCGATGATGATCGGCGCGTGGTTGGGCAGCATGATGCCGCCGGCGCCGACACGGATGTGCTGCGTGCCCGCGGCGATGTGGGCGATGACGAGCGACGTCGCGGCGCTGGCGATGCCGGGCATGTTGTGATGCTCGGCCACCCAGAACCGGCGATAGCCCCAGCCTTCGGCATGCGCGGCGAGATCGCGGGCGTTATCGAGCGCGCCGCGCGCATCGGTCGCTTCGGTGACGCGGACGAGGTCGAGAATAGACAAGGCTGCCATTGGGACTCTCAGTTCAGGGTTCAAATACAGATGTAGGTGCTGGCATGGCGTTAAGCCAGCGCCGCCCGGGTGATGCCTGCCATCGCCGCATCGCAAAGCAGGGATGGCCGATTTCAATCGCTATCGCGCGGGCGCTATTCACCGGCGTCCTGTTTCCGTGAATCAAGCCAGCCATTCAGCCCCACCGACGAGCGCGATCTGCCGGTTCGGCATCCAAGGCGTCGATGCGAATTTGGTCAGGCTGCATCACATTTAGCCGCCGCGCGCCTGAAAAGCCGGCTTGACAGGTTCCCAAACGCTCTATTGACTAACTGGTTAGTAATATAAGTTTGAGGGGTCGAATGGCTGCGACGTCGGACAACAGGTTCAGGATTGCGATCGACATCGGCGGCACCTTCACCGATATCGCCCTTCTGACCGACGCCGGGCTGATCCACCAAAGCAAGATTTCCTCGACTCCATCAGATCCGAGCGTCGCCGTGATCGAGGGCGTCGGACAGCTGCTGGCCGAGCTGTCGATCGCGCCCGGCGCCATTGCCGAAGTACTGCACGGCACCACCGTCGGTTCGAACACCATCCTGCAGCGCAAGGGCGCGAAGACCGGTCTCATCACCACCCGCGGCTTTCGCGACGTGCTGGAGATCGGCCGCATCCGTATGCCCGACATGTTCGACCTGACCTGGGAAAAGCCGAAGCCGCTGGTGCCGCGACGGCATCGCATGGAGGTCACCGAACGCATGGCGGCGGATGGTTCGACGGTCGAACCGCTGTCGGAGGCCGGCGTGATATCGGCCGGCAAGGCGCTGGTCGCCGAGGATATCGAAGCGGTCGCCATCGCCTTCATCAACAGCTATCGCAACCCGGCGCACGAGTTGCAGGCCGAAGCCATCATCCGCGCCAATTTCCCGCATCTGCTGGTCACCACGTCCTGCGCCGTGCTGCCGGAAATGAAGGAATATGAACGCACCAGCACGACGGTGGTGAACGCCTATCTGCTGGCGGCCATGCGCAGCTATCTGCAGCGGCTCGAATCCGGTCTCCGCGCCATCGGCGTCGCCGCGCCGATCCTGGTCATGACCTCGAATGGCGGCATGCTGGCCGCGAATGTGACCTGCGAAAAGCCGGTGCTCGTGGTGGCCTCCGGTCCCGCCGGCGGCGTCATCGGCGCGGCCAGGCTCGGCGTCGCGCGCAACGACCGCGATGTCATCGTGTTCGATATGGGCGGCACCACCGCCAAGGCCGTCATCATCGAGGATGGTCGTCCCAGCATGACGTCGGAATACGAGTTTCGCGACGGCATCTCGACCTCGAGCCGCTTCATCAAGGCCGGCGGCTACATGCTCAAGGTACCGGCGATCGACATCGCCGAGGTCGGCGCCGGCGGCGGTTCGATCGCCGGTATCGACAAGGGAGGCCTGCTGGTGGTCGGGCCGCAGTCGGCCGGCGCGATGCCGGGTCCCGCTTGCTACGGCCTCGGCAATGACCGGCCGACCGTGACGGACGCCAATGTGGTGCTCGGCTTCATCAACGCGACCTCGCTGGCGGGCGGCAAGCTCCATATCGATCGCGCGCTGAGCGAGCAGGCCATCCGCGTTCACGTCGGCGATCCGCTTTCGCTGCCGATGCAGGACGCAGCCCACGGCATCCGCGCCGTGGCTAACGCCGCGATGGCGCGCGCGATCCGCGCGGTGACGGTCGAACGCGGCCTCGATCCCCGCGATCTCACGCTGATGGCGTTCGGCGGCAATGGCGGCGTGCACGCGCCGGATCTGGCGCGGCAACTCGGCATTCCACGCGTGGTGATTCCGCCGATGTCGGGCATCTTCAGCGCGCTCGGCATGCTCGCTTCCGACATCGAGCATACCGCGCTGAAGACCGTCAGCCAGCGGCTCGACAAGATGAGCGTCGCCGATCTCGCCGCGATCAAGGCGGAACTGCGCAAGCAGGTCGCGGCCCAACTCGCGGCCGACGGCTACCAGGCCGAGCGCACCGCGTTTCTCTGGGAAGCCGATCTGCGCCACGAGGGACAGGCCACCGAACTCACCGTGCCGTTCGAGGGCGAGGATTTTGCGCAGATCCGCGAGCGCTTCATCGCCGAATATTTCAAGACCTACGGCTATCGCGACTCCACGCCGATGGAATTGATGAAGGTGCGGGTCGCCGGACGCGGCCTGCGCGACAATCGCCTTGACTTCGGCAACATGAAGATCGCCGCGCGGGCGGGATCATCGCAGTCCGGCACGCGGCAGGTATCCTTTGCGCGGGGCGAAGAGGCTGTCGCGGTCGAGATCGTCGACCGCGGCGCGCTTGGCGCCGCGTCCCGCCAGGGACCCCTGATCATCGAGGAATTCGACGCCACCATCGTGGTGCCGCCCGACGCGAAGGCGCACAAGGATGCGATCGGCTGCATCGTTCTGGAGTTCGAGGCATGAAGGTAGATCCGATCACTTTTGCCGTCATCAAGAGCGGGCTGGATTCCATCGCCGACGACATGGCCTACACCGTGGTCCGGATCGCGCGCTCCGAGATCGTCAAGGACGTGATGGATTTTTCCGCAGCGCTGTGCGCCGCCGATGGCCAGATGGTGGCGCAGGCCAAGACCATTGCCCAGCATCTCGGCGCGATCCCGGAAGCGATGGCGTCGGTGCTGGCGAAATTCGAGGGCGATCTGCATGACGGCGACGTCGTCATCATGAACGATCCCTATCACGGCGGCATGCACCTGCCTGACATCTTCATGTTCGTGCCGATCTTCTTCGGCGGCGAACGCCATGCCTTCGCGGTGGTGATCTGCCACCACACCGATGTCGGCGGCCGGGTGCCGGGATCGAACGCGTCGGACTCCACCGAAATCTACCAGGAAGGCTTAAGGATTCCGCCGCTCAAGCTCTACGATCGAGGCGTTCTCAACACCACGCTCGAGGCCCTGATCAAGATCAACGTCCGGGTGCCTGACCGGGTCTGGGGCGATCTGTCGGCGCAGTTCGCCGCCGCGCAGGTCGGCAAGCGCGGGCTGGAAAAGCTGCTGCAGCGCTACGGCGCCGCCGAGGTCGATGCCTATATGCAGGAGCTGCTCGATTACGCCGAGCGGCTGACGCGCCGCGAAATCGCGACCTGGCCGGAGGGCACCTACCGCTTCGTTGACTACATCGACAATGACGGCTTTTCCGATACGCCGATCCCGATCAAGGTGGCGATCACCGTCAACGGCGACGGCACGCTGCTGGTCGACTACACCGGCTCCTCGCCGCAGGTGAAGGGCGCGCTGAACTCGACGCTCAGTTTTACGCACTCGCTGACCTATCTCAGCGTTCGTTGCGTGCTGGCCAAGGACGTGCCGAACAATGTCGGCCTGTTTCGCTGCATCACCGTGAAGGCGCCGGAGGCGTCGGTGCTCAATCCGGTGATGCCCGCGCCTTGTGCTGCGCGTGCGCTCACCGGCTACCGGGTGTTCGATACGATGCTCGGCGCGCTGGCGCAGATCGTCCCCGACAAGGTGCCGGCGGCGGGCGAGGGCGGCAACAGCGTCATCTGCATCAGCGGTCTCAGGCCCAACCGCCAGCCCTTCATCATCGTCGACATGATCTGCGGCGCGTGGGGCGGCCGGCCCGACAAGGACGGGCTCGAAGCCGTCACCAACGCCTCGCAAAACCTGTCCAACATGCCGGTGGAGGTGATGGAAGCCGAACATCCCGTCCGCATCGAGGATTATTCCTTTGTCACCGACAGCTGCGGGGCGGGCCAGTATCGCGGCGGCGTCGGCGTCCGCCGCAGCTACCGAATCCTGGCGCCCGAGGCGCTGCTGCAGCTGCGCACCGACCGCGTCACCTTCCAGCCCTACGGCTTGAACGGCGGCGAGCCTGGCGGCTCCTCGCGCAACTTCATCGAGATCGGCAACGAGCGCCGTGCGCTGCCGGGCAAGATCACCACGACGGTGGCGCGCGATACGCTGATCATTCACGAACAGGCCGGTGCCGGCGGCTTCGGCAATCCGCTGCTGCGCGAGCCGGAACAGGTGCGGGAGGATTTCCTCGACGGCAAGATCACCGCGGCCTTTGCCGAGCAGCATTATGCGGTGCGGTTCGGCGCGCGCGGCGCGCTGGACGCCGAGGCGACCGCGCGGCTACGATCCGAGCGCGCCGCCACGCCGGAGCCATCGGGGGCGCGCCATGGAGCTTGACGTGGCGTCACGCGCCCCAAAAATCGTCCGCAACCCGGAAGCCAGCCGTGCCAAGATACTGGACGCGGCGCGGATCGAATTCGTGACCCATGGCCTGAGCGGCGGCCGCGTCGACCGCATCGCCGAGCAGAGCGGCGTCAACAAGAACCTGATCTATCACTATTTCGGCTCCAAGGACGCGCTTTACCTGGCGGTGCTGGAGCGGATCTATGCCGATCTGCGCGCCCGCCAGCAGGACCAGGATCTGCGCGGGCTGCCGGCCGTCGAGGGCATGAAGCGGCTGGTCAGCAACACCTTCGACCACTTCGTCGCGACGCCCGACCTGATCCGGCTGATGAGCATCGAGAACATTCACTATGCCGAGCATCTGAAGAGCTCGGGCTCGACCAAGGCCCTGTACAGCGGACTGCTCGACACCATCCGGATTTTGCTGAAGCGCGGCCAGGACGAGGGCGTGTTTCGCGCCAATGTCGACGCGGTCGATCTCTATCTGTCGATCTCCGGGCTCGCCTATTTCTTTCTGTCCAACCAGCACACGCTGTCCTGGCTGCTCGACCGCGATCTCGCGGCGCGCCGGCGCGTGCTCAAGCGCCGTCAGCACGTCGTCGAAATGGTGCTGAGTTATCTCACGCAAGCTTCGCCGGCTGAGGCCGCCGGCGCCGACCCAGAATGATTCAAACCGGAGATTGGGACATGAGAAGAGTATTTCTGTCGACCCTGATGCTTCTGAGTGTTGCCGCCGCCGCCGTTTCACCCGCCGCGGCGCAGGACAAATTGTCGGTACGGCTCGATTTCTCGCCATGGGGTGTGCAGGCGGCGATGCACCTCGCGCAGAACAAGGGCTGGTTCAAGGAAGCCAAGCTCGACGTCGATATCCAGGACGGCCGCGGTTCCGGCAATACCATCCAGCTCGTCAATGCCGGGCAGGCCGATGTCGGCCAGGTGCAGGTCGGCCTGGTCGGGTCGGCCCGCGCCAAGGGCGCCACCATCCGCTCCATCGCCACCTTCCAGCGCCGCACCGACCTGTGCATCCTGATCGACAAGGCTTCGCCGATGGCGAAGGTCGCCGACCTGCGCGGCAAGACCGTGGTGGTGTTCGCGGCCAGTCCCTGGGCGCCCTTCATCGACACCTACCTGAAGTCCGGCGGCCTGACCCGCGATGATCTCAAGGTCGACGTGGTCGACCCCGCTGCGCTCTGGGGCACCTACATTGCCAAACGCGCGGATGGGTTGATGTCCACCGTCGGTTCGGCACTGCCGATCGCCGAGGAGCCGCGTCCATCAAAATGCCTGCTGGCGTCGGACGCCAACATCACCTTTCCGAGCTACGGCCTCGTCGCCCGCGAAGAGACCATCGCCAGCAAGGGCCCGGCCCTGAAGCGCTTGATCCAGGTCGAGCAGCGCGCCTGGGAGCATCTGCGCGCCAATCCGGAAGACGGCGTCAAGGCGATGATCGCCGAGCGTCCGGACGCGCGGCTCAATCCGGCGATCCTGCTCAGCCAGATCAAGCTGACGCTGGAGTATTTCGATACGCCGGCCTCGAAGGGCAAGCCGATCGGCTGGCAGGCCAAGGAGGACTGGGAAGCCGCGCTCAAATCGATGGAAGCCGCCGGCGTCGTCGCGCCCGGCTGGAACGTGTCCGACTATTACACCAACGCGCTTGTCGAGTGACATGAACACGGCGGCTTCAACGATGGCTGCATCTCCCTACGTTTCGCTGGACCGCGTCGGCAAGACCTACTTGTCCTCACGCGGTCCGGTCGCGGCGCTGGAGAACATCAGCCTCGATATCCGGCCACGCGAATTCGTCAGCGTGGTCGGCCCCTCCGGCTGCGGCAAGAGCACGTTGCTGAAGCTGGTGGGCGGGCTGGAGAATATCTCGTCGGGCAGGGTCGTGGTGGACGGCAAGGCGCTGGATGGCCCGCCGGACAGGCTCGGCATGGTGTTCCAGCGCGACGTGCTGCTGGACTGGCGCACCATCCTCGACAACGTGCTGCTGTCGATCGAATTCACGCGAAAACCGCGCGCCGAGGAGCGGGAACGCGCCATGGCGCTGCTCGCCCGGTTCGGGCTCGGCGGCTTCGAGCATCGTTTTCCGTGGGAGCTGTCCGGCGGCATGCGCCAGCGCGCGTCGATCTGCCGTGCGCTGCTGGCCGATCCCGAACTGCTGTTGATGGACGAGCCGTTCGGCGCGCTGGACGCCATGACGCGCGACGACCTCAATGTCGAACTCGCCCAGATCTGGCAGGACACCCGCAAGACCCTGCTGTTCATCACCCATTCCATCGTCGAGGCCGTATTCCTGTCCGATCGGGTGGTCATGATGAGCAAGGCGCCGGGCGTCATCGTCGATACCATCGTCATCGACCTGCCGCGTCCGCGCCGGCTCGCGGTGCGCGACAGCGCCGAGTTCGCCGCCTATGTGCACCGCATCCGCCACCACTTCGCCGAACTCGGGATCGTCAAGGAATGATGCGCTTCGTTCGAAAGTGGCTGGGCGGCGACAATGAGACACGCGACGTCGTGGTGGTGCTGTCGGTTGCCATGCTGCTGTGGGAAGCCGGCGTCCGCCTGTTCAAGCCGTCGCCGCTGATCCTGCCGGCGCCCTCGGCGATCTTTTCAGCCTTCCTGGAGACCCCGGCGCTGTTCATGCGGCACCTCGGCTTTACCCTCGGCATGACCTGCATCGGCTTCGCGCTCGCCGTCGTGCTCGGGGTCGCGCTGGCGGTCGGCATCGTCTATTCGCGGTTTCTCGAGCGCACCATCTACACGCTGCTGGTCGCGCTCAATTCGATCCCGAAGGTGGCGCTGGCGCCGCTGTTCGTGATCTGGATGGGGACGGGGCCGGAGCCGAAGGTCGCGATCGCGCTGATGCTGGCGATCTTTCCGATCGTGATCGATACGGTGCTCGGGCTCCGCTCGGTCGATCCTGACATGCTGCACCTGGCGCGGGTTTCGAAAGCCTCGCCCTGGGCGGTGCTGACCAAGATCCGCTTTCCCTGCGCGCTGCCGAGCCTGTTCGCCGGCATGAAGGTGGCGATCTCGTTCGCGCTGGTCGGCGCCATCGTCGGTGAATTCGTGGCCGGCAGCCAGGGTATCGGTTTCCAGATCCTGGTCGCGCAGGGGCAGTTCGATACCATCAGGGTATTCGTGTCCCTGTTGCTGCTCGGCCTGGTCGGAACCGTGCTGTTCTTCCTGGTCGATTATGCCGAGCGGCTGCTGCTGCCCTGGCACGTCTCGCAGCGCGCCCGTCACGAACGGTCCGCCGAGCGGGTATGAAGCCCGCGCCGAATTCGTTCGGAACACTCGCCCTGATCGTCACGGCCGCGCTGTGGGGCAGCAATCACGTGGTGGCGCGCGCGGCGCGCGAGGCGATCCCGCTGCCGTCACTGGTTTTCTGGCGCTGGCTGCCGGCGGTTGTCCTGCTGACGCTCGTGGCGTTGCCGGGCTTGCGCGAGGCGTGGCCCGCGATCCGTCCGCGGCTGGGCGGGTTGATCGTCGGCGGCGCGGTCGGCGTCGGCCTGTTTTCCTACCTGTTGCTCGGCGGCGCCTATCAGAGCCTCGCCATCGAAGTAGGCTTCATCAACGCCACGACGCCGGTCTGGGTGCTGCTGCTCGGCCTTTGGATGGGCGGCGGCCGGCTCACCGCGGGCATGAAATGGGGGCTGGCGCTGGCGTTTGCCGGCACGCTCCTCATCATCACCAAGGGGCATATCGAGGCCCTGACCGCGCTGCAGTTCAGCCTCGGCAATCTGTGGTCGCTGCTGGCGGCGATGTCGTTCGCCTGGTTTTCGATCCGGGTTCGCGACTGGACCCGCACCATCGCGCCGCTGGCGCTGACCGTCGTGACGGCCTGGGCCGGGCTGCTCGTGGTGATGTTGCCGGTCTATCTGGTCTGGATCGTGCTGGGTGGACCATGGCTGGTCTGGAACGAGGCGGATACCGGCTTTGCGCTCACCACGATTGCCTTCATCGCGCTCGGGCCGACCATGCTGGGCAATCTGTTCTATTCGTATGGTGTCGCGTTGATAGGTCCGGCGCGCGCCGCGGCGTTCCTCTATCTCAGCCCGCTGTTTTCGGCGGCGCTCTCGATCGGCTGGCTGGGCGAACAGCTGGACTGGTACCATGTCGCCGGGTTCGCCGCGATTTTCGCCGGCCTGATCATTCTGGGCTATCCAGCCCGCCGCGCCGCACGGGCGCCCGAAAGCTGATCAGGACTGCGAAGGCTGCTCACCGCGCTGTTCCTGCTCTTTTTCGCGCTTGCGGCGCATGATGCCGACGGTATGCGGAGGGAAGCCTTCGTCCATGGCCGGATCCTTTGCAGCAAAAAGCTTGGCAGAGAAAACTTTGGCAGAGAAAAACCCTGCCGGGGGAGGACAGGGTTTTCCGTTGGGGTCGAGTGTCGCGTGACACTCGAATTCTAAATGCGCGAAGCGAATTTCTGTTCCATGGCGTTTTCTCTCAACGTCACGCCGCCCTGGCCGGACACAGGGGCACTGTCAGCCTGCCCGGCGCCTTCCGCCTTGAACTGATCGGCGTTCTCGCAGCGCAGGCATTGCAGCCCCGTCCGGCCATCGGATGTCGCGACAGCCTTCATGCGCTTTCTGCACTTCGGACATCGGGTAAGGTCCATGAGCCAACTCCCTTTCTCTGCAAACCAGCCCATGGAACAAAAGTTCCCCTGGCGGGTTGGTTGTTGCAATTCGAAGGGGAGACAATTCGATGCAGGCAGCTATCGACCGCGTGATGCACACCTACGGCATGCTGGTCAATTTGACCGTGGAGCAGGAGCGGCTGGCGCGGGATAAAGTCGCCAGTTTTCTGGCCGGTGCCAAGACCGACGACGAGAACCAGCTGGCGGTTGAAGGCCTTCGCTATCTGCGAACGGCCAAAATGAACGCGCTGTGAGCGCGGTGGACAGGATCATGACGGCGTTTTCCCGCAAGACGCCGATGACCGAGGAGCAGACCCGCGCCGTCCGCGAGGAGGTAAGAAAGTTCGTCGCTGAACTGCTTGCCAGGAAACTTCGCGCGTGATGCAGACCTGATCAAGTCGGTCAGGCGACCCATGTCTGCAGTTACGGCTCCGCCGTCGCCTGGCGGTCGAACGCCGCCAGCGCCTCGATCACGATTCCCGGTGCCTCCTGCGCCACGCAATGACCGACACCCTCGAACGTCCACTGGCTCACGTCTGGAATCAGGGCGACGGCCCTTGCCGCCATCTCCTTGTAGATCGGCCAGGATTTTTCGGCGGTGGCGACGCGGACCGGACATTCGATCCGGGATAGCCAGGTAAAGGGATTGCCGCGTTGGTCGCCCGTATAGATCTGCGCCATCGCCTCGAAAATCGGCCGCAGCATCGCCGCTTCGATTTCCGGCCTGCAGAGCAAGCGCACCCGGCCGTCCGGGAGCGCCTCAAAGCCATGTCGCACATAGGCCCATAGCGAGGCTTCGGACCAGTCGGCAAACGCCGGCGCGGCGCGAAAACGCGTGAACGCGGCGGCGGCGCTGTCGAACTCGGCCTGGCGGCGCAGCACGCCCTGCGCGGCGGCGGTTTCCCGTTCGCTGGCCTCCGGCGTCATGGCCTTCATCGCCCCCGGATCCATGATGGTCGGCTCCATCACGAACAATCGTGCGAAGCGCCGCGGATCGAGCTTTGCCGCGAGCAGAAGATCAGTGGCGCCGGCGCTGTGGCCGACGCCGAAAATGTCGGTGAGGTCGAGCGCCTCGACCACGGCGCAGATATCGGATGCGAAATCCAGGAAATGATAGTGCTCCGCCGGCGGCTTGTGGCTGGCGCCGTGGCCGCGGCGGTCGATGCCGTAGACGGTGAACTTCGCCGTGAGCCCGCGCGCGACCTCGTCCCATACCTCGGCGCAGAAGCCGGTGCCGTGCACCAGCAGCGCAGGCGGCTTGAAGGGGTCGTCATCGCCCCATCGCGACAGCGCAATGCGCGCGCCCGAATGGTCGACCCACAGACGATGTCGGTTCGTCATGGAGCCGCGCGCGAATCTTCGAGGATCATCGACGCACCTTTTTCGGCGATCATCGCCGTCGGCGTATTGGTATTGCCTGACGTGATGGTCGGCATCACGGAGGCGTCGACCACGCGCAGTCCGTTGAGGCCATGAAACCGCAGCCGTTCGTCGACGACGGCGAGGGGATCGCTTGATGTGCCCATCTTCGCGGTGCCGACGGGGTGAAAGATCGTGGTGCCGATATCGCCGGCGGCCTTTGCCAGCGCCGCATCGTCATCGCCGACCGATGGTCCCGGCAGATATTCCTGTGGGCGATAAGGCGCGAGGGCTGGTTGCTTCATCAACCGCCGCGTGGCGCGGATGGCGTCAGCGGCGACCTGGCGGTCATCGCCGGTCGACAGATAGTTCGGCGCAATCGCCGGCGCCTCGTCGGCGCTGGCAGAACGAATCCGTACGGTGCCGCGCGAGGTCGGCTGCAGGTTGCAGGCGCTCACGGTGATCGCGGGGAAGCGGTGCAGGGGATCGCCGAACTTGTCGAGCGACAGCGGCTGCACATGGAACTGGATATTGGCGCGCTCGCGATGCGGATCCGAACGGGTAAAAATGCCGAGCTGCGACGGCGCCATGGTCAGCGGACCGCGGCGGCGGAACGCATAGTCGAGACCCATCAGGCCGCGCCGTGCCAGCGAGTAATAGGTTTCGTTGAGCGTGCGCACGCCCTGCACCTGGTAGATCGCGCGCTGTTGCAGATGGTCCTGCAGGTTGCGGCCGACGCCTTGCCGGTCGAGCACGGTCTCGATCCCGAGCGGCGCCAGCCAGTCCGCAGGGCCAATGCCGGAGCGGTGCAGCACCTGGGTCGAGCCGATCGCGCCGGCGCACAGGATCACTTCGCCTTTGGCGCGGGCCTCGACCACTTCGCCGCCCTGCATGAAGCGCACGCCGACGGCGCGACCCAGTTCGACAATCAGCCGATCGACCAGCACATTCTTTTCGAGGCGCAAATTGGGACGCATCAACACCGGCTTGAGAAACCCCCGCGCCGACGACCAGCGCCGTCCGCGCTTCTGGTTGACGTGGAAATAACCAAACCCCTCATTGTCGCCGGTATTGAAATCCGCAAGTTTTCGGATGCCCATCTCTGCCGCCGCGTCGCCGACCGCGTCGAGAATGGCCCAGGACAATCGCGGCGCCTCGATCCGCCAGCCGCCGCCGGCGCCGTGATGTTCGCTCTCGCCCAGGAAATGATCCTCGAGCCGCCGGAACGCCGGCAACACGTCGTCATAGCCCCAGCCGGTGAGGCCGAGCTGGCGCCAGTGATCGTAGTCGGCGGCCTGTCCACGCATCGAGATCATGGCGTTGATGGCCGAGGAGCCGCCGATCACCTTGCCGCGCGGATAGGCCAGCGAGCGGCCGTTCAGCCCGGCCTCCGGCTCGGTCCGGAACATCCAGTCCGAGCGGGGATTGCCGATCGCGAAGAGATAGCCGACCGGGATATGAAACCAGATCCAGTTGTCGTTGCCGCCGGCCTCCAGGATCAGCACGCGGTTGTTCGGATCGGCCGACAGCCGGTTGGCAACGATGCAGCCGGCGGTGCCCGCGCCGACGACGATGTAGTCGAAATCACCTTCAAATCGCTTCATAAGCCACCACCGCGCCGCCCATTGCGGGCTCAAAGGCCTTACCTTTGCTGCCGTCCGCTGTACAGCGCCGAGGCCATTGGGTGGAGCGCCCCTTGCATGCTAGACAGGGGCAAATCGCTCAAACTCAGCCGAGACACCTCATGCCCATCGTCAACCGCGTCGCCGATCTGCAACCCGATATCCAGGCCTGGCGCCGCGATATCCATGAAAATCCCGAATTGCTCTACGACGTGCACCGCACTGCGGCATTCGTGGCGGACCGCCTGAGGGAATTCGGCTGCGACGAGGTGGCGACAGGGCTCGGCCGTACCGGGGTGGTCGGCGTCATCAGGGGCCGCAAGCCCCCGGGCAATGCCGACGTCAAGGTGATCGGGCTGCGCGCCGACATGGATGCGCTGCCGATCGAGGAAGAGACCGATCTGCCCTATGCTTCCAAAACGCCGGGCAAGATGCACGCCTGCGGCCATGACGGCCATACCGCGATGCTGCTGGGGGCGGCCCGCTATCTCGCCGAGACCCGGAATTTCGCCGGCGATGCGGTGGTGATTTTCCAGCCGGCGGAAGAGGGCGGCGCCGGTGCCGCCGCGATGATCAAGGACGGTCTGATGGACCGTTTCGCCATCGATCAGGTCTACGGCATGCACAATGGTCCGGGCATCCCGATCGGTTCGTTCGCGATCCGGCCGGGCCCGATCATGGCGGCGACCGACGCGATCGATATCAGGATCGAGGGCCTCGGCGGCCACGCCGCGCGGCCGCATATATGCATCGATTCGGTACTGGTCGGCGCGCAACTGATCACCGCGCTGCAGTCGATCGTCTCGCGCAGCGTCGATCCCCTGGAATCCGCCGTGATTTCGATGTGCGAATTCCACGCCGGCAACGCCCGCAATGTGATCCCGCAAACTGCGGAACTCAAGGGCACCATTCGCACGCTGACCGACGAGGTGAGGGTGCTCGTGGAGAAGCGGGTGCGCGAGGTGGTCGCCGGCGTGGCGCAGATGACCGGCGCCAAAATCGACCTGGTGTACGAGCGCGGCTATCCTGTGGTGGTCAACCATGCTGCACAGACCGATTTCGCTACCGGCGTGGCGAAGGAAGTTGCCGGCGATGCCAATGTTCACGACATGGCGCCGCTGATGGGCGCGGAGGATTTTGCCTATATGCTGGAAGAGCGTCCGGGCGCGTTTATTTTCTGTGGCAACGGCGACAGCGCCGGGCTGCACCATCCCGCCTACAATTTCAACGACGAGGCGATCGTGTTCGGCACCTCGTACTGGATCAAGCTGGTGGAAAACACGCTGGCGGCGTGAGGCGAGGTGGTCCGGTCCCTGCCTCGCGATCAGGGCTGGACGCGGTACAGCCTCAGATCGCCTCCATCGATACTGGCGGTCAGCAGCCAGCGGCCATCGGCTGATAGTTGCAGCGGCCGCTGCGCGACCGAGACGATCCGCTGCCGCTCGCGGCCAGTGACGCTGTCGTAGACGACGAGTTCGCCGGTCTTGCTGTCGTCCCGCCAGAATGCGTCGATACGTAGACCATGTCCCGGCAAGGTATGCTTCGGCAGCCTGATCTGCGGATTTGGAAAGCGGAAATCGCTTTGGTCGACGCTGCCGATCAGGGCTCCCGTCGGCGTGTCGAAAGTCAGCGCCCGGCATATCCAGGATGCGGGACTGGCGTTTACCGGTGCGCCCGGCGGCACGCCGCAAAACTTCAGCCGGATGGTTTTGTCATCGATCTGGACCTGGCCGGTCTGCGCCGTGAGGTTTCCGATCAGCGGTGGGGGCATTGCAACCATGACGATCTCGCGATCATGGGTCAGATCGTGAAGCCGAAATGCCGCGCCGGCGGGACCGAATTGCCAAGCCCAAACGCTATCGCCGATTCGGTCGAGCCCGCCGGCTTGGCCGTTTTGCGCGGCCGGCCCGTAACGCCGGATATCGGATGGCTTCATAGCAGGCAACGCGAAGCGAATGGCCATCACGTCGTCGGGCTTCGGCGCGCTGGACTGGCCGCATGCCAGCCACAGGCTTTTGCCGGAGAACAGCAACGGTTCGCGGGCGTATGTATCCAGGCAGGCAGGTTCGCTGCCTGAGAACTCTCCAGCCAGTTCCAGATCCGGCAGCAGATAGAGCCGAATGCGACTTTGATTTCGCCGGTAGGGGATCGGGATGTCACCGCCATTGCTGCGCAGCGCGAGATAGCGGCCGTCCGGGCTCCACGCGATGGAATGACGTTCCAGCGGCGCCAGCGTGTCGGCCACCTGCCGTACGCCGTGGCCGGTTGCGAGATCGACCTGCATGAGTTTGTGGTCGACCGTGCGGACGATCGCCGTCTGTCCATCGGGGGCGATCACGACCGCTTGCATGCGGGCGACAGGAATGGCGATGGTGTGGGAATAGGTGAGAACCGTCTCGCCTTGCGAGTGGTCTTGCGATGGCGCAAGCGACAGGGCCCTGCGCAATTCCGCCGCGCCGGCGATGACGCCGCGCGGTCCTGCGAGGTAACCGACAAATGGCGCCAGCACGGCAATCAGCAGCGGCGCGATCAGCATCCATTTCAAGTCCGCCGGATCATGGCGAGCGAAGCTGGACGCGGCGGTCGCATGGCTGAAGGGCCGGAGCATCAGCACGACAACGATTGCAGTGGTCGCGCCCCAGACGGCGCCGACGCCACCGCGGACGGTGAGGATCTGAAAGCGTTGGGTCCAGGACATGCCGTTGAGGGCCCAATCGCGGATCGGCCTGATATCGACGGTCATGATATAGATCTGTTCGACGATGCCCGACACGCATGCGCCGATGATGGCGGCTACGAGGAACAGCAACGTCGCGCGCCGCATCCCGGATGCGACGCCGAGCAGCCATGCGGGAATGAGCGAGGTGAGCGTGGCGGTCGCGAACGTCGCGAGCAGAAACGGCCCCCACGGCAAATGGAGCATGCGCGCCGCGTTCAGCGTTCCGGCCAGGCGTTCGGACCGCGCGGCGTTTTGAAGCCGCAGTTGGGTTCGGAAGTCCGCGTCGAACTGGTCAGGCCCAAGGAACTCCGTCAGCACGAACCACGCAATGCCGGACAGCAGGATGCCCAGGAACCAGAACCCGACGCTGAGCTTCGGCAGGATGCGCCGGAGCACGAATCCCTGCATGATCGGCGGCGCCAGCCACGCGAAAACCGTGATGGCTACGAGCCCGACGGCGATCAGCGTAGGATGTTCGGTGTCCCGCGAAATTTGCTTGCCAAAGGCCGTTGCCGAAATGGAGGACAGGACCGGGTTGAGTGCTGCGACGAGCACCCAGGCGAACCAGATGGCCCAGGTGACTGGCAAAAGGCGGTCGGAAGAGTCCGGTTGTGAAGTCGGCGTGAAAACAGGCAATCCATTTCTCGGCAGCATGTGCGACGGATTGCTCTGTTTCGCGCGGCAATGACAAGGCAAGAAGGCGAAGGCCTGCATTTCCTGTGCAGGCTTTCACCATTTTCCGTTCGAAGAGAAAAAGAGGGGTATGAGCCCGACGACGCTGGCAGCAGTTCCGGTTTAGCCTCGCCGCGGCGGCGCAATCGCTGTCCGAATGTGGCGAAATGCCTCCTCGGCATGCGCCGCGGAGCGGGCGACCTTTTCGGTATGCTTCACTGGATAAACAGGATGGAACCCGGGTCCCGTGCCGCAAGACCGGCACGTTACGCGGCGTCCGGGGCTAGGGTTCGCTACGCAACGCGCCGGACTCGTGACGGCACAGTGGGTTCACAATTAAAGGTTGTGAGAGAAAAAGTCAAATCCCTGTGCTGACTATCTATATGGATAGGTTTGCATGGCTAGGCCGCGCGCGCCGATTTCCGCAGGATATCGGCCGCGATTTTGAGATCATCGACGAAGCGCTGGTATTCCAGCGCCTTGGAATCTGCGTCAGGTAGCCGCAGCAAATAGGATGGATGCACCGTCAGCAGCGCCCTGGTGCCGTCATCGAGTTCGATCACGCGGCCGCGGTTCTTGTTGACCGGCATGATCTTGCCGAACACGCTTTGCGCGGCGGTGGCGCCCATCGCCACCACCAGATCCGGTTTGATCAATGCCAGTTCGCGCTCATACCACGGCCGGCAGGCCCTGATTTCCGAGGTGTTCGGCTTCTGATGCAGCCGGATTTTGCCGCGCGGCACGAATTTGAAATGCTTGACGGCATTGGTGACGTAAACTTTTTCGCGCGCGATGCCGGCCTGTTGCAGCGCCCGGTCGAGCATCTGGCCGGCCGGCCCCACGAACGGTTTTCCGGCGAGGTCTTCCTTGTCGCCGGGCTGCTCGCCGACCAGCATCAGGGACGCCTGCTGCGGGCCTTCGCCGAACACGGTCTGGGTGGCGTCTTTCCAGAGCGGGCAGGCGCGGCAATTCGCCGCCTCCTCGCGGAGCGTCTCGATATCGCCGGATGAGGATGAGGGTTTGCGTGGCATGGCTGGCTCCGGGCGCTTCTGCGCCTTGTGCGGTGCGGTGGCGGCATTGGCGATCATCGCGCCGGTCAGGCGTTCCGCTCCGTCAATGAGGGGCTTGATCAATGAGGCCTCCGGCAGGTTCCGCCAGTATTTTTTCGGCATTTCCTTCTGCATGGCCTTCACCTTCAGCCGCGCCGGATTGAAAATGCTGGCGTAATAGCGCCGCCAGGTTTCCTCCAGCCGGTCTTCGGTCGGAGCGTCGGCCTTGGGCACGCCTGGCGTGATCGAGATATTGCGCCCGTCCCAATGCGCGCATGCCTCCGGCGTCAGGATCGACCAGGCCATGTCGGCAAAGCGGCGCGCGAAAAACGGCGCGGCCAGTTCGACGATGTGATGCTCCGGCTCGAACCAGGCGACGAAATGCGAATCCGGCTCGCGGCCGATTTCGCGGAAGCGGACAAAGGCATGCATCTTGTGCTCGTCGCGACGCACTGCTTTGGCCATCATCGCAATCCGGGTGACGTCGGCGTCGGTCGCGACATCCAGCAGATCATGGTTGCTCCGCAGCCGCCACAGCAGGCGGTAGAGCAGGGCAAACCGTTCGGGATCACGGTGCAGGATCGCCGTTTTCGCCAGCTCGACGAATTTGGCCGGGACGTTGAAGGTGCCGGATGGCGTTGCCAGCGGTGGCGTGTTGTCCGCCGGTTCGAACAATCCGGGATCGTTGCCGCGCACGCTCCATGTCACGTCAGCCGGCTTGACGTCATCAAGGACCAGCGTCCGCGCGGCTTTGCGCCAGCCGTCGAAATCGGTTTCGCTGTCGAGCGCGATGTGCATTTCTTTTCCTTTCGTCATTGCGAGCGCAGCGAAGCAATCCATTCTTTCTTGCTGCCCCATGGATTGCTTCGTCGCTTCGCTCCTCGCAATGACGGTTAGAATCCAAATCCCAGTTGCGTCGCCTTCGGCTTGAACCGCTCCGCCAGGCCGGCACCATCAAGAAGATGCGGCGACGGCCGGTGGTCGCTGAGAACGATGAAGGGCAGGGCCTTGTTCCGGGGAATGTGCAGCCTGGCGAGATCGGCGGAGCGGATCGACGTGACCCGCCGCGTCGCGATGATGCGGTCGACCGCCTTGGTGCCGAAGCCGGGCACCCGCAGCAGGTCCTCGCGGCTGGCGCTGGCGACATCGAGCGGGAAGCGGTCGCGATGCCGCAGCGCCCAGGCCAGTTTCGGGTCGATGTCGAGCGACAGCATGCCGGCAGCCTCGTCGACGATTTCGCCGACATCGAACCCGTAGAACCGCATCAGCCAGTCCGCCTGATAGAGCCGGTGCTCCCTCAGCAGCGGTGGCGCGGAAAGCGGCAGCGCGCGGCTGGCATCGGGGATCGGACTGAACGCGGAATAATACACGCGCTTGAGCTTGTAGGAGCCGTAGAGATTGGCGCTGGTATTGAGGATGGTCTGGTCGTCGGCGGAATCGGCGCCGATGATCATCTGCGTGCTCTGGCCGGCCGGCGCGAACTTTGGGGCGCTGTTGCCTTTCGGGGTGAGCTTGCGGCCTTCGCGGGCTTCGTCCAGCCTCAAACGCAGCCGGCCCATGGTGCGGCGGATCGCGCGCACGTCCTTTTCGGGGGCGAGCCTGGCGAGGCTTTTTTCCTCTGGCACCTCGATATTGATGCTGAGACGGTCGGCATATTTGCCGGCCTCCGTGATCAAGGCCTCGTCGGCTTCCGGAATGGTTTTCAGATGGATGTAGCCGCGGAAATGATGCTCCTCGCGCAGCTTGCGCGCCACGCTCACCACCTGTTCCATGGTGTAGTCGGCGCTGCGGATGATGCCGGAGGAGAGAAACAGTCCCTCGATGTAGTTGCGGCGATAGAAGTCGAGCGTCAGTTTGACCACTTCATCGACGGTGAAGCGGGCGCGCGGCACATTGCTGGAGGCGCGGTTGACGCAATACAGGCAATCGTAATTGCAGGCGTTGGTGAGCAGAATTTTCAGCAGCGAGATGCAGCGTCCGTCCGGCGCGTAGGAGTGGCAGATGCCCATGCCCTCGGTCGAGCCGACGCCCTTGCGGTCGCGGCTGTCGCGCTTTTCGGTACCGCTGGAGGCGCAGGACGCGTCATATTTGGCGGCGTCCGCCAGGATCTCCAGTTTGCGCTGCACATCCATCCAAAAATCCCTTTGATTCCACTCATGAATCGGCGGAATGCCGATCCCGATTGACTCTTCTGGCTCTATTAGCTTTATATTAGAACATATCATGAACAAATGAGCCAGCTCTGGTTCACTCAGAACCAGTGACGGCCCAACCTTCCGAAGGGAGCGGCGCATGACCGGCGCACGCACGAACACGCTTGCGCGTTTGCGCGGCAGCATCGAGCGCATCGAGGCGCATGCCGATGCGTCAGCACCTCCGCGCGTGGCGCTCGGCCATGCCGAGGCCGATGCGACGCTGCAGGGCGGCCTTGCGCTGGCGGCGGTGCATGAGGTGTTTTCGGAGGGACGGCAAAGTGCTTCGGCAACGGGGTTCATCGCAGGGCTTGCTGGACTTGTAAGCCTTGCAGGACGCGTGATGGCACGGCGGCCGCTGGTGTGGATCCGGCAGGATTTCGCCGAGATCGAATCCGGCGCGCTGTCGATGGCGGGCCTCGCCGAACTCGGGCTCGATCCGCGCTGTGTGGTGACCGTGCGCGCCGCCGACGTCGACGCCGCATTGCGCACCGCCGCCGACGCGCTGGCCTGCGATGCGCTGGGCGCGGTGGTGCTGGAAGTCTGGGGCGAAGCCCGGCAGTTCGATCTCGTCGCCAGCCGCAAGCTGACGCTGGCGGCGCAGGCCTCCGGCGTCACCGGATTATTGCTGCGGGTGGCGGCGCAGCCGCAGCCCTCGACGGCGGAGACACGATGGATCGTGCGTGCGGCGCATTCGCCGCCCGCCTCGGCCGGCAGTGCGTGGGGCGCGCCGGTGGTCGACGCGCAACTCGTCCGCAATCGTCATGGCCCGGTCGGGCGGTGGATCATGGAATGGAAATGTGATGAGTGCCTTTTC
>JAZJYY010000091.1:0-26372 GCA_040390145.1 Pseudomonadota bacterium
GCGTGACACATCTTCTGCATGATCTTGGCGCGCGGATCGTAGTTCTTGTAGACGCGATGGCCAAAACCCATCAGGCGGACTTCTGAGTTCTTGTCCTTCACCTTGGCGATGAAGTCGGGAATCTTGTCGACGCTGCCGATCTCGGCGAGCATCGCGAGCGCCGCTTCATTGGCGCCGCCATGCGCCGGGCCCCACAGGCAGGCGATGCCGGCGGCGATGCAGGCGAACGGGTTGGCGCCGGAGGAGCCGGCGATGCGCACCGTCGAGGTCGAGGCGTTCTGCTCGTGGTCGGCATGCAGGATGAAGATCTTGTCGAGCGCGTCGGCCAGCACCGGGTTGATCTTGTAGTCCTCGCAGGGCACCGCGAAGCACATGTGCAGGAAGTTCTCGGCGAAGGAGAGCGAGTTCTTCGGATACATGAAGGGCTGGCCGATGGTGTATTTGAAGGCCATCGCGGCCAGCGTCGGCACTTTCGCGATCATGCGCATCGAGGCGATCATGCGCTGCCTGGGATCGTTGATGTCGGTGGAGTCGTGATAGAACGCGGCCAGCGCGCCGACCGCCGCCACCATGATCGCCATCGGATGGGCGTCGCGGCGGAAACCCTGGTAGAAGCGAGCCATCTGCTCGTGGACCATGGTGTGATGGATCACGCGGCTGTCGAAATCGGCCTTCTGCGCCGGGGTCGGCAGTTCGCCGTAGAGCAGCAGGTAGCAGGTTTCGAGGAAGTCGCCTTTTTCCGCCAGCTGCTCGATCGGGTAGCCGCGGTATTCCAGGATGCCGGCGTCGCCGTCGATATAGGTGATCTTGGACTGGCAGCTGCCGGTCGAGGTGAAACCGGGGTCATAGGTGAACATGCCGGCCTGGGCGTAGAGCTTGGCGATGTCGATGACATCGGGCCCGACGGTGCCGCTCAGGATCGGGAAATCGTAGGTCTTGTTGCCGACGGTCAGCGTTGCGGATTTTTTGGTGGATGCGTCCATCGTGTAGTCCCCGATGAGATCGTTGCGAAAACCGGCGGCCGGGGGCGCCAAAACGCGATGGCTGGCGCGGGAAACCGGGTGTTCTGGAAGTACCTCTGAAATGGGTAGCTTATTGCTGTTTGCACTGCAAGACGGCCACGGCGGCCCTGCAATACCCGTTATGAGGGGGCCTGGTCGCCGAGCCGGGCCAGGCATTCCTCGCGGCCCAGCACCGCCAGGACGTCGAAAATTCCCGGCGACGTGGTGCGGCCGGTCAATGCTACCCGGAGCGGTTGCGCCACCGCGCCGAGCTTGAGGTTGTTGGCCTCGGCGAAGGCCCGCATCGCGGCTTCCGTGGTCGCCGCGGTCCATGGCGCGACCGGCTCGAGCGCGGCCTTGAGCTGCCCGATCAGCGTGCGGTTGTCCGGCGTCATCGCGGCCGCTGCTTTGGGCTCGAGCTCGAGCGGGCGGTCGGCGAAGATGAAATAGGCGCTGTCGATCAGCTCGATCAGTGTCTTGGCGCGCTCCTTGAGGCTCGGCATCGCCTGCAGCAATTGCGCCCGCGTGGTGTCGTTGAGCTTGGCCTTGAGGTCGGCACGGTCCGGCAGATGGTCCAGCACGTCCTCGAACATGGCAACCAGCACTGAATCCTCGGCGTGGCGGATATAATGGCCGTTGAGGTTCTCCAGCTTGGCGAAGTCGAACCGCGCCGCCGAGCGCCCGATGCCCGAGAGGTCGAAGGCGTCGATCATTTCCTTGGTGGAAAAGATCTCCTGGTCGCCATGGCTCCAGCCGAGCCGGACCAGATAATTGCGCAGCGCCTCCGGCAGGTAGCCGAGCGCACGGTAGGCCTCGACCCCCAGCGCGCCGTGGCGCTTGGACAGCTTCGAGCCGTCGGGGCCGTGGATCAGCGGAATGTGCGACATGCTCGGAATGTCCCACCCCAGCGCTTCGTAAATCTGCTTCTGGCGGGCGGCGTTGATCAGGTGGTCGTCGCCCCGGATCACATGGGTGACGCCCATGTCGTGGTCGTCGACCACCACCGCCAGCATGTAGGTCGGATTGCCGTCGCCGCGCAGCAGCACGAGGTCGTCGAGGTTCTCGTTCTGCCAGACCACGCGGCCCTGGACCTGGTCCTCGATCACGGTCTCGCCTGATAGCGGCGCCTTCAGCCGGATCGTGGGCTTGATGCTGGCGGGCGCCTCGTTCGGATCGCGGTCGCGCCACAGCCCGTCATAGAGCCGGGTGCGGCCCTCGGCGCGGGCCTTTTCGCGCATCGCGGTCAGTTCCTCCGAACTCGCGTAGCAGCGATAGGCCTTGCCGCTGGCGAGCAGCGCTTCGGCCACCTCGCGGTGGCGGGCGGCGCGGGTGAACTGGTAGACGACGTCGCCGTCCCAATCGAGCCCGAGCCATTTCAGCCCGTCCAGGATGGCCGCGATGGCGGGCTCGGTCGAGCGTTCCCGGTCGGTGTCCTCGATCCGCAGCAGCATCTTGCCGCCGGTCTTCCTGGCGTACAGCCAGTTGAACAGCGCCGTGCGGGCGCCCCCGATATGGAGAAAGCCGGTCGGCGAGGGGGCAAAGCGGGTGACGACGGAATCGGTCATTACAACTGCATTTCGGGGACATTAAGGGGTTGCGCGAGGCGCGCTGGTGTATAGCAGGTAACCGGCATAACTAAAGCCTCCACTCCAGCCTTATAAAGCCTTCCTAGGGAGGTGGGGATTTGGCAGAACGTCTGCTGATTCCGAACGGGAACTAACATGACAGCAGAAACGGTGGCGGCAGAGGCGGGCCGTGATTTCATCCGCGACATCATCCAGGCCGACCTCGACGCCGGGAAACATCGCGAGATCGTGACGCGGTTTCCGCCGGAGCCGAACGGCTATCTGCATATCGGCCATGCCAAGTCGATTGCACTTAATTTCGGCATCGCCCAGGAGTTTGCCGGCCGCTGCCACCTGCGTTTCGACGACACCAATCCGACCAGGGAAGAGCAGGAATATATCGATTCGATTCAGGCCGACGTGCGCTGGCTCGGCTACGACTGGGGAACCGACCTCTATTACGCCTCGGACTATTTCGAGCGGCTGTATCAATGGGCCGAAGGCCTGATCCGGGACGGCCACGCCTATGTCGACGACCAGTCGCAGGAGGAGATCCGGGTCAAGCGCGGCACACTGACCGAGCCCGGCAAGAACAGCCCGTTCCGCGACCGCTCGGTGGAGGAAAACCTCGATCTGTTCCGCCGCATGAAGGCGGGCGAGTTTCCCAACGGCGCCCGGGTGCTGCGCGCCAAGATCGACATGGCCTCCGGCAACATCAACCTGCGCGACCCCGTGCTGTACCGGATCCTGCACGCGCACCATCCGCGCACCGGCGATGCCTGGTCGATCTATCCGAGCTACGATTACGCGCACGGCCAGTCCGACGCGATCGAGGGTATTACGCACTCGATCTGCACGCTGGAATTCGAGGACCACCGGCCGCTCTATGAATGGCTGCTGGAGCGCCTGCCGGTGCCATCAAAACCGCGCCAGTACGAAATGGCGCGGCTCAATTTGACCTACACGCTGCTGTCGAAGCGGGTGCTGACCGAATTGGTGCGCGGCGGCCATGTCGCCGGCTGGGACGATCCGCGGATGCCGACCATCGCCGGATTGAAGCGGCGCGGCGTGCCGCCGGCGGCGATCCGCGAATTCATCAAGCGGATCGGCGTGGCCAAGGCCAACAGCGTGGTCGACGTCGGCATGCTGGAATTCTGCATCCGCGAGGATCTCAACAAGTCGTCGCTGCGGCGCATGGCGGTGCTGCGGCCATTAAAGGTCGTGATCGAGAATTATCCGGATGGCCAGAGCGAGGAACTCGACGCCATCAATCATCCCGATGATCCAGAGGCGGGGACGCGGAAGATTGCGTTCGGCCGCGAGCTCTATATCGAGCAGGACGATTTCATGGAGGTGCCGCCGAAAAAATTCTTCCGGCTGTCGCCCGGCACCGAGGTGCGGCTGCGCTATGCCTATTTCATCAAATGCACCGGGGTGATCAAGGATGCGGCTGGCGAGGTGATCGAGCTGCGCTGCACCTATGATCCCGCCACCAAAGGCGGCAACGCGCCCGACGGCCGCAAGGTCAAGGCGACCATGCACTGGCTATCGGCGGCGCAGTCGCAGCCCGCGGAAATCCGCATCTACAATCCGCTGTTCGCCAAGCCCAATCCGGACGCCGGCAATTTCGCCGCCGACCTCAACCCGCAGTCGCTGGAAGTGTTGACCGATGCCCGGATCGAGCCCGCGATATCGGCCACCAATTCGTCCGACGTGATGCAGTTCGAGCGGCAGGGCTATTTTGTGCGCGACCCGGATTCAACGCCGGATCATCCGGTGTTCACCCGCACCATCGGGCTGCGCGATACCTTTGCGAAGGAAGTCGGCGGCAAGGGCTGACGCGAACCGATCGAGGGACCATCCGAATGCCAAGCGCTGCCGACGACATTGCGTCCGACATCATGTCGAGATGGGCGAACACCTTCAGCCAATTCGATCCGGAGGCGCAGGCGTCGCTTTATTCGAAGCATGCGTTGTTCTTCGGCTCGAACCCGACGCTGTATCAGGGCCGGGACGGCGTGGCGTCCTACTTCAAGGCCTTGCCGAAATGGAATTCGCGCGCGGTTCGCTTCACCGACGTCAGCACCGCGCAGGTCAACCCCGAGCTGATCAATTTTGCGGCCACCGCCGCGTTCGACGTCGATGGCGCCCCGAAGTTGTCGGTCAAGATCACCTGGGTGATCGTCCGCGAGGACGGCGAATGGAAAATCGTCAGCCATCACGTGTCGTCGAGGGGCGCGCTGATCTAGCAGATTGCTATTGCGGAAGTTTCGGCTTCGATACCTGGCGCATCGGTGTCATGTGGCGCTTGGTTGCCTTGGAGAATGCCACAGGGGCCTCCTTGCGCAGCGACGCCAGCGCCAGCGGCGTCAAATCTTCAACTCGCCAGTCGCCGCTGTCGCGCCTTCGCTCAAATAGCGTGACCGGACCGAGCTTGAAGTCGATGACTAGGCATCCGAGGTTGAGCACCTGACCCGTTTGCACCGCAAATCTTGCGAACATTCCGGGAGCGTTGATGCCGGCTGGGCCTTCGCACCATACCTGCGCCACGGTGTAGACGCCGGGGTCCAGCACTGCCCAGCCGCCATATGTCGAACTGTCAGCCGCTCTGCCGAACAGCGTCGGCGACACCTGTGAAAACAGGATGGTCCTTTTGCCCTGATCCGGTACAAGCCACACCCAGATTTTCTGACATAGTTTGGGTGAAGTCTCGCCGTCCTGATGGAATCTTGCTTCCAGAAAGACCAGGCCTGATGCTGGATTCGCTTGCGCGGCACGCTGGATTTTCTGATCCGTTTCCGTCGGCTCGGCCAATGCCGGGGAAACGGGCGCCAACCAGAACAGAGTGAGCGCAACTATCAGGGGGAATGCTGATCTCGCAGTCATGCTTCATCCGTCCTTCGTACGCGGAAGGACAATTACTACGCGATTGGACAAGCGTGCAACTACGGCAGGCGACGTTCAGCAATAGCCGTAGAAGCCGCAGACATAGGGCAACCGCGGACCGTCGGTGTCATACGGCCCGCCGTAATAGGGACCGGGATAATAGAACGACCACGACGAGCCGTAATTGTAGGTGCCCCGGTTCCACGGCGGATTGGGAAAGAGGTTGTAGGGAATGATCGGCGGCTCATCCCGCACTTTCTCGACCACGACGACACGGCGGGTCACGACGACAGGATCGGCGAACACCGCGCCGAGCCGGCTCTGGGTTGCAAGATCGGCGGCAGCGGCGGGCATCGCGCCGGCGACGAACGCGACAGCGGCGAAAACGGAAAGGGTGATCCTGTGCGGCATGGACGAAGTCCCGGTTGGTCGGGAATCCTAGCCGCAGCATGGTTAACAAAGGTTAAGGGGGTGCCGAATTCATCGTCACGACTTCGGTGCTTCCCGGATCGGGGTCATGTATTGCTTTTTGGCCTTGGCGAAAGCCAAAGGAATTGTCTTGTTCAAGTACTCCACCGCTCTGGGGCTCAAATCCACGGCTTTCCAGGTGCCGTTAAAGCCCGAAGCAACAAACATCGACGGGGGACCCAGTTTGTAGTCGACCATCAGGCAGCCAAGATTGAGCACCTGGCCCTCGCGCAGGGTAAATCGGGCAAATGGACCTTTGAGATTGACGACCCCCGATGACTCCTCGCATGAAACCTGTTGGATCGTATAGACACCGGCGACGAGAACAGCGACGGCGCCGTATCGGGCATATTCCAATTCCTTACCAAGGAATGTCGGCGAAGACTGCGTCCGCAGGTGGGTGGTCACCCCGGCATCTGATACGAGCTTGACAGAAATGCTCTGACAGATTTTCGGAGCCGGCCGTTCCAGTTCGGCAAACCTGACCTCAATGAAAATCGAGCCGGCCGTGGGATCGTCCCGCAGGAGCCGGCTTACGTTCTTGTCGCCAGACGTAGGCTCGGCGAAAGCGCTGGAGGATGCCATCAGCCAGACCAATGCAAGAGCGGACACCACAAACAGCTTAAATAACGACTTCATGAAATTGCATCTCCTACGTGTATCCACATTGACTATGCGAACAGGCGTTCCGAGGCAACACGAGGCCGGCGAAATCTCTCCTTTGTTTCTGCATCTGTTCCGCTATCGCGCCGATTGTAGCTTCCGGTAGTCTCGTGCGTCGGGGAGATCATAGGATGTAGCGTGACTGGGCAGGGTAGCTCGCCAGTGCGCCATCGGAGCCATGCCGGCACGTGGCCGCCGCGCGGCGCGGCGCAGGCCGGCGGCTTCGCGCCGTCGGGTGTTGCCGCGTGGCCGTCGCTGGTCGACAAGTTGCGGGCGTGGCTCCGCGCCGAAGCGGGCGCAGGAAGGCTGCTGCCCTGGGTGCCCGTCGCTTTCGGCACCGGCATCGCTTTTTATTTCGCCGCCGAACGCGAGCCGGTTCTGCCGGTGGCCGCGGTCACGGCGGTGGTGTTTTGCGCGGCGGCGTTTCTGCTGCGGCGGCACAAGCTGTTTCCGATCGCCGTGATGATTGCGGCCGTCGCCGCCGGCTTTGCGATCGCGACCTGGAAGACCGCGCGGGTCGCGCATGGCGTGCTGGCGCGACCGATCTATTCGGTGTCGGTTTCAGGCTTCGTCGAGACCCGCGACATCCGCGCGCGCACCGACCGCTTTGTCCTGCGCGTCACCTCGATGGAGAGCCCGCGCGAGCTGACGAAGCTGCAGCGGGTGCGCCTGTCGGTGCGCAAGGGCACCGCGCCCGCCGTCGGCAGCTTTGTCGAATTGAAGGCGCGCCTGCTGCCGCCGATGGCGCCGCTGCGGCCGGGCGCCTATGATTTCGGCCGCGACATGTATTTTGCCGGCATCGGCGCCTCCGGCTTTGTCATGGGCAGCATCAAGGCTGCGCCGCCGCCCGACTCCGGCGGCTGGTCGCTGCGCTATGCCGCCTTCATGCAGGGCCTGCGCGATGCGATCGACGCGCGGATCGGCGCCGTGCTGGAGGGCGACCGCCGCGCCATCGCCACCGCGCTGCTGACCGGGCGCCGCGACGCCATTACGACGCCCGTCAACGATGCGATGTTCGTCTCCGGGCTCGGCCATGTGCTGTCGATCTCGGGCTATCACATGGCGGTGGTCGCCGGCGTGGTGTTCTTCGCGGTGCGCGCGCTGCTGGCGCTGATCCCGCCGCTCACCGTCAGCTTTCCGATCAAGAAATGGTCGGCGGCCGCGGCATTGCTCGCCGCCGCGTTCTATCTGCTGCTGTCCGGCGCCGAGGTCGCCACGCAGCGCTCGTTCTTCATGACCGCGGTGGTGCTGATCGCGATCATGGTCGACCGCCGCGCCGTCACGTTTCGAACGCTGGCGGTGGCGGCGATGATCGTGCTCACGATCGCGCCGGAAGCGCTGGTGCATCCGAGTTTCCAGATGTCGTTCGCGGCGACGCTGGGGCTGGTGGCGCTGATCCAGATCGGCATGCCGCATCTGTTTGCCGCACCCGACAATTCGGCGACGGCGCGGATGGCGCTGTGGGGCGGCCGCGAAATCGCCATGCTGGCGCTGGCCTCGCTGGTGGCGGGGCTCGCGACCATGCCCTATGCCGCCTTCCACTTTCACCGGGTGACGCCGTACGGCGTGATCGCCAATCTGGCGGCGATGCCGGTGGTGTCCGCGATCGTGATGCCGGCGGGGCTGCTCGGCATGCTCGCGATGCCGTTCGGCTTCGACGGCCTGTTCTGGCAGATGATGGGCTGGGGCATCGACTGGATGACCAGTGTGGCGCAATGGGTCGCGGCATTGCCGGGCTCGATCGGCCGCATGGCGGCGTTCGGGACCGGGCCGCTGGTCGCGGCCAGTATCGGCATCATCTGGCTCGGACTGTTGCGCACGCCGCTGCGCTGGGGCGGGGCGGCGGCGCTGGCGGGAGCGGTGATCTGGGCGCTGGCTGTGCCGCAGCCGGATATCCTGGTCTCCGCCGACGGCCACACGCTCGGCGTTCGCGGCCGCGACGGCCGCCTGCACCTGATCAGCAGTGCCAAGGGCAGCAAGGGCAGCAAGGACAGTTTTTTGCTCCGGGAGTGGCTGGCCGCCGACGCCGATGGCCGCCAGACCACCGATTCCTCGCTCACGGAGGGCGTGTCATGCGACGGCGCGGGCTGCGTGGCGCAGCTGGCCGACGGCAGGTTGGTCGCACTGGCGCTGCGGCCGGACGCATTGGGCGACGATTGCGAGCGCGCGGCGCTGCTGGTGACCGCGCGGCAGGCGCCGGCGGCCTGCGGCGCGCTGGTGGTGGACCAGGAGCGCCTGCGCCGGCAGGGCGCGCTGGCGCTGCGCAAAACCCGTGACGGCTTTGCGGTCGATGCGGTCAAGCCGCGCGGCGCCGACCGGCCGTGGCTGCCGGAGGTGCCAGGCGACGCGGAGGACGGGCCGAGCCTGACGCGCCCGGCGTCGCCGCGCGCCGTCGATGCGACGCCGTCGGAAGCCGATTGGCAGGCGGAGGATTAGTGGCGCTTATCACCCGCCGTGGGGGTGATGGTCGTCGGGATCACCGGGGTCGAAGGCGCCGAGATGATATTCATCCTCGATGTCTTCGGTCAGCATCTTCACCAGCGCGAACGAGGCGTTCGGAAACTGCTTCCAGATCGCGAGATCCTCGGCGGTGATGTTGACCCAGCCGAAGGTGAACATATAGCGGCCGGGCTCGGTGACCCGTCCGACTTTTTGCCAAGTGACCTTGCCGACCGACAATGCTGTTTCGCCCGCTGCTCGCACGCCTCGATCAGCGTGAACGTGAACCGCCAGCATTGGCCCGGCTTGTGGGCGATTCTGCGGCTGGCGAGAGATGCATCGTCATTCCGGGGCGCGTCGAAGACGCGAACCCGGAATCTCGAGATTCCGGGTCTGGTCCTTCGGACCATCCCGGAATGACAAAAGATCAATACTTCCGGTACAGCCCGATCAGCTTGCCCTGGATGCGGACCCGGTTCGGCGGCAGGATGCGGACTTCGTAGGAGGCGTTGGCGGGCTCCAGCGCGATCGAAGCGCCGCGGCGGCGGAAGCGTTTCAGGGTCGCTTCCTCCTCGTCGATCAGCGCCACCACGATGTCGCCGGTCTCGGCGCTCTCGTTGCGCTGGATCAGCGCCATGTCGCCGTCGAGAATGCCGGCGTCCACCATGGAATCGCCGCGCACTTCGAGCGCGTAATGTTCGCCGCTGCCGAGCATGTCGGGCGGTACGCTGATGGTGTGGCTGCGGGTCTGCAGCGCCTCGATCGGCGTGCCCGCGGCGATGCGGCCCATCACCGGCACCGAGACCGGACGCTCGCCATCGTTCTCGGAACTGGCGCTGCGGACCTTGCCGAGCGTGCCTTCGATGACGCTGGGCGTAAAGCCGCGACGGCCGTTGCCGGCGCCGCTTCCCGACAGCTCCGGCAGCTTGATGACCTCGATGGCGCGGGCGCGATTGGGCAGGCGGCGAATGAAGCCGCGCTCCTCGAGGGCGGTGATGAGGCGATGGATGCCGGACTTCGAGCGCAGATCCAGCGCGTCCTTCATCTCGTCGAAGGAGGGCGGAACGCCCGACTCCTTCAGGCGCTCGCTGATGAATCGCAGCAGTTCGTATTGTTTGCGCGTGAGCATCTCGACCAATCCCCAGTTGATAGCGTCGTTCGTTTTCGAGAGGCGGAGGTCTCAGCCGACTCGCGAGAGTTCAACTGAGTCCCAAGTGAGTC
Organism: Pseudomonadota bacterium; assembly: GCA_040390145.1. GTDB lineage: Bacteria > Pseudomonadota > Alphaproteobacteria > Rhizobiales > Xanthobacteraceae > Bradyrhizobium. The sequence continues at coordinate 10,244 of JAZJYY010000091.1, forward strand.
CGGAATTCCGCTTTAATGGCACCAATACTCGAAACAAATCATGAACGAACACTATATGTTCCATATGTGTTCCGCAACCACTTAATTTCCCGTGAACATCCAGGGATTTGTCGGGACAGTCCTTGATGACCAAAACCGGTCAGTCGGGCAGCCGCAGGATCTCGCATGAGGTGCCGGCGGGCGCTGTCGGTGCGAAGGGGCGGCGGACGATTAACGCCCGTGCCGCAGCGAGATTCCCGAGTAGCGAGGAGTCCTGATGGTTGACCGGCGTGGCGATCAGGGCGCCGTCGGCGCGGCGCTCCAGCCGGGCGCGCAGATAGTCTTCGCGCAGGTCATTGGCGGCGACATCGCGCCCCAGCAGCGCGGTCTCGCTGACGTGATGGACGGCCGATCGGCCCGACAACTGGCGAATCAGCGGCGCCAGGAACAGGAAGCCGCAGACATAGGACGACACCGGATTGCCGGGCAGGCCGATCACCCGCATCGCGCCCAGCCTGCCATGCATCATCGGCTTGCCCGGCCGCATCGCGATCCGCCAGAACGTCATGGCGACGCCCTCGGCCTCCAGCGACCGTTTCACCAGATCGTGGTCGCCGACCGAGGCGCCGCCCATGGTGATCAGGATGTCGGCGCCGCTATCGCGGGCGCGGCGGATGCCGTCGGTGGTGGCCGCCATGGTGTCGGCGGCGATGCCGAGATCGATGGTCTCGGCGCCTTCACCCCTCGCCAGCGCCCGCAGCGCGTAGCCGTTGGAATAGACGATCTGTCCGGGGCCGGGGGTTCCGCCCGGCATCACAAGTTCGTCGCCGGTCGCGAGCATCGCCACCCGGGGCCGGCGGCGCACGGGAATTTCGGGATGATTCATGCCGGCGGCGAGCGACAAATCACGGTCGGTGAGGCTTGTCCCGCGCGCCAGCAGCACGTCGCCCTCGCGAAAATCGATGCCGGCGGGGCGGATATGCCGCCCCGGGCGCGCGGCCTCGGTGATGGTGATGCCGCCGTCCCCGGCGACGGTATCCTCCTGGATGATGACGGCGTCGGCGCCGTCGGGGATCACGCCGCCGGTAAAGATCCGCACCGCTTCGCCGGCGCCCACCGTCTTGTCGAACGGCCGGCCGGCCGCGACCTCGCCGATCACCCTGAGCCTTGCTGTGACCTTGTCGGCGTCGGCCGCGCGCACCGCATAGCCGTCCATCGCCGACATCGCCTGCGGCGGCTGGGTCCGCAGCGCCGCGACGTCGTGCGCCAGCACCCGGTGATGCGCGGCATCGAGCGCCACCATTTCCTCGGCCAGCGGTTCGGCGCCGGCGAGAATCGCGGCAAGGGCGTCGGCGACGGGCATTAGCGCCACGGGGAGGCTCCACTGAAAGTGACCACGGATGCGGCCGACAGGCCGCATCCGTCATTGCGAGCGTAGCGAAGCAATCCACCAACGCCAAGAAAGAATGGATTGCTTCGTCGCTCCGGCTTCGCTCTTCGCGCGAAGCCTTACGCGCCTCGCAATGACGGTTCCCACCTAAATCCCGAGTTCTTCAAGCGCCCGTGCCACGTCATCCGTCGTGGTCACGTGGACCCCGATCAGCCCCCGCGCCCGGGCACCCGCGATATTGTCCGCGGAATCGTCGAAGAACACGATGCGCTGTGGCGGCACGCCGATCGCCTTCACCACGTGATCATAGGCCGCCGCATCCGGCTTCCGAAGCCCGATGCTCGACGACAGAAAAATCTCGCGAAAATGCCCGAGCAGGTCGGGATAGGTTTTCGAGAAATGCGCGACATGCGGCGGGTTGGTGTTGGAGAACGCATAGAGCGGCATCCTCGATGCGGCGCGCGCCAGCAGCGGCGCGATCCCGGGCATTTCGCCGGTGAAGATCGCGTTCCAGCCTTCCAGGAACTGTTCGTCCGATATCGCGATGCCGAGCGAGCCCCGCAGGTTCTGGAAGAAGGCGGCGTCGTCGATCGCGCCGGTCTCGTGATGCCTGTAATGATCGTCGACCACGAAGCGCGCCATGACGTCGTCGGGCGCGCAGCCGGCATGTCCGGCCCAGATGCCCATGACCTTGTTGAAGTCGATATCGAGCACGACGCGGCCGAGATCGAACAGCAGCGCGTCGGCGGAGGCGGGGGAGAGCGGGGAGGAGGTCATCGGGGCGGTTTACGAGAAACAAGCGAGGCGGGCAACGGCCAGAATGCTTCCGTCGTCGGCAGCCCGGCGACAGCCGGCGACGCCTTACCGATCTCCCGGGACGGGTACGGAATTGTCGATGGCGGTTCGAACCACTTCGGCAAGACGCGACAGCCGATAGGGTTTTTCGAGCAGCACGATTCCGGCGTTTGAACCCAGCCGTTCCGGACTGACATCGGAGTATCCGGTCGTATACATCACCTTGATCCCGGGTCGAATCTGCCGGATCAGTTCGGCCAGTTTCCAGCCGTCCGTCGATCCAGGCATCACGATGTCGGTGAGCATGAGGTCGATCGGGAGGCCGCGGTGCACCTCGCGCAATGCTTCCGTGGCGTTGCCCGCGGCGATCGTTTTGTATCCCAGCGCCTGCAGTTGCCGCGTGACGAAATCACGAACGATGGCATCGTCTTCGACGCACAGAATCGTCTCGTGGCCGCGCGGAAGCCGTTTTCTGAAATTGTCGGCAGCAGGTGAGATTGCGTGTTCGGATACCGGAAGATACAGCCTGAACGTGGTGCCCTTGCCCTCGACGGTTTCGAAGTCGATGTGTCCGCCGGACTGCTTGACAAACCCGTACACCATGCTGAGTCCGAGCCCGGTGCCCTTGCCGACGCCCTTGGTGCTGAAGAAGGGTTCGTAGATCTTGCTCTGGATGGCCTTGTCGATCCCGGTCCCGGTATCGGCGACGCTGATGGTGACATAGCCGCCGGCGGAAAGGTCGCGGGCGGCGGCTTCGTCCTGGTCGATGGCGACCGTATCGGCATCGATCGTCAGCCGGCCCCCGTCCGGCATGGCGTCGCGCGCGTTGATTCCCAGATTGACCAGTGCGGACGAAAGCTGATCCGGATCGACGAACACGGTTTCGATGTAGCCTCGCTTGACGAACTCGACCTCGATCTGGCGGCCGAGCACCGACTTCAGCAGTTCGCTCGTCGTCGCAATCAGCGCCTCGACGTCGGTATTCCGGGGCCGCAGCGGCTGTTTTCGCGCGAACGCGAGCAGGCTCGATGTCAGCCTGGCGCCGCGGTCGGCGGCCGATCCGATCATTTCAACGATCGCCGCGAGCTGCGGCCGGTCGGCGACGCCTTCCGCCAGCGTGTCGACCGTCCCCGTAATCACCGTCAGCAGGTTGTTGAAGTCGTGCGCGACGCCGCCGGTGAGTTCGCCGATCGAGCGAATTTTCTGCGCATGCGCCAGCTTGACCTGCGCTGCTTCCCTGGCCGCGACTTCCTGCGCGACACGCTGCTCCAGTGTCCGGGTCAATTCGCGCAACTCATCCTCGAGCTTCCGCCGCTCGGTGATGTCCATGTTGATTCCGATCAGCCGCGTCGGCTTTCCCGGTTCACGAAGGATCTGTCCGCGGCTGTAAATCCAGCGCACGCCGTTCGGGCCCACGATACGATGCTCGAGTTCTCCGGATCCCCCCGTCTCGATGATGTCGGCCAGCGCCTGTTCGAGCATCGGCAGATCGTCGGGGTGCATCAGGCTGCGCCACAGATCGACCGGAATCGAGCGCTGTCCTGACGGCTCGATGCCGTGCAGCCGGCATTGCTCGTCGGACCAAAGATTGGGGCCGCCCCCGATATCCCAGTCGTAGCTCCCGATATGGCCCGCTTCCTGGCTGAGGCGCAGCAGTGACTCACTGGCTGCAAGTCGCTCCGCGGCCTCGTTGGGGGCCGTGACGCTTTCCATGGTGAGCACGGCGCCGCCGATACTCCGGTCGGGCAGGCGCCATGGCTGCATGTGCCAGCGCATCCAGGTCACCGTTCCGTCAGAGCGCCGAAAGCAGAAATCGTCCTTGCTGAGTGTTTCGCCTGACAGCACGCGGCGATTGGTGTCCCGCGTCTTGTCGGTCTCGGGACGGAACGCGTACACGGAGCGGCCGATGATCGACTGCTGTGTTTCGCCGCTGATCTCGTTGTCGATCAGGAAACGGGAGCTGACGGCGAGATATCGCATCTGCGTATCGAACATCGCCATGCAGGACGACGTGGTCTCGATGAAGTCCTTCAGAGACCAGGAAAACAGATCCGAATTCGTCGCATCCGATCGAGGATCATTCGGTTGCGGCCCCGCAACAAACGTCGTCATGTTCCGTAGTCCATCAAAAAAAAGCGGTTCAAAATTCGGGAAATATCGATCGCAGCATCCAACAGACACAGCGTAATCCGCGGTGGCGCAGGTGTCATGCGGTATTATGGTTCGTTAATGCTTCCTGCCTGTGCGGCTCGGCCGACATAATGCGAGTCCTGACGATGTCGGGCGGCTGAGATGCTCGCGTGCTTGCCGCCGCACCACGCGCCCTCCTGCGCCACATTGACGCGTGGACGGTCAGGCCGTAGCGTTGCTGATGCTCATCGTCTCGATCATTCTGGAAGCCGCCGTCATGGTCGTCGCCATTCTGGCGGCGCGCCAGGGCCGCCCGTATATTTACGGTCTGGCATTCACCTTCGGCGCCTACGTGTTCTACGATCTCGCCCGCTTCCTGCAGTGGGGTGTCGAGGGCACGCTGCTGTCCGGCCTGTTCCTGGCCGCAAGCGCCAGCGCGCTGTTCGCGGTGTGGGGCTTGTACAGGGATCGCCCGCGGTAGCGTCGTCGGGATCTGCCGCCATCGGCAATTGATCGGAACGAGGTCCTTGCGGTACGGTTGCGCAAAAGCGCTCGAAGCGCCGGCACGCGCGAACCTGTGCGAACTGCAGCCCCCGGAGGAAATCCGTTGCGCCCAAATCCACTAAAACCGCGGCTGGCCGCCGGCGGCTGTGCGTTCGGCACCATGACCTTCGAGTTCTTTACATCAGGCTATCCCGCGATCTGCCGCGCGGCCGGCGCCGAGTTCATTCTCTATGACATGGAGCATTCGGGCGCAGGCTTCGAGACCATGAAGGCACAGTTCGCTTTCTGCCGCGGGCTCGATCTGGTGCCGCTGGTGCGCGTGCCCTCCCGCGATTACCACCACATCGCGCGGGCGCTCGACATCGGCGCGATGGGCATCATGGTGCCGATGGTCGAAACAGCCGAGCAGGCGAGGGCGATCGTCGATTGCACCCGATATCCGCCGGCGGGGCGCCGCGGGGCCGCGTTCGGTGTCGCCGGTCACGATGATTATGCGGATGGCGCTGTGACCGACAAGATCGCCGGGGCGAATGCGCGCACCATGGTGATCGCGCTGGTCGAGACTGCAACAGGCATCGAGAATGTCGATGCGATCGCGGCCGTCGACGGCGTCGACGTGGTCTGGCTCGGCCACTTCGATCTCACGAATTTTTTGGGTATCCCGGCCCAGTTCGACAATCCAATATTCCATGCGGCGGTAGATAGCCTGGTCGCAGCCTGCACCAGGCACGGCAAGACTCCCGGCTTTCTCGCCGGCGACGAGAAATGGGCGCGCGATTTCCGCGCCAAGGGCTTTCGCATGATCGCCTATGGCGTCGACACGCTGTTGATGCAGACCGCGCTCGCGGAGGGCATCAGGATGCTGCATGGGACGGTGGAGAAGGTCTGACGCGCCGGGCCAAAACGCAAAACCCCCGCCGTTCTGAACGGCAGGGGCGCTTGCGAATGGATGGTTCGAGGCTGGGGAATAACCCAGGTGTCGCGCCAAGGACTCGCACAGCAATGAAATCGCGCGGAGTGCGTTTCCGCAAGGCGATATTTTGGGCAGCCGTCGTTGGTTGCATACGCGAACCCCGCATCGGGATCGCGAAGCAGCCACAGTCACCCCGTCCTTCGAAAGCATTGCAACTGGCGATGCTCTCGGGATGACAGGTGGAAGGGGCGTTGCTGCCTTTTACCCACACTTTCGCACACGCGGCTATCGGGCGCATCAAGCCGCGTTATGCACGATATCCATCAATGTCATTGCGAGCCAACGGGTCGCGCGAACGCGCGCCCGATGACAGGCTCCGCGAAGCAATCCAGCTTCCATTTTCCTTTGGGCGGAAAAGAAAGCTGGATTGCTTCGTCGCAAATGCTCCTCGCAATGACGGTTTTGGCAGGATCGCGAACCATGAAGGCTTTGCCGCGGGCGGCAGCAACGTATATCGTCGCCACCAAGCGTGACCGCCCGGTGTTGCCGGGGAACGATGTCAGGCGCGACCAAGGAATGTTGCCATGTCCGAACCGCTGCTGTTTTCACCCCTGACCATTCGCGGCGTCGAGCTGAAGAACCGCATCGTGGTGCCGCCGATGCACCAGTACTCCGCGATAAAGGGGTTTCCGACCGACTGGCACCTGATGAATGCCGGCAAATTCGCCGCCGGCGGCGCCGGGCTCGTCGTCGTCGAATCGACCAAGGTGGAGCGGCGCGGCTGCGGCACCGTCGGCGATCTCGGGATCTGGGACGACAAATTCATCGAGCCGCTCGGACGCCTCGTCAAATTCATCAAGCAGCAGAACGCGGTCGCCGGCATCCAGCTCGGCCATTCCGGCCGCAAGGCGCGCGCCACCCGTCCGTGGGAAGGCGACCGGCCGCTGCAGCGAACGCCCGAGATCGACGCCGTGATCGACGACTGGGACGAATGGACGCCGGTGGCGCCGAGCGCGATCGCCCATAGCGAGAAATGGCCGGTGCCGCGCGCGCTGGAGCGGCAGGAGGTGAAAGACCTGGTGCAGGCCTGGGGCGAGGCGGCGCGGCGCGCCGACGCAGCCGGCTTCGACGTGCTAGAGCTGCACGGCGCCCACGGCTATCTCGTGCACGAGTTCCTGTCGGAAAAATCCAACCAGCGCACGGACGAATATGGCGGCTCGGAATTGAACCGGATGCGCTTCATCACCGAGGTGACCGAGGCGGTGCGGATGCATTGGCCGGAGCACAAGCCGCTTTTCGTGCGGCTGTCGGTGGAGGACAATGCGGGGTGGGGGCCGGAACAGAGCGCGCGGCTGGCGGCCATTCTCAAGCCCAAGGGCGTCGACGTCATCGACTGCTCGTCCGGCGGCATCACCGACGTGGCGCCGATCCTCGGCAAGGAGATCAAATACAGCTACCAGGTGCCGCTGTCGGAATATGTCAAGCGCCACGCCGACATCATGACCATCGCGGTCGGCCTCATCATCCACGGCGACCAGGCCGAGCAGATCCTGCGCGATGGCCAGGCCGACCTGATCGCGGTCGGCCGCGAGATCCTCAACAATCCGAACTGGCCGATGGATGCCGCGCTGAAGCTGGGCGTCGAGGGCCCGTTCCGCAACGTTCCGCCACAATTTGGCTATTGGCTCGGTACCCGCGCCAAGCGCGGGTTCGGTACCCAGCCCTCGACCTGGCAGAACGGTCTCGTGGATACCAGCAAGGCGCCGTAGTCTGGTCGATTGCGTCGTTGCTTCCCCGACCCCGCGGCAAAAAGGTAGCCGGCCATGCGCAAGAATCTTGTCTTCTTCCTCGGCGCCGTCGCAGGAACGTGCCTGACGCTGCTCGTCACCGGGCCGAGGGGAGAGCTGTTGATCGCGGGGGCCAGGGCTGCCGCCAGTTCCGATACGTATTCTCAGCTCAGTCTGTTCGGCGATGTGTTCGAGCGCATCAGGACCGGCTATGTGGAAAAACCTGACGACGCCAAACTGATGGAGGCGGCGATCAGCGGCATGCTCACCGCGCTCGACCCGCATTCGCGCTACATGAACGAAAAAGCCTGGCGCGATACGCAGGAGGTCACCCACGGCGAATTCGGGGGACTCGGCATGGAGGTCACCATGGATGATGGCCTCGTCAAGGTCGTCGCGCCGATGGACGACACGCCGGCCGCGAAGGCCGGCATCATGTCCGGCGACCTGATCACGCATGTCAATGACGAGTCGATCCAGGGGCTCACGCTGGAGCAGGCCGTGAAAAAGATGAAGGGGCCGGCAAATACCGTGATCCGGCTCAAGATCACGCGCAAGGGCAGCGAGCTGCCGATCGGCGTATCGATCAGGCGTGAAGTCATTCGCGCGCGACCGGTTCGCTACCATGCCGAGGGCGGCGATATCGGCTACATCCGGATCACCACCTTCAACCAACAGACCACCGACGGCGTCAAAAAGGCGATCGCCGACATCTCGAAGCAGATCCCGGCGGAGAAGCTGGCCGGCTACGTCGTCGACCTGCGCAACAACCCCGGTGGACTGCTCGATCAGGCGGTCTCGGTATCGAGGGCGTTCATGGCGCGAGGCGAGGTGGTCTCGACGCGCGGGCGTTCCGCGGCAGAAACCCAGCGCTTCACGGCGCGGGCCGGCGATCTCACCAACGGCAAGCCGCTCGTCGTTCTGATCAATGGTGGATCGGCATCGGCTTCGGAGATCGTGGCCGGTGCGCTGCAGGACCACAAGCGCGCGACCGTGATCGGAACCCGCTCGTTCGGTAAAGGCTCCGTGCAGACCATCATCCCGCTCGGCGCCGGCAAGGGCGCCCTGGCGCTCACGACGGCGCGCTATTTCACGCCATCCGGCCGATCCATTCAGGCCAGGGGCATTACGCCCGACATTGAAGTGATCCAGGACGTGCCCGAGGAGTTGAAGGCCCGCTCCGAAACGAAAGGCGAGGCGTCGATCCGCGGTCATCTGGCGGCCGACGGCGCCGAGCAGAGCGGCTCGCAATCCTATGTTCCGCCGGCCGGGAAGGACGACAAGGCGCTCGGCGCGGCCTACAACCTTCTGCGCCGCGTTGCCCCCAATGCCGACATGCTGGCTTCGAAGGCGGCGGTTCCGAACTGAAGCTCAGGTGCCGGCCGGGATTCGCCGGCGCTTGCGGGGCGGGCTGAGCTCGGCGTCGACCGACCGCTCACCGTGCGAAAACAGCAGTTGCCTGATCTCGGCGGCGGGCTTGGCCGGGCTGAACAGCCAGCCCTGCATTTCCGAGCAGCCGAGCGCGCGCAGCATTTCCTGTTGCTGTCCGGTCTCGACGCCTTCCGCCGTCGTGATCATGTCGCGGGCCGCGGCGATATCCACCACCGCCTTCACGATGCTGGACGTTCCGCCGGCATCGGTGATGTCGTTGATGAAGCAACGATCGATCTTGATCTTGTTGAACGGGAACTTGTGCAAATAGCTCAGCGAGGAATAGCCGGTGCCGAAATCGTCGAGCGCGATGCGAACCCCGATGGCGCGGAGCTGATGCAGGATGGCCAGCGCGGCCTCGTCGTCGCGAATGAGGACGGCCTCGGTGATCTCCAGTTCGAGCCGGCTTGCCGGCAGGCCGGAGGCGGCAAGCGCGGCCAGCACCTTCAACGCGAAGGTGCCGCTCCTGAACTGGACCGGCGAGACGTTGACCGCGATGCTGATATCGGCAGGCCAGCTTGCCGCCTCCACGCAGGCTGTGGTCAGCACCCACTCGCCGAGCTGATTGATCAGGCCGGTGTCTTCGGCAATCGGAATGAATTCGGCCGGCGAGATCACGCCGCGTTCGGGGTGGCGCCAGCGCAGCAGGGCTTCGCAGCCGGTGATCCGGTTGTCGCGAAGGCTGACGCAGGGCTGGTACTGAACCTCGAGGGTTTGCTCGGCGATGGCCTGGCGCAGGTCCATTTCCAGATTGCGGCGCGCCTTGACCCTGGCGTCCATTTCCGGCTCGAAAAAGCGATGGGTGCGGCGCCCGGCGGCCTTGGCGGCATACATCGCCAGATCCGCATTCTTCAGGATCTGGTCGAAATCGGCGCCGTGCAGCGGCGCCAGCGCGATGCCGACGCTGGCGTCGGTGGTGACCTGGTGACCGAGGCAATCGTAGGGCTCCCGGATCGCATCGAACACCCGCGCCACCAGCTCGTTGACGTCGGCCACGGACTGGACCGCGGTCTGGATGATCGCAAATTCGTCGCCGCCGAGGCGCGCGACGAAATCGTCCGGTCCGATGCATTGCCGCAGCGTGACCGCTACCGACTTCAGCAGTTCGTCACCGATCAGATGTCCGAGCGAATCGTTGACGCTCTTGAACTCGTCGATGTCGAGATAGAGCACGGCGAATTGTTCACCCGCGGCGAGGGTGGCGAATTCGCCCTTCAGCCGGTCATGGAACAGGGCGCGGTTCGGCAGATCGGTCAGCGCGTCGTAATGCGCCAGATGGGTGATGCGCGCCTCGGCGCGGCGTCGTTCGGTAACGTCCTCGTGGGTCGCCACCCATCCGCCGTCGGCGAGCGGCTCGTTGGTGATCTCGATCGAGCGCCCGTCGGGCCTCTCGATGATCATGGACTGGCGGCGGCTGATTTCGCGCAGGATGCGGGTGCAATAGGCATCGACGTCGCCGACGAACGATCCGGTGGCCTTTCGGTGGGCGACCACCTCGCGGAAGCTGCAGCCGGGCTTGATCACGTCCGGCGACAGGCCGTACATGTCGATATAGCGCTGGTTGCAGATCACGAGCCGCTGCGACGAGTCGAACAGCAGCAGGCCCTGCGTCATGTTGTTGACCGCCTTATCCAGCCGCTGCTTTTCCAGTTGCAGCCGCTCCTGCGAAGCCAGATGCTGCTTCGACAGCTTGCGCACCGCCAGGAACAGCAGGGTGGCGATCACGACGACGAAAAGTCCGGCCACGACGACCAGAAAGACGATCTGCTCCTGCCAGTCGGCCAGCGCGGCGGCGATCGTTGTCGACGCGATGATCACGATGGGAAAGCCGGCCAGGGAACGCGATGCAACCAGCCGGTCGCGGCCGTCGGTTGGACTGGCGAGCCGGGCGGAGCCGTGCTCCTTGTCGAACAACGCCCGCTGATGCGCCGGACCCGTTTTGAAATTCTGGCCCATCATCTCCTCGACATGAGGATGGCGCGCCAGCATCGTGCCGTCGCGATGGTGCATGGCGATCGTCGCATCCTGCCCAAGCGCCACCGACTGAAAGAACCGCGCGAAGTTGGCAGGCTCGATGCCGCGGGTGATGGTCCCCATGAACTCGCCATTTGGTCCGGTCAATTTGCGAGCGAGGACTGTTGTCCAGTTTCCGGTCACGCGGCTGTGTACCGGTTCGACCAGCAGGGTCGGCGAGTTCGGGTCCGACTTGAAGGTCCTGAAATAGGCGCGATCGGCGACGCTGACTGGCGGGACCGGCCAGGCGCGGGAGGAGTTGATCAACGCCCCGTCCGAATCGAACACGTTGACGGCGCCGACATAGGACAATGCGGCGAGCTTGGTCTTGAGCATCAGGTGGATGTCCGGGCTGGACATCCGACGGCTGTACTGCTCGCTGGTTTTGATGCCGGAGGAATTCACATACGCGGCGAGGTCTTCCTGAATGGCCCGAAAATCCGTCAGCTGCTGGTCGAAATGACGGGCCAACAGCATCACGGTGTTGTCGAGTTCGCGGGCGCTGCTGTTCAGCGCACGTTCGCGAAAATTGCCGGCGATGATGGTGGCGCCGATCGCGATGGCGGCGATCAGGAAGCCGCCGCCGACGATGAGCCAGCGGATCGGGTTGCCGCTGACCGAGCGTGGGAAGTTCAGCGAGGTAATCGGTTGTTCCGTCATCGGTCTTGATCGTTGCCATGGCTCGGCGCAAGCGGCACTTTCTCATGCCCCGGCTCTGGACATGATTACGTTGTCGTTATGGAAACGGTGTTAGGAAGTTGAGTTAACGAGGGATTACCACCGGCCTGAAATCGGAGTGGCACTATAGGTATCCCAGAGGGTTTCTTGCGCTGCAGCACGGCCCTCAGGCGCGGTAGTGCCCGGACTTGCCGCCCTTTTTCTCGACGAGATGAATGCCCTCGATGCGGACGCCGCGCTCGACCGCCTTGATCATGTCGTAGATCGTCAGGCAGGCGACCGACACCGCGGTCAGCGCTTCCATCTCGACGCCGGTCGGGCCGGTGACCTTGACGGTGGCGCGGACGGTGCAGCCGGGCAGCTTCGGGTCCGGGGCGATATCCAGCGTGACCTTCGACAGCGCCAGCGGGTGGCACAGCGGGATCAGCTCCGAGGTGCGTTTCGCCGCCATGATGCCGGCGATGCGCGCGGTGCCCAGCACGTCGCCCTTCTTGGCATTGCCCGAGACGATCAGTGCAAGCGTCGCCTCGCTCATGACGACGCGGCCTTCCGCCACCGCGACCCGTTCGGTCGCGGGCTTTTCGGAGACATCGACCATCCGCGCCTCACCCTTGGCGTCGATGTGGGTGAGGGCGGGCTTTGAGGATTCGGAGGCCTTGGATGATTTCCGCGCCATGAATCAGCGCGTCCCGGTGGCGCGCGGGGCATCGACGCGCGCCAGCAGCGCGCGCGTTGCGGCGGCGACGTCGGCCTGCCGCATCAGGCTTTCGCCGACCAGGAATGTCTGCATGCCGACCCGCGCCAGCCGCGCCAGATCGGCGGGCGCGAAAATGCCGCTTTCGCCGACCATCAGCCGGTCCGCGGGGATCAGCGGCGCCAGCGCTTCGCTGGTCTCCAGCGTGGTCTCGAAGGTGCGCAGATTGCGGTTGTTGACCCCTATCATCGGCGAACGAAGTTTTAGGGCCCGGTCGAGCTCGGCGCGTTCATGGATCTCGATCAGCACGTCCATGCCCTGCGCCAGTGCGGCATCCTCGATGTCGCGGGCAGCGCCGTCATCGAGCGCCGCCATGATGATCAGGATGCAATCGGCGCCGTAAGCGCGGGCCTCGACCACCTGATAGGTGTCGTAGATGAAATCCTTGCGCAGCACCGGCAATTGGGTGGCGGCGCGGGCGGCCACCATGAAGTCGAGATGGCCCTGGAACGACGGCGTGTCGGTCAGCACCGAAAGACAGGCGGCGCCGCCGGCCTCATAGGCCCTGGCCAGCGCCGGCGGATCGAAGTCGGCGCGAATAAGCCCCTTGGAGGGCGAGGCCTTCTTCACCTCGGCAATCAGCGCGTAGTCGCCCTGGCCGAGCTTGCGGCGGATCGCGCTGACGAAGCCGCGCGGCGGGGGGGCGGACTTCGCCAACGCCTCCAGGCTCGCAAGCGGGCGCGCCAGCTTGGCCGCCGCGATCTCCTCGCGCTTGTAGGCCTCGATCTTGGTCAGGATGTCGGACATCGATGCTCCAGTCAGCCGTTGGAGACCGCGATCAATTGCTTCAGCCGCGCCAGTGCCGCGCCGCCGTCGATCGACTGGGTTCCGAGCGCTACGCCTTCCCGAAGGCTGCTGGCGCGGCCGGCCACGACCAGCGCCGCCGCCGCGTTCAAGAGCGCCACATCCCGGTAGGGGCTCGGCATCCCGTCGAGCACGCTTTGCAGCGCGACCGCGTTGGCATCGGCATCGCCGCCCTTCAGGGCGTCGCCGCCGACGCGGGCAAGACCGGCTTCCTCCGGCGTCACTTCGAAGGTGCGGATAGTGCCGTTCTCGAGGGCTGCGACGAAGGTCGGGCCGGCGAGGGTGATTTCATCGAGGCCGTCGGAGCCGTGCACCACCCAGGCGGATTCGGAGCCGAGATTTTTCAGCACCTGCGCCAGCGGCTGCACCCATTGCCGGGAAAACACCCCGACCATCTGCCGTTTCACGCCGGCCGGATTGGACAGCGGGCCCAGCAGGTTGAAGATCGTGCGGGTCGCCAGTTCGACGCGGGTCGGGCCGACATTCTTCATCGCGGGATGGTGCGACGGCGCGAACATGAAGCCGATGCCGGCCTCGGCCACGCAGCGGCCGACCCGCTCCGGCGTGATGTCGATCTTGACCCCGAGCGCGGACAGCACGTCGGCGGCGCCGGAACGCGACGACAGCGCGCGATTGCCATGCTTGGCCACCGGCACGCCGCAACCTGCGACGATGAAAGAGGCGCAGGTCGACACGTTGACCGAGCCGGAGCCGTCGCCACCGGTGCCGACGACGTCGACCGCATCGGCGGGCGCCTTGACGCGCAGCATCTTGCTGCGCATCGCCGACACCGCGCCGGTGATTTCGTCGACGGTCTCGCCGCGGACCCGAAGCGCCATCAGCAATCCGCCCATCTGCGAGGGCGTCGCCTCGCCGGACATCATGCTGTCGAAAGCGGACGCCGCCTCGTCGCGCGACAGCGTCGCGCCGGTCGCGACTTTTCCGATGATAGATTTGAGGTCGTCCATCGCATGCTTTCGGGGGTGTTAGTTATTCGCGCCCGTCACCTGTGCGAAGGCGGCCTGGTTGATGGTGGTGCCGATCGTCTGTTCGATCCTGGAGACGTATTGGGCGACCTGTTCGTCGGTCAGTCCGCGCTGAAGGGTCTCCTTCAGTTTCTTGATGTCGTCCGAGGCGAGGTCGACCGGCGGCACGGTGATGTCGGTCACGCGGAACACGATCCATTCGTTGGCACCGCTGCCGGCGCTCTGTCCCACGGCATCCTTGGGGGTCCGGAATGCCGCCGTGACGGCGCTGCTCGGAAGGCCGGGCGGGGTGGCATCGCGCCGCACATCCTTGGCGGTTTCGACTTTCGCTCCGGCAGCCGCCGCCTCGTCGGCGAGCTTGCCGCCCTGGTCGAGCTTTTGCACCATCTCGGTCGCCTTGGCTCGGAGCCGGGTCATGATCTGGTCGTCGCGCCATTTCGCCTCGACCTGGTCCTTGACTTCATCGAGGGTGCGTTCGCGCGAGGCGGTGACGTCCAGCACGTCATACCAGACATAACCGCCGCTGAACTGGATCGGGTCGTTGTCGACGCCGACCGAGCTGTTGAAGGCCTGCGACACCACGTCGAGGCCACGCGGAATGTTGCTCACCGGCTGGCCATTGGGAAGGCGGCCGGAGCGATCGACGGCGTCGATGGTCACGGCGGTAAGCCCCAGCTTCTGCGCGGCTTCGATGACGCCAGCGCCGCCGCCGCGCTCGTCTTCCATCTTGTTGTGGAGATCCGAAACCTTGGCGCGCGCGCGATCGGTGGCAATGTCCTTTTTCAGCGTCGCGGCGACGCTCTCATAGCTGGGTTCGACGCCCGGCTCGATCTTGCCGATCTTGACCAGGGCAACGCCGAACCGGCCCGCGACGGGCTGGCTTATCTCGCCCGACGGCAGCGTGAACGCCGCGTCCGCCACCGCGCTGTCGAGGATCCCCGACTTGGCGATCGTGCCGAGGTCGACGTCGGCCGGGTTGAGCCCGCGCTCCTTGGCGACATCCTCGAACGACGTTCCCCCCGCGATGCGGCTGCGCGCCGCCGCGGCTTCCTCGGCGTTCGGGAATATCATCTGCGACACCTGACGCTTCTCCGGCGTGCCGAGCTTGCTGCGGTTCTGCTCGAAGATTTTCCTGGCGTCCTCGTCCGAGACCTCTGACCATTTGCCGACTTCTTCCGGCGTCACCACGACAAAGGAAATCTTGCGGTATTCGGGAGCACGGAACTGGGTCTTGCGATCCTCGAAGTAGCTGGCCAGCGCTTCCGGCGACGGCGGTTCGATGGTCCCGGCCTGCGCGGCGTCGAGTTTGACGTAGTCGATGGTGCGCTGTTCGTTCTGGAAGCGGCTCAGCGCCTCGATCAGCACTTTCGGCGGTTCGAGGCCGGCCGAGACGGTGCCGGCGATCTGACGTCGCAGCGATACCCGCCGCTGTTCGGCGATATATTTCTGTTCGGTGAAACCGAACTGCCGGATCGTGGCCTGGAAACGGGCCGGATCGAAATTGCCGGTCACGCCCTTGAAGTTCGGATCGGCGTAGATCGTACGCATGATCTCGGCGTCGGAGGTCCCGAGGCCCATCCGCCGCGCTTCTTCGTCCAGGGCGGCTTCGGCGATGGTTTGCTGCAGGACCTGGCGGTCGAGGCCGAAGGCCCGGGCCTGATCCATCGTCAGCGGGCGGCCGAACTGGCGGCCGAGCTGCTGCAGCTTGTCGGTGTAGAGCTGGCGGAACTGCTCGGTCGAAATCTCGGTCCGGCCGATCTTGGCCAGCGTGGACTGCCCGAATCCCTTGAAGATGTCGGCGATGCCCCACACCGCAAAGCTGAGGATCAGCACCCCCATGACGATACTCATGATGGTCTTGCCGAGCCAGTTTGATGAGGCTTTGCGTATTCCTCGAAGCATGGGTCCAACTTGTTTTTAGAGGAGGGAACCGGGTCGCGCCCACGGGATTCGGTCGAATTCCGT
>JAZJYY010000092.1:0-45031 GCA_040390145.1 Pseudomonadota bacterium
CCGGTCGGCTGCAGCGCCGGAAACGACAGCACGTTGGTCGGCTTGTCGATGCCGCGCCAGTTCGAGTTCAGCGTGCGAATGCCGGCATCGTCAGTCAGCATGACCGCCAGCTCGGCGTCGCCGACCTCCGCATCGACGTTCGCGGCCGCGGCCGCGATGGCGCGATGGATGACCGCTTCAGCGTCGGGTTCGGCCTGCCAGCCATCGGCGACGACGAGAACCTCGGATATGGGCAGCGCGAGCGGTGGCATCGGTTCGGAATTTCCGTTACGGCCGGGGATCGTTCCCGGCGCGCGCTTGGCGTCAAAGTTGGGCATCAAGGCCTGCTGGTTGCCGGCTTCTGCGGCAATCCTTCATAGGCGGCGACGATCCGCGCCACCAGTTCATGGCGGACCACGTCTTCGGCGGTGAATTTCACCAGCGAAATGCCTTCGACGCCGTCGAGCAGCCGTGCGGCTTCCGCAAGTCCCGAAGGCTGGCCGTTCGGCAGATCGACCTGGGAGGGATCGCCGGTGATGATCATGCGGCTGTTCTCGCCGAGCCGGGTCAGGAACATCTTCATCTGCATCGACGTGGTGTTCTGCGCCTCGTCCAGGATGATGACGGCATTGGTCAGGGTGCGGCCGCGCATGAAGGCGAGCGGCGCGATCTCGATTTCGCCGGCCTGCAGCGCGCGCTCGACGATCCGCGAATCCATCAAATCATACAGCGCATCGTAGATCGGCCTCAAATACGGATCGACCTTCTCGCGGAGATCGCCGGGCAGAAAACCGAGACGCTCGCCGGCCTCGACCGCCGGGCGCGTCAGGATGATGCGATCGACTTCCTTGCGCTCGAACAATTGCGCGGCGTGTGCCACGGCGAGCCAGGTTTTGCCGGTGCCCGCCGGGCCGATTCCGAACACCATTTCATGGCGCTTCAGCGCGCGGATATAGGAATCCTGGGCGGCGGTGCGGGCCCGCACCGGGCGCTTGCGCAAATTGATGGTCTCGAACGCGGTCTTCGCGGTCTTGGCGTCGAATTCGAACAGCGAGCCCTGGGCGATCACGGCGCGAATGGCGCCATCGACGTCGCCCTGCGCCAGATCGTGGCCCTGCGTCGCCTGCGCATACAGCGTCTCCAGCACGCGCCGCGCCGCGTCGCAGCCGTCGCGCGAGCCGGCGATGGTGATGTGATTGCCGCGCGAATCGACCACGACGCCGAGCCGGCGCTCGATCAGCGCCAGGTTTTGTCCGTAGGGCCCGACCAGAGCGGAGGCGGCGCGATTGTCGTCGAAATCGATGACGACCTGCGTTTCGGGCGGGATTTGCATGTCGCGGTCAAATTTGCGGCTGGGAGCGAGTGCAGGCGAATCCGATGCGCTTTTGGGCAAGGGTTCAGGCTCCCGTGATCATGTGAGAGGAATCGGTCATGCGAGCGGATGCGAGCTTTGCATGAGCTGTGCCAGCGAGTTCGCCGAGCAGGCTGTAGCGCTCGAGGCTGGCGATGGTCACCGGCAATATCTGTCCGATGATGTCGGGAGCCGCCATCACATGCGCGGGCTGCAAATAGGCGGTGCGGCCGACGATCTGGCCGGGGTTGCGGGCGGCGCGCTCGAACAGCACGTCGACGGTGCTGCCAATCGCAGCCAGATTGAAGGCCGCTTGCTGGCCGTCGATCAATTCCTGGAGCCGCACCAATCGCTCGTCCATTTCAGCCGCTGACACTGTCTCCCGCATGTCCGCCGCCGGCGTGCCGGGCCGTGGCGAATACTTGAACGAATAAGCGCCAGCGTAGCCGATTTGCCGGACCAGCGCGAGGGTCGCGGCAAAATCTTCCCCGGTCTCGGTGGGGAAGCCCACGATAAAATCCGATGAGAATGCAATATCTTGGCGGACCGCACGGAACCGGTCGATGACGCGGCGGTAATCGTCGGCGCTGTGCTTGCGGTTCATCGCGGCCAGAATCCGGTCCGAACCCGACTGCACCGGCAGGTGCACGAACGGCATCAGTTCAGGCAAATCGCGGTGCGCCGCGATCAGCGTGTCGTCGACATCGCGGGGATGGCTGGTCGAATAACGCAGCCGCGCGATATCAGGGATATCGGCGAGCCGATGCAGCAACGCGCCGAGCGACCATGTCCGCCCCCCGGGCCCCTCGCCGTGATAGGCATTGACGTTCTGGCCGATCAGCGTGATTTCGCGCACGCCGTTATCGGCCAATCTCAGCACGTCGTCGACGATCTTCGCGACCGGGCGCGAAACTTCAGCGCCGCGGGTATAGGGCACCACGCAGAACGTACAGAACTTGTCGCAACCTTCCTGCACCGTGACGAAGGACGAGACGCCGCGCGCGCGAATCGCTTCGGGCTTCGGCGCTGCCAGGAAGCCGAATTTGTCCTCGACCGGAAATTCGGTCTCCACCGCCCGGCCGTGGCTCTTCGCCCGCGCCAGCAGCTGCGGCAGATGATGGTAGCTTTGCGGGCCGACCACCACATCGACCGCGGGCGCGCGGCGGATGATCTCGGCGCCCTCTGCCTGCGCGACGCAGCCGGCGACCGCGATGCTCATCTGGCGGCCGGCTCTGGCGGCCTCGTCCTTGACGACGCGCAGCCGTCCGAGCTCGGAGTAAACCTTCTCCGACGCCTTCTCACGGATGTGGCAGGTGTTGAGAATCACCAGGTCCGCGTCATCCACGGTGGCGGTCTCGACAAAGCCTTCGGGCGCCAGCGTGTCCACCATGCGTTGTGCATCGTAGACATTCATCTGACAGCCGTATGACTTGATATGCAGCTTACGCGGCGGACTCATGGAACCTGAATGCTGTGCGGAGGTGGCGCCATTGCGGCGCAGGGGGTCAATTATAGGCTAAAGCGCTGGAAATCCAGAGTCATAGCCGTCATGCCGGGTCTGGTCTTACGCACCTTCCCGGAATGACGGCCTAATTGGCCTCGATTTGCGCGATTAGACCGGGCAACAGCCGCATATCGTCGAAAACAGCGACGGCGCCGGCAGCGTGCAGCCGGTCGCCGTGACCGGGGCGGCAGTGGCTGCCGCCGTGGAAACCGAGCACGGTCATCCCGGCGGCGACCGCGGCGGCGATGCCGGCAAGGCTGTCCTCGATCACCAAGCAGCGCGCCGGGGCGGCCTGCATCTGCCCGGCGGCAAACAGGAACAGGTCCGGCGCGGGCTTGCCCTGGCGCACCTGCACGGCGGAAAAAATATGCGGCGCAAACCGGTCCCACAGCCCAACGCGATTGAGACTGGCGCTGATTTTTTCCGGCGGGCCGCTCGATGCGACGCAGACCGGCAGCGCAATGGCGGCGAGCGCCTCGTCGATATGGGGCGTGGCTTCGAGCGAAACGGCAAACAAGCGGAAAATCTCGGCATATACCTGGGCGTGAAAGTCATCCGGCAGGCTGCGGCCCATCTCGGCTTCGATCTCGAGACTTGCCTGACGCATCGAGCGGCCGAGAAACCTATCGAACACCTGGTCGGACGTGATCGGGTAGCCGTGGCGCGTCAGGGTTTCCGCATGCGCGGCGCAGGAGATCACTTCGCTGTCGACCAGCACGCCGTCGCAGTCGAAAATGACGAGATCGACTGGTTGGCTCAAAATTTCCACGCAATCAGGATTTGTCGTCGTCCAGCGGGACGCAATACAGTTCCAGCCGGTGATCGACCAGCTTGTAGCCGAGCTTGCGGGCGATTTCGGCCTGCAGCTTCTCTATTTCCTCGTTGGTGAATTCGATCACCTTGCCGTCGCGCAGATTGATCAGGTGATCGTGATGGCTGTCGCGCATCTGCTCGTAGCGGGCGCGGCCCTCGCGGAAATCATGCCGCTCGATGATCCCGGCGTCCTCGAACAGTTTGACCGTGCGATAGACCGTCGAGATCGAGATCTTGTCGTCGACCGCGACGCAGCGGCGATACAGTTCCTCGACGTCGGGATGGTCCACGGCTTCCGCCAGCACGCGCGCGATGACGCGGCGCTGTTCGGTCATGCGCATGCCGGTGGCGGCGCAGCGGGATTCGATATCGGTGGCCTTGGGCACGGGCGTGGATTTCAATGCAGTCATGCGGGCCTTTCTGCCACTCCGGGCGCGTTACGACAAGTCGCGACGCATCAGGAGGGCGTTCAATTGTTCCCCGTTGGCCTCCCTGTAATACCGTTCGCGGCGTCCCACGACGGCAAATCCGGCGCGTTCATAGAGCCGCCGCGCCGGCTGGTTATTTTCCTCGACCTCGAGGAATATGGTGCGCACGCCGCGGCCCGCCAGATGGCCGAGATGCGTCATCAGCAGGTTGCGGGACAGGCCACGGCCGCGCTGATCGGCGGCCACCGCGATCGACAGGATCTCGGCCTCGTCCGCGGCCAGGCGCGACACCGCGAAGCCGATGATCTTTCGTCCTTGTCTGAGACGATGAACCAGCGTGTTGCGCTCGCTCAGCATGGTCTCGAATTCGGCTTCGCCCCAGCCGCGGTGAAACGATGCGCCGTGCAATTGCGCCAGGCGGGCCGCGTCGCGCATTGTCGCAGGTTCGACCACCGCGGCACCGCCGCGCCACCAACCGGAGAACCAGGAACTTATGTGACGAATCATGACGCCGGCGGCGCGGCTCTCTGCAGCGCGTCCTGTGAAGGCTTGGCGTCGGGGGCGCGCAGGTAATATGGCCGTGCCGGCGCGCTTTCCGGGCTGACCGCGGCCCCCAGCCATGCCACCCAGGCGATGTCGGGCGCCGGCTGCGGATCGACTTTGAACGGCGGCGGCGCATCGGCCGGCCATCGGTTCGCGAGAATCTGGGCGGCGTTGCCGACCAGATGCGGCGCGCCGAATCGCGCGGCCTCCAGCGCTTCCTCGATCGGCGCGACGCGCGGCCGGACCAGCGAACTGCCGTCTCCGCTCACCACCTGGAAATACACATGGTCATGCCGCGCATCGATCGCCGAGATCACCGGCGGCGCGGCGTTCTGCGTGACGACGGGCGCGGCATAGGCGGTCAGCGTGGTCAGCCCGACCACCGGTTTGCCGGCGGCAAGGCCGATGCCGCGCGCCGCGGAAAGGCCGACCCGCAGTCCCGTAAAACTGCCGGGTCCGGTGGTCACCGCAATGCGGTCGAGCGCCGTGAAGGCAACGCCGGACGCCTTCATGACCCGCGCGATCAGCGGCATCAGGGCCTCGGCATGGCCGCGCTTCATCGGCTGCGATTCCTGCGCGATCAGCTGGCTCGTGCTGGTATCGAGCACGGCGGCAGCGCAGGCATCCAGTGCGGTATCGATGGCGAGGATCAGCATGGGTCAGTCTTATCACCCTTCAGGAAAATTGGGCTGTAATCGGCAAGTGACGGAGTGTCACAAATTCCCGACGCAACTTCTAGGATGCTAAGCCATTGATATCATAACGAATTAAGGAAGTATTAGCCATGCCATGTCAGCTTGTCCCTAGGTAAAGCGGATCCATTTCGGATCCGGACGATGCATTTTCGGCAGATCAAGCCACGCTCGTTACCGAAGTCAGAAAGGTGTCTTCAGTGAGTTTTTGGGGAAACGATTCGGCAGCGCGCGACGCGCTCGCCCAAGTCACCGCCATCAGCAAGTCGCAGGCCGTGATCGAATTCAACATGGACGGCACCATCCTCACCGCCAACCAGAATTTTCTCGATGCGCTGGGTTACCGGCTCGAGGAAATCCAGGGCAGGCATCACGCCATGTTCGTGCTGCCGGCGATGCGCGAGTCCGTGGGCTATCGCGCATTCTGGGCCAGTCTCAATCGCGGTGAATTCCAGTCGGCTGAATACAAGCGGATCGCCAAGGGCGACCGTGAAATCTGGATTCAGGCCTCCTACAATCCGATTTTCGACAGCAACGGCAGGCCCTGCAAGGTCATCAAGTTCGCCACCGACATCACGGCGCAAAAGGTCCGCAGCATGGAGGATGCCGGCAGAATCGCCGCCATTGGCCGTGCGCAGGCCGTGATCGAGTTCAATCTCGACGGCACCATCATCTCCGCCAACGATACCTTTCTCGGCGTGATGGGCTACGCGCTCTCCGAGATCCAGGGCAAGCATCACAGCATGTTCGTCGGGCAGGCCGAGCGCGACGGCAGCGAATACCGTGAGTTCTGGGCGAGCCTCAATCGCGGCGAATTCAAGTCGGCGGAGTACAAGCGCTTCGGCAAGGGCGGCAAGGAGATCTGGATTCTCGCGTCCTACAATCCGATCCTCGACGAAACCGGCAAGCCCTTCAAGGTGGTGAAATTCGCCACCGATGTCACGGCGCAGAAGCTGCAGACCGCCGACCTTGCGGGACAGATAGCCGCGATCGGCAAATCGCAGGCCGTGATCGAGTTCAACATGGACGGCTCGATCCTGACAGCGAACGAAAATTTTCTCGGCGCGATGGGTTATTCGCTGGCCGAAATCCAGGGCAGGCATCACCGCATGTTCGTCGATCCCGCCGAACGCGACAGTCCGGAATATCGCGAATTCTGGGCCAGCCTTAATCGCGGCGTTTATCAGGCGGCGGAATACCGGCGCGTCGGCAAGGGCGGTCGGGAAATCTGGATCCAGGGCTCGTATAATCCGATCCTCGATCTCAACGGCAAGCCGTTCAAGGTGGTGAAGTACGCAACCGACACTACGGCTCAGGTCATCGCGCGGATGAGAAACGAGCGGGTCCGCACCATGATGGAATCGGTCGCCGCGGGCGCCGAGCAACTCAACGCCTCGGTTCGCGAAATCTCCGAAGCGATGGCAAAGTCGAGGGAAACGGCGTCCAACGCGGTCGACCGGGTGGAAGTCGCCGATCAGCAGGCCCAGCGGCTGAGCGCCGCGTCGGAATCGATGAGCAGTATCGTCGATCTGATCGGCAACATCACCGGGCAGATCAATTTGCTGGCGCTCAATGCCACGATCGAATCGGCGCGGGCCGGCGAGGCCGGCCGGGGGTTCGCGGTGGTGGCGTCGGAGGTCAAGAATCTCGCCAATCAGGCCAAGCAGGCCACCGACAAGATCGGCGGGGAAATCGGCCATCTGAACGGCATTTCCGGCGACGTCGTCGCGGCGCTGAGCGCGATCAAGAAGGCTATTCAGGACGTCAGCGAATACGTGACGTCGACCGCCGCGGCGGTCGAGGAGCAGAGCGCGGTCACCAGCGAGATGTCCACCAGCATGCAGCGTGCGGCGGCGGAGGCCGCGGCGATCGGGCAGGCGGCGTAGGTCTTTCTTACCCTCCCCTGAAGGGGGAGGGTCGACGCGAATGAAATGAGCGGCGGGGTGGGGTGACGGTTTCTCGTATCGAACAGCGCTCGGATGAGGGACTGTC
This sequence comes from Pseudomonadota bacterium, assembly GCA_040390145.1. Taxonomy (GTDB): domain Bacteria; phylum Pseudomonadota; class Alphaproteobacteria; order Rhizobiales; family Xanthobacteraceae; genus Bradyrhizobium. The sequence continues at coordinate 7,303 of JAZJYY010000092.1, forward strand.
ACCCCACCCCGTCTCGCATCTTGCGATGCGAGCCGACCCTCCCCCTTCAGGGGAGGGTGAAGACGTTCGCCTTCTCACATCGGCCGGACTTCGACCACGTCGGGCACGAAATGCTTCAGCAGGTTCTGGATGCCGTGCTGCAGCGTCGCGGTGGAGGACGGGCAGCCGGCGCAGGCGCCCTTCATGTTGAGATAGACGATGCCGTCCTTGAAGCCGCGGAAGGTGATGTCGCCGCCGTCATTGGCGACCGCGGGGCGCACCCTGGTTTCGATCAGGTCCTTGATGGTCGCAACCGTCTCGGCGTCGGCCTCGTTGAAGAACTCGTCTTCCTCGTCGGACGCCTCGTCGCTGGCGGCGGTGCCGTCGGCCAAGAGCGGCGCGCCGGACATGTAGTGTTCCATGATGGCGCCGAGGATCGATGGCTTGAGGTGCTGCCAGTCGCTTGAGTCCTTGGTCACGGTGACGAAGTCGGAGCCGTAGAACACGCTGGTGACGCCGGGTACGTCGAACAGCCGTGTCGCCAGCGGCGAGCGCGCCGCGGCTTCGCGATTGGAAAATTCCATGGTGCCGCCGTCGAGCACGGTGCGGCCGGGAATGAATTTCAGGGTGGCGGGATTGGGCGTGGCTTCGGTCTGGATGAACATGGTTTTCTCCTGCGACACCGGTTCAAGGCCGGTACGTGGCTGATTGTCTAGCAGATGGCGACGGCGGATGCACGATCAAGGGCGGGAACCTGCCATGCCCGTGTCAGGTCCCGTAGCCCGGATGGAGACCTCGGCTCACGCCTGCGGCGTGCCCCGAGGGCGCAATCCGGGAGCGGTGCGAGAACAGCCCCGGATTTCGCAAGAGCTCCATCCGGGCTACGGGCCCGTCGGCGGACACAGCGGGGGGAGGGGAGAAGCGCTACGACAGCCCGTCGATATCCGCGTCACTGAGGTCGCCGGGCACGATAACGACCGGAATCGGGAAAGAACCGACCGTCTTGGCCATGGTGGTGATGATCGGGCCGGGGCCTTCCGCACCGGGATTGGCGGCCAGCACCAGCATCGCGATATCGACGTCCTTGTCGATTACGTCGAGGATCTGGTCGGTCGGGTCGCCCTCCCGGATCACCCGTTCGGGCGTGATCGCGGCGATGCCGTTGGCGCGGCCGGCGGCGCGGTCGAGCGCGGCGTTGGCGTTCTCCTCGGCTTCGGCGCGCATGATGTCGGCGACCCCCAGCCATTGCTGGTTCTGGTCCTCGGTCTCGATGACGCGCAGCATCACCACGCCGCCGCCGACGCGGATCGCCCAGCGGCTGGCATAATAGACCGCGCGGTCCCATTCCGCGGTGTCGTCAACGATCACAAGGCATTTCGGCTTGTGGCCGGTCTCGTAACTTCGTCGCTGGGTGGTCATGCATGTCCCGATGCTGCGCCAAACCGACGCATGCTGCCACGGCGCAGCCCTGCTCCACAAGCGGCAGAGCCCGCGCGTATTCCGCAGAAGTGGATACCGGTTTTGCGATCAGAATACGCGCAAAACAGCATTCGCGGTGGATCAATTGTGGCGAAGGCGTGAATACCTAGCGTTTGCTGACGAAACCGACGATGTCCCTGGTCGCCTGCATGGTTTCGGCCGCGATCACGCGCGCGCGCGCGGCGCCGTCGAACAGCACCTGGTCGACATAGCCGGGATCGGCCACCAGCCGCTTCATCTCGGAGGCGATCGGCGACAGTTTGGTCACGCAAAGCTCGACCAGCGCATTCTTGAACGCCGAAAATTGACCGCCGCCGAATTCGCCGAGCACGGCGGCTTTCGGACGGCCGGACAAGGCCGCGTAGATCCCGACCAGATTGTCGGCCTCGGGGCGGGCCTCCAGCCCCTTCTCCTCCGACGGCAACGGCTCCGGATCGGTCTTCGCCTTGCGGATTTTTTGCGCGATGGTGTCGGCGTCGTCGGTGAGGTTGATGCGCGAATTATCCGACGCATCCGACTTCGACATTTTCTTGGTGCCGTCGCGCAAGCTCATCACCCGCGTCGCGGGGCCGGTGATCAGCGGCTCCGGCTGCGGAAAGAACAGTCCGTCGTCAAAGCCGTGGCGGCGAATCGAATCGGCAAAATCATTGTTGAATTTCTGGGCGATGTCGCGCGACAGCTCGAGATGCTGCTTCTGGTCCTCGCCCACAGGCACATGGGTGGCGCGATACACCAGGATGTCGGCCGCCATCAGCACCGGATAATCGTACAGCCCGACGGAGGCGGCCTCGCGGTCCTTGCCGGCCTTGTCCTTGAACTGGGTCATGCGGTTGAGCCAGCCGATTCGCGCCACGCAATTGAAGATCCACGCCAGTTCCGCGTGCTCGAGCACCTGGCTCTGGTTGAATACGATGTGCTTGGTCGGGTCGATGCCTGAGGCGATGAAGGCGGCGGTCACTTCGCGGGTGTTGCGCGCCAACTCGGCCGGGCCGCCCCACACCTCGACCGGCTGCGTGATGGCGTGCATGTCGACGACGCAATACAGGCAGTTGTGGGTTTCCTGCAGTTTCACGAAATTGACGATCGCGCCGAGGTAATTGCCGAGATGCAGATTCCCGGTCGGCTGGACGCCTGAAAATACCCGTTCAACGAATGCCATGGTTAGCTTCCCGCGCGTGCCTGTTTCGGGCGTCAATTGCCATGCGGGGACTAGTCGCGCAAGGCGGAAGCCTTGCCTTGGCGGATAGCACGCATCGTTTCGGCCCAGCCGGTGACGCCGAACAGGGCCAGCAGCAGGCCGTAAACCGCGATTCCGCCTGCGATCATGGCTCCCAGCAGCACGGCCTGCATCAGACCGTGTCCGGTCGCTGTCACAGGCAGCGCGAACGACGCTGTCAGCCACAACAATACGCCCATCGCCAGCGCCGCCGTCACGATGCGCGGCAGCCGTCGGCGTGCGCCGGTGTCGATTGAAAATCCGAAGGTGGCAGCACCGCGCAGGATCAGGCTGAGCGCACTGCTCCAGGCCCCGCACGAAATCGCGGCGGCGATCCCGCTGGCACCATAGAGATGGCCGAGCACCACGGCGAGCACGATCGCGACCGCAAATCCCTTCAACGTCGCCCACAGCGGCGTGCGCGTATCCTCGCGCGCGAAAAACGCCGGCGACAGCGCTTTTATCAGCACATGCGCCGGCAGGCCGAGCGCCAGCCACATCAGCGCCCATGCGGTCGCTGCGGTATCGGCCGGTGTGAAGGCGCCGTGCTGGAACAGCAGGCGCACAATCGGTTCGCTGAGCGCCATCAGTCCGAGTGTCGCCGGCAGCGCAAGTCCGACGCTGAGCTCGAGCCCGCGCGACTCGGCATGGGCGATGGCGCCGGAATCGTTCGCGCGCACCCCGCGCGTCAGTTCGGGCACCAGCACGGCGCCCATGGCGACGCCGACGATGCCAAGCGGCAGTTCGATCAGGCGATTGGCGAAATACAGCCAAGACACCGCCGACGGCGTTGAGGACGCGATGATCGCGCCGCCGAGAATCAGCAATTGCGGCCCGGCGCTGGCGATCATGCCGGGGACCGCCTTGCCGAGAAACCCCCGCATCGGCGGATCGAAACTGATGCGCAGCGGCATGGCGATGCCGCCGCCATGCGATACCAGGATCAGCAACTGCAGCAGCCCGGCCAGGCCGACCGTGGCAGCGACGACGAGTGCTGCGAAGCCGGCATCCTGCCGCCACACCAGCAGCGCCGCCATCACGGCGATCAGCGCGATGTTGAACAGCAGCGGCGAGAACGCGGTGAGCGCGAAACGGCCTTGCGCGTTCAACAGCGCCATCATGACGGTGACGGGACCGGCGAAGGCCAGATAGGGCAGCATCAAGCGCGCATCGTCGACCGCCAGCTGCAGCGTCGCCGTCGCGGCAAAGCCCGGCGCCAGCGCGGATATCACCAGCGGCATCAACAGGCCGATCAGGGCCGCCGCCACCACCAGCGCGGCACTGACGGTGCCGAGCACGCTGCCCGCGAACGCTGCCGCCGCCGCCGTTCCCTCCGCCTCGCGCACCCGCAGCCAGGCCGGCACCAGCGACGCGTTCAGCGCCCCCTCGGTCAGCAGCCGCCTGACGACATTGACGCCCTGAAACGCCACCAGAAACGCGTCGGCGACGGCGCCTGTGCCGAGCAGCGCCGCCAGTATCGCATCGCGCACGAATCCGAGCAGCCGCGAGGCCAGCGTTCCCGAGGACACCGTGAGGAAGGAGCGGATCATGGCCGCTCTATACCAGCTTCCCTTGCTGGCCATAGGCCGGTCGTGATAGGCCGCAGCACCCAAAACCCCGCCATTGCCGCAACAGGACGGATCGATGACCACAGCGAAATACGACGTTCTCGGGATCGGCAATGCGATTTTCGACGTGCTGGTGCAGACCGATGAGGCTTTTCTTGCCCGGCACGGCATGACCAAGGGCGGCATGGCGCTGATCGACGAGGCCCGCGCGCTGGCGATCTACAACGACATGGGCCCGGCCACCGAGATGTCCGGCGGTTCGGCCGCCAACACCATTGTCGGGATCGCCAATCTCGGCGCCCGCGCCGCCTATGTCGGCAAGGTCCGGGATGACCAGATCGGCCGTCTCTATACCCACGACATCCGCGCCGCCGGCGTCGCGTTCGAAACCCCGGCCGCGGCCGGAGGCCCCGCCACCGGCTGCTCCTACATCCTGGTGACGCCGGACGGCGAGCGCACCATGAACACCTGGCTCGGCGCCGCGCAGGAGCTGACGCCCGCCGACATCGACGAAGCCCAGATCGCGGCCTCCGGCATCATCTATCTGGAAGGCTACCTCTGGGACCCCAAGAGCGCCAAGGAAGCGTTCGTGAAGGCCGCCACCATCGCGCACGGCGCCGGCCGCCAAGTGGCGCTGACGCTGTCGGACTCCTTCTGCGTCGACCGCTACCGCGACGAGTTTCTCGACCTGATGCGCAAGGGCACCGTCGACCTGATCTTCGCCAACGAAGCCGAACTGCATTCGCTGTACCAGACGTCCGACTTCGACACCGCGTTGAAACAGTTGCGGGAGGATACCAAGCTCGCCATCGTCACCCGCAGCGAAAAGGGCTGCGTCGTGGCCTCGAAGGATGGCGTCGTCGCGGTGCCGGCGTTCCCGATCGACCGCATGGTCGACACCACAGGCGCCGGCGACCTGTTCGCCGCCGGCTTCCTGTTCGGCCTGGTCCGCAACGCCGGCCATGAAAACGCCGGCCGGCTAGGGGCGCTCGCGGCGGCCGAAGTGATCCAGCACATCGGCGCCCGGCCGCAGGTCTCGCTCAAGGACCTGGCGCAGCAGAACGGGCTGCCGGTGTAGGGAACCCTCATGCTGAGGAGGCCCGAAGGGCCGTCTCGGAGGATGGGAACGGATGTCTCCTCGTCTTTCGAGGCGCGTAATGCAACGCCCTCATTCGGCGCGAGTGTGTAAGAGTTGCAGTGCCTGGGAAATGACCTGGCACGTCTATCGCCGACATCTTGATTTTGCTGGATTATCGACCCATTTGGGATGCCGCTGTGTACCGACACTGTGTACCCTAAGGGGGATCGTTAACCAACCACGAGCGTTACTGTTGTAGCTATTCCGTGGGGTAGGCAATCACGCGATTGCCAGAGGTCGACGAATAAGCAATAGATATAGTGGTGATGATCTTTGGAGAGTGCCATGACGTCTGAAACAACGGCCAACACCAGGGGACGTCCGGGCGAGCGAGAGCTTCTTGACGAAGTAGCTCGCCACGAAGGCGGGATCGATGCTCTGAGCTTGGTTCAGATTTTCTCGCAAAGAGGCTACCTTCCCTACAACGTCCAGCGGATAATGCAGCGCGCTCTAGACAAGGGCGCTCTGGCCCTTGGCCCAAAGCTGCGGCTGTGTGTTGTCCGCGAGACGGCCTAGCCAGCTTTTTCGATGTGGGGGGAGGCAGACCGCGTTCAGCGGCGACATAGCGTTGTCCAAGAGGATCAAAGGAACCGGTTCGAACGAGACCGAGACCGAATTCTCTATTCGTCAGCGTTTCGTCGACTTTCAGGCGTTACTCAGATCGTGCGCGCGGGCGAGTCCGACGTCTTCCATACACGCCAGCAGCATACGATCAAGGTAGCCCAAGTAGGGCGCCGACTGGCGGAGAACTGCGTCAAACAATCGCCAGAACTCGCTACTGAACTTGGGGTTCACCCGGAAGTAGTCGAAGCCGCGTGTTTAGCTCACGACCTTGGTCATCCTCCGTTCGGCCATGTGGGAGAACATGTTCTTCATGAACTCGTCGAAAAATATGATGATGACGGATTTGAAGGAAACGCACAGTCCTTTCGCATTCTCACGAAGTTGGCCGTTCGATTCGACGAATGCCCAGGTCTTGATCTGACGAGAGCGACACTAGCAGCCTGTCTTAAGTACCCTTGGCTCCGTGACCCTGGGAATGCGTCGCGCGCCAAGAAATGGGGGGCGTACAAGACCGAAGCCGGCGACTTCGGTTTTGCTCGGGAATTTTTCCCACACACTGCAAAGACGGCGGAAGCCGATCTGATGGATTGGGCAGACGACATAGCCTATTCCGTTCACGATCTGGAGGATTTCCATCGATGTGGCGTACTGCCGTGGCACCGCATCCTGAATGGTGACCAGAGCGAGCTAATCGTTTCCCGGGCAGTCGCGAATTGGTACGATGCGCCGCTGAATGCCGATGGGCGACTCCGTGAGGCCCTGCGTAACTTGCATTCCTTCTTGGCGGGCTCTTTTGCGGAATTGATTAACGAGCCATACGAGGGACTTCGCCATCAACGGCAGCAGCTGCGCACGATGACGTCAAAGCTGATTGGCCGGTATATTCGAGCGGCACGGTTGCAAACCCCCGACGATTCCGGAAAGTCGGTGGCTATCGATGGTGAAGAGGCAGACGAAGTCCTTATCTTAAAGCAGATCACACGGGATTACGTGATCAACAACCCTTCGCTCGCGGCCCAACAGAAGGGGCAAGAGCGGGTCCTCCGAACACTCTTTGACTACCTTTTCGAGGATTCAAAAAATGGTATTCCAAAGTATCTCCCCATGCGGTTGCGTTATCTGTGGTTGGATGGTGCCGCAAACCAAGCTCGCTTCGTTGCTGACTGCATCGCGAGTCTGACTGAGGCTGAAGCCCTAGGACTACATGGCCGTCTGCATGGATATGCAAGCGGTTCTGTGTTGGATCCAATCGTTCGTTGAACCGAACGCGCTGCAGAGAAGTTCATGCAGTTTTTCACGCGAAGTGTGTTCAGTCTCTGAGCGCATCGGAGCAGCGAACGGGCTGATATGTATTTCGATTTATGAAGGGGGCGGCGGGTCGTCCTCAAAGAAATCGGCCTGCCTCGAGTCGCGCTCTTGGGTTGAGTCTTCGGCCGGCCGGGCCTTTGCTGCGGACAGTTCTGCCACAGCCATGAAATAGCCCTCTGCGAAGACGGTCAGCATCTCAAGCTTTGTTGCCTCAGTGACACGAGGAATATCACGCGCGTCAATGATACGAAGCTGGCGCGGTGGCTTGGTCCGCCCCGTTTTCACTTTCGGTGCACTGAAATCTAGAATCTGAAAATCTGCCGCAGCCAGATCGGGGTCATCTGCCAGCAATTCGTCTACCACAGTGACGAAAAGCGATAGTCGCGCATCAGCCAAGGGGTTCGATCGCCAGAAGCTGAACCACGGAAATGTCAGTTGACCGCCTACGCCGTACAACAGCGGCGGATCAAAGGGCACCATCAACCCACGGCCGATCGAATAGTAACGTCGGTCAATACCCTGCACGAAGTCTGGGGCCACGTCGGCAAAGTGATCTCGAATGAGGGGAAGAACACCGAGGAGGTTTTCGCGAACGTCGGCTCGCTTGATGCCCCGGCGAATACCTTCCACGATTTCGTCATAGGGCTGGTTGAACACCAGCATGTCACGAACCGCAGCGAACAGCGCATTGTAGTTAAAGATAGGAGGGTTCTCGACGAGGGAAACAAGCTTCCGGCAAGTCCGCTCAGGCGTGCTGCGCCAATTCCGAGCCAAATGCTGTACTGACGGCACCTTGAGTTTCGACACGAAGGCGTCTCCTCATTGCAGAATGAATGGTGGTACGCGCTTGGAATAGAAACTGACTATTTGCTCGTCCGCGATTTTCATGCCGGGGTTTATTGCCCCTGAGTGATTCCACACATTGTACCACGGACCACCAGCAGCGTGTGTGAGTTCAACGAGATCCCCAGGCCGAAGCCGTGAATAGAACGCCACTATTTTTGCGAGCATATCTGTTGTTGCAAGGTCAAAATCGTATTGCACAACTTCGCTGCCACCCGTCAGCGGATTGATTCGCGTCGCCCGTCCACGGATGGGGGACCGATCAAAACCTTTAAATTCGCGGTACAGGTACGGAAGAACAGGCCCGTATTCCCAAGCTTCAAATCGCTGCGCAATGAGTGGCGACTTCAGCTCGATCAATGACCACACGTGACAGAAGTAAACGATCTTCTGCAGCGAGAGGTTCGAGACGTCAGCTCCGCGTTCGGCACATTTATCGAGCACAAAATTCGCCACCGCTCGGCCGTCGTAAGACATCTTGGCGTCCCGTTGTTCTTATTTCGTTCTAGGCTGTTTTGGCGATTTCGACAAGCGATCCCGTCCCTAATGGTAATAAGGTAGGCGCTGCAGCCGTGCATCGCGCGCCAGACTGGTAATACGTTAGGGTCGAACATCGGCTTAAAGCCTAGATATAGCGTTCTGCGCGCGGGGTGAGCCGCTACCGTTACTGTGCATGGGGTTGTTTTCGACATTTTTGGTTGGGCTCCGTCCAACACCCCCTCACGCCGTCTTCGCCGCCTTCAACCCCAGCTTCGCCTCGACGGCATCGCGCATCAGGAATTTCTGCACCTTGCCGGTCACCGTCATCGGAAACTCCTCGACGAATTCGACATAGCGCGGAATCTTGTTGTGCGCGATCTGGCCCTGGCAGAAGCCGCGGACCTCGTCGGCGGTCAGGGTCTCGCCTGATCGCACCCGGATCCAGGCGCACAGTTCCTCGCCGTATCGGGCGTCGGCGACGCCGAAAATCTGCACGTCCTGGATTTTGGGATGGCGGTAGAGATATTCCTCGATCTCGCGCGGATAGAGGTTGTCGCCGCCGCGGATCACCATGTCCTTGATGCGACCGACGATGTTGCAATAGCCTTCATTATCGATGATGGCGATGTCGCCGGTATGCATCCAGCCGGAGGCGTCGAGCACGTCGGCGGTCTTTTCGGGCTCGTCCCAATAGCCCAGCATGACGCTGTAGCCGTGGGTGCAGAGTTCGCCGCGTTCGCCGCGCGGCACGATGCGGCCGTCGCGGTCGACCACCTTGACCTCGACATGCGGATGGATACGTCCGACCGTTGAGACCCTGCGCTCCAGCGGATCGTCGGTGGCGCTCTGGAAACTGACCGGGCTGGTCTCGGTCATGCCATAGGCGATGGTAACGTCGCGCATGTTCATGGCGTCGTTGACGCGCCGCATCACCTCGATCGGGCAGGGCGCGCCGGCCATGATGCCGGTGCGCAATGACGACAGATCGAATGTTGCAAAATCGGGATGGTCGAGCTCGGCGATGAACATGGTGGGCACGCCGTACAGCGCCGTGCATTTCTCCCGTTCCACGGTCTGCAGCGTCGCCAGGGGATCAAAACCCTCGCCGGGATAGACCATCGCGGCGCCGCAGGTGACGGAAGCGAGATTACCCATCACCATGCCAAAGCAGTGATAGAGCGGCACCGGAATGCAGATCCGGTCGGCCTCGGTGAGGCGCATCGCGCGGCCGACGAAATAGCCGTTGTTGAGGATGTTGTGGTGCGTCAGCGTGACGCCCTTGGGCGATCCCGTGGTGCCGCTGGTGAACTGGATATTGACGGCGTCGTCGAACTGCAGCGTCTTGCCCAGGCTTGCGAGTTCGTCGCGGTGGCGCGCGCCGCCCATGGCGGCAACCGCTTCGAACGGTAGGGTGCCTGATGCGGCCGGGCCGCCGATCTGGATCACCGCGCGCAATTGCGGCAGCCGCGCCGCGTGTAATTCGCCCGGCGTTGCCGTCGCCAGTTCCGGCAGCAGCGTGTTCAGCATCCCCATATAGTCGGAAGTCTTGAACGCGGTCGCCGTGACCAGCGCGGCGCAGCCGACTTTTGCCAACGCGAATTCGAGTTCGCTCAAGCGATAGGCCGGATTGATGGTGACCAGAACGAGGCCGGCCTTGGCGGCGGCAAACTGCGTCAGCGTCCATTCCGGCCGGTTCAGCGACCACACCCCGATGCGGGCGCCGCGCTCCAGACCGAGTGCGAGAAAGCCCGCCGCCAGCGCGTCGACCCGCTCGGCCAGCTCACGCCATGTCCACCTGACGTCATGGCTCGGCGACACCAGCGCTTCGCGTTTCCCCCAGCGCCGCGCGGCATGGTCCAGGGTGCGCCCGATGGTGTCGCCCAGCAGCGGCGCATCGGCGACGCCGCAGACGTAGCTACCGGCTGTTTCGGTCAATCGGTTTCTCCATGCGCCGAGGGGCAGGAAACTCTAGTCCATCAACATCATTGATGGATAATACAAACACCATTGTCACCGCCCGGCACTTGCCCGGGCGACCCAATATTCCAGAGACGTCGTGTTCTTCCGAGCAGCCGCGGCGTGCTGCATCCCCCGCCTGCGCGGGGGATGACGAGTTGTGGGTGGGCGAGGCCGTCCGACGCGCGATGGCTGCCTACGCCGCCCGCTGCGCCGCATCCAGCCCGGCATAGACGCCGCGCTCGAGGCCGGCGAAGGCTTCCAGGCATTTGGCGTCGGCGAACGGCAGCAGCTGCATCAGGATCACGCCGGCGACGTTGCGCGACGGATCGATCCAGAAATAGGTGTTGGCGAGGCCGGCCCAGGCGAGGCTGCCGGGGCTGCGGCCTTCCGGCGTTTTCGCGGTATTGATCAGGAAGCTGAGCCCCCATTTCTTGTCCATGCCGGGATAAAGATCGACGTCGTTGGTGTAGGCAGGCGCCGCCGTCGTCATCTTGCCCATGGTGAGGTCGCCGATGTTGTTCTGGCTCATCAGCGCCACGGTCTCCGGCTTCAGCAGCTGGTTGCCGTTGCCCTTGCCCTTGTTGAGGATCATCTGGGTGAACTTGATGTAGTCGCCGGCCGTGCCGTAAAGGCCGCCGCCGCCCATGTGGAATTCCGGATTCTGTTCCAGCTCGAACGGGATCGCGGCCAGCTGGCCGTCCTCGCCGCGGGCGTGCATGCCGACGAGACGCTTGCGCTGGGCGTCGCCGATCCTGAAGGCCGTGTCGCTCATGCCGAGCGGCGCCAGCAGATGGTCGCGCAAATAGGCGTCGAGTTTCTTGCCGCTGACGGCTTCGACCGCCTTGCCGACGAAATCGATGTTGGTGCCGTATTCCCAGCGCGTGCCGGGATCGCTCGCCAGCGGCGTCTTCAGCGCCGCGTTCTGGCAGGTAGTGATGGGCGGAATGCCGGCCTTGGTCAGAAAGGCGGCCATGTCGCCGTTCCACATGTCGTAGGCGAAGCCGGCGGTGTGGGTCATGAGCTGACGCAGCGTGATCGGCCGCGTTGCCGGGCGCAATTTTGCCGCGCCGCTGGCATCGAAACCTTCCAGCACCTGCGGCGACGCGAGGTCGGGCAGGATCTTGCCGATGGGCTCGTCGAGCGAGAGCTTGCCTTGCTCGACCAGCTGCATGCCGGCCGCCGTGGTGATGGCCTTGGTCATCGACGCGATCCAGAACACGCTGTCGGCGGTCATCGCGTTGTCCTTGGCGTCGTCCTTCGACAGGTCGCGTTTGCCGAACGCGCCCTGGTAGATCACTTCGTTGCCATTGGCCGCCATCGCGACCACGCCGGGAATTTCCCTGGCGTCGCATTTCTGGCGCAGCATCTGATCGATTTCTGACTGGCTTTGCATGGTCACCTCCCGAGTTATTATTCATTGAAGGACCCCGATCTTCCTCCCGCCGCCCGCTTCCCGCAAGCGCGTAGCGGACCGGGGCGGGGGGTCGCGCGCTCGGGATGACGGCGGCCGGGACCAGCAACCGGCGGCGCCATGGCGACGAGGCGGGGCCGAACGGCAACACAAGGCCAGATTTCGCGGTGGATGGGTTGCAATTTCCATGACCATCGCCGATATCCCGCGGTATGTTGAAGGCGCTCCCACGTCGGGAACTTTTTGACGATAAAGTGTTTGAAACGCAGCGGAATTTGATACGGCCAACCATCCATTTTGATGCAATTGGGTGCGACTTTTTTGGGATATGAGGGACAAAGATGATCTCGACCTGGAGCGAATGGAAGCGGTACCCCCGGGCCGGGCGCGGCGAGAATATCGAGGCGCCGATCTCGCCGGGTATCTATGAAGTCCGCGTGGCCGGGACCGGCGCGCTGCACTCGTTCGGCGCGGTCGATAATGTCGCGCAGGCGCTGGCGCTGCTTCCCGTCGCTTCAAAATCATGGTTCGGACGCCGCCCCGCCGTCACCCCGGATCTCGAATACCGCACCTGCGCCACCTCCTCGAAGGCCGCCGCCAAGGCCGCCGCCGAGCGCATGATCGGCCGTCGCGAAACCTATATGAGCGGTGCGGCCTGAGCCGTCATTCCGGGGTTAGCCTAAGCCGTCGTTCCGGGGCGCGAGTGAAACGAGCGAACCCGGAACCTCGAGATTCCGGGTTCGATGCTTCGCATCGTCCTCAGGTGCGCAATTGCGCACCGGGGAATGACGAGCAGGGTTGACCGAGCCCCCGATGCATCTCGGCGCATTTGAGCCTATATTCGGCTCAAGCCAAAAAGCATCCAAGGAGCAACGTCATGACCCCGACCGCCGCAGCTGCCCGCACCTCATCCTCCACGCCGTCATTGCGCGACCGCCTGAAGGACCCCTCGCTGCTGCGCGAGCAGTGCTACATCGACGGCGCCTGGACCGGCACCCCGGCCAAACCCGTCACCAATCCGGTCAACGGCGTCGAACTGGCGAAAATCCCCGTCATGAGCACGGCGGAAACCACGCAAGCCGTCGAAGCCGCTGAGCGCGCGTTTCCGGCCTGGGCCAAATTCACCGCCAAGCAGCGCTCCAACATCCTGCGCAAATGGTTCGACCTGATCATCGCCAACCGCGAGGACCTCGCGCTGATCCTCACCTCCGAGCAGGGCAAGCCGCTGGCGGAGGCGCTGGGCGAAGTCGACATCGGCGGCGCCTATGTCGAGTTCTTCGCCGAGGAGGCGCGCCGCGTCTACGGCGAAACCATTCCAACGCAGCGGGCGGACGCCCGGCTGCTGGCGATCAAGCAGCCGATCGGGGTTTGCGGCGCGATCACGCCATGGAATTTTCCCTGCTCGATGATCACCCGAAAAGTATCCCCGGCGCTGGCCGCCGGCTGCACCGTGGTGCTGAAACCCGCCAATGAGACGCCGCTCACCGCGCTGGCGCTGGTGGCGCTGGCGGAAAAGGCCGGCGTGCCCAAGGGCGTGTTCAACATCCTCACCGGCAATTCCTCGGCGATCGGCAAGGTGCTGTGCGAACATCCCGCCGTGCGCTTCGTCGGCTTTACCGGCTCGACCGAAGTCGGAAAGATCCTTTACCAGCAGGCTGCGGTCGGCGTGAAGAAGCTCGGGCTCGAGCTCGGCGGCAACGCGCCCTTCGTGGTGTTCGACGACGCCGATATCGACGCTGCCGTCGAAGGCGCCATGGTCTCGAAATACCGCAACATGGGCCAGACCTGCGTCTGCGCCAACCGGCTCTATGCCCAGGAAGGAATCTACGACCAGTTCGTCGAAAAGCTGTCGAAGAAGGTCGCGGCGATGAAGATCGGCGACGGCACCGAGGCCGGTGTGACGCAGGGACCGCTGATCAACATGGACGCGATCGACAAGGTCGAGAAGCACATTGCGGACGCGGTCAAGGGCGGCGCCAAGATCGTCACCGGCGGCAAGCGCCACGCGCTCGGCGGCAGCTTCTTCGAACCGACGGTATTGTCCAATGTCGCGCCCGACGCGCTGGTCGCGCATGAGGAAACCTTCGGGCCGCTGGCGCCGGTGTTCCGCTTCAAGGACGAGGCCGACGTCATTGCGAAGTGCAACGCCTCGCCGTTCGGCCTCGCGTCATACTTCTATTCGCGCGATCTCGGCCGGGTCTGGCGGGTTGCCGAAGCCCTGGAGTCGGGCATGGTCGGCGTCAACACCGGCCTGATCACCACCGAGGTCGCGCCCTTCGGCGGCGTCAAGGAATCAGGCCTCGGACGCGAAGGCTCGCATCACGGCATGGAAGAATATGTCGAGATCAAATACGTGATGATGGCGGGGATCTAGCCGCACGGAGGGAAATTCGTAGCCCGGATGAAGCTGGCGATCGGCGTGAAACGCCGCTCGCTGGCGCAATCCGGGAACGGGTGTGCAGCCGCCCCGGATTTCGCAAGCGCTCCATCCGGGCTACGGGCTCCGTGTTCTGTGCCTATCTTCGCAGCACCGCGATCATGCGATTGGCGAAGGTCAGTCGCTCGGCCATGACCGAGACGAAATAGGTCAGCAGCTTCTGGCCGAGCGCGGGATCGTCGGCCTTGATGGCCTCGAATTGCCTGGCGTCCAGCACGTAGAGAACGCTGGCGACCTCGGCCTGGATCGTGGCGTTGCGCGGCGCCCGCGAGACGAGGCCCATCTCGCCGATCGTGGTGTGACGGCCGAGACTTCTCACCCTTGTGGTGCCGCCGTCGCCGGCGGGAATCATGATTCCGACGCGGCCCTCCAGAATGAAATGCATGGAATCGGCGGCATCGCCGGCGCGGACGATGATTTCGCCGGCTGCGACTTCCAGACGCTGGCAGCGGCGCATCAGCTCGGTGGCATCATGCTCGGTCCCGAGAATCTGCGCGAACCAGTCGTGCAACGGGGCCTCCTCCTGTTCGAGGTGCCGATGCAGCGCAATGATCTCGTTCTCGCAGGCCTCCAGCGCATGATCCAGTTCCGGCACGATGCTGACTTCGTCGGAAATGAACTCGCTGGACCGCAGCGCCTTCTCGGCTGCGGGCGGCAGGTGCACCAGTATCAGCCTGATACCGCGGTCATGGGCCGTGCGCTTGATCTGCGCGAAACTGTAGGCCGCCGATGAATCGATCCCGGTGACGAGCTTGAAGTCGAACACCAGAAAGCGGCATTCCGGATGTCGCGCCAGCAGCGCCTTGACGTGCTGGTACAGCCGGTTGGCGGAGCCGAAGAACAGATAGCTCTGCAGGTTCAGGCCCTGGATCTTGCCGCCATGCGCTGCAAGCACCGCCTGGTCGTCGCGCGAGCGATCGAGCGAGCTGCGATATTCCGAGCCGTCGAAACCGTATTTGATGGAATCGACGCGCGAAGCGCTCAGCGCGAACGTCGCGCAGCCGATCACGGTGCCGATCAGGATGCCGGCGATAAAACCCCATTGCAGGATGATGACGATGATCGCCAGCAGCGACAGGTAGTCGGTCAACGAAAGCCGACGCCGCGACAGCACGATCCATTTGTGCAGCAGGTCGGCGCCGAGATAGATCAGGAGGCCGCCGAGCACGAACTTCGGCATCACGCCGAGCACGGCAGGCGCCGCGTACAGCATGAGAAAGCAGATCGCGGCAGCGGTGAGTCCGGAGATCCGGCCGGTGCCGCCGCTGTTGAAATTGAGAATGGTGCGGCTCATCGAAATGCAGCCGGTGTAGCCTCCGAAGGCGCCCGACAGCATGTTGGCGAGGCCGGTAACGTTCAGCTCGCGTTCGAGATCGGCCTCGCGATGCAGCGCGACCTCGATGCCGGTGGTGTTGAACAAGGTGCTGACCGCCGTCACGAAGATGACGGCGATGAAATCGCCGCCGATGTCGAGCAGCGAACCCCAGGGATAGCGGCCCAGTTCCGCAGCACTCCATGGCATCATGAACGTGACGCTCCGCGGCGGCTGAAATGTCCACTCGGCCAGCGGGGCGTCGAACAGCCAGAAGGCGGCGTGTGCGACGATGACGCCGCCGAAAATGATGATCGGCAGTCCGAACGGGCTGCGGGATCGGTGCCAGGTCAGGTACAGCACCAGCGCCATGACGCAGGCCGCGCCGAGTTCGAACGCCGCCGTCAGGCTTGTGAATTGATCGAGCGCTCCGAATTGCAACCGGTGGCCGGTGATGACACGGATCGCGCCCAGCAGGATCAGGCAGCCGGTCGCGCCGAGAAATCCGCCGACCACGGGGTAGGGCACGTAGCGGATCGCCCGCCCCATCCGCGTCACCCCGAAGCCGCAGAGCACGATGCCCGTGACGAGGCTGGCGAGCGCCAGGGTCATGATGACGGGCGCGAGCAGCGGTGCGGCCGGATCTGCCGCCACGATGCGTTCGACCAGCGACGAGGCCAATATTCCGGACATCGCGGCGGTGGAGGTTTCCGGTGCCCCGATCGCGAACGGCAACGAGCTTCCGAGCGCGAGGACGGCGGCAAGCGCCGCCGATGCAAGGAACGTCGCGGCGAGTCCGTAGGACAAATAGGGGCTCAAGGGGCCCGAAAAGATCAGGAGCGCGTAGGATAATCCGAAAGTGATGGTCAGAAAGCTGGCAGCCGTGCCGCCGAGAACATCGTTGAGCGCCGTGCGGGCCCTCGGACCAAAACTTGAAGAACCCTCGACCACGCGCGAACTTGTCCCTGACACCGACTATCAGTGGTAGACGACCGCGGCTCGGAGGGACAACAACATTTTTATGACAGAGCGAAGCCGCCTGAACTCCCTGCGCATAGTTCATCCGCAGCCGTTCCGGCGAGCATTGGGGCGATGGCCGTCAGCCCGATGCGCCCCCGCCAAATGCGGAGGCCAGTGTCATGAGGATAAGTCTAGCGCAAACCATGGTGTCGGAAATTGATCCGTTGTGCCCGTTGAGAGGCCCCCACCCCGGCCCTCCCCCGCAAGCGGGAGAGGGAGAAGAATGCCGCTGCGGGCTGTTCGATGTGATCGACAATGGTTCGCCATCGACAGTTTGTCCCCTCTCCCGCACTTGCGGGGGAGGGTTAGGGTGGGGGCTCTCTCATCCGCTGAACGGCCGAATCAAGCCGCTCTAGCCGATCTCGAGTTCGCTTCCGGTGACGCGGCGGTACGCTTCGAGATAGCGCTTGCTGGTGGCGTCCACCACGCTGGCCGGCAGCGGCGGGGGCGGGGCGTCGCCGTTCCAGCGGCCGGCGCGGCGCTCGGCATCGAGATAATCGCGCAGCGGCTGCTTGTCGAAGCTCGGCTGCGGCTGGCCGGGGTGATAGGCATCCGCCGCCCAGAAGCGCGAACTGTCGGGGGTCATCACCTCGTCGATCAGGATGATGCGGCCGTCCTTGTCGCGGCCGAATTCGAACTTGGTGTCGGCGATGATGATGCCCTGCTCGCGGGCGGTCTTCTCGCCGAGCGTATAGACCGCGCGGCTCATGCTCTCCAGTTCGTACGCGACTTCGTCGCCCAGAACCTCGCGCATCCGCGCGATCGTGATATTCTCGTCGTGGCCGGTTTCGGCCTTGGTGGCCGGGCTGAAGATCGCGGGCTCCAGCTTTGCGCTTTCCACGAGGCCGGGCGGCAATTTCTCGCCGGCCAGCGTGCCCTCTGCGGCGTATTCCTTCCAGGCCGAACCCGAGATGTAGCCGCGGACCACGCATTCGATCGGAAATACCGTGGTGCGCTTGCACAGCATCGCCCGTCCGGCGAGCGAGTCGCGGTGGCCCTGCAGCGCCGGGATCTCCGAGATGATGGCGTCGGCATCGGCGCTGATCATGTGGTGATGCACCACGCCTTCGAGCAGTCCGAACCACCAGGCGCTGATCTGGGTGAGCACCGCGCCCTTCATCGGGATGGTCTCGGCCATCACGACGTCGAACGCGCTGATGCGGTCGGTGGTCAGGAGCAGCACGCGGTCGTCGCCGACGGCGTAGATATCGCGGACCTTGCCGCGCCCGATCCGGGGAAGGGGCAGGTCGCTGGCGAGCATGGTGGTCATCGGGGATACTTTCAAGGAGAAACCATCTCGCGCCGGCGCGAGAGACGAACGACGAACAGATAGCTCACTCCGGCAGCGGAATGAACTCGTGCTCGTTGGGAACATGGGCAAAACGGCCGGTTTTCCAGTCCTGCTTGGCCTGTTCGATCCGTTCCTTGCTGGACGAGACGAAATTCCACCAGAGATGGCGCGGTCCCTCCAGCGCGTCGCCGCCGAGAAACATCATCCGCGTCGGCCTGATCGTGTTGACCGTGATGCGGTCGCCCGGCCGGAAGATCAGGAGCCGTGGCCCCTCATAGCGATCGCCCGCGATCTCGATTTCGCCGTCGACGACGTAGATGGCGCGTTCCTCATGGTCTGGATCGAGCGGCACGCGGATGCCGGCCTGCGCGGTGACCTCGGTGTAGAACCAGGGCGACACCATCGCCACCGGCGAGGTCACGCCGAACGCGCTGCCCGCGATCACGCGGGCGGTGAAGCCGCTGTCGCCGACGACAGGCAGGTCGGCGGCGGCGTAATGCTGAAACGACGGCGCGATTTCCTCCGAAGCGGCCGGCAATGCGATCCAGCTCTGCAGGCCGAGCATCCTCTGGCCGCTCGCCCGCTGGACATCAGGCGTCCGCTCGGAATGCGCGATGCCGCGGCCGGCGGTCATCAGGTTCATCGCGCCGGGCTGGATTTCCCTGATATTGCCCTCGCTGTCGCGGTGCATGATGCTGCCGTCGAACAGGTAGGTGACGGTGGCGAGCCCGATATGCGGATGCGGGCGAACATCCATGCCCTTGCCGGACATGAACTGCACCGGCCCGAAATGGTCGAAGAAGATGAAGGGGCCGACCATCTGCCGCTTGCCATGCGGCAGCGCGCGCCGCACCTCGAACCCGTCGCCGAGGTCGCGGGTGCGCGGCACGATGACGAGCTCGAGCGCGTCACAGGAAAGAGGATCGCCGAGAACGGGATCGTCGGAGGGATGCCAGCTCATGAAGTCTCCGTGATTTTTGCCCGATTATATCAGCAATCATCGGCCGCCGTCCAAGCACCCGGCGGAACTGACGCAGGGGTGGGGCCCTGGGGCATGTAGCAACCGAGGCGGATTTCCGCAGCGCACCGCAGCTGGGCCGGCCGTGGCCGATATGGCCAAGATTGCTCACATTCTCCGCAGCCGCAGGGCAGATGCGCGTGCTACCATGACTACAGATCAAATCCCGTAAATCAGCGGATATAAGTCGGCTGTCGGCTGGCCCATGTTGGCTCTCGGCCATCCGCGATAATGCAGTCGACTGCTCCCATGACCGACGCCGACGCCCAGGTCCAGAAGCTGCTACGCCAGCAGGCAGCGATTGCCAGATTCGGCAGTTTCGCGCTGCGTGAGCGGGATCTGGACAAGATTCTCGCCGAAGCGGTCCGGGTCTGCGCCGAAGGCCTGGGCGCTCCGTTCTGCAAGGTCTGCCGCTACCGGGCCGAAGAGAACGATCTGCTCATCGTCGCCGGCCATGGCTGGCAGGCTGGCGTGGTCGGCAACGTGGTGTCGCGCGCCGACACGAGCTCGCCGCAGGGGCGCGCGTTCACCACCGGCCTGCCGTCGATCATCGACGACCTGCAGGATGCCGCCGCCGGTTTCAGCCCTCCGCCGTTCTACGCCGCGCACGGCATTGTCTCGATCATCGACGTCATCATCAAGGGCATCGACGATCAACCGTATGGCATCCTCGAAGTCGACAACGACAGGCGGCACGATTACGACCAGTACGACATCAATTTTCTGACGGGGTTCGCGAACGTGCTGGCCGAGGCGGTCTCGACCGCCGCCCGGGGCCTCGCCCTGCAGGTGACCGTCGACCGGATGAAGGCCCTGGTCGAGGAAAAGGACCGGCTGCTCGACGAGAAGAACGTCACCGATCTGCAGCTTCACCAGGCCCAGAAGATGGAAGCGGTCGGTCAATTGACCGGTGGTGTCGCGCACGACCTCAACAATATTCTCACCGTCATTACCGGGACCATCGAAATCCTTTCCGAAGCCTTCGCGGACCGGCCCGAACTTCTGGCGATCACCAGGATGATCGACGACGCCGCGGCGCGCGGCGCCGATCTGACCCAGCGCCTTCTGGCCTTCGCCCGCAAGCAGCCGCTGCAGCCACGCGAGGTCGACGTCAATGCACTGGTGATCCAGACCGCCAATCTGCTGCGGACGACGCTGGGCGAGCACATCGAGGTTCACATGATGCTCGCGGGCGACGCGTCGCACGCGCTGATCGACCCCAGCCAGCTCACCAATGCCGTTCTCAATCTCGCGCTCAACGCCCGCGACGCGATGCCGGAGGGTGGCAAGCTCACCATCGAGACCTGCAACGTCGCCCTCGACGAGGCATATGCCAGCACCAACGCCGATGTCGTCGCCGGGAACTACGTGCTGGTCGCGGTGACCGATTCAGGGCACGGCATTCCCGCCGCTATCCTGAACAACGTGTTCGAACCTTTCTTCACCACCAAGGAAGTCGACAAGGGATCCGGTCTCGGCCTCAGCATGGTCTATGGCTTCGTCAAGCAGTCGCATGGACACATCAAGATCTACAGCGAGGAGGGTCACGGCACGACGGTGAGAATCTATCTGCCGCAAGCGAGCGGTGTCGCTCTGCCTGCCGAGCAGGCCGGCGAGCCGGGCATGACGGGCGGCGATGAGACCATCCTGGTCGTTGAAGACGACAATCTGGTGCGAGCCTTCGTGATCGGCCAAATTCAAAGCCTGGGCTATGCCACGCTGGCGGCGGTCAATGCCAGGGAGGCCATGGCCGTTATCGACGGCCCGGAGAAAGTCGATCTGCTGTTCACCGACATGATCATGCCGGGTTCGATGAACGGCCGCCAACTGGCGGACGCAGCACTTCAGCAAAGGGCCTCGCTGAAGGTGTTGTTCACGTCGGGCTATTCGAACGAGGCCATCATTCACCACGGCCATCTCGACGCCGGGGTGTTGCTGCTGGCCAAGCCCTATCGCAAGTCGGATCTTGCCCAGATGATCCGCGCCGCGCTGGCCGCCTGACGGCGGTGCGCCCCCTCCTCCGCAAGCGGGAGAGGGGGAAGGAAGCCGCTACTGCCGCCCCAACTGCGTGGCCTTCTCGACCTGGTCGAATTTTTCCAGCGACAGGATGGCGTCGGCGAACTGGTCGGCGCGGCCGTTCAACACCGGGCGGGCGAGCGTCAGGAATTTTTGCGCCATCGCCTGCGCGTCCGGAAACGAAGTCGGCTCGCCGGAGGGGTCGGCATAGATCCGCTCATGCACGCCGCCGTCGTCGGTGGTGATCGAAACCCGGGCCCCGAACGGGTGCGTGCGTCCGATTTCCAGGCGGTCGTCCTGCATCACGTCGAACTTGTCGGCCAGCGCATCGACGGCGGCATTGCCGAGCTTGTCGTAATCGTCCCAGCCGAAGCGGCCCTGGTCGAGCGCCACCGCACCGGTGAAGAACATCGAGAACTGGCCGCCGACGATCGAGGTCGGATGCCGCTTGGTGGCGGCGTCGCCGGTCAGCGTGATGCCGTTGCGATGCAGCCCGATCTCGACCCGCTTGATCTGGTCCGGCGTCAGATTGTGCTCCCGGCGCATCGCGATCAGCGCATCGAGCGCGGCGTGGGTGTAGCGGCAGCTCGGATAGGGTTTGACGCCGATCTTCATGGTCTCGTAGACCTCGCCGAGGCCGGCGACCGCCTTGTCGGGATGCGCATTGTCGCTGTAGCCGACCAGCAGCCCGTGCTTGCCTTCGATCGATTCGGAGGAGCCGATGAAATCATTGCGCGCCAGCGTGGCCGCGATCACGCCGTTCATCGCGGCGGCGCCGACCTGGTAACGCTTGTTCCAGGCGCCGTTGACCAGGAATTGCAGCGAGCCCGCGGCCTGGCTGCCGGAGACGCCGAACGCCGCGATGATCTGTTGCTGCGACAGTCCGAACAGCTTAGCCGCCGCCGCCGATGCGCCATAGGTGCCGGCCGTCGCGGTGGGATGAAAGCCGCGTGCGTAATGCGAGGTCGGATCGAGCGCATTGCCGAGCCGGCAGCACACCTCATAGCCCGCGACGATCGCGGTGAGCACGTCGCGGCCCGATGCGCCGACCATCTCGCCGACCGCGAATGCGGCGGGCACTACCGGCGCGCTTGCATGCAGCGAGGAATCGGCGTGGGTGTCGTCGAAATCGAGGGAGTGGCCGAGCGCGCCGTTGAGCAGCGCCGCCACCGCCGGTGTCCAGGTCTTGGCATCGCCGAATACGGTGGATTCGCCCTTGCCGTCGAGCGCCAGCGCTTCCAGCATCTTCAATAGCGACGGCGTGGATTCGGCGTCGCGCCGCGCCCGGATGGCGCTGCCGAGAAAATCCAGCGTCAGCACCTTGGCGCGTTCCAGCACCTCGTGCGGGATATCCTCGAATTTCAGGTTGGCGACGTAGGCGGCGAGGGTTGCGGTTTCATTGGCCATGTTATTTTGTTCCTTGGACCCAGACCGGCAAACTATTCGCATGATACCGACTGTTCAAGCCGGGATGATGCGAAAGCCGCCGCTATTGTCGGGCCTTCAGCGCCTTGAGCGCGTGCAGGCGCAGGCGCCCGGCATCGCGTTCGCCGCGCGAAGCCTCGTCGAGAATGCTGCTCGAAAGCAGTTTCAGGGCGTCCGAGGGGATCCGGAACGGCAATTCGTCGAGGCAGAGACCGAGAGCGGTCGACATGGCTGCGATGGTTTCGGGCGTAAACGCATGGCCGCCCTGCGCTTCCGGGTGGACGGCCCCCGCGAACGCGGTTTCAGGGCTCTCGCGCCTGCCGAGGCGGGCGGCTTCCGCGAGCACGCGCAGGTGGATCAAAGCAGCCTCGACCAATTCGTGCTGTTCGATTTCGCCGGAACGCGCCAGCGCGACGATCCGTGCGGCCAGCCGCCGGCGATTTTCGGCGGTATCGGCTTCATGCCCCTCGATCGCAAGAAAGCGTTCCCAGACCACGTCGAACGCGCGCGCCAAGGCCGCTGTGGTGTCGTCGATATCGGGAGGCATGTCGGTGGATGTCACATGCGCTAACCGGCAGGAGGGCCCTTGGTTCCGACCCTGCGCTGATCCCTCGATGTCAGGCGCGGCGGGTCAGGCCCTTGCCTTGCATCCGCCAGATCAGCATGTCGATGCGGTCCTGGCCGAAGAACGGCTCGTTCTCGAACACGAAGGTCGGCACCCCCCAGTGGCCGGACGCCGCATGGGCCGCTTCGTTGCCCGAGATGATCAGTTCATAACGATCAGGATCGGCGGCAACCGCCGCGTCCATCGCGGCCAGATCGAAGCCGGCGCCGCTCGCCGCCTTGGCGAGATGATCGCCCTCGTTCCATCCGCTGACCGTGCCGTCCCACAGCACCCGGCTGACCGCCTCGGTAAATTCCAGCGAACGGCCTTCCAGCTGCGCCGCGCCACCGAGCCGGGTCAGGCGGTGGATGTAGGGCTGGTGCTCGGCGACATCCAGCGTCGCCATGTCCTGCACGATCGGGTCGGGACGGGGAAAGCGGAACGGGATGTTTTCGAATTTGGCGACGCGGCTGGAGTCGAGCACGACATAGCGCGCGAATTGCGGATTGGCGCGCTTGAAGAATCCCGGCACCCGCACCGCCAGCGGATAGACCGGACGCAGGTTCAGCGTCACGTCGTAGTCGTCGATCATCTTGCGCGTTTTCGTCAGCGCGAGATAGCTGTAGGGGCTGCGGAACGAGAAGAACAGATCGACGGATAATGTCATGGCTGGGCCCGGTCGCTCGCTGCTGCGCCGAACCAAAGCATGGGCGCAGCCGGGTGTCCATGCAGGCCAGCTGAGTCGGCGTCGCCCAGCCTATGGTGAAGGGAATCCCTTAAAGACGGATCGTAGTTTCTGAAGCGCAGCAGCGTTCGCGTCGCGCCACGGCGGTCGGATGTGCAGCGATGCCGCTGATATCAAGTAGCATACTACCGCCATTTTAGTTGGCGCCTGCAGATGAAGGTTCTCGCACGGGCCGAGCATCCGAGCTCGATGGCGCTGTTGCAAGGACCTCCGGGCGATTGTGAATTACATCATACGTTGCCTGCCACCTAACGTAGTATATAGTTGAAATAGACGTATCAGGACGCCTGCACCTCACCGCGTTGGGCAGGGCCGGATTGAGGGCCGCGTACGTGGCAAAAAAAGGGGCCGTTCTCAAGCTGACGATCGAAGAAAGTGGCGATCGATGCCGTGTCGTCGCTGAATTCGATTCTTCTGCATGCGAAATCGAGGTGGCGATGCTGCCGCCGGCCTTCCGCCAAAACCTGGGGCCCCTGCAGGAAGCCATTCTGCAATGTGCCGCAGCGCGAAGTACTCAAGCGTCGTTTCGCCCGAGAGCCGAACACGTGGTGGAACCGGCTCCCGCAGATGATGCGAAGCCTGCGCTGCGCGAAGCCGCCGGCGCATTATCCGCCGGCTCCGACGAACGAATCGTACAGGAAATCGGATCGCAGCTGTTCGATTTCATCTTTCAGCGACACGTCCTGGAACTCTATGAGAAGTGTTTCGTCGCGACAAAAAACGTGCAGCCATTGTTGATCCGCCTGCATGTCAAGCATCCCGGGCTTTCCTACGTGCCGTGGGAGACGCTGTATGACAAGAAACATCGCTTCTACCTCACGACCTCCCAAAACACGCCCTTCATTCGCGCCATTGATGACGATCATGATGTCAAATGGCTAAGCGCGAACCGCCCGATCAGAATATTGGGTATGGCCGCGCGCGTTAAAGTCCTGAACGGCATTGCGCTCGACCAGATCGAAGTCGATGCCGAGCAGGTCGCCATCAAGAAGGCGCTGGGCGATCTCGATGATGGAAAACGGGCCAAATTGTCCTGGATACCGTCAGCCAAGGCCCGCGATCTCAACCGTCGATTCCTGCGAGGCGACGAAGGCAAACGGTGGGACATATTTCATTTCATCGGTCATGGCGGTCATGATCCCGAGCGGAAGATGGGTTTCATCGTCGTGCAGGAGGAAAGCGGGTCGCGTGGTGCGAGGCTCTATGCCGACGATTTGACCGGATTTCTCACCCAACCCGGCCAAACTCCGAGCCTGGTCATACTCAATTCCTGCAGCGGCGCGCAGGGCGAACCGGGCTCTCTTTTCTCCAGTACCGCCGCCGAATTGATTCAGGGCGGCGTAGCGGCGGTAATCGCCATGCAATTCGAGATCAGCGACAACATGGGCGTCGCGTTCGCCGAGACGTTCTACACCTATCTCGTCGAGAAGATCTCCATTCAGGCGGCGCTGGCGCATACAAGGGCTGAGTTGAAAGCGCGACAGTTTGGGGAGTGGATTTCGCCGGTGTTGTACATGCGGGGCCTGGACGGTGAAATCTTCGTAGAAGGGGGTGTCGCGTAGCGAGTTCCATGACCGATGCTCACCTGACCGTCATCGCCATTTTCTTCGGCGCGGCTGCCATCGCCATCGTCAGTGCGGTGGATTTTCACGCGCCGTACAAGAATGCCGATATTCGCTACGCGGTAATGCCCGAGCGGTATTTGTTCGCGATCGTGGTGTATTCGACGATTGCCGTGGTCGCTTACTTCATCGTCTTGTACTGTCTCCTGTTACTTGCGGTCATCCTGCTTCACGGATCGGTTCGCGGCATAACCGCTGCGATACCGGCCTCGATCGCCTTCCTGGTACTGGCGCCACGGTTGCCGTTGCTGGGCAGGGGAATAGACGCGCTTCGCGCCATCATGCAGGCGCTCGCGCGCTACCCGCAGGCCGCGGAAACTGTCACCGCAATAATCGCCCGGTCGCCATTTGAGTTCGATGGCCGCGCCACGTCGGAGGTGACGCGTGAACTGGAGGGATATGGCGTTCCGGCAAGACTGGTCCATACGGCGCTGGCCGACGACAACAAAGTGCTTTCTGCCAGTGCCGCCGCCATGATCAGGCAGGTATGTTCGCTGCACATCAGCTTCGATGAATTGCAGGGAGGCCTGCGGTTTCAGAAGTATTTCCTGGCTCGGAAGGCCGAGTTCATCAGTCTGGACGAACGTTACCGACGGATGTTGCGGCGGTCGGCACGCGCGCTCTTGCTTGCCGAGAACATCACGGTGTCGGACCTGGATTCCGGAGAACTGGCGATGGAGATCTCGGACTTCATTGCACAGGAATGCGAACAATTGCGGGACGATTGCCATCGGCTGCTGGCTGAGCTGGCCTTGTCGAGCGTGCACAACCGATCCGCGCGAACGGAACTGATCGCGAAGTTTGGATATCGGGTCACGCTCCCCGAACCGCTGCCGATCGTGCCACTTGTCGTGATTTTTGCGCTCGACTTTGTATTCTCGGTCGCGCCTCTCCTGTACCTGACCAATCTTCCGGCGGAGTTTGCCGTCCCTCCGCGGGTGGCTGGCTTTACCTCCCTGGCGCACGCCGTGGCGCTCACGGCCTCGATTTTCTTTGCCGTCTATCCGAAGGCGCTGAGCAACTTTGCGCGGCCCTCGCTGTTCGCGCTGCCATGGCGATCCTATGCACTCTTCGGAATGGTCTCCTATCTGACGGGTGCAGCCATCCTGTCCGTGACATACGCCACCGTCGGCCTGGCGCCGGGATGGCCTGCCAGCAGTCATCCGATCGCAGTCAGCCTGCTCATCTCATTCCTGTTTCTCGTCAATACGGTCGTCCTGAGCATTCTGCTGGACGTCCGGCTTCGGAACGTCGCGCTGGATTTCTATGACGGTCGTTTTCGCGATGGTCTGACCCACGCGATTGTCATGACCTGCACCATGTTCGTTCTGCTTATTGCCTTCGACCGACTGACCGCAATCTACGGCATGCGTGTGCCGGTCGGCTGGCAGCCTTATGCCCTCGTTGTGTTCCTTTTTGGCGTTCTCGGCTTCGTCATGGGCCATCTCATCCCATCGACGGCCGAGGCTTATATCGAGGCGAAGAAGTTGGTCCGTCGATCGGCAGAGAAGGATGGAAACCTGCTCGGCTGGGCGACGCAGGATTATCGCGCGCGGGAAGCGGCCGGATCGTAGCGCTGAACCGACGAGAGATCTGATGGGTCAGTTACATTCCGCTGGTCCGGTCAGGATCGCGTCGAATGCAGATTACGAGCCCATACAACGGTTGCGGGCCGTCGTTCAAACGAATCGTCGCGATCGCACGCGAACGGCGGCGCGGAAAATTCATTCGCAGGCAGCTCCGGGGGAGGCGAATTCATGGCTGAACACAATGTCGGGATCGGTGTGTTGGTTCGAGCGCCCGATGACGTCGATGTGAGGGTCGTCCAGGGCGGTCCCGTCCGCCGGGGAATTCGTCGCGGCAATGTCAGCACCATTCCCGGCGACGACCTGCTCAAGCAAGCGCTGTTGTCGTCGGATTTTGCAGTTGCGGCCGAGGTCGAGATGGTGCCGACGCGGCCGGGGCGGCGTGCGCTTCGCCGCGACCCCGGCTCTCCGACCCAGATCGAGGTTCAGGTAGGCGCTTCGGAAAGCGCGCTTGTCCTGCTCGAGGGTGCGGGAGGGGTCTATGCCTGGAGCTATCCCGAGCGTAAGGGCCCTCGTGCGTCAGGCCGGCGTGGCGGTCCACAGACGCTGATCTTTCCGCTTTCAGGTGGCCCCGGGCCCGCAGCCGTGCGCGGCGCGTCGGCCCCGGCCGGCAAACGCGGCCCGGTTCTCGACTGGATCGCCGACAAGCTGATCGAGCCGGTTCGCGCCTATGTGCTCAAGTTTGCCGCCAGGGCGGCGATCGACAGCGCCATCGATTATATCGAGGGTGACGCGAAGAGCGGCCTCGTCACGCTGGCCGCCCCGGATCCCAGGGACTGGGTACCGGGCGGCGCGGCTCTGCCGCAATTGCCGCAGCAAAAGCCCTTGAAGATTTTGCTTATGGTGCATGGCACATTCTCGTCGACGGCAGGTGGCTTCAGTCAGCTCACCGGTACTGAAAACGGCCGAAATTTTCTTGCGAAGGCTCGCCGCGATTACGATGCCATCCTGGGTTACGACCACAAGACCCTGACCGTCGACCCCCGGGAAAATGCCACGGCCATGCTGGCCGCGCTGCAGGATCTGGGCATCCCGCCGAATTCGACGATCGATGCCGTCGCGCACAGCCGGGGAGGGCTGGTCTATCGAATTCTCGCGGAGGATCTGCTTGCCGCGCAGCGGCCGGATATCAAACTCGGGAAGGCCATCTTCGTAGGCTGCACCAACGCCGGCACGCATCTCGCCGAACCGGCAAACTGGGCCGCGATGATTGACGTCTATACCAACGCAATCATGGCTGGCGTCCGCACGGCCGCCCGGTTGGCTGGCGGCGCGGCACTCAGTCCCCTGATTTCTCTCGGCATCAAGACGCTCGGCCGCTTTGTCCAGAGCTTTTCGGAAGTCGCGATCGGCGAAAACGTCGTGCCGGGGCTGGCGGCCATGCAACCCTCCAGCGCCGCCGTAAAGGGATTGAACGAAAGCACCGCGGATCTGGAGCGACTTGCCGCGTATTACGCGGTGACGTCGAACTTCGTCGCGCAGATCGAGCCGGACAAGGGAATAACGAAGGAACTCGCACAGTTCATTCTCGACCGGGTGAGCAATCGATTGTTTCAGCTGGACAACGATCTCGTGGTCGACACCGCATCGATGACCTCTTTCGGCACGCGCAACCCGCGTTTGAAGGACGATGCCACTTTCGCGTTCGGAAATACCGACGACGTCTATCATACTATTTACTTTGCGGCGGACGCGTTGCCTCGAAAGCTGGGAGAATGGTTGGGATTTGACCAGCCCGTGCAACTGCAGGATCGTGCCGACAAAGGCGGCGATGGCATACAGGACGTGCTGCTTGAGGCCACTGAGGCTCGTCCCTTTGCCGTCAAGCGCGCCCGGCGAGGAGCGTCCCGCCTGCGCGACGCGCCGCCGCCACCGCCGCCTCCAGCTGCGCCGCCGCCTGGGCCGGCCGCTCCGCGACCGCCCGCCCCCGCCGCTCCCCGCGCTGGGACATCCGCCAGCGTTGGCTGCTATTTTGCTGCGGAGATGGAACCGCATCCTTCGCTCGGCAAGCCGGCACCACTCGCCGTAATCGTCTCTCGTGAAAAGATCGAAGTCGCCGACAGCCCGGCCTCAGCCGCCTCGAAAACCCCGGTCAAGGTCGATAGCCAGCGCAAGATCGTCATCGAAGTGATTGCCCGCAAGAACTGCCGGATCGTGGGGGACACCTTCGCCGAAATCGACGTGCCGGACGATCTGCAGCCGGAGCGGTTGCGGTTCCTCGTCGAGGGCGAAGGCGAAGGCGCTGCCGATATCCTGGTCGAAGCCCGGCAGGGAGCGCGTATCCTCGCATCGTTCAGTCTGGCTCCGATCTTTATCAATACCAGCAACAAGATCTTGCGCCGTACGCAATCGGCGTCAACCGTGGCGGCGGAATCGGAGCAGCCGGCGGTATTGCGCATCTATGAAATCGAGGAAGGCGGCCGGCTCACGCTGCGGTTTGATCTGACCTGCCAGAACCCGAACATATCGGTCTCCGAATCGCGAACATTGGCCAGTGGCTTCTCGCGCGACCTCTATGTTGCCGAGATATTCAAGAATCTCGAAAATGCCTGGCTCGCGGCAGACCGTGTCTATGACCAGTTTCTCGCGCGCCTGAGGGCGCATGGAATTGTGATGGCAAGAGAATTGCTGCCCGACCGGGTTCGTGAGGCACTCTGGCGTCACCGTGATGCCATCCAGGCGATCCAGGTGATTTCGGAAGAGCCCTTCATTCCCTGGGAACTGCTCTACGTCAACGACCCGAAGTCAGGACCCAAGGGCAAGGGCTTTCTGGCCGAATGGGGCCTGGTGCGCTGGCTTCACAATACGCCCTGGCCCGGCCCCGAGCTGGTAATGCGGGATGATCGGGTGCGCTTCGTGATTCCGAATTATCTGGATCCGGCGTTGCAACTCGAAGGCGCGGCAGCGGAACGGCAGATGCTGACCGGGCTTTTTGCGAAGGCGCAGGAACTGCCGGCCGAGAGCCTGACGGTCGAAAAATTCCTCGAGAACAAGGCCGAAGCATGTGACGTGCTGCACTTCGCATGCCACGGTGAGGCGGTGCAGCAAGCCGTGATGGTCGCAGATCTTCTGATGGGTGGCACCGACGTCGAGGGAGCCTTCGCGACCGACCGGCTCTCTGCGGATCAGGTGAAGGCTTCCCTGCGCTTCTCGGCCACCGGACCAAATCAGCTGGTATTCATCAATGCGTGCCAGACCGGCCGTAACGGAAGCAGCATTTCCGGAAAGGTGGCCGGCTTCGTCGATGCGTTTCTGCGGCCCTATTCCGAACTAGGTGCCGGCGCTCTTGTCGGGGCGCTCTGGTCGGTCAATGACAAGCTCGCCTACAGCTTCGCCGAAGCGTTCTATCGCGCCCTCAAGGATGGCAAGACGCTGGTCGATGCGGCGCAGGCCGCTCGCGAGGCGGCGAAGGACCAGAGGGAACTTACCTGGTTGGCCTATACGGTCTATGGCAATCCGTTCGCCCGCGTTGCCGATACGCTTCAATGAGGTGACGCGCGCGTAGAAGCTTTGCTGGCTTCAGGCGGCGGCAACCTGGCGCAGCATGGCGCGGACCACGAGCCGGTGAAACGGCAGGATGATCGCGAGGTACGTCCGCCCGAGCCGGTTGTGCGTCCGGACCAGCGTGGTCGCGGTGACCTGCTGGCCGGCGTCATGGGTCGCGACATCGACCACGACGCGGAAATCCAGATGGCTGTCGTTGAAGCCGGCGACGAGGCGGTCCGGCGTCTGGCTGATGACCGGGAAAATCCCGATCATGTCCCGCGGCGCGCCGGCGCCGGCGCCCGATGTTTTCAGCCCGAACGGCGCGACCAGGACATTGCGCAGGGTCAGCAGCGCGTCGACCCATCGCGGCGCGCGCCCCATCATCCGCTCAGCGGCCTGCCGCGCATCGAGCGTGCGGCCATCGACCTCGAGGCCGAAAGCGTCGGCGAATTGCGCGCCGGCCAGCAGCGCATGGGTATCGACGGTCGGTTTGATCTCGCGAACGCTCATCGTCAGCCCTTATCGCACCGCTGCCAGCCGGTTGGCCAGCAGCCGGAAGCGCAACACCAGCAGCACGGCATAGACAGCGGTGCCGCAGGACAGCCCGATCCAGACCCCGATCGCGCCCCATCCGGTCCAGAAGGCCAGCCCGTAGGCGGCGGGAAATCCGATCAGCCAGTAGCTGATCGCGGCAAACAACAGCGGTATCCGCGTGTCGTTCATCCCGCGCAACGCGCCGGCGGCGACCGTCTGGATGCCGTCGGCGACAAAGAAGGTGGCGCCGACCATCAGCAGGGTGGCGGTCAATTCGATGACGAGCCCTCCGCTCTCGACTGCCTCGCCGAAGAAGAACCGCGCGATCGCGAACCGCGCGAGGATCACGGCCAGCGTCAGGGCTGCGACCAGCGCCATGCCGAGCAGCGTGGCGACGAAGCCCGCGCGCTTGACCGCGGCCGCATCGTTGCGGCCGACGGCGTGGCCAACCCGCACGGTGGCCGCGATACCGATGCCGAACGGCACCATGAACAGGATGGCGGTGACCTGCAGCGCGATCTGATGCGCCGCCAGCGCGGTGGTGCTGATCAGGCCCATCAGCAGGGCGGCCGCGGAAAACAGCCCGTATTCCAGCAGGAACGAGATCGAGATCGGCGCGCCGATCACGATCAGCCGCCGCATCAGTATCCAGTCGATGCGCCAGATCCGGCCCAGCACGTGATATTTCCGGAACGGCCGGCGGTGATGCGCAAACCACAGCGCCGCCAGGAACATGCCGAAATTGATCATGGTGGTGGCGAGGCCGGCGCCGAACAATTCCAGCCGCGGCAAGCCCCATTCGCCGTGGATCAGCAGATACACCAGCACGGCATTGGCCGGGATCGCGACCAGCGTGATCCACAGCCCCGGCTCCGGCCGGTTGACCGCGCCCATGAAGCCGCGGATGGCGAGAAACCACAGCGCCGGCGCAATGCCCCACCCCAGCCCCAGCAGATATTCCTGCGCCAGCCGCGCGGTGGACGGCGCCTGGCCCAGCGTCAACAGGATCTGCTCGCCATACAGCGGCGGCAGGATCATCGGCAGCGAGATCAGCAGCGCCGCCCACAGCCCGACGCGCAGTGAACGCCGCACCATCCGGGGATTGCGCGCGCCAAAGGCCTGCGCCGCCAGCGGTGCCACCGCGGACACCAGCCCCATGCCGAAGGTGAAGGTGATGAAGAACACCGAACTCGCCAGCGCCGCGGCGGCGACAGCCCCGTCGCCGAGCCGTCCGACCAGCGCCAGATCGGTGGTCATCATCGCGATCTGCCCGAGCTGCGTCAGCGCGATCGGCACCGCGAGCTTCAGCGTCTCGGTCAGCTCGAGGCTGAGGCGGCTGCCGCGCGTGGTCCCGGCTGCGGGAGCCTGCTCGATTGTATCGAGGGATGTCTTGTCAAGGGAAGTCATGGGGACTGACTAGCACGGCCTCCGGGACGAAAGGGTGGCTGAAGCGCCTCGGATATCACGGAAGTCCGGCGGCAGGGCCGTTCGAGAAAAATGCCGGACCCTGCGAGGGATTATGCGGCTCGAACCGTAGTCGTTCTGTCGGGCGTATCCAGCGCCCGTGCCACATGGGGATTTCGGTGATGAAAAGAGCGATTCTGGCGGGTTGGGTTGCCGCTCTGGGCGGTATCACGCAGGGGTTTGCGGCCGATCTGCGACGGCCGCCGGCGGCGCCGCCATTGCAGCCCGCGGCGGCGATCGCGTCGAGCTGGGCCGGACCGTACATCGGCGTTCACGCCGGCTATCTCTCCGGCGTTGGCGAGACCACGTTCCCCGGATCCGCCGAGTTTCACTTCATCGACCCCGCGGGTTTCGCCGGCGGCGTGACAGCAGGCGCTGCCATGCAATGGGGCCGTATCGTCGGCGGCGTCGAAGCCGATCTCGGCTTCGTCGCTGCGAAGTCCACCATCAATACCGGTTTCCCGCCCGATCCGACGGTGACGCAAATGCAGTCCGCGATCAACTGGAACAGCCATCTGCGCGGCCGGCTCGGCTATGGCTTCGATCGCGCGCTGGTCTTCGTGGCGGGCGGCCTTGCGCTGGCCGGCGTCGAGAACAAGGCCTTCGACAATGTCGCCGGGGTTTCCGCGACATGGAGCGATACGCGTGTTGGCTGGACCGTCGGCGGCGGCGTGGAATATCGCATCGCGCCGCAGGCGGCGGTCCGGCTCGAATATCTCTACGACAATTACGGTTCGAAAACCCTGCCGGCGCAGACGTTCGGCTTCACCACTTTTTCGGAGCGTGAACACAAGCTCGACACCCATACGCTGCGCGCCGGTGTGAACTGGCGCTTCTGACGGCGTCCGCCAATTCCCGTTCGCAAAAGCAAGGAGAATGAACGATGCGAAAACTTCTGGTTCTGGCGCTGTTGGCCGCTGCCCCGTCTGCTCATGCGGCGCCGATGATCGGGGCGGATTCGATTCGCTCGGCCGCCGAGGCCGCCACGCCGCTTCAAACCGTCGCTTGCGTTCGCTATGGCTGGCGCGGCCCGGGGGTTTATCCCGGCTGCTATCGACGACCCTACGCGCCGGCCTATGTCGTGGCTGCGCCCTATTATGTCCCGCCGCCGGTCTATGTGGCGCCGGTCTATGCTCCGCCGCCGCGGCGGTGCTGGATCGCAGGTGCATGGCGCCGGTGCTGAGACGGCGACGGCGATCGGATCGATGAAGGGAGCGCAGTCGCGCATGATGGAAGACCTGTCGGATGAGGCGCTGATGGCGGCGGTGTCCGCCCGTCAGCAGCAGGCATTCCGCATCCTGATGGGCCGTCACATGCCGCGGGCCGTCAGGGTCGCGCAGCGCGTCGTTCGCGATTCCGCCGAGGCGGACGACATCGGCCAGGAGGCGTTTCTGCGGGTCTGGAGTCGCGCGGCTTCGTTCGATCCTGATATCGCGCGGTTTACGACCTGGCTTTATCGGATCGTGCTCAACCTGGCGTTCGACCGGACGCGACGGCGCCCCCTCGCACCGATCGACGAAGCCAGCGAAGTGAGCGCGCCCGATCCGGAGCCGGTCGAGCGCCTGATCGCGGATGAGGAGCGCCGCGCGCTGGAATTGGCGATGGCGAACTTGTCGGAGCGGCAGCGCGGCGCCATTGCGCTCTTCCACATGGAGGGGTTGAGCGGCGAGGAGGCGGCCAGGGCGATGAATCTCAGCGCCAAGGCTTTCGAATCCCTGCTGGCGCGGGCGCGGGCCACGCTCAGGGAACACGTCGAGAAAATTCAGAATACGAGGAGGTGCGCATGACGCTCGATCAGTTCAGGATGTTGGCGGAGATTTGGGGAGGGGACATCGATCGCTGGCCGGCCGCCATGCAAGCCGCCGCGCGCGACATGGCAAATGGCGATGAAGCCGGGCGCATCCTCGCCGAACAGCTTCGGCTGGACCGCTTGCTTTCCATGGCTCCGGACGTAAGCGACGATCGCGCCGGTCGGATTGGCTTCGCGGTCCTGCAACATCTGGCGAAGGCGGATCGCGATCCGCCATGGTTTCGCCGGCTGTTGCGGCCGGCATCCTTCGTTCCCGCGGCCGGTCTCGCCTGCTCTGCCGTGGCGGGCCTCTGGCTGGCGGGAGCGCTTCCCTACCATCAGCAGGAACAGGCGCTCGCGGTGGTCAGCATGGTGTTCGATAGCTCCGCCGTCACGCTATGGGGGGTGCAATGAAAGTCTGGTCGGGTTTCCGGCACGGCGCGCGCTGGCTTTTGCTGGCCTCGCTGTGCGTCAATGTCGCGCTGGCCACCTATGTCGGGGTGCAATGGTTTCAGCCGGAGCGGACGCTGGCTGGCGGGGCAATGCCGCTGCGCATGATCGAGCGGGTCGCGGCAAGGCTGCCGGCGGAGGATGCGGATATCCTCTGGCGCATCTATCGCGGCAAGGAGCCGGAAATCCGGCCGTTGCAGGCGGACTATGTCCGTTCGCTGCTCAGAACCATGCGACTGGCCGGGCAGACGGAGCTGGACAAGGATGCGTTGCACACAGCCATCAGGGAATCCCGCGACAAGCGGCTGAAAATCGGCGACGCCGCGCTCGAAACGTTCATCGCCATGCTGGAGCAGATTTCTCCGAAAGGACGGCGTCAACTCGTCGGCGGGTTTCTCGATCGCGATCGCTAGATCGCGCGAGGGTTCTGGCCGGCTGGTGCGTATCACCTACATCGATCCGGGCAAATTGCAGGAGATGAAAGCATCATGGTGCAGCGAATGATCACTGAAACCGGCCGCGGCCGCGTCAGGACGTTTTCCCGGCCCTCGGCCGTGGTCGTGCGGGCGACGCTCGCGGCGGCCTGTCTGATCGGCCTGCTGGTTGTCTCATTGTCGCGGGCAGGAGCCGCGGACGGACGTACTGGCGCGAGGCAGGCTTGCGGAGCGGACTATCAGCGCCTCTGCGCGGGGGTCAGCCCGGGCGGCGGACGCATCCGCAAATGCCTCAACGATCATTTCGACGGGCTGTCGGATGCCTGCAAGCAGGTCGTCGGCGGGCAGGCGGGAAAGTGATGCAGGAAGCGTCGGCACCGCGCGGCGCGGAGGCCTTGAACAAGCGGCCTTCCGCCGGTCAGGCGTCCCGCGACCGCGCCGGCACCCGCGTGATCTTCGCACCCAGCGCGTTGAGCCGCTCGTCGATACGTTCATAGCCGCGCTCGATCTGGTCGGCATTGTTGATGGT
Organism: Pseudomonadota bacterium; assembly: GCA_040390145.1. Taxonomy (GTDB): domain Bacteria; phylum Pseudomonadota; class Alphaproteobacteria; order Rhizobiales; family Xanthobacteraceae; genus Bradyrhizobium. The sequence goes on from JAZJYY010000092.1 coordinate 43,010, forward strand.
GCTGACGCCCTTGGCGCAGACGGCGGCCAGCAGCATCGCCATGCCGGCGCGGATGTCGGGCGAACTCATCAGCGCGCCGCGCAGCCGGCTCGGGCCCGCGACGATGGCGCGGTGCGGATCGCACAGCACGATGCGCCCGCCCATCGCGATCAGCTTGTCGACGAAGAACATCCGCGACTCGAACATCTTCTCGAACATCAGGATGACGCCGTCGCACTGGGTCGCGGTGACGATCGCGATCGACATCAGGTCGGCCGGGAACGCCGGCCATGGCTGGTCCTCGAGTTTTGGCACATGGCCGCCGAAATCGTCCCTGATCTTGAGCGTCTGGTGGGCGGGCACGATGAGGTCGTCGCCTTCGACCTCGCAGACGATGCCGAGCCGCTCAAACCCCATCCGGATCGAGCGCAGATGCCCGACACCGGCCCGCGCAATGCGCAGCGGCGAGCGCGTCACCGCGGCAAGCCCGATCAGCGATCCCACTTCGATGTGGTCGGGCTGGATCGTGTAGCTGGCGGAGCCGAGCGTCGCCGGTCCGTGCACGATCATGGTGTTGGTGCCGATGCCCTCGATGCGGGCGCCGAGCGTGACCAGGAAATGCGCGAGATCCTGCACATGCGGCTCGGAGGCGACGTTGCGCAAATACGTGGTGCCGTGCGCCGCGACCGCGGCCGTCAGCGCGTTTTCCGTGGCGGTGACGCTGGGCTCGTCGAGGAAAACGTCGGCGCCCCGGAGCTTAGCCGCGCGGAATTCCAGCCGGTCCGTGGCGGTGACGGTCGCGCCGAGCTGTTCGAACGCCAGAAAATGCGTGTCGAGCCGGCGCCGGCCGATGACGTCGCCGCCGGGCGGCGGCAGCATCACCTCGCCGCAGCGGGCCAATAGCGGTCCCGCCAGCAGGATCGAGGCGCGGATTCGCGCGCACAGCACCGGATCGAGGTCGGCGGCGCGAATGGTCTTGGCGTGGATCGCCAGCGTGTTGCGCCCCCGCCATTCGGCGGATGCGCCGACCGAGCGGATCAGCTCGACCAGCGTTTCGGTGTCGCGAATCCGCGGCACGTTTTCGAGGGTGACGGGATGCTCGGTCAGCAGCGCCGCCGCGATGATCGGCAGCGCCGCATTCTTGTTGCCGGAGGGCTCGATGGTGCCCGACAGCCGGTGGCCGCCCTCAACGATGTATTGAAGGGGCGCCACGGGATCGCCGCTCACACGTCAACATTGGCGCTGAGGGAATTGTCCTGGATGAATTCGCGGCGCGGTTCGACCACGTCGCCCATCAGCTTGGTGAAGATGTCGTCGGCCTCGTCGACTTCCTTGATCTTGACCTGCAGCAGCGAGCGCTCGTTGGTGTCGAGGGTGGTTTCCCAGAGCTGGCTCGGGTTCATCTCGCCGAGGCCTTTGTAGCGCTGCAGCGCCACGCCCTTGCGGCCGGCGTCGGTCACCGCCTCGAACAGGCTGACCGGTCCGTGGATCGCGGTCTCCTGGTCCTTGCGGCGCAGCACGCCGGGCTTCGGATAGGCTTCCTGCAGCCTGGCGGCGTATTCGTCGAGCTTGCGCGCGTCGGCCGAGCCGAGCAGGGCGTCGTCGATCATGGCGACGTCCTTGACGCCGCGAATGGTGCGCTCGAAGTGGAAGCCCTCGCCCTCGGTGAAGCGCCCGGTCCAGCCGCGCTCGACCTCGTCGGCCAGCGCGTCGAGCCGGCGCGCGATATAGTCCGCGGCGGCGTTGGCGGTGGCGAGGTCGCCGGTGATTTTCGGGCTCAGCACCCCGGCGATCGCGGCCTGTTCGATCACCTTGCGGTTATAGCGGCTGTGCAGGTTGTGCAGCGTGCCGCGGATGGCGCGGGCATCCTCCACCAGCGCCAGCAGGTCGCGGCCGGCGCGGGTCTCGCCCGACGCCAGCTTGAACACACAGTCGTCGAGGCCGGTCGCGATCAGGTAATCTTCCAGCGCGCGCTCGTCCTTGAGGTACTGCTCGGACTTGCCGCGCGTCACCTTGTAGAGCGGCGGCTGCGCGATATAGAGG
>JAZJYY010000093.1:0-39273 GCA_040390145.1 Pseudomonadota bacterium
TGTCGAAGGCGCAGGCCAGATGCAGCGCCTCGATCTCGCCCATCCAGGTGAAGGACAGCTGATAGTCGGTCCAGTCGCCCTTGGAGACGATGGTGACCTCGTCTTCGCCGGAACGTTCGAACGACCAGTTGTTGTCGGCGGCGATGTCTTCGACAACCGCGAGCGGGTTGTTCCGGGAATCGATGATGCCTTCGAGCATGGACATGCCGTCTCGACCTTACCTTGGGTAGCGGAGTTACGATGGTTGATACGCACGCAGCAGGCTCGCGCTGACATAACGCGTCGCTGCCGGATGCAGGCCCCTGGGTCCACCTTGTGGTGGGTTCTTGAGCTTGCCGGGATCAAGTGATGTGATTTGCGGAATCTCCGCAACCGCACGGGGACTCCGTCCACAGGCAAAGGGCTGCTCATCCACAGCTCATCGCAAGCGCCATTGTTAACCTTTGGAACAAACCGGAATCGGATTCGCGCAGCACGAGTCCGGCGCGCGGAGTTCAGCCCAGGCTGCGCCCTGATCACCAATGTCTCACGGGGCCTGCACCCCCGTCGGCCCGCAGTCTCGCTCTGCCGGCATGGGGAACATGCAGATTTTCGATGCGGAAGCCGCTTGCTGGCGTCCCGGTCAAGCGCCATAGTTCAGCTAAGGCCGCTCATACCGGGCGGCCGATGTTCTCAGGGCGGGGTGAAAGTCCCCACCGGCGGTAAGGGTGACGAAAGCCCAAGCCCGCGAGCGCCTTCCTGCCCGGTTTCCGGGGAAGAAGGGTCAGCAGATTCGGTGTGATTCCGAAGCCGACGGTTAAAGTCCGGATGAAAGAGAACGGTCGCGACAGCCGCATTGTGCGCGGCTGTTCGTTCCGTATGCCCTGATTCTGGTCCTGAAAGAGGAAAGCCATGAATCAGATGTTGCAAGAACCCCAAGCTAAATCTCCTGAAGCCGAATCTCCTGAAGTCCAGGCTCCCGAAGGAAAATCTCCCGACACCGTCGACCGGCCGCCGGCCACTTCGCATCCGCGATTTGCAAAACCGCAGCGCGTGGCCTTCGTGCAATCCTCCTGGCACCGCGAGGTGGTGGAGGAATGCCGGATCGCCTTCCTTGCCGAGATCGAGACGCGCCACATCACCAATGTCGATCTGTTCGAGGTGCCGGGCTCGTTCGAAATCCCGCTGCATGCGCAGATCCTCGCCAAGACGCGGCGCTATACCGCGATCGTCGCGGCGGGGCTGGTGGTCGATGGCGGCATCTACCGCCACGAGTTCGTCGCCGACACCGTGATCAAGGCGCTGATGGATGTGCAGCTGCGCACCGAGGTGCCGATCTTCTCGGCGGTGCTGACACCGCAGCAGTTTCATGAGAGCGCAGCCCATCTCGATTTCTTCCGCCGGCATTTTGCGCTCAAGGGCGTCGAGGTCGCGGAAGCCTGCGCCAACACGCTGCTCAGCCTGGAACGCCTGCGCGGCCAAGTCGCGGCGGGGATTGCGTAGGGAGCCGCTCGCGTCGGGTGGGCAAAGCTTCCGCCGTAGCTCGAAGAGCGCAGGCGAAAGCGTCCCCACCTCCTGCTTCAAGTCAAAAGGGTGGGCACGGCGCAAGGGTGCCTTTGCCCACCCTTCGGATTCGCGTCATGCTGCTGGTTGTCCCCGCCGCACCGGAGCATTCCCCATGACCGAACCAACCTCCTCCGACTGGCTTGGCCTGTCCGATCGCGTCTGCGTGGTGACGGGGGGCGGCGGCGGTATCGGCCGCGCCGTGGCGCTCGGTCTGGCGCGGGCCGGCGCCAGGGTGGCCGCGATCGATCTCGACGAACGCGGTCTCGACGTGACGCGGACGGAGCTGCTCAAAATATCCCGCGATCACACCGTCACGCGCTGCGACACGTCGAGCGCCGACAGCGTTGCCGCCGCGTCCGAAACCGTCGAGAAGGCGCTGGGCGCGTGCGGCGTCCTGGTCAACACCGCCGCGGTGCTGCGGCCGGGCGGGCTGGAAAACCTGTCGCTGGCCGAATGGAACGCGGTGCTGTCGGTCAACCTCACCGGCTATTTCCTCTGCGCCCAGATGTTTGGGCGGCCAATGCGCGCCCTCGGGCGCGGCAGTATCGTTCACGTCGCCTCGATCTCGGGTAGCCACGCGCAGGGCCAGAGCGGCGCCTACAGCGTCAGCAAGGCCGGGGTGATCATGCTGTCGCGCCAGCTGGCGAGCGAATGGGGACCGCAGGGCATCCGCAGCAACGTCGTCAGCCCCGGCATGGTGATCACGCCGATGAGCCAGGCCTTCTACGACACGCCCGGCGTCACCGAACGGCGCTCCGCCGTGGTGCCGCTGCGGCGGGTAGGCCAGCCCCAGGACATCGCCGACGCCATCCTGTTCCTCGCCAGCGACCGTTCCGCCTATGTCAACGGCGACGAGATCACGGTCGATGGCGGCTATGCCAACATGCTGATGAACCTGGTGCCGCGGCCGGGCTTTGAGTGAAGGTCGGACCGGAGTTCGATCAGACCGGGAACGGGAACGTGTGCAGCCGCGATGTGGCGCGAGGGTCGAAGCCGGCGATGAATTTCTGCCCGCTGACCAATACCCGCAGCCGCCGCTTCGCGGCACTCGACCGTTTCAGATCGAACAGACCGGTACGCCAGGCAACATCTTTGGAAATGACAGACATCGTAGCCTCCTGTCGAACGTTGCTGCGATTTTGTGGCGCCGCCTTTATCGTTGGTTCATGGTGCGAACGACAGGTGTGAGCCAGCTCACGCGCTTCTGATCGGATCGGTGCACGGTTTCGTGTTCGGGCAGGGGTGCCGGCCCCGGCGAGATCTCCGTCGAAGGGGAACCGTCGGGCCCGCCAGATTGTTGTTGATGCGATCTATCGGTGCCGAATTCCGGCGTATAGTGACACGCCCTCAAACCTTCATCCCCAGACAGAACGGCGAGGTCCCTTGGACGCCATCATCCATCCGCCGCAGCTGCAGCCAGAGCGACACGGCAACGAGCCGGGTCTCGTCAATTCGAGCGTCTATGCCGACGGCCGCCGTGTCAGGGAGGTTGCGGTCGACGAGGCCGGCGAGTGGGCGAGAAGGCCCGGCCATGTGGTCTGGATCGGCCTGTTCGAGCCCAGCCCGGAGCTGCTGGCGCGGGTGCAGGCGCAGCTCGGCCTGCATGATCTCGCCATCGAGGATGCCGGCAAGGCGCACCAGCATCCGAAAATCGAGCAATATGGCGACGCGCTGTTCATCGTGGCCCGCACCGCGCAGCGCATCGAGGGCCGCATCGCGTTCGGCGAAACCCATCTGTTTGTCGGCGCCGGCTACGTCGTCTCGGTGCGTCACGGCGCCTCGATTTCCTACGCCGCCGTGCGCGCACGCTGCGAGTCCTGCCCGATCACGCTGGCCAACGGCGCCGACTACATCCTCTATGCGATCCTCGATTTCATCGTCGACAACTACCAGCCGGTGCTGGAGACGCTCAACGCCGAGGTCGAGGAGATCGAGGACGGCGTGTTTGCCAGGCCCAGCGGCCATCTCGACATCCACCAGCTTCATCTGCTGCGCCGTGATTTGCTGCGGCTGCGCAATGCCGTGGTGCCGCTGGTCGAGGTCTGCCGCCGGCTCGAACATGCCGAGGTGGCGCCGATCGACCCCGCCATGCAGCCGCTGTTCCGCGACGTCACCGATCACGTGCTGCGCCTGCAGGAGGGCATCGACGGCCTGCGCGAGGTGCTGGCCTTCGCCTTCGAGGCGCGGCTGATGACCGGCCAGGCCGAGCAGACCGAAATCACCCGGCGGCTGGCGGCGGGTGCCGCCATCCTCGCGGTGCCGACCGCGATCGCCGGTATCTACGGCATGAATTTCGAGCACATGCCGGAGCTGAAATGGCAATACGGCTATCCCCTCGTGCTCGGCGTCATCGTCGCCATCTGCGGCTGGCTCTATTGGCGGTTCCGGAAGAACGGCTGGATATGATTTTTCCCCTCCCTCCGCTGCGTCCGCCGAAGCCACTTGGCGAAGGCGGACGAAGCGGCGGGGAGAGGGGAGAAGAGGAGCAACGACCATGCAATTGCGAACCTTTGGCCGGACCGGACTGCAGCTCTCGGTGCTGGGCTTCGGCTGCGGCGCGGTCGGCGGCCTGATGGTGCGCGGCGATGCCGCCGACCAGGAGCGTACGATTGCGCGGGCGATCGCATCAGGCGTGAATTACTTCGACACCGCGGTGCTGTACGGCAATGGGGAATCCGAAACCAACCTCGGCCGCATCCTGCACCGGCTGAAACCGGCCGGAATCGTCGTCGGCACCAAGGTCCGCGTGCCCCCGGAAAAATTCGGCGGCATCGCCGACGCCGTCACGGCATCGCTCGAGGGCAGCCTGGCGCGGCTGCGGCTCGACCGCGTCGACATCCTGCATCTGCATAATCCGATTACCGAGGCGGGGGGCGGCTCCGCGCTGAGCGTGGCCCAGGTGCTCGACGATGTGGTGCCTGCCTTCGACCGGCTGCGCCGGCAGGGCAAGATCGGTTTCCTCGGGATTTCAGCCGTGGGCGACACCGCGGCGCTGCATCGCGTGATCGATTCACGCGCCTTCGACAGCGCGCAGGTCGTTTATAATATGCTCAATCCGTCCGCGGCCGGGCCACTGCCGGACAACTATCCGGCGCAGGATTATGCGGCTTTGTTCGATGCGACACAGGCCGCCGGCGTCGGCGTGGTGGGCATCCGCGTGCTGGCCGGCGGCGCGCTGTCGGGCTCGGCCGAGCGTCACCCGATTGCGGGGGCGGCGCCCGAGCCGATCGGTTCGGCGGTTCGTTACGACGCCGATGTCGATCGCGCCCGCCGTCTCGCGCCGCTGGTGGAGGAAGGCTTCGCCGCCAGCCTGAGCGAAGCCGCCGTGCGGTTTGCGCTGTCGCACCCGTCGATGGGCACCATCCTGGTCGGCATGGCGACGCCGCAACAATTCGAGGACGCGCTCGCGGCGGTGCAAAAAGGCCCGTTGCCGCCGGCGGCGCTCGACCGTCTCGTGGCGCTGCGGCAGGCTTTTGCCGGCGAGGCTCGGTGACCGCGGGCGTCAGCCGATCCGGTTGAGGGTGCCCCTGATGCTGGTGAAAATCTCGCCGATATCCTTGCGCATGGAATCGAGCTTCTGGAAATTCTCGAACACTTGGGCCAGCCGCTGGTCGATCGCGGCCTTGTTCTTGCTGAGCGACTCGACGCGGGCCTCCAGCTTCTCCTCGCCCCTAACTTCGATCTCGCCGAGGGTCCTGATCAGGATATCGCGGTTTTCATTCACTTCGCGGATCAGGGCTTCGATGCCGAATACCGGCGATTGCAGCGGCGCCAGCTCGGCCTGCGACTTGACGGCTTCTTCCTTGAAATGAGCCAGCATCGCCGATGAATCCTGCAGTCGCGTCAGGCGCAGGCGCGATTCGACGATAAATTCGTTCAGCGCGTTCTGGCGCTCGATCAGGCTCCTGCCTTCAGGATCGGTCTCCACCTCCGCCAGCGCGCGCTCGAGGTGCGTCCGGCGTTCCCTGAGTTCGTCGAAGTCGAGCCGGATCGCATTGAGGATGTTGAAGCCGTCGTCCAGCCGCGCAAACCGTTGCTCGATCTCGGTCTTCTCCTTCGAGAGCGCCTCGACGCGCGCGGCCAGCTTTTCCTCGCCGCTGGTTTCGAGCTGGTCGAGCGATGCGGTCAGCCGGTCGCGCTGCCCGCGCAGGTCGGTGATCAGGACGTCGAGGCCGCCCAGCGGCACCAGTTCGGCCTCGGATTTTTCCAGTTCTTCCTTGAAGCGGTTCAGCGTCGTCAGCGAGTCCTGCAGCAGGGTTTTCCGCTCATGGATCACCGCCACGTTTTGCGCGAGGTCCTTCAGCCGATCGGCGATGTTGTTCTTGGCATCGTCGGTCTCGAGATCCGTCAGCCACCGCTCGAGCTGGCGTTGCCGGTCCTTCAGCTCGCCGAACACCGGTTCGACCACCCGCCGCTTTTCGGCGACGACGCCGATCGTGTCCCGCAGCACCTTCTGGCGGCGCCTGATGTCGTCGAGCCGGTCCCGCATGTCGACGGATTCGCTCGCGCCATGCGCCAGAACGACCCGTTGCTCGGTGCCGGTCAGCCCCTTCTCGATGGAGGAGATGGCTGCCTCGGGGTCGCTGTCGACGAGATGCTGGACCCCGGTATCGAACTGGGTCTGGTTCTCGTGCGCGGTCAGGGTGTCCTGTCGCAAGCCCTTGAGGCGGTCGCGCAACATCTTGTTCTGGTGCGCGAGGCTGAAGGCCTGCCATACCGACGACCCGATCAACGCCAGAGCGGTAAACAGGATGGCGCCGAGCGCGAACCGTTGCGGAGCCGGCAACGCCGCGAAATGGCCCGAGACCTCGGCCGGACTGAGATTAAGTGCCGTGCCCGCAAAGAATGCCGAGGCAGCCACCAGCACGATCCAGGCAACGATCGAAAACCACATTTTACTATCTTTTCAATACGCGCAGGCGACGGGCAACAGGCGAGCCGGACGCGGCATGGCCAGCCGGTTGCTCAATATTCGGACATGCTAGCGGCTTTGCCGGTTCCAGGGTAGCGGGTTCCGCGGCGCGCCGGCGTCTTTCGGCAAATTCAGGGTCTGCAGTTCGTGTCTTCGGCGCCCCTGCGACAGGGTGACACAACCGGAGCGTGTTGTCGGGCTTTTCCGGATACGGAAACGAAACGTCGCGGGCCCGATCTCAGGCGCCCTTCGCCTGCTCTCAGGCGCCCTTCGCCTGCTCGCGCGCGCGCATCTCGTCGCTCGGCCTGACGTCCTGCGAGCGGCTGTAGATCGCCACCGCCGTAATCAGCACCACCGTGAGCACGCCGAACAGCGCGTGGTAGGCGGCCTCGGAGCGGGCGCCGTTGGCCAGCGGCTCGAAGGCGCCGACGATGACGCCGGACAGGCTCTGCATGCAGGCGACGCCTAGCATCACGGCGGTGTTCAGCGTCGACATGCCGCGCCCGATCAGCCGGTCCGGGATGATGCCGCGGCCATGCGACAGCACCATGGTGCTGGCGGCCGAGACGAAACCCATCACCAGGATGGCGGCAACCGGCACCCAGACCGGCGGGTGCGACGCCAGCGCCAGGGTGGCGAGCATCGAGATCGTCACCAGATTGCCGGCGACCGCGATCCATTTGCGGGTATCGAGCAGGCGGTCGAGCGGGCCGAAGGCGAGCATGCCGAACTGGTAGGTGACGACGGCGCCGAGCAGCACGTTGCCGGCGGCGATCGCGCTCATGCCGTGCACCTCGCGCAGGAACGGGCCGCCCCACAGCCCCTGCACCGTGAAGGTGCAGGCATAGCTGCAGAAATTCAGCGCCAGGATCGGCCGCAGCCGCTTGTTGCGCAAGATCTCCATCAGCCCTTGCAGCATCACGCGCGGCGGCTCCGCGGTGCGCTCCAGGAACGGGTGGCCCGCCGGTGCGTCGCGCACCACCAGCCAGACCGCGCCGGCGGCGATCGCCGTGAAGGCCACCGCAAAGCCGAACACGCCGCGCCAGCCGATCGCCTCCGAGGCCCAGGCCAGCGGCGTGGTGGCCAGCAGGTTGCCGACCAGGCCGATCGACAGCACCATCGCCACCAGCGTGGAGAAGCGGTCCGGGGGAAACCAGCGCGAGATCACCACCATGCTGCCGATCAGCATGGCCCCGAAACCGGCGCCCATCAGTGCGCGGCCGGCGAGCAGCACCGGCCATGACGTCGCCAGCGTGAAGATGACGCCGCCGATCGTGGCGACCATCAGCATGCCGGTCACGGTGCGGCGCGGCCCGTAATGGTCAAACAGCAGCCCGCAGGGGATCTGCATCGCGGAGAAGCCGAAGAAGAACGCGCCGGTCAGTGCGCCCAGCGCCTCCGGCCCGATCGCGAGGTCGCGCATCAGGTCGAGCCCGATGGTGACGTTGGAGGCGCGGAAGAAATGGCTGGCGACATAGGCCGTGGCCAATGTCGTCACGATGATCAGGCCCCGGCGGTGGGGGAAAGGCTGCCGCTCGGTGGTCTGCATCGTCAGGGGATGTCCGCTTCTTGTCGCACATCGCTCAGGGGGCGATGTTGCGGCGGAGCCTAGGCGGGATGGACCAGGGGTTCAAGGTTCGGCGCGGAGGCTTGTCCGTAGCTCGTGATCTGTCGTGCGCTTATAGCTCGTGAAGTGTCGTGTTTTTGGTGCCCGGAACAAAGCGGGCACGATAGGCGGGCCTGATATGGCGCGCTGCAGCATCCGGGGCAGGGCATACGAAACGCAAGTTACCGGCGTGATGCCGGAATTCGACGCGGCCGATCGTCAGGCGCATCGCACGAAAAAGGGCCCCACCGGGTGGGGCCCTCGATCGCTTCGCGGAAGTTCGGAAGCCTTAGTTGTAGTCGGAATACTTGAACTGCGGCATCGCCTTCAGCTGATCCTTGGTGCCGTTCATCACGGCGTGATCAGGCACCCAGTCGTTCGCGTTCGCGTCCGCGGTACGTGTGGTAGTGGTCGTCGTCGTGGTGTTTGCCGCGCCGGTCGTGGTGGCCGTGCCTGCGGGCGCGGTCGAGGTCGTGGTTGCGCGTGTCGAGCCGGCGGGAGCGGTCGAGCTGGTCTGTACCGGGGTTTCCATGAACTTGAGCTTGTCCATGGTCACGGCGATGTCGTGCTCGCCCATGCCAAGGAAACCGCCGACGCCGATCACCACGGCATTGACCTTGCCATCCTTGTCCAGGATCAGTTCGTTAACGTCGCCCAGTTTCTCGTTGGCTTCATTGTAGACGTCGAGACCCATGAGCTTGGATGCGCGCCATTTGCCCTTGAGCATCATCTTTGCGCCGGCGGCATCCGTGGTGGTGGCGGCGGGAGTGGCGGGCTGGGCAGTCTGGGCGTAGGCGGGGCTGCCGATGATGGCGGCGCTCATAAGGGCAACAGCAAGCAAACTCTTCATTTCGTCCTCCAGGGAAAGGTTATCGATCTCTCTAGAACGGAGGATGCAAACGAATGTTCCGACGCACGGCCGACTTTGCCATGCTGGATTTTTTTGTGACGTTTCTACGCATGCACGGTTCACGACCTGGGGCGTCTTCCAGATGTCATGCTGTTTTTTCAGCCGGGCCGGGAACTCCAACTTGTGCGCGACGTTGCCGCCCAAGGCCAATCCCGGGTGGACCGCGCATGAGCGAACGGCAGCTGTTTCGACAGGTTGCGCTTCACTTCGCGATGGGAGCGATGTTGGGCGCGCTTTTCATCGCTTCGCTCCTTGTCCTGAATGTCCAGAATCTAGCGGATATCGTCCTGCGTAGCACCGCCCCGATCCTGGCAACGGTCATCCTGCTGACCGGTGGTTCCGTGTATTTTGGCTTTGGCGCCGCCATTACCGGATTTCATTTTTTGATCATGGATCACGATCACTCAACGGGTGGACCTCGCTGATCATGTCCAGGCGACTGACGCCCAAGACGCAGGCGCTATTGCAGCCGTCTTTCATCCGGGCCGACCGGCCAGCTCGCCAGTCTGACTTCCGGCGCATTCGGTTCAGTGGCGCTTTCGGCGACTTCGAGGTTTGCCTGTATCTGATACTTGGCAGCCTGCGCGAGCCAGTGCCATTTTCTTTCGGGTTCGCTCTGCGCCCGCTGGCGGCAATCGGCTTCCAGTTCTCGCAATCGGGTAATGTCTTTCATCGGAGTAATACCGTGGGGAACCACAAGCGCAGTTTGCCACATCGGCAGGCGAATGCCGAGATACCGAAGCCCATGACCAACACGACGTTGGATTATGATGAATACGGACAACTTTAATCGCAATTTTTGTCCGGTCTGCCGTAAAAACTTTTCCTGCAAGAGCCTGCATGGAATGCGGGTTTGTTGAGCGGATTCAGCCGAAGGAGAGGCGTGACGTTGACGGGCAAACCTCGGGCGAATCGCGCCGCCAGATTGCGAAGTCATGGCTGCGCACACCCACACCTGTCATCACCCGCAAGGGCTCCTCGCTATCAGGATCGCGCCGAGCCCGGTTCGGCGTATTTGCGGTGTTGCCGGGCCAGGAAGCCGGCCGGAATGATTTGCGCCACGGCGGCCTGCAGCCTGTTCTTGAAGCCGCTGACGATGTCGCCATCGCCCCGCATCATGGCGTCGAAGCCGGTCCTGGCGACATCCGCCGCGCTGTCCTTCTTCGCGGCGCCGACACTGGTATCCAGCATATCGGCGCGTTCGAAGAACCTGGTCTCGGTGGCGCCCGGCATCAGGCAGGTCACCGTGACCTTGCTGCCGCGCAACTCCTCGCGCAAAGCGAAGGAGAACGAGTCCAGGAATGCCTTGGTGCCGCTATAGACCGCCTGAAAACTGCCGGGAACGTAGCCGGCGATCGAGCCCACGATCATGATGCGGCCGGCGTTGCGGCGGCGCATGTCGTTGCCGATGCGGTGCACGAGGTAGACGGTGCCGGTGATGTTGGTGTCGATCACGTGCCTTGCCTGCGCAAAATCCTGATCGAGAAATCCGCGGCCGAGGCCGCGGCCGGCATTGGCCAGCAGCGCATCGACCGGGCGGCCGGGTGTTTTCGCGGCGTTGACCAGGCGGTCGACACCTTCGATGGTGGAAAGATCCGCCATCACGGTCTCGACCGTGGCGCCCAGCGCGCGAATTTCCTCAGCCGCGGCTTCGATTTCCGGCTCGTCCGCGGCAATCAGCAGATCAAATCCTTCGCGGGCGCAGACTTTTGCGAGTTCGCGGCCGATGCCGCTGGAGGCGCCGGTGACGATGGCAAATGGGCGGCTGGCGGACATTGCACCTCCGGAGGATTGGGGCCGATTCGAACATCACAACCGCCGGCGTCGGCTCTCGTTCCGGCCGATTGTTCTGTGGGAACAACATCTGTCGCTGCGCCTTTCACCTCGGTTCAAATCCCTCATTCAAATCCTTGTTCAAATCCCCGGGTTTAAAACGGAGACGAAAGATGAAAGCGCTGGCATGGCACGGTAAAACGGTGACGGGATCATGGCACGCGTCCTGATCGGCACCTCGGGCTGGCACTATGAGTCCTGGCGCGGTCCGTTCTTCCCCCGGGGCTTGCCGGTCAAGCACCAGCTGCAATATTACGCCAGCCAGTTTTCGACCGCCGAACTCAATGGCGTCTTCTATCGGACGCCGACACCGGAAACCGTCAGCAGCTGGCGGGAGCAGACCGGCGACGACTTCGTCTTTGCCTGGAAGGCATCGAAATTCATCACCCACTGGAAACGGCTGTCCGGCAATTCGGTCAACAGCCTCGAACTGCTGGAGGATCGGCTGTCGCTGCTTGGCGGCAAGGCCGGGCCGATCCTGTTTCAGCTGCCGCCGAATTTTCAGGCCGACGCGGAGCGGCTGGCTGCGTTTCTCAATCTGCTTTCCAATAAGCGCCGCTACAGTTTCGAATTCCGGCATCCGAGCTGGTACGCGCCGCGCATTCTGCGGCTGCTGTCCGAGCGGAATATCGCGCTCTGCCTGTCCGATCATCATGACGCGCCGGCGCCGTGGCGACGCACCGCCGACTTCGTCTATGTGCGCGGCCACGGCCCGGGCGGCCGCTACAAGGGACACTATCGCCCCGCCGTGCTCGGCGAGTGGGCGAGGCGCATCCGGTCATGGAAGAAGCAGGGTTGCGATGTCTTCGTCTATTTCGACAACGACCAGAAGAGCGCCGCGCCGGCCGATGCGCTCAGCTGCGCCAGTTGTGCGGGCTCAACCTGGCGGCTCCAGTCCGGAAGAAGCGAGCCATCCATAGCAAGTGACGTCGAGATTTAATGTCGGAAACCCGACATATGGTATAGGGTGGCGGACATCACCGGGCGGACCGTGGCGTATACCGGTGACTGAGAGCGCGTCTGCTCCCGCCCTTGCCGGAGCGCAGCGCACATGGAACAGCAGTCATATCTCCGGGAACAGGCTGACAAGTGTCGCCGCCTCGCCCGCGAAAGCCTGGATCATGATTTGCAGATCAGCCTGCGCAGACTTGCGGACGAATATCTGTTGCGCGCGGACGAGTTGCAGAACGATGAAATTTTCCGCGAGACAAGCGAGCCTCGGCGCTCTCATGCGAAGTAAGTGCGCCGGTGCTCAGTGAAGCCAAAGCCGTCATCCGCGCACCGCTTGCAACGATGCGAAGGCGCGCGGAAGTCCAGGTGCTGCTTAGCATCCCTTGCAGATGCTCTTGATCTTCGCGTTGGTCTTTTGATTCTCGGCGTTGATCTCGGCATCCCCCGCAATGGCAGGCCCGGGTTGGGTCACGCCGTCGATGCGGCCGCCGCCAGCGCCTCCGGCGCGATTGCCGGCTGCTCCGGTGGTGGTTCCGGATGCTCCGGCTGAACCGGATGAAGCTCCGGTTGAACCGGACGAAGTCGAACCGGATGAATTAGCCGTTCCCGCAGAATTGGTGCCTGGCGCGGTCGGAGCCTTTGCAGCATTGCCCGCGCCGCTCGGGTCATTCCCCGAATTGTTGAGGCCGCCGGCGCTGGCTGGGCCGCTCGGCACGCCGCTCACGCCTGCGGTGCCCGCACCCGCAGCGCCGGCATTTGGCGAACCTGCCGCGCTGCCCGTTCCAGCCGAAGGACCACTCGCCGCACCGCCTGCAGCACCGCCGGCCGAGGCACCGCCGGCCGATCCACCGCCTCCGGACCCGCCGCCGGAACTTTGCGCGTAGGCCGCCAGCGGACACATCAGCGCGATCACCATCAGTAATTTATGTGGGCTTGATTTCTGCATCTTCGTTCCCTCGTCAAAGCCTGTCTGCAGAGGCAATGCCGGGCCGGTTGACCTTGTTCCAGGCGCGCAGAAGGATCTCGGGTGGAACCGGAGTGGGTGACGATCGGGCGCGATTCCCCATCACGCTGGCGGAATTGAATTCGCCGTGAAGGCTCCTTGCGCTCATCGGCGCAGCGCCTGCTGCGGGTGGTCGGCCACCGGACACAGGAACGAGCGCGTCCCTTGCGAATTATTCAATCGCAGCTGCGTGATCGCAGACCGGCACAAGAATGGAATGACCGATGAAAGTGCGCACGCAACCATGGTCCGATGACGAGTTGAAGCGCCTTGGCGACATCGTCGCCGCCGGCGGCTCTCCGGTTCGCGCCGCCGCGGCATTGAACCGCAAAATCATCGGGTGCCAGGCTCAGGCGCGGAAAATGGGCATGCCGTTCAAGCTGCTTTCCGTCCGGCGACGAATGATCAAGGAGAAATGCGCAGCCGCCGAGCGCGAGCTGGCGAGGGATTGAGCGCTCTAACAAGCGCTCAGTCGAACAAACTCGACACCGACTCTTCAGCGGCGGTGCGGCCGATGGCTTCGCCGATCAGGCCGGCGATCGACAGGGTGCGGATGTTGGGCGCCTTGGTGACCGCCTCGGTCGGCAGGATCGAGTCGGTGATGACGAGCTCTTTCAGCCGGGAGCCGGCGATGCGGGCCGCGGCGCCGCCCGACAGCACGCCATGGGTGATGTAGGCGTAGACATCCTTGGCGCCGTTGGCGAGCAACGCGTCGGCGGCGTTCACCAGGGTGCCGCCGGAATCCACGATGTCGTCGATCAGGATGCAGGTGTAGCCGGCGCAATCGCCGATCACGTTCATGACCTCGGATTCGCCGGCGCGCTCGCGGCGCTTGTCGATGATCGCCAGCGGCGCGTTGATGCGCTTGGAGAGGCCGCGCGCGCGCACCACGCCGCCGACGTCGGGCGAAACCACCATGACGTTGGCGAGGTCGAAGCGCTCCTTGATGTCGCGCACCATCAGCGGCGAGGCGTAGAGATTGTCGGTCGGGATGTCGAAGAAGCCCTGGATCTGCCCGGCGTGCAGGTCGAGCGTCATGACGCGGTCGATGCCGGCGTGGGTGATCAAATTGGCCACCAGCTTGGCGGAAATCGGCGCACGCGAGCCGACCTTGCGATCCTGCCGGGCGTAGCCGAAATACGGTATCACCGCGGTGATGCGGCGCGCGGACGAGCGGCGCAGCGCATCGGTGATGATCAGCAGTTCCATCAGATGGTCGTTGGCGGGAAACGACGTCGACTGGATGATGAAAGCATCCGAGCCGCGGACGTTCTCGTGGATCTCGACGAAGATTTCCATGTCGGCGAAGCGCCGCACCACGGCCTTGGTCAGCGGCAAGCCCAGCTGCTGCGCTATTTCGTTGGCCAGAACAGGGTTGGAATTGCCCGCGACGAGCTTGATGGAGCCGTTCTTGGCCGACATCAGGGCCTCTCCCCGCGCCTTGCTGGATACAATGTTCAGCATCTTGGAATACCCACAGAACCGGCGCGTTTCGACGAGCGAGGTGATATCAAGGTGGGTATCGGGCTGGCAACCGTCGAATCGGGTTTTCTCAGGTTTTCCTGCGCAAAATCAGGATCCGGGGCGTTTTTCGTTAACGGCTGCTGTAGGCCAGCGCGCTGTCGTTGCCGAGCGAACTGACCGTAAATCCGTCCGAAAGGGGGGCGGGGGCGGTCGCTACCGCCGGGCCGCGCCGGCTGGGCGTCGGGGCAGGCGGCGCTTCCGCGGGTGCCGTGCCGTTGATCATGCCGGAAAGGCCGGCAAGGCCGGCCTGGGCGATTTTCCGCAACAGGAGATCGTCGGCGGCGGCCCAGGCATCGCGTCCGGCCTTGCCGGACGGTTCCTCGCCGGACAGGCGCAGCGCGCGTTGCTGGTCGCGGTCATAGACATCCCAGACCCAGGCGATGGTGGTGCGGCCGCGGCTGACTTGGGCGGCGAGGTAGCTGCGCACCCGATAGGAGGCAGCACCCTCGCGGGAGACGACCTGCAGGTTACGCAGCTTCGATTCGCTGTCGAGCACGCCCACCATCCGCTCGAACACCTGCGGCGGCGGGCCGTCGATCGATTCGAACGCCACCGTGGGCCCGCTGCCGGCCATCGCCAGCGCACCGCTCGGGGCGGCGCCGCCGGCGCAGCCGCCGAGCCCGCAGCCGATCGCAAGCAGCGCTGCCGCGGCAACGGCGCGCGCCGGGCGGGCGCGGAACAGGGTTGCAAGCGTGTCCCTCATGGCGCCCAGCGATATCGTTAAAACGTGTTAAGGTCTAGGGCGGGCTTGCGGCGGTGGGCATGTCGCGCGGCCCTATTGCGAAGCCGGCCCTTCGAGCGTAACCGAAGCTGGCGGACGAGAATCCATGGAATGAAAATGAATATGCGTGCCGTTGACGAGCATGTACCGGTCGACCCGCCAGCCGATCAGGCACGGGATGATACCGATCAGGCCCGTCGCGACGCCATGATCCGGCTCGCCAGATATACCGCTCCGGCGATGCTGGCCTTGCTGGTAAGCGACAAAGCCATGGCCGCGAGCTGAATTCGGTTACCGGGGTGGGGGGATTTCAAATGGATACGGATGGTAAGCCAAGCCCGCGCGAGCCGCGGGCCGACCAGGCCGGGGACGAAACCGATCAGGCCCGCCGCGACGCGGTTCTGCGGCTCGCAAAGTACACGGCGCCGGCGATGCTGGCGCTGTTGTTGAGCAGCAAGGCTGCTGTGGCGAGCTGAAGCGGGCCATGCGCGACGCGCGGGTAGCGCCATCGGTTCGCAGGTTTCCGATCGATGGCGGCCTGCTGTTGCTCGATACTTCGTCGAGGTCGCTGTTTGCCTTCAACGACGCCGCGCGTCACGTGTGGGACCTGATCGTTGCGGGCCGATCCGGCGATGTCCTGATCAGCGAATATGCGGCGTGGTGGGGAATCCCGGCATCGCGCGCGCAAGACGATGTGTCGGCCATCCTGAACCAATGGCATGACTTCGGTCTTCTCGACGGCGGTGCGCACGCCGCGGAGCGGCCCCGACCGGCACTGACGGCCGGAAGCATTTGCGAGCCGCGACGGGTCTCGGAATGGACCTGCACTATCAGCGGGACCGCGATCCGGTTTGCCGTGGAGAACGGCGCGGTGCCGAATGTCCGTCCCCTGTTTGCGCATCTCGAAACGCCGGATGCGCGACCGCAGACGCGGCTCGAAATCAGCACCGCCTCGGGCGGCGAGATGCTGCTGGTGGAGGACGGCGTCGAACGTATCCGCACGGATGATTCCGGCTTGCTGGCCGGTGCGCTCCAGCAGGCCGTGCTGGAACGCATTCATCGCGATGTGGCGTGGCTCGCGCTGGTGCACGGCGCGGCGCTCGCGCGCGACGGCAGCGGGATCGGCCTTGCCGGTCCGTCGGGAAGCGGCAAGAGCACGCTGGCGGCCGGCCTGCGGCAAGCGGGTTACGACTACATGGCCGACGATATGATCGCGCTGTCGGCGCCCGACGGCGCGATCATGCCGTGGCCGATGCCGTTGAGCATCAAGCCGGGCAGCCTGGACGCCGTCGCCGCCCGGTTTCCCGAGTTGGCGCGGGCACCGCGTTACCGCACCAAGGACCTCGAGGCGCGTCTGCTGGTTCCACCCGAAGATGCCTGGGACGCGAGTCCCGTGAAATTGCGGACGCTGGTGTTTCCGCGCTTCGCCGCCGGCGCGGCCGCCGGCCTGCAGCGGATTTCCACCTTCGAAGCCGTGGAGCGGCTGCTCGCCGACCGGATCTGGCTGGGTTATCCCCTCACCGAAATGCGCGTGGCCGCATTCGTGGCCTGGCTGATGAACACCCCCGCCTATGCCATGACCTATGGCGAACTCGACGACGGGGTGCGGCTGATCGAGAGTATCCGGCAGTGAAACGCTGGCACACCTTCGTCGCCCTGGGCGATCATCTTCGGGCGAGGCTGCTCGGCGGCGCGCCGGCTGCTCCCGCGACCGGCCTGCACTGGAAGCTGCTGGTCCAGGCCAGCAGCTATCACTACGTCACCCCGGCGCTCGCCTGGTGCCTGCGCGACCGGACCGGCATGCCCTCCGAAGTCGCCGGGTTTTTCGAGGCGGCGCTGACGCTCAACCGCCGCCGCAATGAGCGGCTGACCGATGCGCTCGCCCGGGTCGTCGCCGCGCTCAATGCGATCGAAATCGAGCCGGTGCTGCTCAAGGGGGTGGCCCGGCTGGTCGAGGGCGTATATCCCGCGGCGGAGCTGCGCTTTCTCGGGGATCTCGATCTCCTGATCCCAAGCGATCGGTCCGCCGATGCGGCCACGGCCCTCAGGGGAATCGGTTTCGCGGAGGATCCGAATATCAACTCGAACCCGGCGCATCATCATTTGCCGGTGCTGCGTGAGCGCGACAGCGGCGTCTGCGTCGAGTTGCACACTGCGCTCTCCATGCCGCCGCACGACGCCATCATCCCGGCGGACTGGTTCTGGCAAGGCACGCGACTGTTCACATGGCGGGGCCTGCGCATTCGCATGCCGGACCCGACGCGAAGCGTCGCCCACAACATCGTTCACGACCAGCTCAACCACCAGCACTATCGGGCGGGTCGGGTCGAACTGCGACAGCTTCTCGACCTCGCCATGCTCCGGGCACGGCACGAGGCGTCAATCGATTGGGCCGAACTCGATCGTCGTTTCTGCGGCGCCGGACAGGGACCGCTGCTTGCGACCTATCTCGAATTTGCCAGGGCGCTGCTCGGCCAGCCCGCGCCGGCGGGTCTCAGCCACGTGCCGCGGCCGCGCGCGATGGCGGATTTTCGCCGCGATGTGGAGTGGCCGGCGATCCGGATTCTCAGCCGCCTTCGGTTGCCGGTCGACTACGTGCTGGCACGGCGGGGCGATCCGGTCGGCATCGTGAAGAGGCTGGCTCATCGACAGACATGGTCGGCGGCAGCCGAACTGGTCAGGAAAGCCTTCGCCACCGCCAAGTGGTGAGATTCGGTAGGATAATTACTCGCGCTCCAGCGCGATCGCATGCACGTGGCGGCCGTAGTCTGGCTCCTTGCGGTGCACCGAGCGGCGGTAGCTGTAAAAACGTTCGTCGGAATAGGTGTCGATGCCGGTGTCGTCGATCACAAGTATCCCCGAATTTTCCAGCCGCATCCGGATGAAGCCGGCCAGGTCGAACATCGAATGGCCCTGGCGCGCCGAGGGGATGAAGAAGCGCCCGTTCTCGGCGTCGGCCTCGATGAAGCGTTCGACGAATTCGCCGCCGACTTCGTAACTTTGCTGGCGGATCAGCGGACCGATCGCGGCGACGATGCCGCCGCGGTCGGCGCCGAGTGTTTCCATGGCGTCGACGGTGGATTCCAGGATGCCTGTCAGCGCGCCCTTCCAGCCCGCATGCGCAGCACCAATCACGCGCGCGGCGGGGTCGACAAACAGGACCGGTCCGCAATCGGCCGCGGTGGCGCCGATGGCGAGACCTTCGGTGCGGGTGACGATGGCATCGGCGCGCGGCCGCGATCCGCCCTGCCAGGGTTCGGATGCCACCACGACATCGGGCGAGTGGGTCTGCCAGAGGCTGAGAAAATGCGCGGGCGTGACGCCCAGCTGCTCCGCCATGCGGCGGCGGTTCTCCTCGACATGGGCCTGATCGTCATTGGAGCCGACGCCGCCATTGAGGCTCCCATAAATGCCGCCGGACACGCCACCTTCGCGGGTGAAGAAAGCGTGGCGCAGGCCGGGAATGGCGGAGAGCAGCGGCGATTCCAGCGACGAATCCGAATTCATGGCGCCGCGGTCCCGGCGTCCGGCTTTGCTTCGATCTCTTCGTGGAAGCCGGCGACGTCGGTGAGGTCGGGCGCGCAGATCGCGACCACCTTGAACATCGATCCCATGCCGCCGCGGCCGCCGCCGATCAGGCGCTTCAGCGCCCCTGAAATGTCCTCGGAAACCTCGTTGCTGGCTTTTGCCATCAGGGTCACCGCACGGGTTTCGATGCCGAGCCGCTTGAGAAAATCGCCCTGCGGCACCGGGCCGTGAACGCGTGCGCCCAGATCTTCGGCGGCGCGCACCAACGCCTGGAAATCAACATGCGCGGTGACGTCGGCCTGGCCCGGGTCTTTCAGGGGATCGGTAAAACTGTGGCGGGCGATGGCCTGAAAGGTGTCGCCGGCATCGCTGCGCAGATGGCCGTAGTCGATGATCAGCGCCGCGCCGTTCTGGTCGCGCACGCGCGTCGCGATCTTCATGATCTCGGCATCGGGCCGCCACTCGAACACCGCGCCGACCGGGGCGGCGCGCACCAGCGGCGGCAGCAGCACCTCGAAGCGCGGGATCGGTGCCGCGGCCGCGCCGAATGTCAGCTTGCCGGTGTCGTCGATTTCGACGGTGCGTTCATGCCAGCCGCCCTCGCGCTTCACCACCTGGTGGATCGGCAGCACGTCGAAATACTCGTTGGCGAAGATCACCGCGGGGCCCTCGGGCACCTCGTCGATGCTCTCGTGCCAGAAAATATTGCGCACGCCCGACAGCGTCGCCTTCTGCTTGTCGCGCAGCACCGGGTTGATCTCGACCAGATGGATGTTGAGCGACTGGTAAAGCGGCGGCAGCACCCGCAGCGCCCGCAGCGCGTCCGCCATCATGGTACCGCGGCCCGGTCCGAGTTCGATCAGCCGCAGCAGCGGCGGCGAGCCGATCGCCTTCCACACCGACGCCGCCCACAGCCCGAGCAACTCGCCGAACATCTGGCTGACCTCGGGGGCGGTGGTGAAATCGCCCTCGCGCCCCAGCGGATCGCGCGAGACGTAATAGCCGTGCACGGGATGCGTCAGGCACAGCTCCATGTAGCGCCAGACCGGCATCGGGCCGGACGACTTGATCAGCTTCTTGATCTCGGACTGCAGCGGCGAGGTTTCGGTCACGGTGGCCCTTAAGATTCTCTTGGTCAGCTAACGGGTTTCGGCGGCGTCCGGCGCCATGCCAGCACAATCAGCATCGCTCCGGCAATGATCATCGGCACCGACAGCAGCATACCCATGGTCAGGCCGCCCCACAAAAATCCGAGCTGCGGGTCGGGTTCGCGGAAGAATTCGCCGGTGATGCGGGCGAGTGCGTAGATTGCGATAAAGCTGCCGAGGATCAGGCCCGGCCGCTTCAGTGCGCCCATCCGGATCATCACCGCCAGGATGATGAACAGCACGATGCCCTCGAGGCCGGCCTCGTAAAGCTGGCTGGGGTGGCGTGGCAGCGGCCCGCCATTGGGGAACACCATCGCCCAGGGCACGCTGGAATCCGCCGGCCGGCCCCACAATTCGCTGTTGATGAAATTGGCGATACGCCCGAGCAACAGGCCGATCGGCGCCACCGCGGTGGTGATGTCGCCGAGCGACAGGATCGGAATGCCGTTGCGGCGGGCGAACCACATCACCGCGGCGACGCAGCCGAGAAAGCCGCCATGGAACGACATGCCGCCCTTCCACAATTCGAGGATCTCGGCGGGATGCTCGATGAAGAACGGCAGGTTGTAGAACAGCACGTAGCCGGTGCGGCCGCCGACGATGATGCCGAGCGTGACCCACAGGATAAAATCGTCCATTTGCGGCAGCGTGATCGGCGCCGGCCCGCCCCACAGTCTCTCGTTCTTGATCAGCGCGCGGGCATAGAGCCAGCCCAGCACGATGCCGCCGATATAGGCCAGTGCGTACCAGCGGATCGCGATCGGCCCGATCGCGATGGCGATCGGGTCGAACACGGGGAAGGCGATGGTGAGAAATTGCATCGGGCCTGTGGTCTATTTCGAGAGGTTGCGGCGATACAGCGCCAGCAGCCGTTCCCAGTGCCGCTCCGCCGCGTCGCGGTGGTAGACCGGGCGCTTCGGAAAGGCAAAGCCGTGATGGGTGCCGGGATAGACCTCGACCTCGGCATTGGCGCCCTTCACGCCTTCGGTCACCTTGTCGATGATCTCCTGCGGCGCGTAGATGTCGGTTTCGGCGCAGGCGAAATAGAGCTCGGCCTTTGTCTTCTGCCCCGCGAGGTGCGGGCTGTCGGGCTGGTCGGTGGCCAGATGCGTGCCGTAGATCGAGGCCGCCGCCTTGACCACGTCAGGAAAATGCGTTGCCGCGTTGACGGCGTAGCGGCCGCTCATGCAGTAGCCGACCGTGCCGACGATTTTGGTATTTGCCGCTTCCTGCGTGTCCGCATAGGCGAGCAGGGCGGTGGTGTCTTCCATCACCATGGGGATGTTGATCGAGTTCATGTAGCCGAACATCGCCTTGCGCTCGGGCGCTTCCGGGTCGGGCGGGATCGGCCCCAGCTCCATGACGCCGGAACGGTAATACAGGTTCGGCAGCATCACGTAATAGCCCGAGGTCGCGAGCCGGCGCGCCATGTCGCGCAGTTCCTCGCGGATCGCCGGCGCGTCCATGTAGAACAGCACGACGGGGAAGGGGCCGCCGCGCTCGGGATGGCTGATGAAGGTGGTGGTGTGGCCGTCTTTGGTCGGAATCTCGATCTGCTGGTCGATCATGGGGCGTTTCTTCTCGTTTCCGGTGGGCGGTTTTGTTGTTCTGGCAATGCGATACGATTGCAAGGAAACCGGGTCATGACAAGGCGACTTGACCCTGATTGGGCTTGAACCACGGCTTCGGGATCGCCATTGTCAGGTTTGACCTTTGTTTCGCAGCCGACCGGAGATTTTTCGAGATGACCCAGACCAGCAATCGGTTTTTCGACGAGATCGGGCGTCTGATGAACGACGCCGCCGGCGCCGCCCAGGGCGTCAAGCGCGAGGTCGATACTGTGGTCCGCAACCAGGCCGAGAAGATCCTGCGCGACCTCGACATCGTCAAGCGCGAGGAGTTCGAGGCGGTCAAGGAAATGGCGCGGCTGGCGCGTGAGGAGAACGAGGCGCTGAAGGCGCGAATTGTGGCGCTGGAAGCGAAGCTCGGCACGGCGCCGGATGCCGGCGGCGCGAAGCCGGAAGGCAGCGCGATCTGAGGCCGACTCGTCGTCCCCGCGAAGACGGGACCCAGTACGCCGCGCCTATCGATTCCATCGCTGACGTCTCTGGAATACTGGGTCACCCGCTTTCGCGGGTGATGACAGGTGTGGGTGTGCGCGACCATGACTGTCGAGCCCGCGACGACAATGCGTAATTAACCAGGCATGGCCGTGAACCTGGATCGCATCCTCGCCGACCTATGCAAGGAATTGGACCCCGATCCTGCGCGCGCGAGATATCGCGTGATCGGCTTGCCGCCGGACAGTCCGTTCGAATCCCGCCAACCGGGGAACCGACATGAAACGCATCGCGCTGAAATTTACGGCCCTGGCTTTCACATGCCTTTTGACTTTCTCAATGCCTGCCAAGGCCGGCGACGCCGATACTTTCAAGGCGATGGTGGCATTGGCCGACAGGGGAGATGCTGAGGCGCAATACCATGTCGGCATGATGTATAATAACGGCATCGGCACCGCGCGGGATACCAGGCAGGCCTTCGAATGGTTCCGGAAAGCCACCGCATCCAGCGACCCGCTGGGAGCCTACAAGCTCGGTTGTTATTATGACGGGCAGGGCGCGGGCGTTGTCGCGTCCGACTCGAACGAAGCGCTGAAATACAAGCTGGTGGCGGCCAAGGCAGGCTACGCGCTCGCCCAGCACGATGTGGCCAATCATTATGACCGCCAGGGAAATCCGGACGAGGCGCTGAAGTGGTGGAAGGCGGCAGCCGATCAGGGATATCCGGGGGCGCTGTTCCGTCTGTCCATGGCGTATTCCGCAGGAAAGGGAACGCCGAGGGATCTGTCGCTGTCTTATGCGTATTTCAAACTCTCGAATGTGGCGCCAAAAAAGAATGTGAATGAAATGGCGGGCATGTTGTCGAGCCCGGAACTCGAGAAGGCGGAAAAACTGGTTTCGGAATTCCGTCCGCAACCAACCGCGCTCACCATCAAGGCCAAGAGCGGCGTCAGCCGGGCAGAAGAACTGGTGAAGACCGCGGGGAAATAGCGCAAGAAGCGGATGGGTTGAGCCCTTGCGAAACCCATCAGATGTATCGCTTCAGATGGGTATGCTTCGCTCCACCCATGCTACGAAAAACGTTACCCTCGAATGGCAGTCTCGGCTTGCCGGGCTTTTCGGAAATCGTCGATATGGTGCAGGTTCGGCGCATAGGCCGCTTCCTTCGCCAGCAGATGATAGACGCGGGCTACCACGCGCTGCTTGGCCTTGACGCGGCCGATCGGCAATTGGCGCGCCTTGAGCACGGCTTCGCGGGCGTGCGCCATGAAGTAATGGTGGGAATCGGACATGTCCGGCCTCTTGAAAAATGCCGCGCCGCCTCGGTGGCGGCGCGGCAGTGGCGGCTACTTCGACATCGCGCCGCCCTTGTTCATACCCATGCCGTCCTTCGACTCGCCGCCGGCGGGCTTCTTCATGCCACCGGACATGCCGTCCTTCGCCATGCCATCCTTCGACATGCCGGAGCCGGTGGTGGTGTCGTTCTTCATCGCGCCGCCATTCTTGCCGGAGTTGGCCATGCCGGGCTTCGGCATGTTGTCGCTCTGCGGGGACGGGCCGGTGCTGCCCTGAGCAAAGGCGGAACCGCACATCAGGCTGAGGGCGGTGGCTAGAATGATACGTCGCATGACTGTCTCCATTTGGGTTGTTCGATGTGTGACAACGTCATCCGGAGAAATAACGTTCCGGCAATATTTTTCATCGTGTCACTGAAACTCCGCCCGCCGCGGATCGTAGCGATGCGGCGCGCGCCCGTTGACGGAAGGCGTGCGCAGGAGGTGCGCATAGGATGGGCCCTTGCGTCACAGAAAAATCACCCATGCCGATAATCCGATGAGGACGGCGATGCTGAGCACGATGAGGGCGAGAAAGAACTTGCCCATCATGTCTCCCGACGAACGCCTTTGAATTTTTTGGCAGCCTTCTTGGCGGTCTTTTTAGCGGCCTTGGCCTTTTTGGCCGGCTTCTTGACCGCCATGAACTCGCCGGAGGTCTTGCTGCGCTTGGTCCAGGCCGTCGCGCCGCCGAGCTCGGTCTTCAGCTGCGTGCGCTTCTTCACGGCGCCCTTGCGGGCATTGTCGCCTTTGGGCTTGTTGACTGCCATCTTCGCCTCCGGTTTCCGCAACAATGCGCGCAGGGATTTCTTGTTCCTTGGCGTTACGCCGCGCCTGGGCTTCCCGTCGGCGCCCCGTCACTGCTCGCGCGCGAGCTTGCGGCGGCCCCAGTGATGCTCCTTGCGGGAGGTGTCGAACACGCGCTCGACGTGGCGGTTCAACGCCTGCAGCACCCCCATGCGGGCGAACTCGATCGGCCCGCTGCGATCGGCCGCCTGCAGCAGGCATTGCATGGCGGTCTGCCATTCCGTGGCTTCGTGCTCGGCCTTCGGCAATTTTGAAATGTAGGTGCCGGCATCGCGCAGCGTGGCGAGGGCCTTTCCCGCGGGTATGATGATCGGCTCGGCAAAACGCTGATCCCAGGACACTACCAACTCCACCAAACGCAACGCCACGACGCAATCGCGGACTCAAACCACGGCCCGCCGGATTCGTTCCGGAAAGGCCTTGACCGAAGGATAGCGCCATCGGTCCGTTCCATCTTCAAGCGCTGGTGGCATTTGCCTGCCGCCGCAAAGGCCGCTGTAATGTCAGGACCATGAGCACCAAGTCGCGCGAAGTCATCTGGGGCAGCCGCATCCGGGGCGCCAGGCAGCATGCCGGCCATATGCGGGAAGCGGCGATCAAGGCGATGCGCGAGGCCGACCGCGCCGAGGCGCACGCCTGGTCGGTGCGGATGGAAGGCTATGGCGGCCCGGCGCAGCCGGCGCCGACCATCGCGCAATGCCTCAACGGCGGCCTCGGCTGGCTGGAGGTGGAGTGCAACCGCTGCAGGACCCGCGCGAGCCTGCCGCTATCCGCCATCCGCCGCCCGCGCGACACGCCGCTATGGAAACTGGAGGCGTCCTTGAAGTGCCGCTCCTGCCGCAAGGGCCGCACTGCGCCGCCGGTGCACATGATCAAGCTGACGGCGACGCGCGAGATCACGCCGTATCAATGGGTGCATCCGGACGAGGAGAGGTGAGCTGGCATGGCGCGCTGTCGGCATCCGCCTTGGCCGGTTCACCGAATCGGCCAGTTGAGTTCTGCCGGTCCCGGCCCTGGTACCTGCACCCTGACGCGCCAAGGTCCTTCGCGCTCGACATTCGCTGGAAAATCAAAGAGCCGGGCACGGATATCTTCGACCCGCCCTTTGGTGGTCGGGCGTTCGTATTCCCGGATGCTCGCTTCGGTTGGAATCACGCGAATGAGCCCACCTCCTGCATCCGTCACGTCGGCTGCGCGGACGCCATTGAACGCCCTGGATAGCTCGTCAAGTCTGGCAAGCGCGGCTCCAAACTCACCTGCGTGCGGTCGCACCTCGATGCTGCCGCTGCGGATAACCAAGGGGCTCGCCATGTTAATGCGAGCATCACGCAATATTTTGCGCGTCTCGTGCAACATTTCCGTGAGAACGTGCTCACGCACGTAGGATCGATCGACCTCAAGCAGCATAGACGTACCGCCTTGCAATTCAGGCGCCAGCGCAATGCGCCGCTGAGTCCATTTTGGCCAGCCCGCAATGGTCTCGTTAGAAACGAAATTGGGGATGGAAAGCCCGCAGACAATGAACACTGCGATGAGGATTGCCGCTGTTTGGGTCCGGGTGAATTGCAGCATAGGGCATCCGCTAATATCCAGCTTAAATCATATAAGGAACCGACGGATTGTACAACCTGAGGTGACGATGGAAGGCTATGGTGGCCCGCGGCAGCCGGCGCCGACCATCGCGCAATGCCTCAGCTGGCTGGAGGTGGAGTGCAACCGCTGCAGGACTCGCGCGAGCCTGCCGCAAGGGCCGCACCGCGCCGCCGGTGCACATGATCAAGCTGACGGCGACGCGCGAGATCACGCCGTATCAATGGGTGCATCCGGACGAGGAGAGGTGAGCCTTCGTCGGCGGAGGCCGTCATGCCGGGGCGATGCGCAGCATCGAACCCGGAATCCGGAAGCGACCGCCGAGGCCGTTCTTGACCCTTATCCGGGGTCTGTGGTTGATTATCGGGCGTCTTTTTTAAAGGGAGTGAACATGAAGAAAATCATTGTTGTCAGCCTTGCCATCTTCGCCGTCTCTACCACTGCCGCCCTCGCGGCAAAGAAGCAGAAAGCAGCTGCCGCCGCCCCCGCGGCCATGGCCGGCCCTGCTCCGATGATCCAGGCCAGTGCCGCCGATATGGCTCTGTACAAGAAAAGCCAGATGGAATCCGGTATGGCGAAGAAGAAGAAGTAATCGCATCGATCGTTCGGTTATCGGTAGCGCCGCTGTCCGCTGGATGGCGGCGTTATTGTTTTCGCGACTTCCATGATCAAGCTGACGGCGATGCGCGAGATCACGCCGCATTATGGTGTATCCGGATGAGGAGAGGTGAGGGTCTGCTGATCACCTTCGTTAGACGCGCAGGATGGGTAGAGCTCTTGCGAAACCCATCATCTCCAAACAAATAAGGTTGATGGGTATCGCTCACTCCACCCATCGCGCCACGCACGGCCCAATCGACTCGAGCAATTGCGCCCTAGCCTCAGAATTTCCAGCTCATTGCACGCGCTGCAGCGCGGGAACCGGGTGACGCTTTGCCGGACGATCCGCGCGCGGCCGTGGCGCAGCCGGGCGGCGGCGGGGAATGAAAAAGCTTTTCACCAGGATGGGCTCGCGGTCGCCGAGACTTTCACGCTCCCGGCCCAGAACGCTCATGACCGTTCGCATTTTCAGGATTTCGCCCGCCACGAAGGAGCAGTCCAGATCCTGATTGACCTGCTCACGCATGATCGCCTCAGCCTCCAGCATGCTGACACGTAACGCCCTGATCAGTTTTCGGAGTTCGTTGATGCGATTGTCCATGGTGGTCTCCCGTGTGGAGTCTCAGAAGAACAAAAAGAGAACATCTAGTCAACGTGTTTCCGCCCGCTGCTGTGAGGCCTGTGCTTTCGAAGAGATTCGTGGCGAACGAGATTGATGGCCGGGTCAGGCCCGGCCATGACGAGTGGGGTCTACCGCCCTCAAATCCCCCAAAATCACCCCGCATTTCCTTGTCATTTCGCCCCTTTGGGGCTAGAACCCCGCCACGTCCGCAGCCCCCGCACCCCTGGAGGCTTGCTGCGGCGGAAAAACGGGGCCGCGATGCGGCCTTTAACTTTTTGAAAACAAGGACTTAAACCAGATGGCGACCGTCAAGGAATTGAAGGCGACCACTCGTCCGACAGGCGGCAAGGGGGCCGCACGGGCAGTACGTCGCGCCGGGAGAGTTCCCGGAGTGATCTATGGCAACAACCAGCCCCCCCAGCCGATCTCGGTCGACGACATCGAACTGCGCCTGCGCATCCAGGCCGGCCGGTTCCTCACCACGATTTACGACATCGATCTCGACGGCAAGAAGCACCGCGTGATCCCGCGCGACTTCCATCTCGATCCCGTCCGGGATTTTCCGCTGCATGTCGATTTCATGCGGCTCGGCGAAGGCGCCACCATCCGTGTCAGCGTTCCCCTGCACATCCAGAACGCCGAATCGGCGCCGGGCGTGAAGCGCGGCGGCACCGTCAACGTCGTCACCCACTCGATCGAGCTGGAATGTTCGGTCGACAACATTCCGCAGTTCATCGAAGCCGATGTCAGCACGCTGGAAATCAGCCACTCGCTGCATCTGTCCGACGTCAAGCTGCCCGCCGGCACGAAGTCGCTGACGCGCGAGGACATCACGCTGGTGACCATCGTGCCGCCGTCCGGCTACGCCGAGGAAATCAAGGCGGCTGCTGCGGCAGCGGCTGGTGGTGCGGCGGCTCCGGGTGCAGCTCCCGCGGCTGGCGCAGCTGCGGCTCCGGCGGCCGGTGCGGCTCCCGCGGCCGGCGCGAAGGCGCCCGCGGCCGGCGCCAAGGCTCCGGCGGCGAAGCCCGCCGGCGACAAGAAGAAGTAAGCGGACGCGGGATGCCGCGTCATGCGACTGTTCGTTGGCCTCGGCAATCCCGGCGCGAAATACGCGCATAACCGGCACAATGTCGGTTTCATGGCCGTCGATACGATTGCGCGGCGTCATGGTTTCGCACCATGGCGCCGCCGCTTTCAGGGCGAGACCGCGGAAGGCACGCTCGATCGCGAACGGGTGGTGCTGCTGAAGCCCATGACCTTCATGAACGAGTCCGGCCGCGCGGTGCAGGAAGCCGCCAACTTCTTCAAGCTGGCGCCGGGCGAGATCACCGTGTTTCAGGACGAACTCGAACTGCCCGACGGCAAGGTGCGCGTCAAAGTCGGCGGCGGCATTGCCGGCCATAACGGCCTGCGCTCGATCTCGGCGCATATCGGCAACGAATATCGCCGGGTGCGAATCGGGATCGGCCACCCCGGCGTCAAGGAGCTGGTGCACGGCCACGTGCTGTCGGATTTTGCCAAGAGCGACCGTCCTTGGGTCGAGGCGCTCTGCGAGGCGATGGCCGAGAACGCCGGGCTGCTCGCCACCGAAAAGGACTCGACGTTCCAGAACAGGGTGCACCTGGCGCTGCAGGCCAAAGGATTTTTCGAAGACAAGGACGGCGACGGCGCGAAAAAATAACCGCTCGTCATCGCCGGGCTTGACCCGGCGATCCATCCTTTTGAGAAGATGGATACGCGGGCGACTAAACTGGGAAGACGGTGCTTCGCACCTTTGGCCCGCGTATGACGACCTGAAAAATCGCGCTGCGATGGCGCGAAGGATCGAGACACATTATGGGATTCAAATGCGGTATCGTCGGGTTGCCCAATGTCGGCAAGTCGACCCTGTTCAACGCGCTGACGGAGACGGCGGCGGCGCAGGCGGCGAACTATCCGTTCTGCACCATCGAGCCGAATGTCGGCGAGGTCGCGGTGCCCGATGTCAGGCTCGACAGACTGGCTGAGATCGCCGGATCCGCGCAGATCATTCCCACGCGCCTGACCTTCGTCGATATCGCGGGCCTGGTGCGCGGCGCCTCGCAGGGCGAGGGCCTCGGCAACCAGTTCCTCGCCACCATCCGCGAGGTCGATGCGATCGCGCATGTGGTGCGCTGCTTTGAGGATTCCGACATCACCCATGTCGAGGGCAAGATCGCGCCGCTCGCCGACATCGAGACCATCGAGACCGAGCTGATGCTGGCCGATCTCGACAGCCTCGAGAAGCGCGTCGACAACCTCACCAAGAAGGCCAAAGGCAACGACAAGGACGCCAAGGAAACGCTCGACCTCGTCAACCGCGCGCTGGTGCTGCTGCGCGAAGGCAAGCCGGCGCGGTTTCTGACCCGCAAGCCCGAGGAAGAGCGCGCCTTCGGCATGCTGGGATTGCTGACCTCAAAGCCCGTGCTCTATGTCTGCAACGTCGAGGAAGGCGCTGCCGCCACCGGCAATGATTTCTCCAAAGCGGTGATGGAGCACGCGAAGAAGGAGGGCGCGGTCGCCGTCGCCATCTCCGCAAAAATAGAATCCGAGATCGCGACGCTGTCGCGCGCGGAGCGCGCCGAGTTCCTCGAGACGCTCGGTCTCGAGGAGGCCGGTCTCGACCGCCTGATCCGCGCCGGCTACGAGCTGCTCGACCTCATCACCTATTTCACCGTGGGGCCGAAGGAAGCCCGCGCCTGGACCATCCATCGCGGCACCAAGGCGCCGGCGGCGGCGGGCGTCATCCATACCGATTTCGAAAAGGGTTTTATCCGCGCCGAAACCATCGCCTATGACGACTACGTCACGCTCGGCGGCGAGAGCGGCGCCCGCGACTCCGGCAAGCTGCGGCTGGAAGGCAAGGAATACGTCGTCGCCGACGGCGACGTGATGCATTTCCGGTTCAATACGTAGCGATATCGCACCACCCGCTGTCCTCATCCTGAGGAGCCGCGCGCGCTTCGCGCGGCGTCTCGAAGGATGGCAGCAGGTCAAGTGCCAGATGGTTCGAGACGCGCGCCGCGCAACGCGAAGCGCTGCCCGACGCGCTCCTCACCATGAGGGAGCGGAGTGTGGTCGTCGCTCGCTTCAATGATGCCCCTGGCCCTGGTCGCGGATGGCGCCGAGGTGCTCGTTGATGCGGAACACGATCAGGATGAATTCGGCGGCGATCCGCGAGAAGATCACGCCGACGATGACGCTGGCGATCGAGGACAGCAGCACGATGAAGCCACCAAACGGGCTGATCGCCATCGCCGACAGTCCGGTGAAAATGCCCGATATGCCCATCAGCGCGATCAGCGCGATCACCAGCCAGTAGAACGTCTTGATGATGGTGGGCGTGATGAAGCGGTCCCACTGAAACAGATCCCGAAATTCAAACATCGGTGGTTCTCCCGGCGAGTCGCGTATGAGTTGAGTTCAAACCTGCCTGCACAGGGCTAGCTCCGAAAGGTGTTCCGGGCAAGATCGGGCACCGCACCTGTCGGTGCCGGTCGCCCGCCTGATACGAGCCATGCGGGCGTGCGGGTTGAGATTGCCGCAAATAACGGCCACAATCAGGCCTCATCCGCACCAATCCCGATTCAATCCCCCATTCAGTCCCTTGCATGACACTGAGCTTCGAAGATTTTCCGCCCGGCCGATTCGGGACGTTCGGCCCGCGCAAGGTCACGCGCGAAGAGGTATTGGCCTTTGCCGCGGAGTACGATCCGCAGCCGATGCATCTCGACGAAGAGGCCGCCTCGCGCTCGATGCTGGGCGGCCTGTCGGCGTCGGGCTGGCACCTGTGCTCGATCATGATGCGGATGATGTTCGACGGTTTTATCGGCCGCACCGCCTCGCTGGGCTCGCCCGGCGTCAACGAGCTGCGCTGGCTGGCGCCGCTGCGTCCGGGCGACGACATCACGCTCGAGATCGATGTCGCGGAGGCCAGGGTGTCGAACAGCCGCCCCGATACCGGCATCGTGACGTTCCGCGGCGTGGTGCGCAACGCGGCCGGGCAGCAATTGTGCGAGATGGTCTCGCCGATCATCGTGCGGCGTCGCGCCGAAGCTATTTCGGGGCAGGCCGGCTGATGCGTTTCTTCGAGGACATGGCGATCGGGCTGCGGCGTGAGGTGGGATCGTTCACCTTCACCGCCGAGGACATCAAGCGATTCGCGGCGCAATTCGATCCGCAGGCGTTTCATCTCGACGAGGAAGCGGGCCGCCAGTCGCTGTTCGGCGGCCTGGCGGCGTCGGGCTGGCATGTCGGCTCGGTCTGCATGAAGCTGCTGGTGGCCGACGGCCAGGCACAGGCGCGGGAAGCCGCCGCGCGCGGCGAGCCGGTCGCGGTCTGGGGGCCGTCGCCGGGGTTTCGCGAACTGCGCTGGATCAAGCCGGTGCTGGCGGGCGACACCATCCGCTTCGCCAGCGAGATCGAATCGCTGCGGACCTCGGAGAAGCGGCCGCAATGGGGCATCGTGCAGGCGCGCCAGACCGGCACCAACCAGCGCGGCGAACTGGCCTATTCGCTGCTGGCGACGGCCTTCGTGCCGCGGCGGAGCGCGCGTTAACAATTCGATATGGTTACCGGTTAACGCTCTCGACCAACCTGTCGTGACGCCCGCCGGGAACCAATTATTCGCTAACGCATTTTGAACCTTGTGCCTGTCATGATCGATTCAGGGACGAAAATTCTGGGGACGACCATGGCAGACCGCAGCGGCTTGAAATTTGTCGGCTTTATCTTCGCAACCGTCACGCTCGCGGTGATGCTGGCCACCGGGATGGTGGTGAAGGGCCATGCCGACGGCGCCTTTTCGTTCGACGGCCCGACGATCGTCAGCGAGTAAGTCGCGCTCCTCCAACCGTGGCTGTCGAATCACCGGATAGCGTTTTCAGGCGAAGTGGGTACCGGTTCGCGTGAAGAAAACGCGTCAGACGCAAACGGCGTGATCAACGCCAAGCCAGCGCCATCACCACCACCGCCAGAAACAACAGCCCGATAAACCGCAGCATGAGAGTGCCCATCCGGTGCTGCGAAACCCGCAGCGGAATCGGATCGGTGTTGTCGGGCCGTATGGTTTTCATGAAGATTTGTCCCCGCCGGATAGTGCGCCTGCCCTTGGTCGCAGCCCGGAGGCGGCAAGTTCACGCGATTTTGTCAGAATGAATCGTGGTGAAAATGAAACCGCCGCGCTCCCGGGCCGGGAGGCGGCGGCAAAAGGGCTCGATATCGGCGATCAGCTGTTGCGAAGGCCGTCGGCGGCGCGCTTCCACTGCGTGACATTGTCGGCGATCATGCGCGTGGACTTCATCGCGGCTTGGCTGAGCTGGGCATAGCCGGAAATCTCGCGCTGGACGCGCTGACCCTCGGCATGCAGCAAATCGCGCAGGCTTTCGAGTTCGCCGATCAGGTTTTCGATTTCCGCAAGCGAGGTTCCGGCGACGCGCTGGATCAGCGAGTTGACGTTGTTGACGGTGGCTTCGGTGCTCGGCTCGAGCGGGCCATCCGGCGTCAGCGTCGGCGGACGGCGCAGATAGGCGACGTCGTTGCGGACGAAGTCGCGGATGCCGGCCTCGACTTCGGAGACGGCGGCGAGGTTGGGATCCGCTTCGGTTGATTCAACTTTATCGGATCGAATGGTCGCATTCATCGGCTTTCCCCTGCGTTTGTACGAGCGCGGTTGTCCCCCGCACGACGAAAATTCAACAGCGCCATCAGGGCTGCTGATTTTGACCGCATCGCGGCCAATATGCGGCAATGCTCGATCTTTCGCGGGATTTACAAAGGCTTGGCCCACGGCGCGCGCGGCCCGCGGCCGTTACCAGCTGGTCTTGAAGCCCGCGCTCAGGCTCTTGTTCGAGACGCCGAGCGCGGTTTCGCCGATCGAGCCGTTGACGGTGACGCCGCCGAACAATTTCTGCTCGGCGCCGATCTTGCGCAGCCATTTGTCCTCGGTGGAAGACAGCGACTGGCCGGCGATGAAGCTGGTGCCGGTGTCGGCAATGCTCAGCTTCGCCGATTGCTCGGTCTGGTATCGGCGCGACGGATGCGCGGCGATGCCGGGCACCGGCACGATGCCCTGCTGGATGACGTTGTAGCCGTTCTGCAGGGTCAGCGACGTCTGCTCGCCCAGCGGCAGCGACTTGCTCAAGGAGGTGCCGAGCTTGCTTTGGTCCTGCGCGGGATCGACCCGGGCTTCGACCGCGGTCTTGTCCCAGATCGAGCCGACGCCGGGGGCGGATATCGCCGCCCATGCACTGCCGGAGGACTGCGCGGGCTGGCCGTCACCTGAAATTTTTTGCCGCAGCAGGTCGGCGCTGGTCAGGGTCTGGGGCGGGCCGACCACGGTCAGGTCGGCGCCGATCCTTGTATCCCAGAACGGCGACAGCGACTGCTTAACCGAGACGTCCGACGTGCCGTTGGCCTTGCTGGTGGATTTCCACGACGTGTCGGAGCTATCGGCGGCTTGCGGCTGGCGCGTTTTTCTGGCCGGACCGAACAGCAGCGTGGCGGTATCGGTGTTGAGCTGGCTCCAGTCCGGCTCGCCCTCCATCACGGCGGCGTCTGTGGTTTCCTCGGCATCTTCAGTGTCTTCATCGTCGCTGGTTTCCGCCGCAACGCCCGGCTCGCGGTCCGGCGGCAGCGCCTGAGCCTGCGCCATGCCGATGCTGGTCATGCCAAGGCTCGCCGCCACCAACAGCAGCATCGCCAGCCCGTATCGTGATGTCGAAATCATAACCCGCCCGCCTGCCGACGCATTGATGCTGACACATCGGTGCAAAATTGTGGCGGGTTTTTCACGCCTTCGTAAGGCAAAGTCGTCGGGTGGGCACCGGCGCGCGCTTCGCGCCGTGCCCACCCTTCGTGCGTGCTTGAAGGCTTGGGCACGCCAGCGCTTTGCCAACCCACCGGTCGCGGACGGAATCAGGCGAAAGATGCCATCTTCGGAAGATGGATAGGACGCCCCAGCGCCTGCTCCACCAGATCGAAGGTATCGACGAGAACCCGGATGTTGAACAGCCGGCCGGCCTTGAACTGCGCGAAATGCGCGATCCGCAAGCTGATCGGCTTGTTCGAATCCAGAGCGGTCAATGAATAGCGCAGCATCGAGGCCGCCGACTCCGCGCCCAGCATGATGTTCTCGCGATCGAAGCGGTGGACCCGGACATTGTGCGCGATCTGCCTGATGACCTCGATCACGGCGGCTTTGCCACGGCGCGCGCCGAAGAATGGAAACATGTCGATCGGGCCATACACCGCCCAGTCGACATCGTCGTCGATCAAGGCTTCGATGTCTTCGAACCGGCGTTCATTGATCGCGCGATGCAACGCGCGCGAAAAACGCCAGAGACTGTGCTCTGTCATTTTGGGGAGTTCCTGATCTGAATTGGCAAAGCCGCCGGCTCGCGCAATAGCGATGCTCGGCGTGGTTGCTCGGCTTCGTTGTTGAAAGTTCAAATAAGCGGTTTTTGGTAAATTTCAACGGGCAATATTGCATTGCACAAATGCGGCAGATTCCGTCTGTTTACCTGTCGCGACGCCGCGCCGGTTCCCGCTCGATGGCGATTTCGGCGTCGCGAATCGCGATCACGCCGAACAGCAACCCGCCGCCGAGCCCGCCGATCGCGGCTCCCAATGGCATGAAGGTGAAGAACACCAGCGTGCCGTTATGCCCTTCAAAACCAGATGTTTTGAACAGTTCGAGGCAGGCGAGCCCGGCGCCGATGCCAAGTGCTGCGCCGCCCAGCGCGCCCAACAACAGACCGAGCAGGACAAACAACGCAATTTTCATCGATGTGGTTTCTTTGTGTCGGTGGCCGCAAAACCTCGTGATGGGTCGCTGCATGGTACGGGAAGGTTCAACGCGAACCGTGCGAGGCCGGGCATTGCGCCGCGCTCCTGCAATGTTCGGTATCCGACTTACAGTGCGGCGATTAAGGGATCGCGGGTTTGCTACCCGCCAGATCCGCGGCGACGTCGCGCTCCAGCACCTGCTGGACCAGATCGAAGGTGTCGATGATTTCGCGGATCTCCGCGATTCGGCCGCCGCGCAGGGTGTAGAAGACCGCCATATCGAACTGGATGGTGCGGTCGTTGTCCCGCTTGCGAAAGAACGCGCGAACATTCACCGCGACCTTGTCGCCTTCGGTGACGGTGGTCGCCACCTGGTAGCGCATGTTGGAATAGCGGGAATAGATGATCCGCCACATCTCCCGCACCTCGGCTTTGCCGCGCCGATGGCCCATATGCGGCATGATGTCGATGGGGGCATTGGCGATGAAGTCGACGTCGTCACTGCAGCAGGCCAGCGCGCCCTCGATATCGCGGGAGTAGAATGCCTCGAGAAAATTCAGCACGCGCTGCCGATTGAGTGGTGCGACCAATGTTTGTTCTCCGTCGGTGTTGCGCCCGACTGGCATTTTCCGGTCCATTGTGGACCGAATTTCTCAGCGATCAATCGGCAAAAGATTCCGAGCATTGGACGCCGGCATACCGAAAAGGGTTCACAACCCCAAGGTGTATTTTGGTTGTATTTTTGGAGATTTTCGCCAAATGCGAGTATGGGAACCGCCACGCAAAACCCGGGCGGCGCCGGACGGCTGGCGGCGCAGCGCCGAACGCGCCCACGCCGTCATGCCGGCACACCGATTCGCTCCGCGGCGAGGCCGGCGGAGCGGGCTGCAACCGGAACCTAGCTCTTCTTGTTCGGGCTCTGCCCGGCGGGGGTCTTGCCGGCCGCGAACGGATTGACCGGCGCGGCGCCGCCCTTCTTGAGATTCTTGTCGGCCTTCGGCTTCTTCTTTTCCTTGTTGCTGCGCATCTGACCCTTGGCCATGACGTGTCTCCCTTGGCGCCCGGTTGAAAGACGTGGGCGCGGCGCCAGCGTAGCAAAGGCGCGGGCGTTTGTATGCAAGTGGGAGAACGAGCGCCGTTTCGTAGCCCGGATCGAGCCGGCGGCCGCGCGAGCGCCGAGCGCTGGCGCAATCCGGGAAGGGCCGCGGCGGTGGCCCCGGATTACGCAAGCGCTCCATCCGGGCTACGGACTAAGGG
The DNA here is from genome assembly GCA_040390145.1 of Pseudomonadota bacterium. GTDB lineage: Bacteria > Pseudomonadota > Alphaproteobacteria > Rhizobiales > Xanthobacteraceae > Bradyrhizobium. The sequence goes on from JAZJYY010000093.1 coordinate 35,755, forward strand.
TGGTCACAGGTGGCCGCCACATCACCGCTCGTCATCCTCCGCGAAAGCGGAGGACCCAGTACGCCGCGGCGTCTCGGCTCCATCGCATGCGTCTGTGGAATACTGGATCACCCGCTTTCGCGGGTGACGACACCGGTAATTTATTCGCAATGACGGCTGCGGCTGTGGGACTTGCGTCAACACGATAACGCCGTGCGCGGGAACGATGCCCACGCCATGCAATGGCAGCCTTCTTTGTGATCCGGATCACGTCGACCGCACGCCGCGCCGACTAACCTCCCGCCGACGATCAATCGAACGCGGGAGTGCGACCATGAATGCGACGGAGATTGCGAAATCCGGCAGGTTCAACCGTCTCGAAGGCATCGCCCTCTCGGCCGCGCTGCAGGGGTTTCCGACTTTTTCGGCGGCCGTGATGCTGGTCAAATTGTTCGGCTCGAACCCGATCATCAGCACACCCGGCGGCACGGTCTTCTTCGTGCTGGCGACGTCGATCCTGTCGGGCGCGGTCTCGGCCTGGCTCGGCCCGAAATACCCAAAACTGTTTCATGCCAGCTACGAGCCGCTGTTCTTCGGCGCGTCGCTGTCGCTGAAGCAGAAGGTCGCGGCCTGGAGCGCGCAGACCAAGACGCAGCAGCAGCTCGTCATGATCGTGATGATGCTGTCGGTGCTGGCGGTCGCGGTGGTGAGCTTGGGATGAAACCAGGGTGCTACCGCTTCTTCCACCCACCCCGATGCCCCGGTGCGCCGCCGCTGGAGCGCGGCGTTGGCCCGAATTCCGGCCCGGATTGCCGGGAGTCGGTCGGCTGGAAGATCTTGCTGCCGCTGCCTGCTTTCGCGTCGCCGAACGACGGCTTGCGCGGGCGCTTGCCATCGGGGCGATAGGGCAGGGATTCCGCGGTGTGCATTTCGTCGAGATGCGGCTTGTGGACCTTCGATCCCGTGCCCGGAGAAGAGGACGAGGCCGCCCGCGGCGTGTTGTTGCCGCCGCGTTTCGATGAGCCCTTCGGCAGGTTGGCGGACTCGCCGTATTTCTTCGTGCCGGCATAGGCGCCGGCCTTCGCGGCGACGCCGCGCTGCTTGATGGTGGGGTCGTCGACCACCGCGAGTTCGGTGGCGCGCAGGCGCTTGACTTCGTCGCGGAGGCGGGCGGCTTCCTCGAAATTGAGGTCGGCGGCGGCTTCGCGCATGCGGGTTTCGAGATCGCCGAGCACGGCTTCGAAATTGTGGCCGATGCTGATGACGTCGTCGGCCATGCCGCCGTCGCCGATTTCCACCAGCACATGGTCGCGCTCGTAGACGCTGTTCATGATGTCGCCGATGGATTTCTTGATGCTTTCCGGCGTGATGCCGTGCGCCGTGTTGTATTCGACCTGCTTCTCGCGGCGGCGGTCGGTTTCGGCGATGGCGCGCTCCATCGATCCCGTGACCTGGTCGGCATAGAGGATGACGCGGCCGTCGACGTTGCGCGCGGCGCGGCCGATGGTCTGCACCAGCGAGGTCTCGCTGCGCAAAAAACCTTCCTTGTCGGCGTCGAGGATCGCGACCAGCGCGCATTCGGGAATGTCGAGGCCTTCGCGCAGCAGGTTGATGCCGACCAGCGCGTCGAACGCGCCGAGCCGGAGATCCCTGATGATCTCGATGCGCTCGATGGTGTCGATGTCGCTGTGCATGTAGCGCACGCGGATGCCCTGCTCGTGCAGATATTCGGTGAGGTCCTCCGCCATCCGCTTTGTCAGCACGGTGATCAGGCTGCGATAGCCGGCATTGGCGGTGGCGCGGACCTCGCCGACGAGATCGTCGACCTGGGTGCGGGCCGGGCGGATGTCGACCGGCGGATCGATCAGGCCGGTGGGGCGGATCACCTGCTCGACGAACACGCCGCCGCTTTCGTTCAATTCCCACGCGCTCGGCGTGGCCGACACCGCGACCGATTGCGGGCGCATCATGTCCCATTCTTCAAAACGCAGCGGCCGGTTGTCCATGCAGGAGGGCAGCCGGAAACCGTATTCCGCCAGCGTCGCCTTGCGCCGGAAGTCGCCTTTGAACATGCCGCCGATCTGCGGCACGGTGACGTGGCTTTCGTCGGCGAACACGAGCGCGTTGTCGGGGACATATTCGAACAGCGTCGGCGGCGGCTCACCGGGGCGGCGCCCGGTCAGGTAGCGCGAATAGTTCTCGATGCCGGCGCAGGAGCCGGTGGCTTCCATCATCTCGAGGTCGAAAGTGGTGCGCTGCTCCAGCCGCTGCGCTTCCAGCAGGCGGCCCTGGTCGTGCAGCTGGTCCAGCCGCCATTTCAGTTCCGACTTGATCGACTTGATCGCCTGCACCAGCGTCGGCCGCGGCGTCACGTAATGCGAGTTGGCGTAGATCTTGATGAATTCGAGATCGTCCTGGCGGTGGCCGGTGAGTGGATCGAACTCCTCGATATTTTCCACGGTGTCGCCGAACAGATTGACGCGCCAGGCGCGGTCTTCGTAGTGGGCCGGAAAAATGTCGATGACGTCGCCGCGCACGCGAAAGGTGCCGCGGGTGAAATCGGCCTGGGTGCGCTTGTATTGGAGCGCCACCAGGTCGGCGATCAGCTGCCGCTGGTCGATGCGCTCGCCCTTCTTCAGCGCAAAGGTCATCGCGGTGTAGGTCTCGACCGAGCCGATACCGTAGATGCACGATACCGAGGCGACGATGATGACGTCGTCGCGCTCCAGCAGCGCCCGCGTCGCCGAGTGGCGCATGCGGTCGATCTGCTCGTTGATGGAGGAGTCCTTCTCGATATAGGTGTCGGTCCGCGGCACATAGGCCTCGGGCTGGTAGTAGTCGTAGTAGGAGACGAAATACTCGACGGCGTTGTCGGGGAAGAAGCTCTTGAACTCGCCATAGAGCTGCGCCGCCAGCGTCTTGTTCGGCGCCAGAATAATGGCGGGGCGCTGCGTCGCCTCGATCACCTTGGCCATCGTATAGGTCTTGCCGGAGCCGGTAACGCCGAGCAGTACCTGGGTGCGGTCCTGGCGCGCGATGCCCTCGACCAGTTCCTTGATCGCGGTGGGCTGGTCGCCCTTCGGCTCGTATTCGGACTTGATCACGAAGGGCACGCCGCCTTCGGATTTTTCCGGGCGCGGCGGGCGATGCGGCGTCCAGATTTTTGTCTGGCCGTCCTCGCCCCTGAACTCGGGCCGGCCGTCGCGGATCAGGCTTTCCAGCGCGTCCGCGGTGGCGGCGACGCCGAGCGCCTCCATCTTGTTGCGCGGCGGCCGCGCCAGTGCGGCCATGTCTTCTTCCTCGGTGGTGAAGCCGAGTTGTTTGGCCAGTTCCGGATCGAGGGTGGGAATGGTGGCGGCGGTGCCGTAATTGGCCGGCGCGAATTCGCGCTGCGGGGATTCGGCGAATCCCTCTTCTCCCCTCCCTCCACGCGCTTTTGCGCGCGGCGGGGTCCGAGGCGAGCGAAGCTCGCTCTCGAGGTCGGGGGTGGGGGGTCTATCGGCTGGAGCCGCTGCATCGGTAGATGCCGCGGCGGGGGGG
>JAZJYY010000093.1:39283-68771 GCA_040390145.1 Pseudomonadota bacterium
GCGGCACCCCCCACCCCCGACCCCTCCCCGCCGCTTCGCGGGGGGAGGGGAGAAGAAGCCGCATCCTTCTTCGCCACATTGTCGCTCGTGCCACGCGTCGACGCCCGCGCGCGATGCAGCGCGGCTTCGCCGCCGGCGCGGCGATCCCATGAATTATCCGGCGGCGGCCGCAAGCCGGTGCCCGAACCCATGCCGGCATCGCCGCGGTTGATCGCGGGGTTGAGCAGTTCCGCCAGCGCAGGTCCGATCGGCTGCACATCCGGCCGATGCGCCTTGGATTTCGGGGTTTTCGAGGGCTTTTTTGGAGTGTCGGGGTTCTTCGCCATACGGGGAATATGGGCAGAGTCGCGCGGTGATGGAAGGGGGGACTCCCGACGCACTTATAGATTGCATTTTGTTCGGAGGTTGTAGTTAGATGCCATGAATTGCCATCATTTATGGCGTGCCTTGGTCTATCGCTTTTTGATGGGTGGTTTTCATGGCAAATTTTCTAAGGGTGAATTCCGCGTCACCGCGTTTTCCTGGCGAGTTTTCGATTGAGCCGAATTCGGGCTATCAAGCCAATCCCGCCGAACAGGCTTATGTCGACGCTGTGAAGGCTTTTGTCGATCACCTGGCCGCGGACGAAGCAGCTGACGTTGCCGCCCGCTATCCAGAGCGCCTGTTCCTGGATCGTCAGGCGACCCGTGCAGCTGCAGTCACAGCGTTGGAGGCTGAAGCGGGAAAATTTCTCGGCGGTCAGAATGCAGCAGGTGATCCCGCGCGGTTGACCGAGATTCGGAACGACTACATTTCTGCAGTTCCCAAGTTTGGCACCAAAGAGTCGATCAAGCCAAGATTCGAAGGCGATTTCGACAGCGTCGTCGTCTTGAGCTATGTGCCCGGGAACGACGAGCAGGTATTCCTCGACAACATTGAAGCAGCCAAGGCCGAATTTGCCGCCGACAAGCTTGGCGATACGACAGGGGACTATTCGCCGGCAGTCATCAAATCCAGAGAAGCGCTCCGAAAAAATATCGCAGACGTGCTGCGATCCCTGATCGAGAATCCCACTGTCCTAAAGAAATCGGCGAAAGCGGCAGCCGAAGAAGTCGTGCTGACGCGGGGACGCTACCAAGCTAGGCGAGAGAGGCTCACGAGACGGCTGTTCAATGTCTCACTCAAGCCAGAGGCAAAAACGCCCGACGATGATACCAGCGACCTAATTCTCGACATCAAACTACTCGGTGGGTTGCCGCCACCTCACGATATGCCTTCGCCAGATAAGCTGGAGTTGTACGTCCAGATCAACAAGGCGCTAACCGTGGTTGGCGCGGTGTGCGACCGAATGGACGACCGTGCGGGGCGGGGGCTGCGCGGCCGTCTTTTCGGTCCGAACAAGGAACTGAAAAGGCGGGCACGGCTTCTTCAAACCGAATTCCTCGAAAAGCTGCACGGGGTCGCTTGGATTGGGCTCGAACTGGAGTTTACCGCCATGGCCAAATTGAGCCTGGCCGAATTGCGTAACGAATTCTTCGTGCGGGAAGCCGGCCGTATCAAGAATATGTATGTCCGCCGGTTGGGCGCTTGGGCGGGCACGGCTGCACTCTTGCTTATCTTATCCTACATTGCCTTTTATACGAAGGCCGTCGACTCGGCATGGGGCGATGCTCACAAAAGCTTTTTGTTGGCTGCCAGCGGAGCAGCTATCGGCACGTGGGCCTCGTTCTCCGTTCGCCAGGTTCAATTCTCCTTCGATGATCTCGTTATGGTGGAGGAAGGATCCCTCGATCCGCCAATGCGGATATTATTCGTGATCGTGCTGACGATGGCTGCTTGTCTGCTATTCTGGAACGATGCGGTTAATCTCGAAATTGGCAATCTCAAGACGCAATCTGAACCCTTCAGGCAATCGGGCTCCATCGCATTGCTGATCGGTTTGTTCTGTGGCCTCTCGGAACGCGCACTCTCAACCGCGATTGCGGGACGGGCGTCGGCTTTCGTCAAAGGAGTCGCCGGCGCGACATAAATTCGTCTGCTAGATGAATTCGGTCCCGTTCAACCGGCCTGGCCGCGCCCTCCGCCCCAGGTTGCTCAGCGTGTCGATGGATCGTCCTGCAGGGGCAACTACGCCGGTCATGCGGCGACATCAGGAACATTTGGCATTGACCGACGCACCCATTGAGGCCGACGATAGCGTTCAGAGGGCAATCGATGAGGTTGTCGACCCGGCTGACGATAGCGATGGTCGCGCTGGTGGTGCTGGCGACGGCGGCGGTGGGCGTACTGACCTACCGCAATATAGCGGCGTTCGCCCTGCCCCGGGCATTGGAGCGGCTTGGCTCCCATGCCTACCTGCTCGGCAGCGAACTGGCCGCCTCGGTTCGCGGGGCGCGCGCCGACGTGATCGGCTTTCGTTCCGCCGTCGCCGTCAACGACATCATGACGGCGCGCCTCGGTCGCGGCACCGATCCGGGCGCCGCTGCCGCGGAGGCCGAGGCGCGGCGGCGGATGGCCCAGCGCTACGCGGTGGAGCTTGCCAGCAAGCCGAACTATTACGCGTTTCGAATCATCGGGGTCGACGATGACGGGCGCGAACTGGTGCGGGTCGACCGTTCCGGCCCCGATGGCGCCATCCGCATCGTTCCGGACGACGAATTGCGGCGGGAGGGCGATCAAATCACCTTTACCGAAACGATCCGGCTGCCCGCCGGCGAGGTCTATGTCTCCCCGGTCAATCTCAGTCAGCGCAACGGCGAGATCGAGACGCCGCACGTGCCGGTGCTGCGGGTCGCAACGCCGATCCACACGCCGGACGGCAAGCCGTTCGCGATCGTGGTCATCAAGGTCGACATGCGGCCGGCCTTCGACCGGATCCGCTCCAACCCGATCGACGGCGGCCGCAGCTATGTCGTCAATAATCTGGGCGGCTATCTCGTGCATCCCGACCGGGATCGCGAGTTCGGCTTCATCGTCGGCAGCCCCGCCCATATCCAGGACGAGTTTCCGGATTTCCCCAGAATACTCGCGAGCGGCGATACCACGCCCCGCGTGATGCAGGACCGGAGCGGCCTTCGTTTCGGAGTCGGACTGGCGATCCTGCGGCTGGCGGACGGTCCGCGAATTGCGGTGATCCAGGCGGTGCCGTATGCCGACCTGATGGCGGCCACGTCGGCGGTTCGCGACGCCAGCCTGCTGGCCGGACTGGGGGCGCTGTTCCTCGCCTTGCTGCTCGCCGCCATCGTGGCCCGCTCGCTGACGCGGCCGCTGGTGCAGATGACCCGGGCGGTCGACGGTTTTGCCCGCGGTGAATCGGTTGCGCTGCCGACCGGGGGTGGCCAGGAGATCGAGGCGCTGACCCAGGCGTTCGCGCATATGGCGGCGGAGTCGCGCGCCAAGACGGCGGCGCTCAACCAGGAGATCGAGGAACGCCGCCGCACCGTCGAGGAACTGCGCGAAAGCGAGCGGATGGCGCGGGACGTGATCGCCAACGCCTTCGAAGCCTTCATCCAGACCGACGACGCCAGTCTCGTTCTCGAATGGAATCCGCAGGCCGAGGCGATCTTCGGATGGTCGCGGCAGGAGGCGCTGGGGCGGCATTTGCCGACGCTGCTGCTGTCGGAGGCGCTGCAACCGTACTGCCAGGAGATGAAAGACCGGCTGCTGCGCAACGCCGCCGATGCCGCCGCCGGCGAGCGTTTTGAAATCAGGGCCAAGCGGAAGGAAGGCAGCACCGTCAGGATCGAGGCCTCGCTGAACGCGCTCCGCCGCCGCGGCGGCTACGTGTTCAATGTGTTCGCGCGGGACCTGACGCAACGGATCGCGGCGGAAGAGCAACTGCGGCAGGCCCAGAAGATGGAGGCGCTTGGCCACCTCACCGGCGGCATCGCGCATGACTTCAACAATGTGCTCACCGTGATCTCCGGCACCATCGAAATTCTCGCCGAGGAGGTGTCCGCCAAGCCGGAAGCCGCGGCCGTCGCCAAACTGATCAGCGAGGCCGCCGACCGCGGCGCGGAACTGACCTCGCATCTGCTCGCCTTCGCCCGCAAGCAGCCGCTGCGGCCGCGCGAGATCGACGTCAACCGCCTGATCGTCGACTCGGCAAAACTGTTCAGGCCGACACTGGGCGCGCAGATCGAGATCGAATCGATGCTGGCGGATTCGCTCTGGACCGCGCTGGTCGATCCGGGCCAGCTCAGTTCCGCGCTGCTCAATCTGGCCATCAACGCCCGCGATGCGATGCCCGGAGGCGGCAAGCTGACCCTTGAGACCCGCAACGTCACCTTCGACGCGGATTATGCCGCCGCCATCGGCGACGTTCAGCCCGGAAACTATGTAATGATCGGGGTCAGCGACACCGGCACCGGGATTTCGGAAGCGATCCGTGACAAGGTATTCGATCCGTTCTTTTCGACCAAGCAGGTGGGCAAGGGAACCGGGCTGGGGCTGAGCATGGTCTACGGCTTCGTCAAGCAATCCGGCGGACACATCAAGGTCTACAGCGAGGAGGGCCACGGCACGACGTTCAGGCTCTATCTGCCGCAGGTGGACGCCGTGCCGGAGCGGATCGCGGACGAGCCTGCCGGCTCCGGAATCGAGCGCGGCGACGAGACCATTCTGGTTGTCGAGGACGACCCCCTGGTGCGCGCCTACGTCAACACCCAGCTGCAGAGCCTTGGTTACACGACGCTGTCGGCCGCCAACGGCGTCGAGGCCCTTGCGATCATCGACAGCGGCGCGGCCTTCGACCTCTTGTTCACCGATATCATCATGCCCGGAGGACTGAACGGCCGGCAACTCGCCGCCGAGGCGGCGGCGCGGCGTCCGTCGCTGCGGGTGCTGTTCACGTCGGGCTTTACCGAGAATGCCATTATCCATCATGGCAGGCTGGATTTCGGCGTGCTGCTGCTGGTCAAGCCCTACCGCAAACTGGAACTGGCGCGCATGCTTCGCGTGGCACTGACCCCGGCCGGAATCCTTCCCGCCGCAAAGTCCGACACGAAAAGCTGAGTCCGGACATTGCCTTTTCGGTCCCTTGTTCGCGCCTGCGAACCATCTACAATGGCAAATGCTCAAGACATCGAGGAGATCAGGTGGCCGCTGAAATCAATCCGCTTGCCGGCAAGATCGTCGACCCAACCATGCTGGCGAACATCCCGCGGCTGGTGACGGCCTATTTCGCCGGCAAACCCGATCCGTCCGTGCCGGCGCAGCGGGTTTCGTTCGGCACCTCGGGGCATCGCGGTTCCGCGCTCAACCACGCCTTCAACGAGAATCATATCCTGGCGATCAGCCAGGCGCTGTGCGATCACCGCAAGCGCGCCGGCATCGACGGGCCGATGTTCGTCGGCATCGACACCCACGCCCTGGCCGAGCCGGCGCTGGCGAGCGCGCTGGAAGTGTTCGCGGCCAACGGCGTCGAGGCGATGATCGACGCGGATGACGGCTACACGCCGACGCCGGTGATCTCGCACGCCATCCTCACCTACAACAAGGGCCGCGAAAGCGGCCTTGCCGACGGCGTCGTGATCACGCCGTCACACAATCCGCCGGAGGACGGCGGTTTCAAATACAATCCGCCCAATGGCGGCCCGGCGGATACCGACATCACCTCCGGCATCGAACGCGCCGCCAACGGTTTTCTCGAAGACATGCGCGGCGTCAAACGCATTCCCTATGACCGCGCGCGTCGCGCGGCCTGCGTCCACCGCCACGATTTTGTCACGCCCTATGTCGCCGACCTCGCCAACGTGCTCGACATGGAGGCGATCCGCGGCTCCGGCGTGAAGATCGGCATCGATCCCTTAGGGGGAGCCGGCGTGCGCTACTGGCAGCCGATCATCGCGCGCTACGGCCTCGATGCGACCATCGTCAGCGACGCGGTCGATCCGACGTTTCGCTTCATGACGCTCGACTGGGACGGCAAGATCCGGATGGACTGCTCGTCGCCTTACGCGATGGCGCGGCTGATCAGCATGCGCGACAAGTTCGACGTCGCCTTCGCCAACGACACCGACGCCGACCGCCATGGCATCGTCACCGGCTCAAACGGGCTGATGAACCCGAACCACTACCTCGCCGCCGCCATCGCCTATCTGTTCGAAAACCGTCCGCAATGGCGCAAGGACAGCGCGGTGGGCAAGACCATCGTCTCCAGCGCGATCATCGATCGCGTCGCGAAAAAACTCGGGCGCGGGCTGGTCGAAACCCCCGTCGGGTTCAAATGGTTCGTCGACGGCCTTTGCGACGGCTCGTTCGGCTTCGCCGGCGAGGAAAGCGCCGGCGCCTCGTTCCTGCGCCGGGACGGCTCGGTCTGGACCACCGACAAGGACGGCATCATTTTGGGACTGCTGGCCGCCGAGATGACCGCGCGGACGAAATCCGATCCCAGCCAGTTGTTCACGAAACTGACCGACGAACTCGGCATGCCCCACTACGGGCGGATCGATGCGCCCGCGACATCGGTTCAGAAGAACCTGCTGAAGGCGCTGTCGGCGGAAAAGCTCGATATGGCGGAACTGGCCGGCGAGCCGGTCCGCGCGGTGCTGTCGGCGGCGCCCGGCAACGGCCAGCCGTTCGGCGGCATCAAGGTCACGTCGGACAGCGGATGGTTCGCGGCGCGGCCGTCCGGCACCGAAGACGTCTACAAGATCTATGCGGAGAGCTTTCGCAGCGAAAAACACCTGCGCCAGATCCAGGACGACGCCCAGCGCGCCATCGCGCGAGCATTCGAGGTGGGTGGTTGAGTAAGGGAAAGGGCTGTAGCCCGGATGGAGCCGGAGGTCGGCGCATAGCGCCGCCCGATGGCGCAATCCGGGGCCACTCTTACCTCCGTTCTCGGATTGCGCCAGCGGCCCCGCGCGTTCGCGCGGTCCGTTGGCTCCATCCGGGCTAGAAGGTGATGGCTGCTACGCCGTATGCGGCAATGGCGCGGGCTTGACGATATCCAGATGGATACCGTTGCACTCCGTGCATTGCATGGCCCAGTATTCCGACCCCGCACGTCCGGCGATGACGCTGAGTACCGCCAGTTCGGCATCGCATTGCGGGCAATAGGATAGCACTGCGGGGGGAGCCGATGGCTGGGTCGGTTGGAACTCGGATTCACGCATGGAACGCTCCCTCCAGGTCAACTAGGCGGCCGACAGCGCCTGTTGCGGCGTCTGTGCGACGGCCGCGTATCGCGTGAGCTTGAGCCGGTCGATCTGATTTTTGGCATCCGCCGCGGCGGACTCCGGATCGGGCCATGCGAAGCCGATTTCGATCGCCGAAAACGCGACGCCGCCGACGACCATGGGATGGCGGTCCGGCCGCCGCAGCCTGGCGTGCCACAGGCCCCTGCCGGCCTGGTAACATTCGATGGCAAAGCCTTCGTAGTTCATCGCCAACCCCAGCTGTTGCTGGATCGATGAAAACACGCGCCGGCCACAACGAATGTGAACCCGTTCACATCCGGGCTATTTTTTTCGGCCCCGGTCCCGGATCGCCGGTCCGGCCGCCGATCGCATGATCCAGCGCCGGAACGCGGCGAAATCGCGCTGCCCGGTCTGGAAGCTGCGATAGACCAGATACCATCGCATGCCCTTCGGCACCGTCAGCGCGAACGGCGCCACCAGCCGCCCGGCGGCGAGGTCGTCGTCGATATAGGGCCGGATCCCCATGGCAACGCCGAGCCCGTCGGCGGCGGCCTGCAGGGCCTGGCCGTAGAACTGAAACTCGGGCCCGCGCGCGGCCACTCTGATGACGCCGGATGCCTTCAGCCAGGACGGCCAGTCATCGGGCGAATGCGCGACCCGCAGCAGGCTCGGCCCCTTGAGGTCGCCAGGCCGCTTCAGCTGCTGCGCCAGCCGCGGCGCGCACACCGGCAACAGATCGGCGGCGAACAGCGGCTCGGCGACCAGGCCCGGCCACTCGCCGTCGCCGAGCTTGATGCCGCAGCTCCAGTCGTCGCCGAACGGCGCCGCCGCGCCTCCGGTGGTGATGCGCACCTCGATATCGGGTTCCTCTTTTCGAAAATCCGCCAGCCGCGGAATCAGCCATCGCATCGCAAAGGTCGGACCGACGCCGACGGTCAGCACCCGGACGCCCGACGGCGCGCTGACCTGCGCGGTGAGGCTGGCCAGCGCATCGAAGATCGGCGTCAGCCCGCTCTGATAGGCGCGCCCCGCCGCCGTCGTCGCCAGCCGGTTGGCCTTGCGCTCGAACAGCGCGACGCCGAGCCGGTCTTCCAGAAGATGCACCATCCTGGAGACCGCCGCCGCCGACACGTTGAGCTCGGCGCCGGCGCCGGCGAAACTGCCGGTGCGCGCGGCTGCCTCGAACGCCTTGATGCCGTTGAGGAAGAGCTGTCGCCGCATATGACCCCGGAATGGCTCAGCCTCAGGAAAACTGAGGGCAGGGCAAGCTAACTCAGTTTGCGCCGCCGGTACAGGCAAGGCAGAACTGGCGGCGGAGATTCGACATGACCCCGCTTCTGATGGCCGCGCTTGGTTTGCTGATGGTCGCGACAGCGTTCCTGTCCGGGCTGTTCGGCATGGCCGGCGGGCTGATCCTGATCGGCGTGCTGCTGACCATCCTGCCGCTGCCGTCGGCGATGGTGCTGCATGCGATCACGCAGATGGCGTCGAACGGCTGGCGCGCCTTCCTGTGGCGCGCGCACATCAGGTGGAAGCCGGTCTTCATCTACCTGATCGGGGCCGCCTTGGCGCTCGGCGCCTGGTCGATCACCCGCTACGTGCCGGACAAGCCGATCGCGCTGCTGCTGCTCGGCGTGACGCCGTTCATGGCGCGGCTGACGCCGAAGGGCCTGAAGCCCAATCCCGAGAGCATCGCGCAGGGCAGCTTTTACGGCTTCATCTGCATGGGGCTGATGCTGATGACCGGCGTCTCCGGTCCCCTGATGGACACTTTCTTTCTCGGCGGCAATTTCGGCCGCCGCGAGGTGGTCGCGACCAAGGCCGCCTGCCAGGTCGCCAGCCATTTTATCAAGCTGGTCTATTTCGGCGGCATCATCGATGCCGCCGCCACGCTCGATCCGGTGCTCGCCATTATCGCGGTGGCCGCCTCGATGCTCGGCACCACGCTGGCAAGGCGCATCCTGGAGGCGATGAGCGATCAGCAATTCCGCACCTGGGCGGGACGGCTGATCACGACGGTCGCCTGCTATTACATCATCTACGGCAGCTGGCTGCTGCTGGCGCCGTATTTCGAAAGCAAGGCGCTGGCCTTTTGACCGAAGGAGATGGCGGATGGCCGACCGCACAGACCCGCTGGTGCTCGATCTCGTCGAATGGATCGCCCGGGAGCCGCGGCTCTATTCCGAGGTGATCGAGACATGGCGCACCTCGTGCCCGCGCCTGACGATCTGGGAAGACGCGGTCGATCGCGGTTTTGTCACGCGCGAAAGTATGGCAGGGGAGGGCGTGCGGGTAGCGGTCACCGAGGACGGGGCACGGCTGCTGCGCGCGCATGGCCGCGCCGGCTGACTGGTCGCCTCTATGTGCCCGCGAACGGCTTCCGCTCAGATCGTCACGACAATTTTTCCGACGGCTCGCCGGTCAGCGATGAGCTGGATGGCCCTGCCGCCCTCATGCAGCGGGAATTTGGCGCTAATGCCGGGAGACAACTTCCCTTCCCGGTACCAGCGTTGAAGCTCTTGCCGGTTGCTGTCGTTTCGCGGATCCTGCTGCAAGGTGAAAGTCCGCCAATTGATCCCGAGCACGTCGCAGTTCTTCAGGAGCGGAAGGTTCAGCGGCAACGACGGAATGCCCGCGGTAAAGCCGAGCACGAGATATCGGCCGCCCTCGGCCAGACAGCGGATGGCGGCTTCCGTCAGCCAACCGCCTACCGGGTCGACCACCACGTCCGCGCCGCGGGTGCCGACCGAATTCTTCAGGCCGGCAGTAATCTCCCGGCGGTCTTTGGGCACTGCGGAAGGGTACAGAACACCTTCGCTGGCGCCATGCTGGCAAGCGAAGGCAATCTTTTCCTCGGACGAGGCCGCGGCGATGACATGGGCGCCGAGATTGCGCGCGACCTGCACTGCGGCGATGCCGACGCCACCGCCTGCGCCCAGCACGAGTACCGTTTCGCCTGCTTGCAGGCGAGCGCGGCCATCAAGCGCGTAGTAAGCCGTCTCAAAGGTAAATTGCATGACCGCGGCGTCGGTAAAGGACATTCCCTCGGGAATTGGCGCGCAACGTTCGGCTTCGACGGCGACGAACTCAGCCATTCCGCCAGTGCCAATGCGGGCGGCGAGCCGCTGCCCGACGCGGTAGTCGGTCACGCCGGATCCCAGCGCGGAAACCACTCCAGCCACTTCGGCTCCCGGCGCGAACGGACGCGGCGTCTTGACCTGGTACAGGTCCCGTATGGTGAGCAGGTCCGGATAGTTCACGCCGCAAGCCTTGACTTCCAGCAGAACCTGTCCCGCACCCGGAACCGGCGCGGGCACGTCGACCAGCCGAAGGGTCTCGGGGCCGCCCGGCTCGAAACTCATTAACGCACGCATCCGGGTTTCCTCTCGGTGATCGTGGAGGACAATGAAAGGATGTTCTGGCCTCGCAATGACGAAAACGATCAGTTGCGTTGACTTTACCTGCCAGAAGGAATGGTGGCGACGTTCCTGTCCGGGGACTAGTATGACGGTCCATGACGGAAACCTCTGCCGAACTTGAACCATCGCGAGCCGCGCCATCGCGTTCAGCCATCGATTCCGGTTATGTCGGACTGGTCCTGAGCGGAGTCAGGGAAGCGGGCTTCGACATCGATCGCCTGCTGACAAGGGCGGGTATCGCACCCGACTACTTCGAGAAACCTGGCGCCCGGCTGCCGCAGGACAAATTCGCCCGCCTCATCGCGGTAATCACGCGGGAAACGCGCGACGAACTCTGGCTGTTGTGCAGCCGTCCCATCAAGCCCGGGACCTTCCGCATGATGTGTCGCCTGCTGATCCGCAGCGCAAACCTGCGCGAAGCCATCCGGATCGGCTGCCAGTTCTATCATCTGGTCGCGGACGATTTCGTCGTGCGTCTCGCGGAGGGGACCGATGACGCTTCGCTCTACGTCGCTGACACCATTACCCAGCCGAACCGCCGGCGTATGGTCAACGGCGCAATCCTGTTATTCGCCTATGGGCTGATGTGCTGGCTCGTGGGCCGCAGACTGCCCTTGATCACCGTTCACTACGTATTCCCGGAGGAGCCGTACAGCTCGGAGCTCGAGCCGTTCTACCGGGTGCCGATGCTGTTCGAGCAGCCGCGCACGGAAATCCGCTTCGATGCCGAGCTGCTGGATCTGCCGATCATGCCGGACGAAGGACGACTGCGGCGCTTCCTCGCTTCCATGCCCGGCGCACTGCTGGTGCGTTACCGGGACGACAGTAGCATGGCCGAGCGGGTGCGTGGCATCCTTCGCCGCAACTTGAGGCGCCCCCTGTCGTTCGAGGACATCGCAGGCATGCTGGCTGTTTCTCCGCAGACGTTGCGGCGACGCCTCCTCGAGGAAGAGAGCTGCGGCTTCCAGGAAATCAAGGACGGCCTGCGGCGCGACGTTGCAACTCACCTCCTTCAGAAGTCCCGGCTGTCGCTCGAGGAGATAGGGATCTCCCTGGGTTTCTCCGAACCCAGCACTTTCCATCGGGCGTTCCGACGGTGGACCGGCCTTGCCCCTGGCGAGTTCCGCGATCGCCACTACCGGCGGGCGAAATAGGCGCTGTCGGTTTTGGTCAATTCGATTGGCATCCGCGGTCATTCATTGATTGGGCGCTTGAATGGATAGTTTCCCGCAAGGGCCGGTGTTACCGGCAACCACGGGGACGAAATGCCGATTCTGCGTCAATGGGCTGAACGCCATCCTGACAAGCCGGCCGCGCTCGTCGCGTTTTCCGACGAGACGATTACATTTGGCGAACTCGACCGTCGCGCCAACGCGGTTACGCAGCTTCTGATCTGGATGGGGTTGACCGCAGGCGATGGCATCGCAATTTTGCTCGACAACGACCCGACCTATTTCGAATTGATCTGGGGCGCGCGACGCCTTGGCCTCTATTACACGCCGGTCAGCACGCATTTGAGGCCCGAGGAGGCGGCCTATATCGTCCGCGACAGTGGCGCCAAGATTCTTTTCGCCGCCCCGCGTTTCGCCGACGCGGTCCAGGCACTGCTGGCGGACAATCCCAACCATTGTTCCGTCCACGCGGTGGGTGGTTCACTGGAAAGCTGCCTTGACTACGCCTCGGAGCTTGCGCGTTTCGATCGGCTGATCGAGATTCCCGACGGCCCTGTTGGAAAGGATTTCTTCTATTCCTCGGGCACGACGGGAAAGCCGAAGGGTATCAAGCAGCCGCTGTTCGCGAACGTCGGCCAGGCGCACGCCTCGGGCGATTGGGTGCGCGAAAATTTCGGCTTCGCGGAGGATGCGATCTACCTTTCCCCCGCTCCGCTGTACCATGGCGCGCCGCTTCGTTTCACCATGCGCACATTGGAAAGCGGCGGCACCGTCGTCGTCATGAAGAAGTTCGCGGCAGAGCAGGCGTTGGCTGCGATCGAACACTACCGCATCACCCATAGCCAGTGGGTACCCACGATGTTCTTTCGCCTCCTGGCGCTCCCGGAGGACGTGCGCAGGCGATATGATCTGGCGTCTCACCGCTGTGCGATTCACGCAGCCGCGCCTTGCCCGCCGGCGCTTAAGGAGCAGATGATCGACTGGTGGGGGCCGATTATCTGGGAATATTACGCTGGCTCGGAACGCAACGGGGCGACTTGCATCTCGACCGCGGAATGGCTGTCGCATCGCGGCTCGGTCGGACGCGCCTGCGTTGGCAGCATCCACATTCTCGACGAAGAGCAGAATGAGCTTGGCCGCGGTGAAATCGGCGACGTCTATTTCGACGGTCCGCAGTTCGTCTATCACAACGATCCCGAGAAGACCGCGCGTTCCCGAAACCCACGGGGATGGTCCACCATCGGCGACGTCGGCTATCTCGATCAGGACGGCTACCTCTATTTGACGGACCGCCGCTCCCACATGATCATCTCCGGCGGCGTCAACGTCTATCCGGCCGAGATCGAGAACCGCCTTACGTTACACCCCGAGATCGCCGACGTCGCCGTGTTCGGAATACCGAATCCGGAATATGGCGAAGAGGTCAAGGCGGTCGTGCAGCTCAAGGACCATTCGAAGGCGTCATCCGCGCTCGCGGTCGAATTGATCGCGTTCTGCCGGGACGGCCTGTCGCACGTCAAGTGTCCGAGGTCGATCGATTTCGAGGTCGAACTTCCGCGACAGGAGAACGGCAAACTGTTCAAGCACGTGCTCAGGCAGCGCTATCTGCAACCGGCCTGATGGCAGTCAACAACCGACAGGGAAAAGCATGAAGAAGCTCGTTGTAGTGGCCTGCGCAATTGCATGGGCGGGTTTGATCTCCCCGACATTCGGCCAGGCCGGGAATTACGGGCCCGGTGTGACCGATACCGAAGTGAAGATCGGCCAGACCATGCCCTATAGCGGGCCCGCCTCGAGCTTCGCCGCGATAGGTCGTGCCATGACCGCCTACTTCGAGAAAGTGAACGCGGAAGGCGGTGTCAACGGCCGCAGGATCAAACTGATCTCGCTCGACGACGCCTACAGTCCGCCCAAGGCCGTCGAGCAGACGCGCCGTCTTGTCGAAAGCGAGGAGGTGCTGGCGATCGTCGGCACTTTCGGATCGCCGACAAACTTTGCGACACAAAAGTATCTGAACGCCAAAAAGGTGCCCGGCCTCTTTCTGGGCACCGGCGCCAACCGTGTGTCGGAGCCCGCCACCTATCCCTGGTCGATGGGCTGGCAACCGAACAACCATGCCAAGGGCGTGATCTATGCGAAATACCTTCTGAAGGAGCGACCCAACGCGAAGGTTGCCGTGCTTTTCCAGAATGACGATTTCGGCCGCGACTATATCAAGGGGCTTCGGGACGGGCTCGCCGACAAGGCCGCTACGATGATCGTCAAGGAGCTCAGCTACGAAGTCGCCGAGCCCACGATCGATTCCCAGATTCTGATCCTGAAGGCCACGGGTGCCGATGTGCTGGTCAACATCTCGACACCGAAGTTCGCGGCGCAAGCGATCAAGAAGATGGCGGAAACGAAGTGGGATGCCCTGCACCTCCTGAGCGATGCGGCCGGGTCGATCGCGAGCACGCTGGTGCCGGCCGGGCTTGAAAATTCCAGGGGCGTCATCACGGTCGCATTCCGCAAGGACCCGAACGACGCCGCATGGGCGAACGATCCCGGGATGAAGGAATATCTCGCCTTCATGAAGCAGTACATGCCCGAAGCCAATCCTTCGGAAACCTTTCATGTGTTCGGCTACGCGACGGCGCAGACTTTCGTTCACGTTCTGAAGAATTGCGGCGCCGACCTGACCCGCGAGAACCTGATGAAGCAGGCCACCAGCATCAAGGACCTGGAACTCCCCATCATGCTGCCCGGTATCAAGTTCAATACCAGCCCGACACGATACACACCGATGAGCCAGGAACAACTGATGCGGTTCGACGGCGTGAACTGGAAGCCGATCGGCGAGGTGATCGACGCGGAAAAATGAGGGCTTGAACCGGCGACTCCCGCGCGGACGTCAAATTTCCCGGTGGCATTCATCATGACGAGCAAGCAACACGCCAAACAGGAAACCATGCCGTGGATTTTGAACTCACCAAGGAACAGCTCGATCTCCAGCAGCGGGCGCGCAGCTTTATAACTACCGAGGTGTTACCGTTCTATCGCTCCTGGCCGATTACCGCGCCCGAGTACAGTCCGGAGTTGACCGCGCATTTGAAAGGCAAGCTCCACGATTTTGGGCTCACGAAACTCGTTGTGCCGAAGGCTTATGGCGGCCAGGGGCTCGGAGCAACGGAGGATGTGATCGTCCTTGCCGAATTTTCAAAATCGCCAAGGCGCGTGCCTGGCGCTATCTTTGCCCCGTGGCCGGCGATGTATGAGGCAAGCGAGGAGATCAAGCGCAAGTATCTCTATCCCGTCCTGGAGGGCGAGACGTCCTGGTCCATGTGCTTTACCGAGCCCGAAGCGGGCTCCGATCTGGCTCGCATCCGGACCACCGCCGTCAGGAAAGGCGACCACTACGTCATCAATGGAAGGAAGATGTGGCGGACCGGGCACCACGGGGCTTCCTATACGGCTGTTGCAGCGGTGACCGATCCTGAAAAGGGGCACCGCGGCATCAGCATCTTCCTGGTGGACAACGACTCACCCGGTTTCGAGAAGGTGCGCGACATTGCCGTGATGTCGCGTCAGTGGGGCGTCGAGGAGGAAGTGAAGCTAGAGAACGTTCTGGTTCCGGCAGAGAACCTGTTGGGCGCGGAGGGGGCGGGCTTCTCAATTGCCCAGCATCAGTTCAACCGCTTCCGGCTTCGCCTGGGAGGTTTGGCGCTCGGCGTATCTGAGCGGAGCCAGGAACTTGCTGTCGAGTGGGCGAAGACGCGTGAAGTCTTCGGCGGCAAGCTCGGTGACAATCAGGCCATCCAGTGGATGCTGACGGACTCGCAATACGACATCGAATCGATCCGATGGAACACCTATTATGCGGCCTGGCTCGTCGATCGGGGAGGCTACTCGGCCGCGAGGCTTCAGGCCTCGATGGTCAAGGGCTATTGCATCGATGCCGGGTTGCGCGTCGTGGACCGATCGATGCAGATCCTGGGAGGACGGGGCCTTGCGATCGACGACTACCCGTTCAGCGACTTCTACAACCATCTTCGTATGTGCAAGCAGATGGAAGGATCCACCGAGATCATGAAGATCGTGATGGCTCGCGAGATCCTGGGCAAATAGAGCCAAATGGAAAATGCGGCTGTGTTGTCTTCATCACGCGGCTAGAACGCGACCGTACTCCGCACCCCCAGCAAAGCCCCGCTCCTGATCGCCGCGCTCGGAAAAATCGGGTCCGGCACATGGCCGCCGGGATGGACGATGTATTGAAACACCGGCTGTAGGGTCCAGCCCGGCTTGATCTGGGCCTGATAGCTGAGTTCGACCGTCAGTTCGTAGTCACGAACCGGCTGGGCGATGCCGGAGAAAGCGATCACATCGCGGTCCAGCGCGCGGGCCCAGTCGGAGATCCGGGCGTAGATGAAGGACGCGCCGAACTTGTCGTCGGGGCGGGCGGGCAGCATGCCGGAAAACACCACGCCGCCATCCCAAAAGAAGTTGATCAGATTGCGATCGGACGGCGTACCGGAGATGCGGCTGAAAATGCTGATGCCGCTGTCGGGGCCGCCGCCTTCCGGCCGGTAGATCTGCTGGTCGACGATGCCGTAGATGCCGCTGGTGCCGCGGAACTGGCGGGCGATGCCGCTGCTGAGCGGGTGCGCCATCGAAAATCCCAGATGGTCGAAGCGCCGGTCGTCGAACTTGCCGAAATGATACCAGCCGCCGAGCCGGACAATGCCCGCCAGCCCGCGCGAATCCTTTTCCTGGTGGTAGCGGTGCTGGATTTCGCCCATGACCAGCGGCGGGTCGTTGATCCGGAAATTGGTGCCGGTGCGGTTGACCGTGGCCTGGTTGCCGGGATCGCCATTGTACAGTCCGACCAGCATCGACCACTGCGCATTGGCGTCGAACTTCCACCTGATGCCCGGCGTGGCGAGCGGATAGGCCGGTCCGCCGCTCGGGATGTTGGCCCCCATGATGGTGGGCCAGTCGCTGCTGATGAACATCCTGCTGTAATCGCTGATGAAGAATTCCGCGTCCGTCGTCAGCTGGCCGAGGCGGACACCGAAGCGGTCATCGAAAAATTTCTGCTCGAACCACAGCTCCGACAGCCGTGTCGAGGAGAACGCCTCGATGTTGCTGATGGTGATCATGCTGGTGAAGTGCTCGTCGCGCGGGCCGGAGGTGCGGTGGATCTGAAAGGCATTGGCGAAGAAGCTCAGTCCCTGCCATCCGATCAGTTTCTCCAGGTTCGCACTGACACCTATATCGAGCTTGCCGCCGTACAGTGCTCCGTGGCGGATGCCGCCTGAGACGTTGCCGAGCGCTTCTCCGGTGTAGACCAGGCCATAGGTGACGCCGCGTTCGGCGAGCCTTTTGCGAATGCCGGCGGGATCGCCATTGCCTGGCAAACTCGTTGCGATCGACGGGACCGGGATGCCGTCGGACGGTTCTGCCGACGCGTCGGCCATGGGCGATGCGGTGAGGAACAATCCGGCCGCCACCAGGGCTCGCTTGGCCCAGCGGCAAACGGAACTCCAGCTCTGCAACTGCGACTTAGTTGCAGAATTGGAGCGGATTTCGCCGCAAGCGTCGGGATTAACGAACGTTTTCAAAGCCAAAACCCCAATTGCGAATGGATCGCAATTAAGATTGACACGGGCGGCTGGCCAGCGCAATCTTTTTTGCGATTAAGTCGCAACAGCAACAGGAACAAGGATCGCCGTGACCGGCCAAATCTGGAGAACGATGAAGTCGAAGCCGATGAGCCGGCGGCTCGTGGCAACCATCCTGGCCGCGGCGTTCGCCGGCGCGGCCTTGAGCGCGGCCTTCAGCGTTCCCGCACAGGCGCAGACCGCGCCAAAAAAACCGTTTCGGGTCGTGACCACGTTCACGATCATTCAGGACATCGCGCAGAACGTCGCCGGCGACAGGGCGATCGTGGAATCGATCACCAAGCCGGGTGCCGAGATCCATGATTATCAGCCGACGCCGCTCGATATCGTTCGGGCGCAGGCGGCCGACCTCGTGCTGTGGAACGGCTTCAACCTCGAACGCTGGTTCGAAAAATTCTTCGAGAACGTCAAGCAGGTGCCGAGCGTGGTCGTCACCGAAGGCATCGAGCCGATGGGGATCACCGAGGGTCCGTATACCGGCAAGCCCAATCCGCACGCCTGGATGTCGTCGTCCACGGCGCTTGTATATGTCGAGAACATCCGCAAGGCGCTGGTCAAATACGATCCTGATAACGCCGAGGCCTATAGCAGGAACGCCGCGGCCTATGCGGCAAAGCTCAAGGCGCTCGACGAGCCGCTGCGAAAACGGCTCGCCGCCATCCCCGACAACCAGCGCTGGCTGGTGTCGAGCGAAGGCGCGTTCAGCTATTTGGCGCGCGACTACAGCCTGCGCGAGGCCTATCTCTGGCCGATCAACGCCGATGAGCAGGGCACGCCGCAGCAGGTCCGCAAAGTGATCGACCTCGTTCGCAAGAACAAGATTCCGGTGGTGTTCAGCGAGAGCACCATCTCCGACCGCGCCGCCAAACAGGTCGCGCGCGAGACCGGCGCCCGTTATGGCGGCGTGCTCTATGTCGACTCGCTCAGCGCCGCCAGCGGTCCGGTCCCGACCTATCTGGAACTGCTCAACGTGACCGTCGAAACCATCGCGAAGGGGTTCGGCAAGTGAACGCATCCGCGCCGTTCGCCGGCATCGCGCCGGACCGGGGGGCTGTACCCGGCTCCAGCATTTCCGTGCGCCATCTCACCGTGAGCTACGCCAACGGCCTCACCGCCGTGCAAGACGCCTCCTTCGAACTCGACCCTGGCACGATCTGCGCGCTGGTCGGCGTCAACGGCAGCGGCAAATCCACCATCTTCAAGGCGATCATGGGATTCGTGCAGCCGGCGGCGGGCGAGGTACGCCTGTGCGGCCTGCCGGTCAATGAGGCGCTGAAGCAGAACATCGTCGCCTATGTGCCGCAAAGCGAGGATGTCGACTGGAATTTTCCGGTGCTGGTCGAAACCGTTGTCATGATGGGCCGCTACGGCCACATGAATTTCCTGCGGATGCCGTCGCGCGCCGATCGCTACAAGGTCGACCAGGCGTTGGAGCGCGTCGGCATGAGCGCGTTTCGCCATCGCCAGATCGGCGAGTTGAGCGGCGGCCAGAAGAAGCGCGTCTTCCTGGCGCGCTCGCTGGCGCAGGAGGGCCGCATCATCCTGCTCGACGAGCCTTTTACCGGCATCGACGTCAAGACCGAGGCCGCCATCATCAGCCTGCTGCGCGAATTGCGCGCCGCCGGTCACCTGATGCTGGTCTCGACCCATAATCTCGGCAGCGTGCCGGAATTCTGCGACCAGGTCGTTCTCATCAACCGCACCGTGCTGGCATCCGGCCCGACGGCGCAAGTCTTCACGCAAGGCAATCTCGAGCGCGCTTTCGGCGGCGTGCTGCGCAATTTCCAGCTCGGCGGCCCCGCGCTGCACGACGACGCCGATACGCGGCGGGTCACGGTGCTGACCGACGACGAGCGGCCGCTGGTGTTCTATGATCGGTCTGACGCCCCCAACAATACGAAGCCGGAGTGATGGAGTCCTTTCTCACCGAACTGCTGGTTCCCTTCAGCTACAATTACATGCTGAAGGCGATGTGGGTGAGCGCGCTGGTCGGCGGCGTCTGCGCCTTCCTGTCGGCCTATCTGATGCTCAAGGGCTGGTCGCTGATGGGCGACGCGCTGGCGCATTCCATCGTGCCCGGCGTCGCCGCGGCCTATATCGTCGGCGCGCCGTTCGCGGTCGGCGCCTTCTTCGCCGGGATCCTTGCCGCCGGCGGCATGCAGTTCGTCAAGCTGAACTCGCGGCTGCGCGAGGACGCCGTGATCGGCCTGGTGTTCACCACCTTGTTCGCGCTCGGCCTGCTGATGGCGTCGATCTGGCCCACCTCGGTCAGCATCCAGACCATCGTGCTCGGCAACATCCTGGCGATCTCCGATGAAGACGTGGTCCAGGTCGCGATCATCGCGGCGGTCTCGCTCGCCATCCTGGCGGTGCTGTGGAAAGATCTGATGGTGACGTTCTTCGACGAGAACCACGCCCGCAGCATCGGGCTCAATACCAAAGCGCTGAAAATCGTGTTCTTCACCTTGCTGAGCGCCTGCACGGTGGCGGCGCTGCAGACCGTCGGCGCCTGCCTCGTCATCGCCATGGTCGTCACCCCTGGTGCTACCGCCTATCTGCTCACCGATCGCTTCGGCCGGCTGATCCTGATCAGCGTCGGTCTCGGCATGGTCACCAGCTTCGCCGGAGCCTACATCAGCTTCTTCCTCGACGGCGCCACCGGCGGCGTGATCGTCACGCTGCAGACGCTGCTGTTCATCGCGGCCTTCTATTTCGCGCCCAAGCACGGCGTGATCGCCGCGCGCCGCCGCCGTCTCGCCGTCGTGGAGGCGGAAGCATGAGCGTCGTGATCGAATGGATCTCGGGACCGCTGGCTTATCCGTTCATGCAGCGGGCGCTTGTCGTGTCGGTGATGGTGGCGGCGGTCTGCGCCGTGCTGTCCTGCTACCTCGTACTGAAGGGCTGGTCGCTGATGGGCGACGCGATTTCGCATGCCGTGCTGCCGGGCATCGTGCTCGCCCATGTGCTGAGCCTGCCGCTGGCGCTCGGCGCCTTCGTGGCCGGCCTGTCCTGTGCGCTCCTGACCGGCTACCTCAAGGAGAACAGCCGCGTGAAGGAGGACACGGTGATGGGAATCGTGTTTTCGGGCATGTTCGGGCTGGGGCTGGTGATCTTTACCAAGGTCGATACCGACCAGCATTTGATGCACATCCTGTTCGGCAACGTGCTGGGCGTGACCGCGCAGGACCTGATCGAGACCGCCATCGTCGCCGGCGGCACGCTGCTGGTCGTTCTGGTCAAGCGGCGCGATCTGCTGCTCTATTGCTTCGATCCCAACCACGCCCGATCGATAGGCCTGCCCGTGCGGGTGATGCATTACGGCCTGCTGGTGCTGCTGTCGCTCACCATCGTCGCCTCGCTGAAGGCGGTCGGCATCATTCTCGTCATCGCCATGCTGATCGCGCCGGGCGCCACGGCCTATCTTTTGACCGACAGCTTTGAGCGGATGCTGGTGATCGCGGCCGGCACCGCCATTGTGTCGGCGGCATCAGGCACCATCGTCAGCTTCCACATCGACGGCGCCACCGGCGCCTGCATCGTGCTGACCCAGTCCCTGTTTTTCGTCCTGGCCTTCCTGTTCGCGCCGAAGCGCGGCATTCTCATGCGAACGCGGTATGCTTCGGCTACGACGCTTCCGGACGCGGACACCTGACGCAATTCTCTCCCCTCCCTCCACGCGCCTTTGCGCGTGGCGGGGAGGGGTGGGGGGCATCTCAGCAAATTCGCTATCAGTCGAATGCGCTGATAGACCCCCCACCCCCGACCCCTAAGAGCGAGCTTCGCTCGTCTCGACCCCGCCGCTTCGCGGAGGGAGGGGAGAAGAAAGCGATCGAAACGCCAGCCATTGACTCCGCGCAGGCGATGCGGTGAACTTCATGCAATCGCATCCAAATCGAGATCCGCGAGCAGGACAGGTACGCCCATGATCGACCTCTATTACTGGACCACGCCGAACGGCCACAAGGTCACGATGTTCCTCGAAGAGACCGGGCTGAAATACAAGATTTTCCCCATCAACATCGCCAAGGGCGATCAGTTCAAGCCGGAGTTTCTGGCGATTGCGCCGAACAACCGCATCCCGGCCATGGTCGATCACGAGCCGAAGGGTGGGACCAGGCCGATCTCGATTTTCGAATCCGGCGCGATGCTGCTCTATCTCGCCGAGAAGACCGGCCAATTCCTGCCCGACGACCTCTATGGCCGCTACGACGCGATCCAGTGGACGTTCTGGCAGATGGGCGGGCTCGGGCCGATGGCCGGGCAGAACCATCATTTCCGCAATTACGCCGTGGAAAAAATTCAATACGCCATCGACCGCTACGTCAACGAGACCAATCGGCTCTACGGCGTGCTCAACAAGCGCCTCGCCGATCGCGAATTCATCGCCGGCGAATATTCGATCGCCGACATGGCGAGCTATCCCTGGGTGTTCGGCTACAAGAACCAGGGCCAGGAAATCGAAGACTTCCCGCATCTGAAGCGCTGGCTCGAGACCATCTGCGCCCGCCCGGCGACGCAGCGTGCCTACGCCATGGCGAAAGAGATCAATCCGAATTTCGGCCAGCCGGCGATCCGCACCGAGGAAGAGCGCAAGCTGTTGTTCGGGCAGACCGCGGCGGTGGTAAGGTGACGCAAGACAAGTCCAATCGTCATACGCGGGCTTGACCCGCGTATCCATCTTCTCGCGAAGAGATGGATTGCCGGGTCAAGCCCGGCAATGACGAGAAGAGATGACGGCGATCATCGACCTTCATACACCGGCGGCCGGCGCCCGATCCAGGCGGCGAGGCCTTCGCCGAGGTCGTGGCTCGGCGCCATGCGGGCGAATTGCTCGCTCTCGACCTGCAGCCCTTCGGCAATGGCCATGTTGAGGCCCCGCGTCACCGCGGTGATGATGCCGCCGATCGCCAGCGGCGAATGGCGGACGATGCGCGCCGCGAGGTCGCGGGCGGCCGGCAACAGCTCGTCGTGCGGCACGACCCTGTTGACCAGCCCGATTTCAAGGGCGCGCGCCGGCGCGAACGGCTCGCCGGTGAGCAGCAGCTCGAGCGCACGCTTTCGCCCCGCCAGCCGGGGCAGCCGCTGGGTGCCGCCGAAGGTCGGCGGCATCGCCAGATTGATCTCAGGCTTGGCGAACATCGCGCTGTCGCTGGCAATGGCCAGATGCACGGCCTCGGTGATTTCGCAGCCGCCGCCATACGCGATGCCGTTGACCGCAGCGATCACGGGTTTTCGGAAGGCTTCCAGCCGTGCGGTCATGGCCTGGCCGCGGCGGACGAAGTCGCGGATCGCCGTATCGGTGCCGCGGCCAACGCTGCCCGAGAATTCATGAATGTCGGCGCCGGCGGAAAAGGCCCGGTCGCCCGCGCCGGTCAGGATGACGTCAGCCGGTCGATCAGTTCGTAATTCAATGCGTTGAGCTTGTCAGGCCGGTTCAGCGTAACAAGGGCGATCCCGTCGCTGACGTCGAGCAGCACTACCTCGGACATGTTTCGTCTCCCCAGATCCACGGGGAGCAAGCTAGGCGGCGCCGGGCGTTGTGTATATTCACTGGTCAGTATACATACGCGGCATGGCCCCGCCTGTTACCGACACACGCGAACGCATCATCGCCGCGGCGAGCAAGCTGTTCTACAGCGACGGCATAAGGGGCGTCAGCGTCGATGCCGTGGCGGCCAAGGCCGGGCTCACCAAGCGCACGCTCTATTATCACTTCCGCAGCAAGGACGATCTCGTCGCGGCCTATCTGGCCGCCCGCGATCAACCCAATCTCGCGCTGTTCAAGCGCTGGTTCGACGAAGCCGAAGGCGGATTGCCGGACAAGGTCGAGGCGATCTTTCGCAACCTCGCCCGCTCGGCGCGGCATCCGAAATGGAAAGGCTGCGGGTTTTTGCGCACCTCCGCCGAACTCGCCAACCTGCCCGGCCATCCCGCGATCAGGATCGGCGCCGCGCACAAGAAAAAATTCGAAAACTGGCTGCGCGTCACCTTCGAAGCCGGGGGAATCGGCGAGGCGTCGCGGCTGGCGCGACAGATATTGCTGCTGCTGGACGGATCATTCGCCGTCGTTCTGTTGCATCGCGATCCCTCCTATATGGAGACGGCCGGCGAAGCCGCCCGTTCGCTGACGGCAACTGCCCTGCCTGCGCGGCGGAAGCGCGCCGTCGCCCGGGCGGGACGCCGGCAGCACGGCACGTAACGCTCAGCCCTTCGGAAAACCCACCGTCTGCGACAGCAGCACCTGATGGTCGTGGCCGAGGCCCAGCGCGCCGGCGATCGCCTCGCGATCGATCCAGGCGCGGATCACGGTGGATAGTCCGTTGCCGGCGGCGAACAGATAGACGTTTTGCGCGATCGCGCCGGCCGCGGCCGATGCAAAACTCTCGCGGCTGGCGACCGGCACCAGCATCATGCGGCTGTGGTCGGCGACGTAGACGAGGTCCAGCGGCGCCTCGTCGACAAAGTCCTGATAGCCGGTCACGCGCCGCAGATCGCTGCCCGCGACCAGCTGCAATTCGTTCGCGGCGGCGTCGTACAGATAGGCGCCGGAGGGCAGCGCGACATAGACGTCGATCTCCTGCGCATGCATCGCCGAAGGCGCGGTGCGTCCGCCGTCCGGACGGTTGACGCCGTTGGCGGCCCACAGCAGGCCGGAGAGCATCGGCAACGGCAAATCCGTGCGCGAGAACTCGCGCGCCGATCGCCGCTTCGCAATCGCCTCCATCAGCGGCATGCCGCCGGCCTTCTCGGGCGCAGGCAATGCAATCTTCGGTGCGGCGTCGCCTTGCGCCGGCTTGGGGCGCAATCGCCCCATGGCGCCGAGTGCCAGTTTTGTCAGGGTATTCATCGTAAAGGTCTCCTGTCGCGCGTAGCCGATGCGGCGGCTTGCGCCGGGGCGTCGGAGCCCAGATTGGCCTCGATCAGCGCGGCATTGCCCGCGTCGATCATGGCTATCGCGCCGGCGGCATCGGCTGCCCGCGCCTCGAACAGCGCGCATTCCTCGACCTCGCCGTCGATCATCATCTGCTGGGCGGTCCTGAATCGGGCAAGCGCGGCGTCGCCCGAGGCGAACGTCTTGAAATCGAAATCCTCATTGGGCCGTTTGAGGCGGACCACGAACATGATGACCTCCCGCGCGCGTCAATGCATAAACTAAACGCGGAAATGGCGAGGGCGGCTTGTTCTAGATCAAGATTGATCCGTCATCTGACCGTTGGCTGGCTGGAACGGAGACCAAGTGTGTCTTGCTCCTGCAGCATTGCGAGCAGGGCATTGAGGTCGGGCAGCACCGCGGCGCATTTCGTCCGCGACTCCTCGGTTGGCGGCACGATATCAGGCACCATGACCGTGACGGCTCCCGCAGCGTGAGCCGCGGCCACGCCCGGATTAGAGTCCTCGACGGCCAGGCAGAATTCCGGCTTCAAGCCGAGGCGGGCCGCCGCCATGAGAAACAAGTCGGGGCTGGGCTTGCCGCGCGTAACGTCATCCCTTGTCAGGACGGTCTCGAAACGCCTGCGGATTCCCGCGAGCGTCAGGTGGCGGTCGGCGGTGCGCCGCGACGAGGAGGTGACGATCGCCATCGGACATCCGGCCTCGTGCAGCGCGTCCAGCAACTCCACAGCTCCCATCTTCAACGGCAGGCCCGCCTTGAGAGTCTCGTCAAACCGCGCGGTGAATAGGCGGTGAAGATGAGCGAGCGGAAAGTCTTCGCCCAGACGTTCGCGGAGCATGACCTCGCATTCCGGTCCGGGAATGCCGACCATCGAGTGGCACAACTCCACGATGTCGTCGGTATAGCCGCACGCCTCCAGTGCCGCCATCAAACTCTCGAAATAGACTTTCTCGGTGTCGAGCAGCGTTCCATCCATGTCGAGAAGCACGGCCCCGATGTTCCAGCTGGTTCTCATGTCGGCGTTGTGCGATCGGACTGCGCCGCCGCCTTGTGCAGACAATCCCGGCACAGGCAATCGCCACCATTTGAAGGCATCGGCAGGCGCACGGTTTCCTCGCTGCACCAGCACGGCCCCGACAGGCTGCACGAAAATTCCGCGCCGCAGCCGGCGCAGGCGAGGCGGCGCGAAGAGGAGAGGGGATGTTCCAGAGGATTGGTCATGAATTGGGGCACTATGTAACGAGGTATTAATTCGGGGTTCATCCCGAAGCGCGTTATGATCCGCGCCGCAGTATACGCCGAAAAAGCCGGACAGGTAGTCCGAGGGAAAGCCGATGGTCCGCGATTCGCAAGCCGCGCTGGTAGCGCTCCACCGCTTCGGACTCGGCGCGCGCGGCGGCGCTTCCGGCGATTTTGTCAATGCGGCCTCCGATCCGCGCGGGTTCGTCAAGGCCGAACTGAGCCGCCCGAACGGCGCGCTGCTCGAGGTTCCCGGATTGCTGTCGACACCGGCGCTGGGCAAGGCGGTGTTCGACTATCAGTTCGCGATCCAGCAGGGGCGTGATGCCGCCGCGAAGATGCCGCCGTCGGAAGCTAGTCCGCCGCCGCCGGCCGCGGCGCAAAAGCGAAATCCTTCGCTCGGCAGCATCGCCCAGGATATGGCTCCGGCGGTAAAGGACGCGGCGATGCGGCCGCCGGAGAACAAGGCGGCCGATGCGGCGATGGCCGCACCCGAGACGATGCAGCCCAACGCGCCGAAGCCCGCGCCGCAGCCGCTCAACATCATTCAGAAAACCTTTCGCGCCGAAGCGCTGGCGCGGCTGCAGCGCGCCACGCTGGTGGAGTGCGGTTTCGGCGAGCGGCTGGTGGCGTTCTGGTCCAATCATTTTTGCATTTCCGCTGCTAAGGGCGGGCTGGCGCGGATGTGGGCAGGATCGTTCGAGCGCGAGGCGATCAGGCCCTACGTGTTCGGCCGTTTCGGCGACATGCTGAAGGCGGTCGAGCAGCATCCGGCGATGCTGTTCTTTCTCGACAACCAGCAATCGCTGGGTCCGGACTCCCGCGCCGGGCAGAACCGCAAGCGCGGCCTGAACGAAAATCTCGCCCGCGAGATCATGGAGCTGCATACGCTCGGCGTTGGCGGCGGCTACACCCAGGACGACGTCACCGCGCTGGCGCGCATCATTACCGGCTGGACCTATGCCGGACGGCAGGGACAGCTTGGTCCGCCCGGCAGCTTCGTCTTCAACGCCAATGCGCATCAGCCGGGCGCGCAGCGATTGCTGGGGAAAATCTACGAGAACAACGGCGTCGCGCAAGGCGAGGCGGCGCTGGCGGATATCGCCCGGCATCCCTCGACCGCGAAATTCATCGCGACCAAATTCGCCCGCCACTTCGTCGCCGACGATCCGCCGCCGGCTCTGGTGGCACGGCTGGCGCAGGCGTTTTCGAAGTCCGACGGGGACCTGAAGGCCCTCGCGATGGCGCTGCTGGATTCCGACGAGGCATGGGCAGCACCTTTGACAAAGGTGCGCAGCCCTTACGAATTTCTGGTCGCGGCCGGCCGGCTGCTGGCGCGGGTGCCGGAAGATCCCATGCGCTATCTCGGCGGCCTCAACGTGCTGGGGCAGCCGCTATGGTCGCCGGCGGGGCCGAACGGATTTCCCGACAGCAACGCCGCCTGGGCCGCGCCCGAAGGCATGAAGCTGCGGCTCGACATCTCGGCCCAACTGGCCTCGCGACTCGGCGACACGATCGACCCCCGCACCCTGCTGGAGTTTGCGCTGGCCGATGCCGCCTCGCCGGAAACACGGCACGCGGTCGAGCGCGCCGAATCGCGGCAGCAGGCGCTGGCGCTGCTGTTGATGTCGCCCGAGTTCCAGAGGAGATGACAGCAATGGGAACGAGAATGGATTGCTGCGAAAGCTTGGCATCATCCGCGCCGTCGCGACGCGCGCTGCTGCTCGGCGGCGCGTCGTTCGCCGCCTGGGCCTACTTGCCGAAATTCGCCCGCGCCGCCGACGGCCGCGATCCGCGGCTGGTCGTCGTCATCCTGCGCGGCGCGCTCGACGGCCTCGCCACCGTGGCGCCCTTGGGCGATCCCGACTATGCCGGCCTGCACGGATCGATCGCGCTGGCATCGGGCGGCCCGAACGCCGCGACGCCGCTGGATTCCTTCTTCGCGCTGCATCCCGCGATGCCCGAATTCGCGCGGATGTACCGCGACAAGCAGGCCGCGGTGATCCATGCGGTGGCGACGCCGTATCGCGAGCGTTCGCATTTCGACGGGCAGGACGTGCTCGAAAGCGGTTTTGCCGGCGTGGGCCGGGTGCAGTCCGGCTGGCTCAACCGCGCGCTGGAAGCGCTGCCGAGGGGCGAGCGGGTGATGAGCGGCCTCGCCATCGGGCCGACCACGCCGCTGCTGCTGCGGGGTGCCGCGCCAACCCTCGCCTGGGCGCCGGCCAACCTGCCGCAGGCCGCCGACGATACCGCCGCTCGCCTCATGGAACTCTACCGGCATCGCGATCCCGCGCTGGGCGCCGCGCTGACGCAAGGCTTGCTGCTCGACAAGGCCGCGCAGGGCGACGACATGAAGCCGAAGCCCGGCACCAACAGCGCCGGTGCCATGAAACTGGTGGCGCGCGGCGCGGCCAAACTGATGTCGGCGGATGACGGTCCGCGGATCGCCGCGCTCGCCTTCGATGGCTGGGATACCCACGCCAATGAAGGCGGCCCGGTCGGCCGTCTGGCGCAACTGCTGGGCGGGCTGGACGGCGCGCTGGCGGAATTCGAAACCGGCCTGGGCGCGCGCTGGCGCGACACCGTGATCGTGGTTGCGACCGAATTCGGCCGCACCGCGCGCATCAACGGCACCGCCGGCACCGACCATGGCACCGCCACCGTCGCGCTATTAGCCGGCGGCGCGGTGAAAGGCGGTCGCGTGATCTCCGACTGGCCCGGGCTAAGGCCGGGAAATCTGTTCGAAGGCCGCGACCTCGCGCCGACCACCGACCTGCGCGCCGTGATGAAGGGCGTGCTGCACGATCATCTTGGGCTGGCCGAGCGTGTGCTGGCGGAGCAGGTGTTTCCGGACAGCGGGCGAGTGAGGCCGATGAGGGGGCTGGTGGGGTGATTTTCCTAACCTCTCCCCGCTTGCGGGGAGAGGTCGGATCGTATCGCCAGATGCGATCCGGGTGAGGGGGTACAGGTCTATCGACGCAACTGTGCTCGCGGAGAGAGCCCCTCACCCCAACCCTCTCCCCGTGAAGAACGGGGAGAGGGAGCGAGAGGTCGGTGCCTCGCCCTACTTCGTAATCGCATCAACTTCCGCGATCTCCTCCGCGCTCAGGGTCCAGCCGATCGCCTTGACGTTCTGCTCGACCTGCTCGACGCGGGTGGCGCCGGCGATCACGCTGGAGACCTGCGGGCGCGACGCCAGCCAGGAAAACGCCAGCTCCAGCAGACTGTGGCCGCGCTGCTGCGCAAAAGCCTGCAGCTTCTCGACGATGTCCTCGTTGCGCGGCGTGGCGTAGCGGTCGCGTATCGCCGGCATCTTGGCAAAGCGGGTGTCGGCGGGGACATCCGCGCCGCGCTGGTATTTTCCGGTCAGCAAACCGCTGGCCAGCGGGAAGAACGGCAGCAGGCCGAGCTTGTATTGCTGCGCCGCCGGCAGCAGGTCCTTCTCGATGTCGCGCACCACAAGGCTGTATTCGTCCTGGCACGACACGAAACGGTTGACGCCCATCTGCCGCGCGAGCAGCTCGGCCTCGGCGATGCGCCAGGCCGGGAAGTTCGAATTGCCGAGGTAGCGGACCTTGCCCTGCCGCACCAGGTCGTCGAGCGCCCGCAGGCTCTCCTCGATCGGCGTCAGCGGATCGTAATCGTGTTGCTGGTAAAGGTCGATGTAATCGGTCTTCAGCCGCTTCAGGCTGGCCTCCACCGCCGACATGATGTAGCGCCGCGACGCGCCCTGCTTGGTGCCGTCGTTGCTCATCGGCTTGGAGTATTTGGTCGCCAGCACGATGTCCTTGCGGCGGTCGCCGAGCACTTCGCCCAGCACGGTCTCGGAACCGCCCATGCCCGCATAGATATCGGCGGTATCGAACAGCGTGATGCCGAGGTCGATCGCCTTGTGGATCACCTTGCGCGAGGTTTCGAGGTCGGTGCGCTGGCCGAAATTGTTGCAGCCGAGGCCGACGGCGGAAACGCGCAGGCCGGAGCCGCCGAGATT
>JAZJYY010000094.1:0-20458 GCA_040390145.1 Pseudomonadota bacterium
CTTTGCAACGCCCCTCCAGCGTCATATGCGATTCCCCTACCCTCCAGGGGAGGGTGAAGAATCTCACCCGTGCACGATCGCCTTCTCGATCATGCAGTGAATGCCCTTCGATCCGTTCACCGTCTGCGTGACGCGCAAATCCGCGGCGAGGCTGCATAGCGTATAGGCGTCCTCGCGCGACAGATTGCGCTTTTCGCCGAGCAGCACGATCATGTCGCGCAGCGCCCGGACCACGCATTGATCGAGGTCGGGATCCATCGCCATCGTCATGTAATGCGTCGGTGTCTCGGCGCGGGGATAGTCGAACCGCAGATCCTTGCGCAGCGTGAGCCTGAAACGGCCCTGCAGCGCGGTCTCGATCGCGGTGACGCAGACCTCGCCGTCGCCCTGCACGCCATGACCGTCGCCGCAGGAGAACAGCGCGCCCGGCACGAACACCGGCAGATAGAGTTTGGCCCCTGGCGTCAGTTCCTTGTTGTCGAGATTGCCGCCCATCGCGCGCGGCACCAGCGAAGAGATGCGGCCCCAGGCCGGTGGCGGCGCCACGCCCATCACGCCGAAGAACGGCTTGAGCGGCAGATCGAGGCCCCAGGGCATCCGGCCGACCATGCGCTTTTGGTCGAGCGGGATGTTGAGCAGCCTGGTCTCGTGAAAATCGTCGGGCAGGGTGCCGGCCAGCGGCTTGATCATGTTCCAGCCCCAGTCCTGCCGCAGCTGGATGTCGAGGATCTCGATCTCCAGCACATCGCCGGGTTCGGCGCCCTCGACCGCGACCGGACCGGTCAGGATGTGCCCCGGCAGCATCCGCTCGTTGTTGGCGTGGACCGCGGCGAGTTCGGGGGGAACATGAAACCGGCTCTTGTCCGGCATCATTTCCGGACCGCCGCTGATGGTGTCGACCGTGAGTTCATCGCCACTGGCGATGGTGAGGACGGGCTTCAGTTTGGCTTCGAAAAAGCCCCAGTGGCAGGTTTCGGGGCTGGAATGCAGATGGTGATGCGTCATGGAGGGCTTTCTCGTCCGTCTTGTGGTTCTGATTCGTCATTGCCGGGCTTGACCCGGCAATCCATCGCCTTCGAACAATGCTTTTGTGAAGATAGATGGATACGCGGGTCAAGCCCGCGTATGACGACTGAACATGAGGCCCGGAGAGGCGCTCCCGTCCAAAGGAAATCTGTCCTTGTTTTTTCTGCTGTCCAAGACCCTCGGCCTGCTGCTGTTGCCGACCAATTTCCTGATCGGCATCGGCCTTGTCGGTGCACTTCTGCTGGCGACACGATGGGCGGTCCTTGGCCGCAAGCTCATGATCGTATCCGTCGCCTTGCTCGCGATCTGCGGGTTTTCGCCGCTGGGATACATGCTGCTCTATCCCCTCGAGCACCGGTTTCCGTCCTGGGACGCCGCGCGCGGCTCACCGGACGGTGTCATCGTGCTCGGCGGGTCGATCGATGCCGACGTGTCGGCGAGCCACGGCACGGCCGTGGTCGGCAGTGCGGCCGACCGGATCCTGGCCGCGGCAGCGCTCGCCCATCGCTATCCGAACGCTCGCATCATCTTCACCGGGGGCAGCGGGAATTTGGTGTCGAACGAGGCCCGGGAAGCCGATTATGCCGCGGCGCTGTTCGAAAGTCTCGGGATATCCAGAGAGCGCCTGATCATGGAGCGGCAGTCGCGCAACACCCAGGAAAACGCCGAATTCTCCATGGCGATGGCTGCGCCCAATCCGGGCGATCGATGGCTGCTGGTTACTTCCGCGTTCCATATGCCGCGCTCGGTCGGCCTGTTCCGCAAGGCGGGATTTGCCGTCGAAGCCTATCCGGTGGACTGGCGGGTCGGCGGCGCCGAGGATCTCTGGCGATTTACGGTGCTGTCCATGGGCGGGATGGACCGCACCACGATCGGCATCCGCGAATGGATGGGCCTGATCGCCTATCGGGCCACCGGCAAGATCGACGATCTGCTGCCGGGGCCGGCTGCGAAGGCGAAGCAGCTGTCGCAACGCTGAAACAATCAGGTTAGAATTGATCAAACGGGCGCGCAACGCGCGCCGCCGCTTTGGGAGTGACGCCATGCAACAGCAATCGCCGCCGGAACAACTCGACTTGGCCGGCATGGTGGCCGATCTGAACAGCCTGCTTCGGCTCAAGACCACCGTGATCGGCATGAAGATGTTCACGTCGGTGGAGGAAATGACGGCGATTCCAAAAATCCGGCGGCCGACCGCGGTCCACACCACCGACCAGATCGTCAGCATGGCCTCGCGGCTGGGCTGGACGGTCGGCATCACCGCCGACGACCTGGTCGGCGCGCAGTGCCGCGCCGTGATCGGCCTGGCGCCCCAGGATGAGCAGTTTCTCGAGGGCAAGAACTACGTCGGCGTCTGGCACGGCACGCCTGAGGACGCGCGCAAGCGCCAGCAGGCGCTGGATGTGGTGGCTTACGGACAATATCTGGCGCTGGCGGTCAGCCCGCTGTCGAGTGGCCGGCTCGATCCGCCGGACATCTGCCTGGTCTACGCCACGCCCGGGCAGATGATCATCCTGATCAACGGGCTGCAATATACCGGCTACAAGAAGTTCGAATGGGGCGTGGTCGGCGAGACCGCCTGCGCCGATTCATGGGGGCGGGCGCTCAAGACCGGCGAGCCCAGCCTGTCGCTGCCGTGCTTCGCCGAGCGCCGCTATGGTGGCGTGCCGGACGAGGAGATGCTAATGGCGCTGTCGCCCGCGCATCTCGCCAAGGCGATCACGGGCATGAAGCAACTGGCCAAAAACGGCCTGCGCTATCCGATCGCCCCCTATGGCATCCAGGCCGATGTGCGCGCCGGCATGGGCGCGTCCTACGCCGGCAAGAAGTAGAAGACGTCATTCCGGGATGCGCGAAGCGCAGACCCGGAATCTCGAGATTCCGGGTTCGCGCCAACGCGCGCCCCGGAATGACGCGTGAGTTCAAGGGAATCAAAATATGTCTTCGTCGAAATTCGACATCATCGTCTATGGCGCCACCGGCTTTACCGGCCAGCTCGTCGCCGAATATCTCGCCCTGCATTACAAGGCCGACAGCGGCCTGAAATGGGCGATGGCCGGCCGCAGCAAGGACAAGCTGGCCTCCGTGCGCGACGCGATCGGGGCGCCTGAAGACACCGCGCTGATCGTCGCCGACTCCAGCGATCCCGCGTCCCTGAAGGCGATGGTGGCCCAGACCAGATCAGTCATCACCACCGTCGGCCCGTATTTGCTCTACGGCGACGAATTGCTGGCCGCGTGCGTCGCCGCCGGCGTCGATTATTTCGATCTCTGCGGCGAACCGATCTGGATGCGGCAGAAGATCGACCAGCATGAGGCGGCAGCCAAACAGAGCGGCGCGCGCATCGTGTTCTCGTGCGGCTACGATTCGCTGCCATTCGAGCTCGGCGTGTTCTGTGCCCAGAAGGAGGCGAAGAAGGTTTTCGGCGCTCCGGCCGCGCGGGTGAAGGGACGCGTGCGCAAAATGAGCGGCACGCTTTCAGGCGGCACGGCCGCGAGCATGCGCGCCATCGTCGAGGCGACCATGAGGGATTTGAGCCTCGTCACCATGCTGCGCGATCCCTTCGTCCTGACGCCGGGATTCGACGGTCCGAAACAGCCACTCGGCAACAGGCCCGTCCTCGATGAAGATCTCAAGTCGTGGACCGCGCCCTTCGTGATGGCCAACATCAACACCCGCAACGTTCACCGCTCCAACATGCTGCTCGGTTTCCCCTACGGCCGGGATTTCGTCTACGACGAGATGGTGATGACCGGTCCGGGCGAACAGGGCGAGGCGCTTGCCAAAAAGGTGATGGCGGCCAACAACAAGTTCTCCGGAGTCGAGGTGCCGAAGCCGGGCGAGGGCCCGTCGAAGGAGGAGCGCGAGAACGGCATGTACGACCTCGTGTTCGTCGCCATCGCGCCCGACGGCAGGCAGGTCCGCGCCGCGGTCAAGGGCGATCGCGATCCCGGTTACGGCTCGACCTCGAAGATGATCGCGGAATGCGCCATCTGCCTGCTGCGCGATGCGCCGGAAGTCCCCGCGGGCATCTGGACCCCCGGTGCGGCGATGGGCGACAGGCTGATAAAGCGGCTGGTGGATCACGCCGGGCTGACGTTCGAGGTGGAGAAGTAATCTTCCTTACCTCGCCCCGCTTGCGGGGAGAGGTCGAAATTCGTGTTAGCGAATTTCGGGTGAGGGGGACTCTCGGCCTGCGCCGGTCTTGAGATTGCCCTTGCTGAAGCTCCCCCTCACCCGGCGCTACGCGCCGACCTCTCCCCGCAAGCGGGGCGAGGTGGGATCAGCATTCATCCGCCAGCGCTGTGTGGCGGCGAACATGCCCCACATCGCGCCCAGCATCATCCAGAAGTGCCGCCAGTGGTCGGTGTCGATGACGAAACTCATGCCGACGGTGCCGAGGAACGCGGCGAAGATGGCGAGATAGGCGCGCTGCCAGGGCACCCGGACGAAGGCATGCCGGAAGCCCATGATGACGGTGACGAACACCAGCGCGGGATAGCAGACGCCTGATATCCAGCCGCCGGACATGAACGCGTTCAGGTAGGAATTGTGGGTGTCCTCGGGAAAATAGCGGTTGAACTGCAGCGGACCGATGCCGAACGGCAGATCGAGCGCCATTTCGGCGCCGAGAATATGCCGGCCGAAGCGGCCGAAGCGGCCGGTGTCGTAGCTTTGATCGAAACTGGCGCGCTGCTTCAGCATGTCGCCGATCGTATCGAACGACAGCAGCACGGCGATCAGCATCGCCACGATCATCACGGCGACAATCGTCATCACGATGATGCGCGAGCGCTGCTTGACCGACGGGCTGGTCAGCACCATCAGGGTCAGCATGAAGGCCGCGGTGATGACGAGCCCGCCCCATGCCGCGCGTGAAAACGCCAGCAGGATCGCCAGCGCCATGATGCCGAGCGCGACCGTGCTGCGGAGCGATTTGCCGATGCGGTCGGAGACCACGCTTTGCAGCGCGAACAGGCAGGGCAGGATCAGGAAGGCGCCGAGCACGTTGGGGTCCTTGAAGGTGCCGCGCGCGCGTCCATACAGCGTCAGGAGGTCGTAACCGCCGGGAACGAGCTTGAAATAGCCCGCGGCGGCGGCCGTCGCCGCGATCAGGGCGCCGACGATCAGGCCGCGGCGCAGCATGTCGAGCCGGGCCTCGGTGTCCTCGGCGAATACCATGGCGAAGAAGACCACGGTGATCGCCAGGTACCAGGAGGTCGCGATCCAGTTGGCGACCCCGGGACGGTCGAGCACCGGGATGGCGCCGACGGTGTAGCCGACATTGAGCAGGAACAGCAGCAGCAGCAGCGGCATGAACACCAGCCGCAACCGCAGGCCGGTGGCAAAGAACAGGATGGTCGCGGCCAGCGTCGCCAGTTCATAGGGACTGGGCTCGATGAACACGATCGCGCTGCAGGCGCCGACCAGCCACACCAGCGCGCGCTGCAGCGCCAGCACGCCGGGCGCGGCCGTCATGGACGGCAGGGAACTCCCTGATATGGCCGCATACGCCATTCGATACTCACGCACTCAACACAACGCTACAAAACAATGGCTCCTGCCGTCATTGCGAGGAGCCCTTGCGACGAGGCAATCCAGCTTCTTTCTTTACGCCGGTAGATGGATTGCTTCGCTACGCTCGCAATGACGTTGCGGGCATCTTGAATTCAATAAGCGTTCTCGTTCTTCGTCATCAGCGCCAGCGGCGTCTTGATGAGGATGTAGAGATCGAACAGCACCGACCAGTTCTCGATGTAATAGAGATCGAATTCGACGCGCTTCTGGATCTTCTCCTCGCTGTCGACTTCGCCGCGCCAGCCGTTGATCTGCGCCCAGCCGGTGATGCCGGGCTTGACGCGGTGGCGCGCGAAATAGCCGTCGACCGCTTCGTCGAACAGCTGGCTCTGCAATTTGCCCTGCACCGCGTGCGGGCGGGGACCGACCAGCGAGAGGTTGCCCTTGAACACCACGTTGAACAGTTGCGGCAGTTCGTCGAGGCTGCTCTTGCGGATGAAGCGCCCGACCCGGGTGACGCGGCTGTCGTTCTTGGTCACCACCTTGGTGGCCAGCGGATCGGCCTGGTCGTGGTACAGCGAGCGAAACTTGAAGACGTCGATGCGCTCGTTGTTGAAGCCGAAGCGTTTTTGCCGGAACAGCACCGGGCCCGGGCTGTCGAGCTTGATCGCCAGCGCCACCAGGGCCATCACCGGCAGCGCCGCGAGCAGGATGAAAGCGCCGACGACGCGGTCGAACAGCCATTTCATCACCAGGTCCCAGTCGGTGATCGGCGCCTCGAACACGTCGAGCGTCGGCACCTCGCCGAGATAGGAATAGGAGCGGGGGCGGAAACGCAGCTTGTTGGTGTGGGCCGACAGGCGGATGTCGACCGGCAGCACCCAGAGTTTCTTCAGCATTTCCAGGATCCGCGTCTCCGCCGAAATCGGCAGCGCGAACAGCACGAGATCGATGCGGGTGCGGCGGGCGAATTCGACGATGTCGTCGATCTTGCCGAGTTTCGGGCTGCCGGCGCAGGTATCGAGCGCGCGGCTGTCGTTGCGGTCGTCGAATACGCCGAGGATGTCGAGGTCGGAATCGTCCTGGGCCTTGAGCGCCTCGATCAGCTTCTCGCCGTTCTGGTCGGAGCCGACGATGATGGTGCGGCGGTCGAGCCGGCCGTCGCGGGCCCAGCCGCGCACCATCGCGCGCAGGAGCAGCCGTTCGGCGATCAGCGCGGCGAGGCCGGTGACGAAGAAAGCCGACAGCCAGAGCCGCGAGATCTCGCTGCCGAGTTTGGCGAAGAACGAGGCGCCGATGAACAGCAGGAACACGAAAGCCCAGGCCGAGATCATCCGCGTCATCTGCCGCAGCGTGCCGCGGAATACCTGCACCTGGTAGATGTCGGCGGCCTGGAAGCAGATCACCGCGGCCGCGGTCATGGCGAAAATCGCGCCGACATATTCCCAGTAGAAGCCGCTGATAGGTACGACGTAGAGCAGATAGATCGCGACCCCGATCAGGCTGAGCAACACAAAATCGGCGACGCGCACCGCGCCCGCGATCACGATCGGCGAATAGGCGCGCTGGACTTTCTGGTTGGTGATGGCAAGTGCCGCCTGCGACAGCCGGCGACGCCGTTCGACCGGCGGGCGGCCCGCGATGGCGGTGGTCTGGTCGGCGACCTTGGCGCTGACCGCGGCGGCCGCCGCGGCATCCAGCATTGAGCGTGCGTTGAGCGGTTCCACGTTATTCCAAATCCGTCCCTGAAGTTTTCAAACTCCGTCTTGCACGAGCATGTAGGCATGCGCGCAACGAGCGGAATTCCCCTGTTTCACGGATTAGAGGACAAATCGGAAGAAACGGTTAGCGCAGTAAGGAATGGTTAACGATCGGCAAACGCGTCGCGGTAGCCGGCCAGCACGCCTTCGACCATCGCCTTCTGGGAAAAATGCAGGAAGATCCGCTCGCGCAGGGACCGCGCACGCGCCAGCGTGGCTTCGGGGTTTTCCAGCGCGGTTTCGATCGCGTCCGCCATCGCGCCGACGATGTTGGGGGCAAACAGCGCGTCGGTATATTCGGCGAAAATTTCCGGGATGCCGCCGACATTGGCGGCCACCATCGGAATGCCCGCGGCCGCGGCCTCGATCACGACATAGGGCATCGAATCGCCGCGCGAGGGGACCACCAATAGCCGGCCCTTGGAAAAACCGTAGCGCGCCTTGACGTGACCGATGAAGCGGACGGCATCGCCAAGTCCGAGCCGCGCGATCTGGGCCTTGAGGTTGCCGAGTTCCTCGCCGTCGCCGGCCAGCGTCAGCGTTACCGGTTTGCCGTCGGCGCGCAGCCGCGCCACCGCGTCGATCAAGAGGTCCGCGCCCTTGATGTGCCGGAACTCGCCGACATAGACCACGTCGGTGGCGTCATCAGCCGTTACAATCGGATCGAACTCGTCGGCGGTGACGCCGTTGAACACGCAGCGCACCAGGCCCGAGGGGACCCCGATGGTGCGCTGATAGGTGTCGCGCGCAAACGCGCTTTCGAACAGGAACAGGTCGGTCGCGTTCATCAGCGTGCGTTCGAGCGTGCCGTACAACGCGCCCTTCACCGTGCTGAGGGGATAGTGCAGCGAGCCGCCATGCGGGGTATAGACCCGGATGGTTTCCTTCGAGCGCGCCTTCAGCCGGATGTAGGCGCCGGCCTTGGCGCCGTGACCGTGCAGCACGTCCGGCTTCAGCTGCTTGATCAGCCGCATGATGCGCGCCCACACCAGCACGTCGGTGGGAACGGGCTCGCGGCGGATGGCGAGACGGTGGACGCCGAGTTTCAGGCGCGGTGCGATTTCCTTCAGCGCGGCTTCCGCGCGCTCGCCGCCGGTGAGGCTGTCGGCGATGATTCCGACATGATGGCCGCGGTCGCACTGACCGTTGGCGAGATCCATGATGTGGCGGAAAATGCCGCCGACCGGTGCCCGCACCGCGTGCAGGATACGAAGCGGCTGACCTTCAATCAGGGGCATGATCAGAACCAGCGTTCGCCGACGAGCACGGTATCGCCGGGGCTGAGCGCGGTGCCGAGCGGCACGATGGTCCGCATCGATCCGGCGGGATCGTTGTGCGTGATCGTGACGCGATCGCGCAGCGCGCGCGGCGAGAAGCCGCCGGCAATCGCGACCGCGCTCTCCACTGTCATGTTCGGCACGTAGGGATACTGACCGGGTGCTGCAACCTCGCCGAGGATGAAGAACGGCCGGTAGGCCTCGATCTCCACCGCGACCGACGGTTCGCGGATAAAGCCGTTGCGCAGCCTGGCGGAGATGTCGGCGGCGAGGCCCGCGGGCGTTTTTCCGCGCGCCGGCACCGAGCCGATCAGCGGCATCGTGATGGCGCCGCCGGCATCGATCGCGTAGGTGTTGGTGAGACCTTCCTGGCCGTAGACCACGACCCGCAGCCGATCGCCGGCGTCGAGCCGGTAGGCGGTGTCATATCGGACGGGCTCCGGGGCATAGGCCACCGCGACGGGGGCAGGGCTGTAGTTTGCCCCGTAGGTCATCGAGTCGAGATCGGCCTGCGGCTGCACCACGGCGACCGGCGCGGACCTGCGCATGCAGCCCGCCAGAGCGATCGAAGTCAGCAGACAGAGAATAACGCCACGCACGACTCGCATCGGACAGCCCACAGGAATTTCCTGATTCCGATTAAGGGCTTTCATGGTTAACAAAGCATGACCGCGGCCGCCATAACCTGGTGTTCCCATAGACCAGTCGGCCGGATTAACCCAGCGGCAACCTTAATGGAGTGTAATCGGCCGCAGGCGAGTGGATGAGTTGCGTCCGCGGGAGTGTGCAATGCGTTTAGCGTTCTGGCGTGCAGGCAAGGACAACGCGGGCAGGGCCAACGTCCTGGTCGAGAAGGCCGTGCAGGAGAAGGCCGCGGCGAGGACGGCCGCTGCGAAGGCTGCCGCCGATTCCTACAGCCCGGCCGCCATACCCCCGACCGGCGATCTCGATCTGCGCATGCTGGGCCAGGCACTGGCCCGCAAGAAGGGGTGGATCATCGTTCCGACGCTGCTGGTCGCCGTACTCTCGGTTACCGCCGTCAACCTGGTGACCCCGCGCTACAAGTCCGAAGCCCGGATCCTGGTCGATGGCCGCGAGAACGTCTTCCTGCGTCCCACCGGCGAGCGCAATGAAGAGCGCAGCTCGGTCGTCGATGCCGAGGCGGTCACCAGCCAGGTCCAGCTGCTGCTGTCGCGCGATCTCGCGCGCGAGATCATCAAGAAGAACAAGCTCGCCGAACGCCCGGAATTCGACCCGGTGCTGAAGGGGCTTTCGCCGTTCAAGTCGCTGCTCGCCCTGTTCGGGATCGGCCGCGATCCGTTCTCGCTGACCCCCGAAGAGCGCGTACTCGACGCCTATTACGACCGCTTCACCGCCTATGCGGTCGACAAGTCGCGCGTCATCGTCATCGAATTCCAGTCGTGGGATCCGGAACTGGCGGCGCGCGTCGCCAATTCGATCGCCGACGGCTATCTGGTGCTGCAGCAGAATGCGCGGCAGGAGCAGGCCAAGTCCGCCGGCCTGTGGCTGTCGGGTGAGATCGACAGCCTGCGCAAGAAGGTGGCGGAAGCCGAATCACGCGTGGAGGATTTCCGCTCGAAATCCAGCCTGTTCGTCGGCACCAACAACACCACGCTGTCGAACCAGCAGATGGGCGAACTCAACACCCAACTCAACAACGCCCGCGCGCTGAAGTCGGACGCCGAGTCGAAGGCGAAGCTGATCCGTGAAATGCTCCAGAGCGGCAAGCCGATCGAGGCTTCCGAGGTGCTCAATTCCGAACTGACCCGGCGGCTGTCCGAACAGCGCGTCACGCTGCGGGCGCAGCTGGCCGAGCAATCCTCGACCCTGCTCGACAACCATCCGCGCATCAAGGAATTGAAGGCGCAGCTGAACGACCTCGATCGCCAGCTCCGTGAGGAGGCCAGCAAGCTGTCGCGTTCGTTCGACAGCGACGCCCG
This sequence comes from Pseudomonadota bacterium, assembly GCA_040390145.1. Taxonomy (GTDB): domain Bacteria; phylum Pseudomonadota; class Alphaproteobacteria; order Rhizobiales; family Xanthobacteraceae; genus Bradyrhizobium. The sequence goes on from JAZJYY010000094.1 coordinate 10,543, forward strand.
GATCGCGGGCGGCCGGGTCGAAGGCCTCAGCGCCAGCCTGGAGCAGGTGAAGAAACAGGCGGGTTCGACAAATACCCAGGATGTGCAGCTGCGCGCGCTGGAGCGCGAGGCCAAGGCGCAGCGCGATCTGCTGGAATCCTACCTGGCGAAATACCGCGAGGCCAACACCCGCGAGAACATCGAGGCGGCCCCCGCCGATGGCCGGATCATTTCCCGCGCCACCGTTTCCAACACCCCGGCCTATCCGAAGAAGCTGCCGATCGTGCTGATCGCGACACTGGCAACCCTGATGCTGACCGCCGGCGCGATCGTGACGGGCGAGTTGCTGCGCATGACCGCGCCGCGCGCGGTGGCTGCGATTGCTTCCGCGCCGGCGGCGATCCGGGCCAGGTCTTCTGTCAAGGCTGCGACCGTCACGGCCGCCGCCGAGCCCGTAGACGAGCCAGAAGTCGAAGTGGAACCCGAACCCGAACGCGCGGCGGCTCCGGCGTTGCGCGAGTCGCCCCGCATCGAGTCTCCCGCCATCGCGCCCGAACTTTCCGAGATGGAGCGGCTGGCCGAGGATCTGCGCAGCGCCGGCGACGCCGCGCGCAAAGTGACGGTGCTCGGCACCGCCTCGAACGAAAGCATCACCCTGACCGCGCTGACGCTGGCGCGCCTGATCGCGCGCCATGCCCGGGTCGTGGTGGTCGACCTCCAGGCATCGTCGCCGACGTTTCAGGCGGTATCGGTCGATCCGGCCGCACCTGGCCTGGCGGAATTGATGCTGGGCGAGGCGTCGTTCTCGCAGATCATCACCAAGGACAGGCTGTCGCAGGCTCACCTCGTGGCATCGGGACGTCCGGGCTCGGACTGCAGCCTGCTGCAATCGCCGCGGCTGACGCTGGCGATCGATGCCCTGCTGCGGGTCTATGACCATGTGGTGCTGGATGCCGGCACCGCGTCCGACCTGCCGGCCGAACTGCTGACGGCGCAGGCGCGCGCCGTGGTGGTGCCGGATGCCTCGATGGCGACCGACGCCCGCACCCTGATGTGCGATCAGCTGCGCGCGGTCGGTTTCTCCGACGTGACGATGCTGAGCAAGGCGATGCAGCCTTCATCGGATACGGTTCAGGCCGGTCCGCGGGTGGTGGCGGCCTGAGAGGTTCACCACTCGCACACACCCACCGCTGTCATCGCCCGGCTCTTGACCGGGCGACCCAGTATTCCAGAGACGTTTGAGATCAATCGAGAAGCCACGGCGTACTGGATTGCCCGGTCAAGCCGGACGATGACAATCTGTATTGTGCTGATTGTCGTTGCTTGCCCTACAAGCTCAGCGCTGAAACGCGCTGCGCAGTCTTTGCGCCAGTTCAAACAGCGCCGGATTGTGCTTCACCAGATGCTTGGCGCGGTTGACGCCTGACATCGCGGCCGCGGCCAGTTTGCCGCGCAGGCTGAGCGGAATAAAACTGTCGAAGATCGGCTCGTCGTCCTTGCAGAACAGCCGTTTGTAATCGTCCGATCCGATCCCGAGATCGAGCGCGCGATAGCCGCGCCCGGCATAGTCATCGACGATGTCGCGCATCAGGATCAGGCCGGGGCTGTATTTCGCGTTGGCCGACAGCGTGTAGGTGTTGAACATCATCGAGAAGCGGTGGCCGTCATTGACGCCGGCGAAGATCGCAATCACCTCGTCGTCGCATTCGAGCGCGTGAATGTCGATGGCGCGGCCGCCGCCCGCAAGCTGCGCCATGCAGGCGTCGCGGATGAACTGCTCGACGCCGGGGTCGGCGAACACGTTGGGCAGTTTCTGCTCCGCCATCCGCTGCGGCTTGACGAGGAAGAACCAGTCGAGCAGCCGCTTGACGTCGGCATCCGACGTCGCGACGTGACTGCGATAGCCTGACAGGGCCTGCAGCTTGCGTTCCTTGCCCTTGAGCCGGCGCCGGAACGAATTCGAGATGCGCTCCGTCGGGGGCTCCTCGGGCACGATCTTCATCAACGGACAATCATTGGCCGAGGCCTGGTGCGGCAGCAGCGCCATCGGGTTGGGCACGCCGCGCCAGCTCAACGGCTGACGGCCCAGCGCCAGGACATCGGCCTCGGAGCGTGCGCGGATCGCCGATACCAGCGCGTCGAGATCGGCGGCGCCGGCGTGCGCGGCGAATTCGCGGTCCCACAACGCCATGTTGAAGGTGGTGTGCTTGCCGCCCATGAAGCTCGCGGTGCGAACGCCGTGCTCGTGCCCGAGCGTGAGGGGCAGCAGCACCAGCGGCCGGCGTTCGGCGTCATAGGCGGTCACGATGAAAGGACGATGGCCCTCCTGCGCGCCGACCTGCCGCTGCCAGGCGGAGAGGAAATCGAAACGCTGATACGGCGTGGAGAATTGCGTGATGTCTTCGAGGCCGCGCCAGACGGTTTCGGCCTCACCGAGATCGCCGAGAATATCCACGCCGGCGATGCGGCCGGTCCCGGTCGATGCCGGCGCTTGCCCCGTGCGGTTGTCGATCGCGGCGGCCATGGTCATCGCATTACCCGGATGTAGGAGATTATTTACACTTTTCGGCTTGGGCCGACCTTTGCAAAGAAATGTCAACAAAGAGTAAGGACAATGCGGCGCGGCGGGACGGGATCAGCCGAATCGGGGGACGCGATTTTGGCATCCGAAAACCTTTTCCTGACGAATCTGCGGCTGGAGCTGGCCTGGTTGTCCGGCCGGCATTGGCTGAGGGGGCGGGGCATCGGCGGCGCCGGGGTGGTTTTGCGGTTCGAACGGGTGCGGCCGCGGCGCGCCGGCCGCTTTCAGCCGCTGCGCTCGCACGAGATCACGCCTGGATTTCTCGACCGCACCATCCGCGCGTTGAAGCGCTGGAAGTTCGATATGGTCTCGATGGACGAGGTTTGCCACCGCGCGGTCACATCGCCCACCCCAAGGCGATTTGCGGCCCTGACCTTCGACGGCGGCTATAAGGATTTCATCGCGTCGGCCTATCCGGTGTTGTCGCGGCACGGCGTGCCGTTCGCGGTTTACCTGCCGACCGCATTTCCGGACCGCCTCGGCGAGGCCTGGTGGCTGGCGCTGGAAGCCATCATCGCGCGCGAGGGCCGGATCAGCCTGGTGATGGACCGCCACGAGCGGCACTTCGACATCGCGGGCGATGCGGAAAAATACCAGCTCTACGAATTTCTCTCGGGCTGGATGCGCACGCTGCCGCCGCCGGATCTGTCGGCCGCGATCAACGATCTGTGCAGGCGATACTCGGTCGACCTCGCGACGCTGTCGCGCGAAGCCACGATGGACTGGGACGATTTGGCAAAACTTGCGGCCGATCCCCTGGTGACGATCGGCAGTGCCACGGTCAACTATCCCGTGCTGTCGAACCTGAAGGACGCCGACGCGCAGCGCGAGATGACGATGGGCAGGGCGGTGGCGCAGGCCGCGTTCCACCGCGACGTCAGGCATTTCGCCTATCCGTTCGGCGACCGCGCCGCCTTTACCCGCAAGCACGTCCAGATGGCCGAGGAGGCCGGTTTTGTCAGCGGGGTGTCGGCGCTGGCGGGGGTGGTCCACGCCGAGGGCCGCACCAATTTGCACGCGCTGCCGCGGCTCTCCTGGGACGGCCGGCAGCGCTCGCTGCGCGTCATGCGGGTGCTGCTGTCAGGCGCCGCCTTCGCGCCGGTGGCGCCGACGCGGCGAGGGTAGGGAATACGGTTTCAAAAACGCTCGCTGCACCTCTCCCCGCTCGCGGGGAGAGGTCGGAGACGGAGCGCCAGCGAAGTCTCCGGGTGAGGGGGGCTATCCGCGAGTCCTGCTCTGTCGAGAGTCCCCCTCACCCGAAATTCGCTATCGCGAATTTCGACCTCTCCCCGCAAGCGGGGCGAGCTGGCCGAACGCCTAAGCCGAAACGCAAATCGCCCTAAACGTCCGGCTTCGACATCCAGCTGACGATCGGCATCGCCGGCAGCACCCAGCCGATGCCGGCCACGACGTAGAAAATCGCCTGCAGCAGGCCGGAATTCGCCAGCCACGGTGTCTGCGCCACCGTCATGCCCAGCAGCGACCACACCACGACGAGGATGAGCAGGGCGATGGTTCCGATAAATTTGCGGGTGCGGATGGCCATGACGGAAACGTGCATTTCTTTGCATTTGCGCAACTTGCGCGCGGGAAGGGGCGGACTATAAGGGGCGCGCCAGTTCAATCAAGCGCGGCATCGATGACCATTGTTCCCGCACAGCAGGCCGCCCCCCCAGCCACCGCCGTCAGATGGTGGCTGCTCTCGATCGCGGCGCTGATCGCGATCATGGTGCTGGTCGGCGGCGCCACGCGGCTGACCGAGTCGGGGCTTTCGATCGTCGAATGGAAGCCGGTCACCGGCACGCTGCCGCCGCTCGGCGAGGCGCAGTGGCTGGCGGCCTTCGAGGCCTACAAGACCATTCCGCAATATCGCGAACTCAATGCCGGGATGTCGCTCGACCAGTTCAAGACCATCTTCTGGTGGGAATGGAGCCACCGGCTGCTCGGGCGCGTGATCGGGATGGCCTATCTGTTGCCGTTTCTCTGGTTTCTGTGGCGTGGCGCGCTCGGCGCCGAGCTGAAGCGGCGGTTGTGGCTGATCTTCGGCCTCGGCGCGCTGCAGGGCGCGGTCGGCTGGTGGATGGTCGCGTCGGGCCTGACGCACCGTACCGAGGTTTCGCAATACCGGCTCGCCACCCATCTGGTGCTGGCGCTCGTCATCTTCGCGGCGATCGTCTGGACGCTGCGCCGGATGGCGGGCCGGCCGCCCTTGCTCGTCCCCGCGCGGCTGCGGATGACCAGCGTGGCGCTGCTGGCGCTGACCTTCCTGCAGCTTTATTTCGGCGCGCTGGTTGCGGGCCTGCGCGCCGGCCGGATCTTCAACACCTGGCCCGAGATCGACGGCGCATTCATTCCGTCGGCGGCGCGGCTGTTCTTCGAAGAACCGTGGTGGCGCAATCTGTTCGACAACCCGCTCACGGTGCAGTTCGAGCACCGCATGACCGCTTACGCGCTGCTGGCGCTGGCGATCCTGCATGCGGTCGATGCGATCCGCGCGCGGGCGGGGAGTGCCGCGATCAGCGGCGCGGTATGGCTGGCGGCGGCGATGATCCTGCAGGCGGTGCTGGGCATTCTGACGCTGCTGCATCAGGTGCCGATCGATCTCGCGCTGGCGCATCAGGCCGTTGCGATGGTGGTGCTGACGCTGGCGATCTTTCAGGTCGAGCGATTGGCACAGCCGGCGTTGGCGCAAGCGCGAATACAGGCAACATCGCCACCCCAGGCGTCTATTGCCTTGCCCGAAAAATCTTCACGCTCGCACCTTTGAATTCGTGCCGACATTGTGTACTTCGCGCAATGTCCACGAGGGTTGAAGAAGTCGGTAGCGCGAGTTTCTCAGACTTCCTTTAAGCGTTGACCGGCGAGCCACTTTAACCTCACACTCCCGCATCGACTGCAACAAGAAACTCGGTTCCATGGAACCTCAATAACCAGGTACAAAAAACTCAGCGGGCCGGCCCAATGACCATCGCATCGGAAGCGTCGGCAAAGGTTGTCGACCTGATCTACGAATCCGCGCTCGTTCCGGAAAAATGGCCCGCGGCGCTCGATCAGGTAAGCGCAATGACCGGGTCGGTCGGCGGCGCTTTGCTGGCAACCGGCGATCGGCACCCGCCTCGTTGGGCCGCATCCGAAACGATTGCGCCGGCACTGCGTGCCTACACTGCGGGCGACGCCTGGAAAGAGAATAAACGACCGCAGCAAGTCCTGTGCAGCGTGGGAACTGGTTTCTCCCGGGACGTCGATCTCTGGACGCCCGAAGAACTGGAAAGCTACCGGATTTCCGATGAACGGAGCCAGCACGACCTCGGCTGGCAGCTTGGCTCGATCATCCCGATGTCGTCGGGCGATACGGTCATCTTTACCTTCGATCGTCGTTTCGACGACGGCCCGCATGACGTGCCGATGCGCGACGCCGCCGACTCGTTGCGGCCGCATCTGGCGCGCGCCGGCCTGCTGGCCGCTCGCCTTGGACTTGAGCGAGCCCAGACCATGGTCGCGACCCTTGCTGCAATCGGACTCCCGGCGGCGGTGCTCACTGGGGCAGGTAGAGTAGTGGCGGTCAACGAACTGCTGCAGGGTATGACATCGCTGTTTTTGCCAGCTGCCCACGGCGCATTGGCTGTTACCAATTCCAACGCCAACACGCTCCTGCAACGAGCGATCGTCGAGTACGAGCAGCGGGATTTTCCCGTTCGCTCCATTCCAGTGCCGGCAACCGACGAACGCGGAGCGGCCGTGATTCATCTGTTGCCGGTGCGGGGGGCTGCTCAGGATCTGTTTACCCGAGCCGAGATTCTCGTCGTCGTGACCGCGGTCGGTGTCAACAGCGCATCCCCTTCACTCAGCCTCTTGCACGGGTTGTTCGACCTGTCGCCGGCAGAAGCGCGGCTGGCCGCGGCACTCGCGGCCGGCGAAGCGCTGAAAGCAGCTGCCGTGAACCAGGGGATACAGTTCAGCACGGCGCGTTCCTATCTCGAGGCCGTATTCCGCAAAACCGGCACGCATCAGCAGAGCCAGCTCGTCGCGCTGCTCAAGAGCGCGCAGCCGTTTGCGACGCAACCTTAGAGCCGCACACAGGGACTGAAACGGACCATGCCAGAAGATCTGGTCGATCAAATCTATGAGGCGGCGTTTGTGCCGGAGATGTGGCCACGCGTTCTCGACAGTCTCAGTGCCATGACGGGTTCAGTCGGGGGCGCGATCCTGGCAACGGGAGATCGCCATCCGCCCCGGTGGGCTGCTTCCGAGGTGGTTGCCCCCGCGCTGAACGCTTTTGCGACGGGCGATGCGTGGAAGCACAACAAGCGTCCGCACCGCTGGCTGGCATCGGCACATCCCGGGTTCTTGCGCGACGTCGATCTTTTCACCGTCCAGGAGCTGCGCAGCGATCCCATGTCGCATGAATTGCAGACCAATGGCCTCGGTTGGCAGCTTGGTGCGGTGATTCCCATGAGCAGCGGGGAGGTGGTGATCTTCAGTCTCGAGCGGCGCTTCGCCGATGGTGCGCACGATGTCGCCATGCGCGAGATCGCCGATCCCTTTCGTCCCCATCTGGCACGCGCCGGCCTGCTGGCCGCTCGTCTCGGACTGGAACGTGCCAGAAATGCTGTGGCCACGCTGGAGGCGATAGGTCTGCCCGCTGCGGTCACCACGGCCTCCGGTCGTGTTCTGGCGGCCAACGCATTGCTCGACCAATCGCAGAGTCTGCTGCCGGCAGCGCACGGCAAGTTCACGCTGCCGGATCAACCGGCCAACGAATTGCTGAATCAGACGATATCGACGACAGCCGCCGGCCGTTACGTCTCGCGCTCCATTCCGATGCCAGCGACGGGTGACCGCCAGGCGGCCGTAGTCCACGTCTTGCCGCTAACCGGCGCGGTCCACGATATTTTTTCCGGCGCTACCGTGCTGGTAATCGTGACGTCGGTCGGCATGTCGGTCAACGCACCCGACATCCCCCTGCTGCGTGTGTTGTTCGATCTGTCGCCCGCAGAGGCGAGACTCGCCGCAGCACTGGCGTCGGGCTCGACGCTGAAGCAAGCCGCAGCCGACAGCGATATTCAGTTCAGCACCGCGCGTTCGTATATTGAAAATGTGTTCCGCAAGACCGGCACGCATCAGCAAAGCCAGCTCGTCGCGTTGCTCAAGAGTACACAACCGTTGATTCCTCGGGAATAGCAGTGCCCGGCCGCCTGACGCTGGGCGCGAGTGTGTCAAGGTGGCTGTGGGGTGGCGTTGCGAGCGCCATTCCGGGAGCTGCGTGGGGCCAAACCTGGGGATATACCGGCAGCGATTATGGAACGGCTGCGAACTGGATCCCCAACGGCGTCCCCGGTCCGGGTCAAACCGCCACATTCAATTCGGCGGCGGGAGTTCAGCCGATCGCCAGCCACGACTACACGATCGGCACCGTGAATCAGACCGCGGGCGTCCCGGCCTGCCGGAGCGAACGACGCGGCAGCAATTCGAGGATCGCTACACCGAATATCCGTTCAATCCGGTCGGTCATGGCGCCGAACTGATCAGCAACTATGCCAAGGCCGACGGTTTCGTCGAGGTAGCCGAGGCGCCGACAGGCTTCATGTGTATCAAGCGCGATGTGTTCAGGCAGATGATGGAAAGCTATCCGGCATTGAATTACGTGCCGGACGGTCCACCGCATCCCGAGGCGCACCTGTACTGGCTGTTCTTCGATTGCATGGTCGATCCGGATTCCGGCCGTTACCTGTCGGAAGATTTCGCGTTCTGCCGCCGTTGGCGCGACATCGGCGGCAAGATCTGGGTCGATCTGGAATGCAAGCTGCTGCACCTCGGGCAGCATAACTTTCGCGGCGACCTCGCCGAAAGCATGCGGTGGCAGGGGCGTTGGTGAGATGGTGACGTGTCACGATCCCTTGGCTCAGCGGCTGTCCGGCGGGGCAGGCCAGCTGAACGCTAGCACCAGGAGTTGCCGTAGCTGTTGACGCCGCAGCGATAGCCGTAGGGGCCACGCGGCCCGGCGGACCAGGGCAGGCGGTATTCGTAGGCGACCGACGGACCGAAATAGCCTGGCCACGGGACATAAACCGGCTCCGGCAGCAGCGCGACCGCCGGCGGAGCGTACCGCACATATCGCGGTGAGGGCGTGAACATCACGTCGGGTCCGTCATACAGGGCTTGCGCCGAAGGCGGCGCGGCCGACGCGACCATCGTCCTGAATTTATAATTCGCGCGGGGAAGTCCCGGCGGCAACTGGCTGGCAGCACGTCGCGCGGCCGCCTTGCCGGCGGGGCCGGCGGCTTCCGCGGTGGCGGGGATCGCAAGTATCGCGACCAGAAACGGCGTCATCCAGCGCAGCATGTTCGGCTCCGGGTTCGGATGGCCGCAACATGGCATTTTTGGCGGGATGGAGGGATCGAATTGCCCAACGAGGGTTAACAGGGCGTCACATCATCGCCCCCGCCATCATGGACCCGTACGACGTTTTTCCCAGCGCTCGGCATACGCGGCCAATACCGGGGCGACGAAGGCCAGCGGCCATGCATACATCGCAAGCCGCGGCGCCGTCACGCTGAGGGTGGATCCGACGAGGAAAACCACGGTCGCGAAGACCGGCGCGACCATCGCCACCCAGTCGCGCCGGGGTGCGGCCGCGATCACCCACAGAATGGTGTTCAGTGTCGAGATCAGGGTCAGGTTGAAGCCGTACAGCGCGATCACGTCGGCCGACGCAAAGTAGCTGCCCATCAGCCCCGAGGTGACCGGAAGCGCGATGATCGACAGCAGGAACAGCAGGTTGACCAGCACTTCGATGCGATTGGCCTCGGGCGCATAATTCAGCCGGCGCTGATGGCTGTACCAGAACATGCCGGCGACGATGAAGCTGAGCAGCAGCGCCGACAGATGCGAGCCGTAGCTATGCCAGATATCCAGAAATTTCGGCTCCGGCATTGCGAAGCGGTCTTTCGGAATCTGGTAGGCCAGCAGGGTCATCGCAACACCGAAGATGGTGTTGCTGAGCGCCTCCATACGCCGCATCTCGAACAGCTCAGGCTGGCCCGTCATCGATGATCCCTGACGAAACCCTCGACAGTCATTCCGGGGCGCCGCGTCAGCGGCGAACCCGGAATCTCGAGATTCCGGGTTCGATGTTGCGCATTGCCCCGGAACGGGCGTGTCACGCCCCCAGCGCCTGCTCGAGGTCGGCGATCAGATCTTCCTTGTCCTCGATGCCGATCGACAGCCGAACCACGTCGGGCGCGGCGCCCGACTTGACCTTGGCGGCGTCGTCGAGCTGGCTGTGGGTGGTGGAGGCCGGATGGATCACCAGCGAGCGGGTGTCGCCGACATTGGCGAGGTGCGAGAACAGTTTCA
>JAZJYY010000095.1:0-2467 GCA_040390145.1 Pseudomonadota bacterium
TTCCGGGCTTGCGTGCTGAAACGGAATGTCGAGATAGGGCAGAATCTTGCCTTGCGTCATCAGGCCGATGACGTCGTCGACATGCGGGTAGGGGTAGACATATTGCAGCCGCACCCAGGCGCCGAGTTCGCCAAGTTCCTTGGCGAGGTCGAAGAATTTGGCGCGGACCTGGCGGTCCTGCCACGCGCTCTCGGCATATTTGATATCGACGCCGTAGGCCGACGTGTCCTGCGAGATGACAAGCAGTTCCTTGACGCCGGCGGCGACCAGCTTTTCCGCCTCGCGCAAGACGTCGCCCGCCGGTCGTGATACCAGATCGCCACGTAGTTTCGGGATGATGCAGAAGCTGCAACGATTGTTGCAGCCTTCGGAAATCTTCAGATAGGCGTAGTGCCGCGGCGTCAGCTTGACGCCCTGCGGCGGCACCAGATCGAGATGCGGATTATGCATCGGAGGCAGCGCCCGGTGCACCGCGTCCAGCACGCTCTCATATTGCTGTGGCCCCGTAATCGACAGCACGCCCGGATAGGCTGCCTCGATCTGCTCGGGTTCGGCGCCCATGCAGCCGGTGACGATGACCTTGCCGTTCTCCGCCATCGCCTCGCCGATGGCGCCGAGCGACTCCTGTTTGGCGCTGTCGAGGAACCCGCAGGTGTTGACGATGACGATGTCGGCGCCGTCATGCTTGCGCGCCAGCTCATAGCCTTCGGCCCGCAGCCGCGTGATGATGCGCTCGGAGTCCACCAGCGCCTTGGGGCATCCCAACGAAACAAAGCTGATCTTGGGCGCGGCGGCCTGTTGCATATTCCATCTGCCTGATTGATCAGCACGAGCTAGTCCCAATTGCCCATAATTACAAGGCTTTGCGGGGACCTTTGACGTGCTATGGGTGGGTTTGCCGGGTTAAGAGTTGATCGATGAGCGCCGAGTCGTCACCAAAGATCGTCATTGTCGATGAAAGCCCGATCCGTGCCGCCATTCTCGAAGAGGGGCTGCGGGAGGCGGGCTTTTCCCGCGTGGTCCATATCCGCGAAATGCAGAGCCTGCTGGCACGGATCTATGCCGAAGACCCCGACGTCATCCTGATCGATCTGGAGAATCCGAGCCGCGACGTATTGGAGGCGATGTTCCAGGTCAGCCGCGCGGTACGCCGCCCGATCGCGATGTTCGTCGACCAGAGCGACTCGGCTTCGATCCAGGCTTCGGTCGATGCCGGCGTCTCCGCCTATATTGTCGACGGCCTGAAGAAGGAGCGCATCAAGCCGATCCTCGACCTCTGCATCTCCCGCTTCAATGCCTTCTCCAAGCTGCAGGATGAACTCGACCGCACCAAATCGGCGCTGGAGGAGCGCAAGGTCATCGACCGCGCCAAGGGAATCCTGATGAAGGTGAAAGGCCTGACGGAAGACGAGGCCTATGTGCTGATGCGCTCGACCGCGATGCGCGAGAAGAAGAAAATCGGCGAGATCGCGCAGTCGATCCTGACCGCGTCGGAGTTGCTGAAATGACCACACCGCTGCATATCGGCTTTATCCCGCTGGTCGACGCTTCCGCGTTGATCATCGCCGTCGACAAGGGGTTTGCCGCCGCCGAAGGTCTCGATGTCACGCTGGCGCGGGAAGTGTCGTGGTCCAATGTGCGCGACAAGCTCAATATCGGGAGATTCGACGCCGCGCATCTGCTGGCGCCGGTGGCGATCGCCTCCAGCCTCGGGCTTGGACACGTCAAGGTACCGATCGTGGCGCCGTTCAATCTTGGCCTCAACGGCAATGCGATTACGGTCTCGCCGGCGCTGCATGCGGCGATCATGGGCGAAATCGATGGCGATGCGCGCAATCCGCTGGTGACGGCGCAGGCGCTGGCTCGCGTGGTCGCCGCACGGCGCAAGGCCGGTCTCGAGCCGCTGACTTTCGGCATGACGTTTCCGTTCTCGACCCACAATTACCAGCTGCGGTTCTGGATGGCGGCGGGCGGCGTCGATCCCGACGAAGACCTCCATCTGGTGGTGCTGCCGCCGCCCTACATGGTGGAGAGCCTCGCCAACGGACATGTCGATGCGTTCTGCGTCGGCGCGCCCTGGAACTCGGTGGCCGTCGATCTCGGGATCGGCCACATCCTGCATTTCGTGTCCGACATTCTGGTCAGCGCCGTCGAGAAGGTGCTGGCGGTCCGGCAAAGCTGGTCGGAAAAGAACCCGGACATTCTGGCAGCGCTGATCAGGGCCGCTTCACGTGCGGCGCAATTCATCGAGCAACCGGAGAACCGCGCCGAGGCCGCCGGCATTCTGGCTAAACCAGAGTATATCGGCGTCGATGCGGAAGTGATCCTTCGGACCTTGGGTGGTCGGCTGAAGATTTCCCCCGATGGCGTCATGCGCGAAAGCAGCCGCTACCTGCTGGTGGGGCGGGAGGGCGCCGCGCGGCCAGATCCCGCGGGTGAGCTGGAGGGCCACGATCGGCAGGGCGTT
>JAZJYY010000095.1:2477-54828 GCA_040390145.1 Pseudomonadota bacterium
CCGCCGCACGCTCGACGGCCGCATGAAGATTGCGCCTGATGGCACCGTGCGGGTGAGCGATCGCTACCTCCTCGTCGGCCGCAAAGGCGCCGCCCGTCCCGATCCGGCACAGGCGGCGTGGCTTTATGCCCAGATGGTGCGCTGGGGGCAAACGGCGATGCGGCCAGAGGCGCTCAAGGCCGCAAAGGGGGTGTTCAGGCCGGACCTCTACGACGGCGCCACCGGGCAGCCCGTGAAGGCGACCGATGGAGGCGATCCGATCGGCGCCTTTGCCGGTCCCGCCTTCGATCCCGATGATATCACAGGGCATCTGGCGGCGTTCGATATCAGCCGCTGGAAGCCCTGAAGCGAAGTTGGGCAGCAGGCGAGACAGGCTGTTTTTTAGGCGGCCTGCCTTCGATCCGGCAGTGAAGCCAGCTTCAGAGGTTCAACTCCGATTTCATAACTATCTGATAAAAATCAATATTTCATAGAAATTGGTTTGGCACGCAACTTGAATGTTGCAGTGCAGCCAGCCGTCGCAGATGCCAGCTGGCCTACGTCCATGATGGATTTCCGCAGCAACGAAGCTGATCGGATCGAACAGGAACAAGGCCCGGCGCGGTAGCCGAGCCCAATTCCGGTCGGTCACCCGCCATTCGTTGACGCCACCATGTGGCCGCAGGAGCTTCGTCGCGCACCATGAAAATCGAGACGCTTACAATCGACTTCACGGACGAGCAGAAACGCTACCTCGAAGGTTTTAGCACGGGCCTGCAGATCAGCCGGGTCGGGCGCGGCCTTGGTGGCACCAACGCCGGCAAGGCGAATGCCGAACCGAGCGGGCCAGAGGCAGCGCACCTCAGGGCGCAGGACAACGTCACGACGTCCGGCAAGAAACTCGTCGATCAGGAGAAGTGGAAGCGCGAAGAGCATCCGTTCGATGCCTATCCGCGCTTGAAAGAGCAGGCGCTACTCGACGCGCGGCCGTCGCCGGCGGACAATTTCCGCTGGCGCTATTACGGCCTGTTCTATGTCGGACCGGCACAGGATTCCTACATGTGCCGGCTGCGCATTCCCAACGGCATCATGAAACATTGGCAGTTCGCCGGGCTTGCCGATCTGATCGAGCGCCTGTGCGGGCCATTCTGCAATGTCACCACGCGCGCCAATCTGCAGGTGCGGGAGATACCGCCGAAGCACGCCGTGGCGCTGATCGAAGGCATTCAGGACCTCGGCCTTTGTTCGCGCGGCTCCGGCGCCGACAATATCCGCAATGTCACGGGAACGCCGACGGCTGGGATCGATCCGCAGGAAATTTTGGACACCCGCGAATATGCCCGGGAGTGGCACTACCACATCCTCAACGATCGTTCGTTGACGGGATTGCCGCGCAAATTCAACGTCGCCTTCGACGGCGCCGGCAAGATCGCGGTACTGGAAGACACCAACGATATCGCGTTTTCCGCCGTCGAGGTGCAGGAAGGCTTTGGCGTCGAACCCGGTGTCTGGTTCAGGCTTGGCATCGGCGGCATCACGGGCCACCGGGATTTTGCTACCGATACCGGAATCATCGTCAAGCCTGCCGACGCGACCAAAGTGTCTGACGCCATCGTCCGCGTCTTCATCGAACTCGGTGACCGCACCAACCGGCTCAAGGCGCGCCTGAAGTACGTCATCGATGGCATGGGGATGGAGAAATTCCTCGTGCTGGTCGAGCAGAAACTCGGCCACGCTTTTGTGCGCGTGCCGCCGGAAGCGCTGGCGCCACGGCCGAAATTCGACCGCGCCGCCCATATCGGCGTGCACAAGCAAAAGCAGGATGGCTTGAACTGGATCGGCGTCGCGCTGCCGCTGGGCAAGGTGACCTGCGAACAAATGCGCGGCCTCGCCAAAATCGCGCAAGATCTCGGCGACGGCGACATCCGTCTCACGGTCTGGCAGAACCTGCTGATACCGGGCGTGCCGGATGACAAGGTTGCCCTGGCGACGGCGGCGATCGAGGCGATCGGCCTTGCGATAAAAACCTCCGAACTGCGTGCCGGGCTGATCGCCTGTACCGGCCGCGCGGGCTGCAAATTCGGTCTTGCCGACACCAAACGCACGGCCGCCAGGATCGCCGATTGGTGCGATCCGCGGGTGCCGATCGAGACACCGATCAACATCCATCTCACCGGTTGTCACCATTCCTGCGCGCAGCATTACATCAGCGACATCGGCATGATCGGCGCGCGCATTCCGGTCGGCGATACCGACGATACGGTTGATGGCTTTCATGTCTTTGCGGGCGGCGGCTTCGGTCCGGATGCCGATGTCGGGCAGGAGGTGTTTCACGACGTCACCGCGGAGGATGCGCCCGTCTATGTCGAACGGCTGCTGAAGGCCTACGTTTCCAATCGCGCTTCATCGGATGAGACCTTTTTGACATTTGCGCGCCGCCATGACGGCGAGACGCTGCGCAAGCTCGCCGACGCCCAAATATCCTCTTTGGAGGTGTCCTCATGAACCAGATCACGCCTCCACCGAAGATCGAGATCATTCCCTCCAGCGCGCCGTTCTCCGAGGCGCAGCGTTCGTGGCTGAACGGGTTCTTTGCCGGCCTGTTGTCGGATGCACCGACGCCGTTGTCAGCCGAGCAGGGCGCCGCCGTCATGCAAGGTGGCGATGGCGATGACGGCGAAGCGCCGTGGCATGATCAGACCATGCCGATCGCAGACCGCATGAAGCTGGCGGAAGGCCGCCCGCTGCGGCGCAAGATGATGGCGGCGATGGCGCAGCAGGACTGCGGCCAGTGCGGCTACAATTGCAACGATTATTCGGATGCGATCGCGGGCAAGACCGAAGCACGGCTCAATCTCTGCGTGCCCGGCGGCAAGGAAACCGCCCGGATGCTGAAATCGCTATATGAAGACCTGGATAAGGCACCGGCTGCGCCGTCAGCGGCGGCCGCCGCAGCACCCGAGGCTCCGGCCGTGGTCGCGGAGCCGGGCCGTTCGCGCGACAATCCCGCGCCGGCGGTATTCGTCGGACGTCGCCTCCTCAACAAGGGCAAATCGGAAAAGGAAACCTGGCACATCGATTTCGATCTGTCGGGCGCCGGCCTCGATTACGTCGTCGGCGATTCCTTCGGCATCTTCGCCCGCAACGATCTCGGCCATGTCGATCAGATCATTGCCCTGCTTGGCGCGTCGCACACCACACAAGTTCGCGGCAAGACCTTGCGTGAAGTGCTGCTCGACGACGTCTCGCTGGCACCGGCGCCGGATTCGCTGTTCGAACTGATCTCCTACCTGACCGGCGGCCCGCAGCGCGAAAAGGCGAGGGCGCTGGCGCAAGGCGAGGATCCCGACGGCGATGCGGCCACGCTCGACGTGATGGCGGTGCTGCAGAAATTTCCCAACGTGCGCCCACACCCGGAAGCCTTCATCGAGGCGCTGGAGGCGTTGCAGCCGCGGCTCTATTCAATCTCGTCGTCGCACAATGCGACGCCAGGAAAATTGTCGCTGACGGTCGATTGCGTGCGTTACCTCATCAACAAGCGCAAGCGTCTTGGCCTCGCCTCGACTTTCCTCGCCGAACGCATCCAGCCCGGCGACGAAGTGAAGGTCTATGTGCAGAAGGCCCATGGCTTTGCGCTGCCGGAAGATCCAAAGATCCCGATCATCATGATCGGGCCCGGCACCGGCATCGCACCGTTCCGCGCCTTCCTGCACGATCGCCGCGCCACCGGCGCGCCCGGCAAGAACTGGCTGTTCTTCGGCCATCAGCGCAGCGATTGCGATTTCTTCTACCAGGATGAGCTCAACGCCATGAAGACGTCGGGGCTGCTGACGCGGCTGTCGCTGGCGTGGTCGCGCGACGGCGACAAGAAGTTCTACGTGCAGGACCGCATGCGCGAAGTCGGCCGCGAAGTGTGGACCTGGCTGGCGGAGGGCGCCAATATCTATATCTGCGGCGACGCCAAGCGGATGGCCAAGGATGTCGAGCGCGCGCTGGTCGATATCGTCGCCCAGTTCGGTGCCCGCTCCACCGACGAGGCCGTGCTGTTTGTCGCGGAACTCAAGAAGAAGGGCCGGTTCCAGCAGGACGTCTATTAGACTAGGTGCTCCGGCGAATTCGGCGGCCGTCGTTTTCTGCCGTCGTTTCAGCGATTCATCCCAGAATTCGAATGCCGGTTCTCGTGGCGACGCCCTTGAACCGTTCGAGTTCTGTCGCAACGACCGCTTTCGTGCTCGCGGCGGTATTTTCGCCGTCCCACGCCAGCATGCCGGCGTTGAGAAACCGAACGCGGGTGGTCTCTTCGGCCAGCGCAGCCACGCTTGATTTGTTGAGAAGCTCGAGCGCATCGCCCGGCAAACCGGAGGGCGCGTGAACGAGGTAGAAGATATTCAGCTCCATCTCTTTCAGGCCTGACTCGCCGAAGGTCGGGATGTCGGGAAAGAGCGGGAAACGTGAGGGACTTGTCACCGCCAAGGCGCGAACGAGCCCGCCCTGCATCAATCCGGCGGCTGAGCCCAGCGATGCCACGCCCCACGCAGTCTCACCTTTCGAAACGCTCAGGACGGCAGGCGCTCCACCACGATAGGGGATGTGGCGGGAGGCGTTGTTCGATCCGATCTTGCCGCGCAACAATTCGGCTGCAATATGTGGAATGGAGCCTGCTCCCGAACTTGAATAATTCAGGTCCTTCGACTTCTCCGAGCCCAGCAGGTCCAGCGCCTCGGCCAGGTTTTTGGCCGGAAAGTCGGGACTGACGATCAAGACCATCGGCGCGGTACAGATCGTCGCTACCCAGTCAAAATCGGCGAGCGGATCGTATTTTACGCCTTCCGCGTACATCGCAGGCCAGATCGCGAACGATGACGATTCAGAAAGAAGCAGCGTGTAGCCGTCGGCATCCTGCCGCTTGAGCCAGGATGCCGCCACGGCACCGCTCGCGCCAGGCTTGTTTTCAACGACAATCGGCTTGCCGCCAAGGTGCCTGGACATTCCTTCGCCGACGATCCGCGCGGCAACATCGGTCGAGCCGCCGGGGGCATACCCATTCAAGATCGTCACGGGACGAGAAGGAAAACCCTGCGCGGCGACCGGTCCTGCGGCCAACGCGGCCGCAAAAGCCAGCAGGCATTCTCGGCGGTTCACACGGTCCTCCCGCATCAATCGGCTAACCGCAGGGCGGCCCGGTTCTTATGTTCGAACTCTAGGGTATGCGCTGAACCGGTCAAGCAAGGCGGAATAATCGCAGTAAGGTTTGCCCGGTTCCAAATAGCTCAAATCGGCCCGAATAAAATTCTCGCTGGAATCCGGGCGAGAGAATTTTTCACTGCAAAATAAGTCCGCCGGAGGGTCGGCATCACTATTTTTCGTGCCGTCTTGCAAGCGAGCGCGAACGATATTCCATATGTGACCCATGCTGGGTTGGAGAGCCACGATGCGCGAACTATCGGCGGAAGCACGATTGCACCTCTATGCACGTTCCCTGTCCCGCCGGACCGGAACCGGTTTCCATACCGCCGCGGTCTACAGCTCGCTCGCGCTCATCGCGGCCATCGTGTTCGGCTCACTCTCGGTTCACCCGTTCTAAGCCAGCTTCAACCCGCCGTCTTGAATGGCGCCACCGCAATCCCGGCGTCCTTCAGCGCCTGACGCACGCCGCGGCCGATCTCGACCGCTCCCGGCGTATCGCCGTGAATGCACACGGTGTCGGTGCGCATCTTGATCACCTTGCCTGTCACCGACACCACCGCGCCGTCCTGCACCATCCGCACCACGCGGTCGGCGATCGCCTTGGGATCGTGCAGCACCGCGCCGGGCTTCTTGCGCGATACCAGCTGGCCGTCGTCCTCATAGGCGCGGTCGGCGAACACCTCGTGCACCATCGGCAAATTGGCGGCTTCGCCGGCCTGCACCAGCTTAGAATTCGCAAGCACCACGAAAACCAGGTTGGGGTCGACCGCCCTGATGCCGGAGGCGATCGCCTTCGCGGTCATGTCGTCCTCGCAGGCGACGTTGGACAGCGCGCCATGCGCCTTGACGTGCGTCACCTTGTGACCGGCCGCGGTGGCGATCGCCTGCAGCGCGCCGATCTGGTACGCGACCAGGTTTTCGATCTCCGACGCCTTCATGCCGGGAAACGGCCGCCGGCCAAAACCGTGCAGGTCGCGGTAGCCCGGATGCGCGCCGATGCTGACGCCGCGCGCCTTCGCCAAATCGACCGTCCTGCGCATGATATCGGCGTCGCCGGCATGGAAACCGCAGGCGATATTGACCGAGGTCGCCAGCTCGATCATGGCGGCGTCATTGCCCATTTCCCAAGCGCCAAATCCTTCGCCGAGATCGCAATTCAGATCGACTGTCTTCATGTTGTTTGCTCGCTTTTGTTCAGGGCGACCACGTGCCGGCATCCACTGCGCTGACCGCCACGCCGGCGACGTTGGCATCATGCAGCGCTTCGAGATTGAGATCAAAGTTCTCGATCGGCCGGAGACGGTCGGGCAGGGTGCGCAGCAGCTCCGCCGATTTCCTGAACTCGGCCTGCGCTTCCGCCACGCTGACGGCCTGGAACCGGAACGCCTTGCCGGCCGGTGTCTGCGCGAAGCGTCCGAGATCGGCCGAAATCACGGTGGCGATCTTGGGATAACCGCCGCTGGTGCCGCGGTCCGGCATCAGCACGATCGGCGCCCCGTTGCCGGGCACCTGGATGCTGCCATTGACCGTGCCGTCGGAGACGATGTTGTGGCCGTGCAGATGCTTTATGACCGGACCTTCGAGCCGGTAGCCCATGCGGTCGCTGGTCGCCGATATCTTCCACTCCGAGTCCAGAAACAGCTGTTTCTGCGCGTCGTCGAACTCGTCGTCCTGCGGGCCCAGCACGACGCGGATCGGCGCGTCCGTTTCAGCGGGAAGATCGATCCGCCGTTCGGGCGCTCCGCTGGCGGTCGCCACCTGCAATTCGTCGCCGGCCTGCAGCGGGCGTGGATAGGGACTGCCGAGGCCGGCGCGGGCATTGACCGCGAGACTGCCGAAGGTCGGCTCGCCCGCAATGCCGCCCTCTATCGCGAGGTAGCTGAACGAGCCGCTCCGCGCAAAACCCAGCGTCAGCGTTTCGCCGCTGGCGAGCGTCATCGAGGTATTGAATGCCGCAGCGCGGCCGTCGATATCGGCATTGCGCGAGGCGCCCGCCAGGGCGACGCGGACCGCGCCATCGCGCGCCGTGAACGTGGCGCCAAACGGGCCGATCTCGATCGCCGCCGCCAGTGGCGCGTTGCCGACCAGAACGTTCGCTGCCGCCAGCGCGAGCCGGTCCATCGCGCCGCTCGGCGTCAGGCCGTAGCGCTGGGCGCCGTGCCGTCCGCCGTCCTGCACCGAGCTTGCGGGTCCAATCGCTGAAATCGCGAATTTGGTCATGCGGCGATCAATTCGGCGATGATCTCGCCGGCTTCGGCGGCGCGGTCCTGTTCCGCGAAGGTCCTGGCGTCAATCGCGGCGAAGCTGACGGCGTCGCCGGGCTCCAGCAGGAAGGTGGGATCGCGATGCAGCTGATAGGTGCGGACCGGCGTGCGTCCCAGCAGATGCCAGCCGCTCGGGCCGGCGAGACACTGCACGCCGGTCTGCACGCCGCCGATCGAGACGGTACCGGCCGGCGTCAGCAGCCGCGGATTCTGCCGCCGCGACATGTGCAGCGATTTTTCCAGGCCGCTGAGATAGGACCAGCCCGGCGTAAAGCCGATCATGGCGACCCGGTAGTCGCCGGCGACATGCCGCGCCACGATATCGTCGGGTGTGGTGTTCAACGCCTTGGCGACGTCCTCGAGGTCGATGCCGTGTTCGCCGCCGTAAACCACCGGAATGCGCCAGCGCCGCGTTGTGGTGACCGGCGGAACCGGCAGCTGTGCCAGCGCCACCAGCTTCTCGCTCAGCGCGTCGAAACCGATCTGGACGGGGTCGTAATGCACCAGCAGGGATCGATAGGTCGGCACGGTCTCGCTCACGCCGGCGATCGGTTCGCGCGCGATCGTGCGATCGAGCGCCAGCACCCGCTGGTTGGCCGCCTCATCGATATTGCGGCTGAATTCCACCGTGATGGCGCTGTCGCCACTGGGCAGAAGGCGGGGCGGAGGTGGTGTCGCGGACATGGCCTCATGACTCTTCGGCGGATATCCCCCTCTACCGTGTTTTGCGCCGGAGTGGAATTCGCTTCGCGCCAATCGGCCTGTAACTTCAATAAATTAATCCGTTTGCTTGTGATAAGGCGTGATGATCGCGCCGCGCGGTGCAGACCCTCAGCCAACGCCCCTTGACGCGATGGCCGCGCCCCGCAAGATGCGCCGCCCATCAATCCCGACCGGAGCCGATTTTTCGATGTCCCTGACCCCTGAAGCGATCGCGACCCTGTCGCGTGTGTCGACCGCCACTATCACCACGGTCCTGCTCAAGAAGGGCCTGCGAAACGTCTGGATGCGCGGCTCGCGCCCGCTGCGGCCGGGCCAGCCCCGGCTGGTCGGGCCGGCCTTCACGCTGCGTTTCGTGCCAGCGCGGGAAGATCTGGCGACGCCGGAATCCTGGTCGTCGCCGATCTCGACCCGGACCGCGATCGAAGCCATGCCGGAGGGCTGCATCGCCGTGGTCGACGCCATGGGCGTCACCGACGCCGGCATCTTCGGCGACATCCTGTGCGCCCGCATGGCCAAGCGCGGCGTGGCGGCTCTGGTGACCGACGGCGTGGTGCGCGATCTCGAGGGCGTGCTCGGTACCGGCCTGCCGGTGTGGTGCGACGGTTTTGCGGCGCCGCCCTCGGTCGCCGGGCTGACGTTCGTGGGCTGGGGCGAGCCGATCGGCTGCGGCGGGGTCGCGATCTTCCCGAATGACATCATCGTCGCCGACCAGGACGGCGCCGTGGTGATCCCGGCGGCCTTCCTTGACCTCATTCTGGCCGAAGGCGCCGAGCAGGAGCGCATGGAAGCCTGGATCGTCGATCAGGTGAATGCCGGCGCGGTATTGCCGGGGCTCTATCCCATGAACGCCGAGACCAAGGCGCGCTACGCCGCCTCGAAGAAATAATCAGGACGCAACGAAACAGCGTCAGCAACGAAGGAGGATTTCATGGATATCTATCTCGCGGGATCGCGGCCGACACGCCGTGGCCCCAAGGAATCGTTTGTCGGCACGGTCTGGCAGGATCCGATCATTACCTCGGAAGCTCCGGCGCGGCTTGCGTCGAACCACGTCGCCTTCGAGCCCGGCGCGCGGACCAACTGGCACACACATCCGCTTGGGCAGACGCTCTATGTCCTCTCGGGTGTCGGCCGGGTCCAGACCAAGGGCGGCCCGATCCTCGAGATCAAGCCCGGCGACGTGGTGTGGATTCCCGCCGGCGAAAAGCACTGGCACGGCGCCTCGCCAACCAATGGCATGGTTCATGTCTCGATGCAGGAAGCGCTGGACGGAAGTTTTGTCACTTGGATGGAGCCGGTGACCGACGAGGAGTATGCGGCGAAGGTCGGTTAGCGGGAATTCGTGCCCCGGGACGCTGCGCAGCACGAAGTGGTGCGCTGCTGAGCCGGGGCCCATCTTCCTTCGAGGATCATCCTGGGTCCCGGCTCTGCGGAGCAGCGTGAAGAACGCTGCACCGCTTCCGGGACACGGAATTCAACTAGATCCGTTGCGCGGTCCAGGTGCCCGAGCACAGTGCGCCGCGCCAGGTACCCGATCCTGACGTCGCGGTGAGGTGACCGGAGCCGACGGCCCGCTTCATGCCGCTGGTCAGGGTCACGCTGATATTGCCGGCATTGGCGACGCGGCCGGAGGCGCTGACCATCGCGTTGTTCGATGCGACCTGGCCTTTGTTGATGTCGATCGAGACACTGGTTCCGCTCGGGCAGGCCGCGTTGCTCGAGGCGATCTGAACGTTCCAGGCACCGTCAAACGTTGCGGCCGCGGCGGGCGTGGCGACTGCCAAGCCTGCGAACAACAGGATGTGGCTGGCGATCAAAATCTTGCGAAACTGGTTCATGGTGCGTCCCCTTGTTGACGCAGACATCATCACCAATCCGCAGGTGACGGTATGTGATGGTCATCACGGAGATCGAAGACGGGGACGAGGGGATTGTTTCGGGGCCGGTGCACTTCGACGCAGGCATCAGCCTGATGCCGCGTTGACAGCGTTGCGACTGGCTTCGGTTAGATGCAGAGGCGCTTCAGTTCAGCCGGCTCCAGGTCTGGCCGCCGCAGAACATGCCGCCAAACGCGCAGCCCTGGACCCGCAGCCGGTCGGTGCCTTTCAGCGCGATCGTCGAATCATAGGTGCTGCCGCTGCTCGGATCCAGAATCCGTCCGCTCCACTTGGCGTCCTTGCCGGGCTTCATGTTGATCAGGACCTGCTCGCCGTTCTGGTTCGACTTGGCGTCCACGGAATAGCCGCACAAATTGGCGCCGCATTGCTCGATCCGGACCTTGCCTTCTTTCTCTTCGGTCAGCCACACGCCGAGCGGCGAGTTGGCCGCCGCAGCGGGGACAGCGGCTTGCTGTTTCGGAGCTGGTGCTTGCACGGGTGCGGCGACGGGAGCCGTCGCCACGACAGGGGCCGGCGCCGGCTGAGCGGCGGCAGCGGGCGGCGGGTCCGGCTGGGCCTGCGGCGCGGGCGCGCTGGCCGGAGGCTGGGTCGCCGTCGCGGCGGGGGCGACTGCGGCGGTTGCGGGTGCAGCCGCGGGAGCCGGCGCCGGCTCGATGGCCGTGGTGGCCGGAGGGGGAGCTGGTTGGGCCGGCGCGGCGGCCGGAGCCTGCGGATCGGTCTTGGCCTGCTGCGGCGCCTTGCGCGGCCGGTCGCTGTCCTCGTCGCGCGACCGTTTCGCTTTCTTTCCGGTGTTGTCGTAGACGCCCGGGATCGAAACCGTTCCGCGATCGGGATCGATGGTGATGGTGCGTCCGCCGTAGTCGAAGGTGTATTGGGCCTGCGCGGCGGTGCTTGCCAGCAACAACGCGGCGATCACAAAAAGTGCTCTCATCAATACCTCCTGAGCAGGTGAAACCTCAGCATTCACCGTACGTTGCGTCAGTGTTTTGCAACGTGACCTACATCACTTTCATGGCAATGAGTCGTGGGTTAACAGGTTTGGTTCAATAGGTGTGTGAGCAGCCAGCTTAGTTGACGGCGACGAACAGGGTCAATTCGGCGGCAACGTCCATCGGCAGCCCGAAAATCACATCTCGCCGGCGTCCTTGCGGACCAAATTCGCCGCAGCGGCGCGTCCGGACATTTCGGTTCTGATCTGCTCGAACCGCTCGCGCGCCTCGCTTTCGCGATCGTCGACCAGCCTGATCGCTTCATCCGGTGCCAGCGGGCCGCTGACAACAGGCGCGGAATTCTCGCCGATCGTCTCGTCCACATAATATTCGTCGTTGGCCTCCCGGCGAACCGTCCACCGGAAACGGATCGCGGCCATCGGGCCGGGGCCGATCTTCGAATAGCCTTCGGCTTCGACCGGCCCGGGCGCAGCGGGCTGCTCCTCAACCGCCACCGATTTTTCCGGCTCGCGATGGGTTTCAGGATGATCCAGAATGCTGGCTATGGCCGCAAGCGCATGATCGGTCGGGTCGCTCTGGTTCAAGATCGGAAGCCTCCGGGATTGCGTAGCAGGCGAACAGGAAGCAACTCTGCCGCCCGCGCCGAGTTCCCTTCCTCGCCGTTGAATAAGGCTGAGTTTTGTCAGTTCAGGCGCAAACTGGAGGTAATTTGCCCTTCCAGGGGCGGGCCTGCTCCAGCTGAGCCGCCAGGCGGAACAGGGTTGCCTCGTCGCCGAAGCGTGCGGAAAACATCATGCCGAACGGCAATCCGGCCGCGTTCCATGCCAGCGGCACCGACATCGCGGGTTGGCCGGACATGTTGAACATCGCCGTCGCCGGGATATAGCGCCGCAGGATCGCGGAGATATGCGACAGGTCCTCCGACATCGTATCGAGTTCGCCGATTCGCACCGGCGGCAAACAAAGCGTGGGACACAGGAACACGTCGCAACTTTCAAAGAATGTCGCCAGGGCGCGCGCGATCTGAAATGCGCCGAGTTGGGCGGCGACATAGTCGGTCGCGGTGGTCTTCTGCGCATTGTGGGCCATGGCAAGCGTCAGAACTTCGAAGTCGTTCTTTGTCATCGCACGGCCGAAGCGCTGTTCTGCCTGCCGCACTGTCAGCGCGGTGTTGGCGCTTACAATGGTCGAGATGACCGCCGCCGGATCGGCGGCCAGTTCGGGCGCGCGCTCCTCGACATGATGGCCGAGGCCTGCGAGCAGGGCCGCGATCTCGCGGGTGGCCGCGGCGATTTCCGGATCGATGGCGTCGCCATAGGGCGACCTGTCGGTGAAGGCGATGCGCAAGCGGCCGGGCTCGCGGCCGACTTCCTCAAGGAAGGGCCGCTCGGGTTGCGGCGCCACATAGGGGCTCGACGTTTCAGGCCCGTGGATCGCGTCCAGCATCGCCGCGCTGTCGCGCACGCTGATGCTGACGACGTGGCCGCAGGAAAACCCGCCCCAGCCTTCGCCGCGGTCGGGCCCAAGGGGGTTGCGCGCGCGGGTCGGCTTCAATCCGAACACGCCGCATGCGGAAGCCGGAATCCGGATCGAGCCGCCGCCGTCGCTGGCATGCGCGACCGGCAGGATGCGCGCCGCGACCGCCGCCGCCGCGCCGCCGGAGGAGCCGCCCGACGAATGCGCTGGATTCCAAGGATTCCGGGTCGGCCCGAACAGGCGCGACTCGGTGGTCGGCATCAGACCGAACTCGGGACTGGAGGTCTTGCCGAAGATCGCGAGGCCGGCGTCAAGAAAACGCCGGGCGAGGGTACCGCTATGGTCGGCGACATTATCCGCATACACCCTGGCGCCGAAAGTCGTCCGCGTGCCCTCCAGCAATTCCAGATCCTTCAGCAGAAACGGCACGCCGGTGAAGGGACCATCGGGAAGCCCCTGGTCGATTTGCCGCTCGGCAAAGTCGTCATGCCTGACCACGACGGCGTTGATCTGCGGATCGACCCTGGCGGTGCGGACGATCGCTTCGTCCAGCAGCTCCCGCGCGCTGACCTGCTTCCTGCGGACGAGATCGGCGAGGCCGATCCCGTCATGGTCGCCGTATTCCTTGAACGTCATGCGGATACCCGTGGGGAAGTAGCGAGGCGTTCAACTCATGCCGGTCACGTCCGGCTCAGCCGAGCACGTCCTGGTTGATGACGTTCTGGCGCAGCGGCTCGCCGTCGAGCACGCTGAGGATATTGCGCGCGGTCTGCGCGCTCATCCGGTCGACCGCTTCCCGCGTCACGCCCGCGACGTGCGGCGCCATGATGACGTTCGGCAGCGCGAATAGCGAATGCCCCGAGGGCGGGGGTTCCTGTTCGAACACGTCGAGACCGGCGCCGGCAAGTTTGCCGGTCGACAGCGCGTCATACAGTGCCCGTTCATCGACGATGCCGCCGCGCGCGGTATTGATCAGGTAGGCGGTCGGCTTCATCCGCGCCAGCCGCGCCGCGTTGAACATGCCGACCGTCTCTGGATTCTTCGGGCAGTGGATGCTGACGAAATCGGCCTTGGGCAGTGCCGCATCAAGATCGGTCACCGGCTCGCAACCGGCAGCCGTGATCTCGGCAGCAGGCCTATAGGGGTCGTACACCTGGACGTTCATTTCCATGGCAAGGCAGCGCTTGGCGGTGCGGGTGCCGATGCGCCCGAAGCCGATGATCAGCACTGTCTTGCCAAAGAGATCGTAAGGCAGCATGCCGAGCCGGGTGGCCCATTTGTCATCCTTGACGATCGAATGCATTTCGACGGCGCGCTTGGCGAGCGTCAGCATCATGAACAAGGCCTGCTCGGCAACCGACGGCGAATTCGCGGTGCCCGCGACCATCAGCGGCACCTTGCGGCGGCTCAAGGCGGGAACGTCGACGGCGTCAAACCCGACGCCGATCCGGGTTACCACCAACATGTCCTTCGAGGCTTCCAGCTCCGGTTCGCCGAAGCGGGTGGCGCCGAGTGCCACGCCATGGACCGGCGCATGCTCCCTGAGC
Source organism: Pseudomonadota bacterium (assembly GCA_040390145.1). Taxonomy (GTDB): domain Bacteria; phylum Pseudomonadota; class Alphaproteobacteria; order Rhizobiales; family Xanthobacteraceae; genus Bradyrhizobium. Next base: position 16,502 of record JAZJYY010000095.1, read on the forward strand.
TTGGCTTCGAAATCCGCGGCGGAAATCATGTTCGAGAATTCGACGAGGTCGAGGTCGTCGCGTTCCTGCAGCAGAACTCTTCCGGCCTGCGAGAACGATTCAGTGATGAAGATTTTCTTCTTGTTGGTCGTCATTCTCGCGCCCCTGCTGCGTTTCTTGTTGTGCTGCCGTCATAGGACGACGCCAGTGGCCTCATTTAGCAGGTGCATATTGTTGAGGTCCACTGCCAATCGCAGCGGGGCGCCATCGCGCGCGCCGGCATTGGGATTGACCCGTCCGCAGACCTGGGCGCCCTCCATGGTGAAATAGATCATCGTCTCCATGCCCATCGGCTCGGTGACATCAATTACAGCGTCGAAGTTCTCGACTCCGGGCTCCGCGTGCGGACTGGCTTCGGTGATGTGTTCGGGGCGAAGGCCGAGCTGCAGTCGGTCGGTCCGCGAGACGTTCTTGTAACGGTCGGCGCGGGCCGGCGGCAGCGGGAAAGCAAGGCGATCGGTCAGGCGAATATGCATCTTCCCGCCGACGTCTTCCAGCCGGCAGGGTATGAAGTTCATCGCCGGCGAGCCGATGAAGCCGGCGACGAAGCGGGTGGCCGGGTTGTGATAGAGTTCGTTCGGCGTCCCGATCTGTTCGATCCGGCCATTGTTCATGACCACGACCCGGTCGGCCAGCGTCATCGCCTCGACCTGGTCGTGGGTGACATAGACGGTGGTGGTGCGGACCTTCTGGTGCACCTTCTTGATTTCGATCCGCATCTGCACCCGCAGCTTGGCGTCGAGGTTGGACAGCGGCTCGTCGAACAGGAACACCTTGGGGTTGCGCACGATGGCGCGGCCCATCGCGACGCGCTGGCGCTGGCCGCCGGACAGTTGCTTCGGCTTGCGGTCGACCAGTTCGACGATGTCGAGCATGCGGGCAGCTTCGTCGATCCGGGTCTTGATCTCGGCTTTCGGATAGCGCTTCAGCCGCAGCCCGAACGACATGTTCTCCGCCACCGTCATGTGCGGATAGAGCGCGTAGTTCTGGAACACCATCGCGATGTCGCGGTCCTTCGGCGGCACGTCGTTGACGACGTCGCCCCCGATCATGATATCGCCGTCGGTGATATCCTCGAGGCCCGCGATCATCCGCAGCGTGGTCGACTTGCCGCAGCCCGAAGGTCCCACCAGTACGACGAATTCATGGTCGGCGATGTCCAGATCGATGCCGCGCACCGCCTCGACCTCGTCGTATTTCTTGACAACCTTGCGCAGCGTGACGTCAGCCATTGAGTTCAACCCTTTGTCGCACCGGCGGTCAGGCCGGCGATGTAATAGTCCATCAGGAAGGCGTAGATGATCAGCGGCGGCGCGGCGCCGAGCAGGGCGCCGGTCATGATCTGTCCCCAGGCAAACACGTCACCCTTGATCAGGGTGGTGATGATGCCGACCGGCAGCACCAGCTGATCGGTCGATGTCGTGAACACCAGCGGATACAGAAACTGGGCCCATGAAACGGTGAAGGCGAAGATGGTCGCGGCGATCAGGCCGGGCAGGGCGACCGGGATGAAAATTCGCGTCAGCGTCTGGAACCAGGACGCGCCGTCGATGATGGCGGCCTCGTCGAGTTCCTTGGGGATCGACGCGAAGTAACCGATCATGATCCAGGTGCAGAACGGCACCGTCAGCGTCGGGTAGACGATCAGCAGCACGTACCATCGGTTGATCAGCTGGATGCCGGTCAGATCGCCGAACGCCACGAACATCTTGAAAAGCGGCAGGAACAGCAGCGTCTCGGGAATCAGATAGGTGAGGAACACGCCGGTTGCGAGCGTCGCCGAACCCCAGAACCGCATGCGCGCCAGCGCGAAGGCCGCGGGCACGCTGATCAGCATCGTGATCGTCACCACGAAAATCGAGACCAGCGCGGAATTGCGGAAAAAGGTCAGGAACTGGTTCGATGTCAGCAACTCGGCATAATTCGCCAGGGTCGGATGGTAGACCCACCACGGGTTCGTCGCCGCGGAGATTTCGGCGCTGGTCTTCAGCGACGTAATCAGCATGTAGAGCGGCGGCACCAGCGAGAAGATCGCGAACAGCGTCAGGAAGAAATACGACCAGCGCAGCGCCCAGGTGCGGTCGCGGCTCATGCTGCGCAGTTTGACCGTGCGGGTCGGCGCGGCCTTGTCGATCACGGCGGTGCTGGTCATCAGGCTTCATTCCCACGTTTGTTGATATCGCGCAGGATGAAGACCGCCGCGATCGCCAATATCGGCAGCATGAACAACGAGACGCTGGCGCCGAGCGGAATATCGCCGCCCTCGATACCGAGCCTGAACGCCCAGGTGGCGAACATGTGGGTATGATCCAGCGGACCGCCGGCGGTCAGGATGCGCACGATGTCGAAATTGGCGAAGGTCACGATCAGCGAAAACAGCGTGGTGATCGCGATGATGTTGCGCATCATCGGCAGCGTCACGTACCAGATCCGCTGCCACCAGTTAGCGCCGTCGATCGATGCGGCTTCGTAGAGCTGATCTGGCACCGACTTCAGCGCCGCCAGGTACATGATCATGAAGAACGGTGCGCCGAACCAGATGTTGACGAGGATCACCGAGAAGCGGGCCCAGCCGGCTTCGCCGGTCCACGGAATCCGGTCGACGCCGATGCCGGCAAGCAGATAGTTGAAGGCGCTGTAGGACGGGTCGAACAGCCACAACCACGCCAATGTGCTCATGGCCGGTGGAATCACCCACGGCACCAGCAGCATGCCGCGCCACTTGCGCTGGCCCTTGGCCGGAATGTTGTGGACGAAGTGGGCGACGATGAAGCCGAGCAGCGCCTTGAAGAACACCGCCGTGAGCGCGAAAATGCAGGATTGCTGGACCACCAGCCAGAAGGTTTCGCGCTTGAACAGGAACGTGAAGTTTCCGAACCCGATAAAGCGCTGCATCGACTTGTTAAGCGTCGCCAGATGCATCGAGTAGAACGCCGGATAGATCACCAGGATCACGATCAGCAGGATCAGCGGCAGCGTCATCAGGAAGGCTGCGGTGGATTTTCGCTTTAGCGCGGTTCGCAAGCTGGCGCGCTTGCGCACACTTCGCGGAGCGGCGTCCGTCCGCTCGATCGCGACATCAGCCATGATGCATCTTCCTCGCGAGTTGCATGTCGATGAAGTGAAGGGTTCGATCAGGAAGCCGGCATGACGCCGGCTTCGTATCGTGTTGGCAGGCGGAGTCGTACCGCCACGCCCCGAAAACCGACGGAGCGTGGCGGCGAACGCGCCTCAGCTCCGCATGAAGCCTTCGAGTTCGCCTTCCGCCCAGGCCAGCGTCTTTTCCATCGCTTCGCCCTGATAGTAACGCACGCACATCTTGGTCAGGGTGGCCTGCGTGTAGATCTGCTGGGCGACCTTCGGCGGGGCCGGTGACGCCGAGATCGAAAGCGTCTGGTGCTTGTGCGGGTTCGGATAGTGGTAGAGCGTGCCCTTCGGCGGGCTTTCCTCCGCCCAGGTCTTCAGGGTGGTGAGCTTCTCGAACGCCGGCAGGTCGTAGCCGCCGCTCGCCGCCACCATCTTTTCAACCGCCGCCGGCTGCGACAGATGCGTCAGCACGCTCTTGGCCGCTTCCTTGTTCTTGGAGAAATTCCAGACGCTCCAGAAGTATGGAAGGAAGGGTGCGAAACGGCCCTTCGGTCCAACCGGGAAGCCGTGGGTCCAGCATTGCTCGGCGATCTGCGGCGCGTCGCGCTTGGCCACGGCCCATGCGCTTGGCGGATTCATGATCAGCGCGCCCTTGCCGGAGACCAGCCACCTGTTGTTGGAGCCGTCATCCCACGCCGGCGCGTCCGACGGCAGGAATGCCATCAGCTTCTTGTAGTATTCGAGCACCTGCCGGACGTTGTCGTTCTTCACGACCACGTCACCCTTGGCATTGACCACCTCGGCGCCGAAGGCGAGGAAGAACGCGCCGACCGTATCGACGGAGTCGCTGGTTTCGCCAAGACCGATGCCGAAGGGAACGCCGCCCTTGTGACAGGCTTCGGCAGCCTTCAGGAAGGCGTCCGTGGTCCACGCATCTGCTTTCGGCGCCTCTCCGGCGGGATACATCGCCTGCACGTCGATGCCGGCGTGCTTCTTCATCAGGTCGATGCGCGAGCAGGGTCCCTTGATCTGGCTGCCGACGCAGGCCGGAACACCCAGCCACTTGCTGCCGGCCTTGCCCAGGTACTGGACGGTACCGTTGACGTCGCCGTTCAGCTTGATGAGCGGTTCGACGACGTCGTTCATGGGTTCGAGCAAGTCGGCTTGCGCGTGTGGCCACCATGTCGGCATGGCGAGAATGTCGTGGCCGGACTTGGCCTGCGCTTCGGCGGCGATGGTCAGCAGGTTCTTGTTGCCCTGGCTCGGGATGTAGTCGATCGTAACCTCGACCTTCTCCCGGGCGGCCCACTCATTGACGAGATCGGTTGAGGCCTTGTTGGCCCCGGGAACCCAATGATCCCAGAAACCGATGTTGAGTTTGCCGGCGGCGTGTGCGCCTCGAATATACGGTGCGGTTATCAATGCCGCCGATGACATGGCGGTAGCAGCAACAAATTGTCGACGAGAAAGCTTCTTCCGTGACATGGCGTTCTCTCCCTGGTGAGCCAAATCGTGAAGCGGAAGCCTCGTTTCTTTTTGTTTTTGTCACTCGCCGCCGGGCAGGCCGAGATGGCATTGCAAGACGTCGCGGAGACTTCGTTATTGACGATCAGAGCAGAATTGATGGCGTCTGTCGAGAAATCCGATGTCGCTGCCTGTAGAACTAACGTCGCGCTCAAATTGGCAGCACTGGATTGTCGATGATCCGCCGATGATTGCAGGGCCCGGGACGTGCGACGGCCCACGCGGCTCACTGATGCATATTGCGCCGCACACATAGCCGTGCGCTGTCCGGGATGGTGCGTAATCGCGCCGCAGGTTCCATCGCGGCCGACCTGACTCGCTCCTGGCGTCGGTAGTTTCCCGTCACCACCGTCGCTTAGCGGCGTAGACGAAGTTGATGCGAAAACGATAATGTCCGACTCAACGCGATGCGCTGCCAGATCCCGCGCCAGCCCGTCGAAATCACCATGGAGACCGACGAATGATCAATCCGACACCATCAGCGCGTGCGCGGTTGGGATTGCACCTTGTGCTTGGCGCCGTCGTTGCGATGCTGCTCGGCGTTCCCTCGGCGGTAAATGCGCAAGTGGTTGAGGGCGTTCAAAAAGGCGCCCGCGAAGGCAACAAGGCCGCCGGGCCGGTCGGCGGCGTGCTGGGCGGCGCGATCGGCGGCGTGGTCGGCGTCTTCACCGGCGTGCTCGGCACCGGGCAACAGAAGGCATCGCCGCCGCCGGCCAATGAGAAACAAGGCAGTTCGGCAAAATCCGAAAAGGGTTCCAAGGGCAAGAAGGGGACCAAGCAGAACGCGGTACTGACCCAGGACGGCGCTCCGCAATTGACCGCCGAACAGATCGTCGCCAACAGCGATGCGAATATCGAGCGGATCAAGACCGAATTGAAGCTGACGCCGGAACAGGAGAAGCACTGGGCCGGGTTCAACAGCGCGATGCACTATCTCGGCCACAACGGCGCTGACCGCCTCAACCTGCGCGTGGCACGCGCCAAGCGCGATCCGCCGGACGATATTATCGAGCAGATGCGCAATGAAGCCCAGTTCCTCAACGACCGTGCGGTCGACCAGCGCAACGTCGCCGATGCGGCCGAACCGCTGTTCGCGAGCCTCGACGCCAAGCAAAAGGCGCGGTTCATCGAAGAAATGGTACGGCTGAGCCGGGAGCGCGGGCTGGATTAGGCTGGGTAGCGGCGGGACCATGCCCTCATGCCTACCGCGCGCGAATAGCCGGGCACACGTGCCTCTGGGGTAGGGGTCGTAGGCGCGGCACCCGGCTATCCTGCCGCAGCGGCGCGGCCATTCAACTCGTCATGCAATATAGGGGAAACGCGGACCGATTCAGGCCCGAGTGATGGCTGACTCGGGGCGTTGTCGGGAACAGGCCACAGAACGCAATCGGCCGGCATTACGCCGGCCGATGTGTCGAGCCGGCAACATCTACGCCTTCGGGAAATTCAGCTCCACGCCGACGCCGTCGGGATCGTACATGAAGAATTGCGTGTCGCCGGTGCGCGGCACAATGCTCTCGCGGAATTTGACGTTCTTCGACTGCAGGCGTTGGCGCACGCCATCGGGATCGGTGGCGGCAAAGGCGATGTGATCGAGCCGGCCGGTGTCCTCGAACTTCTTCTCGGTGCCGCGCACCACGATGCCTTCGCGCGGCTTGCGGGTGCCCATCAGGTGCACGGTGGCAACGCCGCCGGAATAGAGCCAGTAGCCGGGAAAGTCGAGCGGCGGCCGGTCGCCGTTCTCGAGCCCGAGCACGTCGCAATAGAACTCCCTGGTACGCTCCAGGTCGGAGGGCTCGATGGTGTAATGCTGCAGGACGCCGAGTGGCATGGGGTCTTCTCCTTGAGACGTGGTGGGTGAGGGGCGGTATCGACGGCCATCATCCGACGCCGACGGCTTCGATGAAATCCTGCCGGCACGCAAGGCAGATGCGCATGATGCGCTGCAGCGTGGCCGCGCGCCTTTGGTTCTGAAGGCCGATCACAGATTGTCGCCGTATTCAGCCTCGCCTGGGGCGAGCCGAAGGATGACCGCCAACTCGGCTGATGACGGACACGAAGCAATGCAGAGCGCTAAATATTTAGGGTTTGGCGCTAGGCTTCGCCCAGATGCCAGCAAGGCCCGCGCCCATGGAAGAGAAACGAAAACATCCACGCACCGAAGTCAATGAACCGGCTTATGTTTCGTCCGGCGGCTCGGTCATGAGCTGCATGCTCAGAAATGTCTCGGCCGAGGGCGCGGCCATCGATATCGAGAACCCGGCTTTCGTACCGCCACGCTTTCGTCTGGTGATGGCCAACGGCGCCTCGGTCCGCGAGTGCCAGGTGGCCTGGATCCAGCGTAACCGGATCGGCCTGACCTTCGTCGAGGTCGAGCCGAGCTAGCGCAGCCGGGAAGGGCGCCGTCCGGCTCGTCCGGCGACCAGTTGCCGGCGCGGCCGTCGATAGCGGCCGCTGGCAAGCCGGCTATTCGATCCTCAGCTTTGCATCGCGCACCACCTTGCCCCACTTTTCGATCTCCAGCTTGATGCGCGCCCCGAACTCCTCGGACGTATTGCCCACGCCCTTGAAGCCGAGCACGGCGAGACGCTCGTTGACGTCGGGCCGCGCCACGCTTTTGGCGATCTCGCGGGAAAGCAGGTCGACGATCTCTTTCGGCGTTCCCGCCGGCGCCACGATGCCGGTCAGGGTATCGGCCTCCTGATCCTTCACGCCCTGTTCGGCGAAGGTCGGCACGTCGGGGATGCCGCCGGCCCGCGCGGTCGCCGCCACGCCGAGCGCGCGCACCTGACCGGCCTGAATGGCCGAAAGCGAGGACGGCAACGCCGTGAAGGCGATCGGGGTATGGCCGCCGACCGTGGCCTGAACGGCCGGGGCTGCGCCGGTGAAGGGGACATGGACCATGTCGATGTTGAACGCGAGCCGGAACAGTTCGCCGCCGAGATGCGGTGTCGAGCCGACGCCGGGGCCGGCATAACTGTATTTGCCTGGATTGTCCCGGATCAGCTGCACCAGTTCCGGCAGCGTCTTGGCCGGCACCGACGGGTTGACCACCACGACATTTGGCGAAGCCGCGACCAGGGAGACGGCGGTGAAATCCTTCACCGGATCGTACGGTACCTTGGCATAGAGGCTGGGGTTGACCATGAAGCCGGTCGAGATCGCCATGATGGTGTAGCCGTCGGGGGTGACGCGCGCGACCTGGCCGGCCGCGGTGTTGCCGCCCGCGCCGCCGATGTTCTCGATGAAGAACTGCTGGCCGAGGCTGTCGGAAAGTCGTTGCGCCACGATGCGCGCGATGACGTCGGTCGGCCCGCCCGGCGGAAACCCGACCACCACGCGCACCGGCCGGTTCGGATAGCCCTGCGCAAGGGATGGCACGACGCCGGACAGCAACAACGCAGCTGCGAGAAATCCGCGCAAAACGGATGCCATGACGCTCCCCCCGATATGTTCTTGTTGGCGCCATCATCGGCGAGGGCGGCGTAGAGAACAAGGGCAAAGCGACCCGGGCGCGGCTAGTTCTTCAGCAGGGGCTTGAGGATCTCTTCCAGTTCCTCGAACGACATCGCGCCCTTGAGCCTTTCGCCGTTGACGAAAAACGTCGGCGTCGATTCCACCTTGAGGACCTGATGGGCAAAGCGCTGGTCGGCGGCGAGCTTGTCGAGCAGGCTCTGGTCCTTGCCGCAGGTCTCGACCTCCTGTTCGCTCATGCCGGCCTGCTTGCCGATCACCCTCAGGGTCATGTTGGTCTGCGCCATCAGCATCTGCTGTTGCTGGAACAGGAGCTGGACGGTGCCGAAAAATTTCTCGGCATCGCCATTGGCGGCGCAGCGCGCCAGCATCGATGCCGCCGCGGCCTTGATGTCGAGCGGGAATTCCCGGAACACGAACCGCACCTTGCCGGTATCGATATATTTCGCCCGCAGCATCGGAAACACGTTCTCGCCGAACGCCGCGCAATGCGGGCAGCTCATCGACGAATATTCGGTGATGGTCACCGGCGCATGGGCGGGGCCGAGCGCCATGTCCGGCAGTGATACCGGCTGGGTCACCTGCGCGGTGGTGCCGCCCTGCGCCTTTGCGCCGCCGATCGCATGGAACGACATCAACGCCAGCAGCGCGGCAAACCCGGCCCGGGTCAGCGCCACGGCGAAAGTCCGGCGAAATGCGCTCAACCGACAGCTCCCGTTCAGGTCCTTGACGTGCCGAGAATGCTGGCAACGGTCTTCGCCGTGATGGCAAGCCGCTCGGAGGTGCTGTGGGCCTTGAGCCGGTCCCTGGCGCGCTCTTCGATCAACAGCGCGATAAGGGCCTGCCGGCTGGGCTCGTCGACGGCTTCGGCCAGCAGGGTCCGATAGCGGTGGTAGTCAAATCCCTCGTCCTGCTTACTCATCTCACGCCCCCGCGCACTTTTTCCGGTCAGCGTGTTTATCAGCCTGCGCTGCCGCGCAACAGTCCTTTGCGAACATGTCAGGGCCTCATTGCCTGCGTTGACGGCATGATCGGGAGGCAAGGAACCGGTTTGGCCCTGGATGGCTCGAACTTCGGACTGGCGGCTTGCTGGACGCGGGCGGCCGCGCCGCCGCGGCGGGCGATCGCGACGCGCAATCAAGGACGGGACGATACGAGTTCCATTAACCATGATGTCCTCGCCGGCGCGGTCATTGAGACCGGTCCGGGTCTGGATCACGCGACAGGTTTTGCGGTGGAATATTTGTTAACCGTCTGCGTCTACGGTTTGTGCAATCGCGGATTTCGTAACTCATACCGCGACGCCTAACGAAACCCGCCGTCCTCAACCGGCGGGTTTTTTCGTACGAAGGGTTTGCCGATGTCGCTATCCTCAGCCAAGAATTATGCGCTTCGCGCCGCACGCTCGCAGGACGAGAAGGAAGCCATCGAACTGCTGTCGAAGGCCATCCTGGAACTGGCGGCCTCGATCGAGGCGACCGACACGAAGGTGAAGCAGATCAACAAGGCCAAGGGCTGACGGCCGATCGCTCCGGCGCGGCTGTCATCGTTTCCGGGGAGGGCGGTGGCGCCCGGCATTGGCCGCGTCACCGGTGATTTTCGTTTTCGAGAACTCGCACTTCGGGCATTTGAAAACATGCCGCTCCGCGCCGTTGACGGCGGACTCCCGGGTCGCCAGTTCCATTCGTGCCCGGCACATGGCGCAGCGCGGCGGCTTGATGGTCGCGAGGGGCAGGGCTGCGGGAGTGTCAGACGGCGGCATGGCTTATCCGGGTGAAGGGCGTGTCCGTTTTGGCGGCCCGCGTCTGTTCTTAGCCGGAGCTCTCCAATGCCGCGTTTATACCTTGACTAGCCAATTCGCCGAGAAGTTATTGCATACGCCGAGGACATCGCGCCGCCAGTTTTCTCCGGCTTCGACCCGCAACGAAAAAGACCGCCCGAAGACGGTCTCTGCATTTTTCGATCCGGATTGATCAGGCTGCGAGCGCTGCCGTCTTCCGCCGACGATAGGTCATGAAGCCGACGCCGGCAAAACCCAGAACCATCATGGCCCAGGTTGACGGCTCGGGCACGGCTTCCGCAATCGTGACCTGATAGCTGATCGACAACCCCGTCACGGTGATCGGATTGCTGAAGTTGTCGTATGTCGACTCCAGAACCAATCCGCTGAACGTAAAGGCGGGGCCATCGGCACCGATAATGTTGCTCAGGCAGTTGCCGCAACCGGATGAAACCGGGTTCGGATAGGAACCACCATAGTTGGCGAACAGGATCGAGCCGTTCGCGACTCCCAGGCCGGTATCCACGATCTCGGGATCTGTCGCAGTCAAAAGATTCACACCGAAAAACTGCGGGGTTCCCGCAGGCACAATGAATTGCGACTCCAGAGTCAGATTCAAGTGTATCTCATCGCCCGCATTCAACGTGAATGAATCGATGGTCGGCAGGTTGAGCTCGTAAATTGCGTTCCCACCCCCCGTCGAATACGTGCCGGCGGCAGGGTTGGCCGTGAGCGTGAAGCTGTAAACTGTGGCCTGAGAGGGCGTAGCGATCAAACAACCGATCACGGCTGACAGCGCCAAAGCATTCCTCAACGACATTTATTTCTCTCCAAAAAAATTCGAATGAAAAGCAAAGTCCCGGCGGACAATTGAAACAGTTTGCCGGAAAGGAATTCCTGTCAATGTCGGGAAAGCGCAACGATAAAGCAAACTCGGAGTGCCTATCCAAATGAATAGGCGAACGACAGAGTCGGCCCTGTTGCAAAGTGCAACAATTTGCTTGGTCAGCCAGCGCAGGCGCCGATACGCCCCCACCATTTGATGGGCAAAAAGTTTGTGCATTAATTTTTTTCGCGTTGGGTCGTTTCGCTTCAGCTTCCGCCTGGTGGTCTTGTCGATCGGGATAAAAACTCGTTCGGAGCCGCAACTAATGCTCGCATCATTCCCGACATTCGCGCGCGTTGTCGGCTCGAGATTTTTCCGGCCGCAAGAACGGATTCACCAGCCGCCAGGCATTTGGCTCGGCTGTTCGTCCGCCGCAGCTTCATGATGTCGGATGCAACATCCTTCGTGACGACCGGCTTCCCTTGACGACTTGACCTGATCCATCGGAGGCCGGCGTCGGCGCGCGTGGCGGCCTCAGCATGCTGGCGGAAGGGGTGGGATTCGAACCCACGGTACCCTTGCAGGCACGCCGGTTTTCAAGACCGGTGCCTTAAACCGCTCGGCCACCCTTCCGTTGCTTCGGTATCAAGCATTTAGGGGGGCGGAGATCAAGAACGTCCGGCCTATTCGATCGTCCGGCGCCGCTCCGAAACAAAAAAAAACCGCCCGAAGGCGGTTTTCCGTATTCCAGTTTGAGTCAGTTACGCCGCGCGCGGAGCAGCCGTCCGCCGGCGGTAGGCCATGAAGCCCACGCCCGCGAATCCGAGGATCATCATCGCCCAGGTGGACGGCTCGGGGACGGCTTGCGTGATTTCAAAGTTGTAGGTCGTCGTTCCGGCCGTCGTGGCAAACGTGATGTCGTCGGCGAACGCGCGATAGTCGGCCGAAGCGCCCGATCCAACGCCGACGCTGATGGCGGAGATGTAGGCGTTGGCGCTGTAGGACGACAGCCAGCTCGTGAGAGTCTTGTTGACCTGGCTGCCGCCTGCCAGGGTGACCCCTGAACCTGAGATGTTCTGGTAGAACAGATCATCGAAGTCGGTCGAATACCAGGTATCCCGCTGCGTGTTGCCGTAGGTGCCGTTGTAAGCGCCTTCCCAAATCAGCTCGCTTCGGACGCCGCCGTCCCAGACGTGCAAGCGCAGCGCCGGCGTATAGTCGGCATTGTAGGGGTTGTTGCTTCCCGCAGCGATGCGCCAATCAAACGACAATCCCTGCACCGTCGAAAGAAGACCAAGATTGCTGCCTGCGCTGTAATAATTGCCCATCGAAAAGCGACTGCGGCCGCCAGTCATCTCGATCGATCCGTTGCCGTCACGGGCCGCAGTGCCGGTAATCGCGGCAGATCCGCCGGATGAGTTTTCGCCCGGGAGCGAGCTCCAGGTGGTGTTGGGTTGCACGACGACGGTTGCAGCTTCGGCTGCGCCAAGCGTGAACAGCACGGCCGGAATCACGCATATAAATTTCTTAATCACAGAGCCCCCCGGTTTGTTAATGTTGGTTAATGATTTAACCGGGTCGCTGATATTGACGGTTATTGATAATGTCCAGAGAAACTTCCGTATAATACGATTTTAAACATTTTTTCGATGCGCAGCAGCCGCGCGGAACGGCGTAATCGCCGAAAACCCGGTTCATGTGTGGATCAAAAAGCGTGAAAGCGACGGCTGGCAGACGTCAGACCAAGCGACGATCGCAACAACCTCGGCGCCGCATGACGATTCGACGAGAGGCCAACTCTCAGGTCAGCGCGAAGGCCAGCAGGCTCGAGCACAGCAGCACGAAACCGGCTGCGGTCAATGCGAGGAAGCCGTCGGACACCAAGTCATGAGTACGCATGTTGCACCTGCCACTCTCGAAGCTGGTCCGAATTGATTAAAGCTTTCGGAACGAGCTTGTTTGAACGAGGTAGGCCTCGCGCAAGGGTCAGGCCCTCGAGCGAAAGCCCTCAAATGCGTGGGCAATGAAAATACCGGCGCTAAACAGACCCATAAACGCTGTAACTGTCTCAATCATCGCAAAATCCTTCGCGCCCCGGCACGAACACAACGCCACGAGACCGCGCACAGTCAAAAGGATTCCGGGGCGGGATTGAAGATCCGGACGGAGTGATGCTTTGGCACAACAGTTTCGCCGGGAGGAACCCAAGGGGCAGGGGCGGACTTTGTAAAAGGGGAACCCGGGCGTGCCGCGCGCCGAAGCTTTTTTTGACAGGATCCGCCTTGCCGCCGCCAAAGTTAAACGTAGAATTAACCTCAACAAGGCATTCCGGCAGGGGGGCTTTGGGGTGTGCCGTGACAAACAGATTCGACGAAGTTGACGCCACGCCGGACCAGAAGCCCGGACGCGGGCCGTTGTTTCATGTCGTCGCTACGGTGATGCTGGTCTGCTTGGGCTCCGGAAGTGCGCTGGTTTCGCGCGCCTATGGCCTGGCACCTCCGTCGCTCTCGTCCTTTTCCTCCATGACGTCTACCTCTGCTTCCTCAGCCCGCCCGACCGCGTCCGTGGACAAGCCCGTCGGGCTGAGTGATTTGACGGGCCTGCAGCAGCAGATCGCAGGGTCGGTGCAATCGACTGAACGGCTGCTGGCCGCGCAACAAGCACAGCAGGCAGAAATCAAGCGGTTGTCCGATCAGGTCGCGGCGCTGTCGGGAAAACTGGAGCTTCTTCAGCGCCCAATGGCGGCGGCCCAGGCGGCCATTCCGGCGCCCGCACCGAAACCGGTCGCGGCTGCCAAACCGAAGAAGCCGGCCCCGATCCTCTCGACCGGATCGATCTCGACCGGCGGAGCGCCACTGCCGTTGACGCGCTAGGGATTCGCATCGCTGCGACGGCCAGCCGTGACGGCCTGCCACCGCAACCATTGATTCACCATGCCGGTGCTCTCCCCATTTCCGCCGTGTTCCGGATGCGGTATCTTCACAGCTTGGTGCGGAGGTGGGCCGCATCAAGACGGTTGACCGGCATATGCCGCCAGGTAGGCGCATAACCGGCGGAATGGTAATTGGGGCGGATGGGGATTCGACAATCAAATCAGGGGACGGGGGTCGCGCGAGGCGCGCTCGCCGTGGCCTCATGTCTCGTTCTCGCCAACTGCGCCTCGTCGGGCAAATTCGCCAGCCGGGTCGATCCCAAATATGGCGTTTCCTCCAGTCCCCGGGTGGTCGCCATGGGCGAACCCGTGCCGAAGGGTGGCGGCACCTACCGCGTCGGCAAGCCCTATACCGTCGGCGGCCGCGTCTATGTGCCGGAGGATGACCCCAACTACCGCGCCGAGGGCATGGCCTCCTGGTACGGCGACGATTTCCACGGCCGGCTGACTGCCAATGGCGAAGTGTTCGACATGACCTCGCTGACCGCCGCCCATCCGACGTTGCCGATCCCCAGCTATGCCCGGGTGACCAACCTCTCCAATGGCAAATCGCTGATCGTACGCGTCAACGACCGGGGGCCGTATCATGGCAACCGGGTGATAGATGTCTCGAATAAAGCGGCCGAACTACTTGATTTCAAAGGCAATGGCGTAGCTCGCGTACGAGTCGAATATGTCGCTCGGGCGCCGCTCGAGGGCTCCGACGACCGCCAGCTGGTAGCGACCCTGCGCACCGGTGTTCCGGCGCCTTCGCCGTCGCTGGTACGGGTCGCCTCGGCCCGCCCGTTCGTTCCGGAGGTCTCCGGCCGGGCCATTCGCGGCGAGGTCCCGATGCCGGAGGGCAGGCCCTATAGTCTCGGCAATACCTCCCAGGACATGGCCTCCATCAACGCCACATCCGAGATGTCCGCCTCCAGCCGGGCCCGTCCGGCCGGCCGCGCGATCGAAAATCCCCGCGCGGTCTCTTATGAAAGTGACGCGCGCTATGCCCCCCGACCGGTGAGCGCCTATGCGCCGGTCGACCCGCGAGGCCCCCGTGAATTGCTGACTGGACGCGGGCTGTATTGAGCCTGCCGGCCAGCGCGTTTTCAAGCGAAGTGGACACCGGTTCGCGTCAAGAAAACGCGCCAAATCAAGAATCTGCAGTCCCGTTTCGATTTAATCGAAACGGGGCTTCAGACCGCATTCGTTTTGAGAAAAGTGATCAGCGCGGCGTTGACCTCGCCGGCGCATTCCTGCTGGATCCAGTGGCCGGCGCCGTCGATGATCAGCTTCTGACGCAATCCCGGCAGCACCCGCTCCATGTCGCCGACCCGCTTGGCGCCGATCAGGCCGGTGATGACGGCATCCTTCGATCCCGCGATGAACAGCGAGGGCTGATGGATTTGCGCACCCTGCCACGGTGCGGTCAGTTCCCAGTTGCGGTCGATGTTGCGGTACCAGTTCAACCCGCCGCGGAAGCCGGATTGCCGGTACGCTTCGGTGAAATGCGCAAGGTCGGCCTCGCTGAGCCAACCCGGTAGCGGCAGGTCGGCGCGCGGGTTGCCCAAAAATCCCTTGCCGTCCTCGACGAACAGCGACGCCGCCGGATCGGAAAATCCGCGTCCCAGCAGGGTTCGCATCGACAGGGCGACATCGCGCTCCAATTCGGCCTCGGCGACGCCGGGGGTCTGGAAGTACTGCCAGTAGAAATTGGTGATGCCGCTGTCCCGCAGGGTATCGAGCGGCCGGCCGCGGCCGCGGAGCGGGGGAGGCACGCTGAGGCCCGCCACGGCGGTGAAGATATCGGGCCGGAACAGCGCGGCGTGCCAGGCCACCGGCGCGCCCCAGTCATGGCCGATGATCACCGCCTGCTTTTCGCCGAGCGCCTCCACCAGCGCGACCATGTCGCCGACATGGTCGAAAATGCTGTAGGCGTCGACATCGGCGGGCGCGCTGGTTTTGCCGAAACCCCGCATGTCGGGGGCGGCGACCCGAAAACCGGCGGCCGCGATCGCCGGGATCTGGTGCCGCCACGAATAGGATAATTCCGGCCAGCCGTGGCACAGCAGGACGAGGGGGCCTTCGCCCTGTTCACGCAGAAAGATCTCGATCCCGTTGGCGGCAATCATGCGTGTGGATGACATCGCTTTTCCGCCTTGTTTCGGGGATTTTGTGGAGGACACCGCGGCGCCGCAAGATAAGGTCGTTTGATCGGTTCCGCAATTGGATCGGCTCCTGCGGCATCGGGCAAAACCCGTGTTGTTTGCGCTACTTCCAACTGGTAGAAGGCCGGCTTCAAGGCATCCCAAATGGCAGTCGAAATATCATCCTTGCGCAAATCCGGGTCCGCGACGGGACGCCGGTGGCGCGGCCTGCTGGCGGCGGTGGTCGTCATGGCCGTCGGGTGGGGTGGCATGGTCTATGCCGCCAACAACAGCGTGCAGGGCGCCAAGAAGGAGGTCGAGGGCGGCTTCGACGGCGATGCGCCGACCGCGATCCTGATCGAGGCCAGTAGCGGCAGCGTGTTGTTCGAGAAGAACGCCGACGAGTTGCGCGCGCCCTCCAGCATGATGAAGCTGATGACCGCCGAGGTGGTGTTCAACGCCATCAAGAAGGGCGAGGTCAAGCTCACCGACGAGTATCGCGTCAGTGAAAATGCCTGGCGCAAGGGCGGCGCGCCGTCGGGCGGCTCGACCATGTTTGCGGCGATTCACAGCAAGATCGCGGTGGACGACCTGCTGCGCGGCGCCATCATCCAGAGCGGCAACGATGCCTGCATGATCCTGGCCGAGGCGATGGCCGGCAATGAGCGCACCTTCGCCACCGAGATGATGACCAAGCGCGCGCGCGAGATCGGCCTGACCAGGTCGACCTTCGGCAATTCGAACGGGCTGCCCGATCCCGCCAACAAGATGACGGTGCGCGAACTATCAAAACTCGCCCGCCACATCATCCTGACCTATCCCGATTTCTACAAACTGTTCGGCGAGCGCGAATACACCTGGAACAAGATCCGGCAGCAGAACCGCAATCCGCTGTTGAACTCGCTCGAAGGCGCCGACGGTCTGAAGACCGGCTTCACCAAGGAAGGCGGCTACGGCATGGTCGGCTCGGCCGTGCAGAACGGCCTGCGCCTGATTGTGGTGATCAATGGTCTGGAGGACCCCGACGATCGCGCCTCCGAAGCCAAGAAGATGCTGGAATGGGGATTTCGCAATTTCGAGGCGAGGACATTGTTCGCCGCCCAGCAGCCGGTCGGCTGGGCCAAGGTGTTTGGCGGCGAGAGCCGCTCGGTCAAGCTCACCAGCTCCGAGCCGGTCAAGGTGATGGTGCAGAAGAACGGCACCGATAAACTGATCGCGCGCGTGGTCTATAACGGTCCGGTGCGGGCACCGGTCGAAGCCGGCCAGCGGGTCGGGTTCGTCAAGGTCTGGCGCGGCGCCAACCTCGCGATGGAAGCGCCGGTCTATGCGGCCGAGCCGGTCGCCCGGGGATCGACGATACGGCGGGCGATCGACGGGGCCAGCGAACTCGTGATCGGGATGTTTCGCGCCGGCGCCGAGAAGCTCTGACATGGCCGATGCATCCGCCAGACGAGTTCCCGGGCACGGGCGCGGACGATTCATCACCTTTGAGGGCGGCGAGGGATCGGGCAAATCCACCCAGATCAAGGCGCTGGCGGATCGCCTCGGCGCGGCCAGGCTGCGCACCATCGTCACCCGCGAGCCCGGCGGCTCGCCGGGCGCCGAGATCATCCGCCACCTGGTGCTGTCAGGCATGGGCAAGCTGCTCGGCCCCGACGCCGAGGCGCTGTTGTTCGCGGCGGCGCGCGACGACCATGTGCGCACGGTGATCGAGCCGGCGCTGGCCAAGGGCACGTGGGTGCTGTGCGACCGGTTTTCGGATTCGACGCGCGCCTATCAGGGCAGCCTGGGCCAGGTCCCCAAGGCCTTTCTCGACGCGATCCAGCGGGTCACCATCGGCGACCTCCAGCCGGATTTGACCCTCGTTCTCGATGTTCCCGTGGAGATCGGCATGAAGCGCGCGGCGATCAGGCGCGGCGCCGACACGCCCGACCGGTTCGAATCGGAAGACCTCAAATTTCATCAGGAGCTGCGCGAAGCGTACCGGCAGATTGCCGCCGGTGATCCGCAGCGTTGCGTGCTGATCGATGCCAATGCCGATCCGGCGACCGTCGCAGCCGCCGTGTGGACCGCGTTGCGCGACCGCTTCTTCAAAGCCGATGTCGGCAGCTTGGCCAGTCTCGCATGAGCGCCAAAAAGGTCGAGCAGGACGTCGCGGCGCATCATCCGCGTGAAACCACCGCATGGTTCGGCCATCGCGATGCCGAGATGGCGCTGCTCGATGCCTATCGCAGCGGGCGCATTCCGCACGCCTGGCTGATCGGCGGCGCGCAGGGCATCGGCAAGGCGACGCTGGCCTACCGGATGGCGAAGTTCGTGCTCGCCCATCGCAATCCGCTGGCGCCGGCGGTGCAGGACGCCAAAACCCTTCATGTCGAGGCCACCGACCCGGTGGCGCGGCTTGTCGCGGCCGGCGCCCATGGTGGCCTGCTGACGCTGGAGCGCAGCCTCAACGACAAGGGCGTGATGCGCAGCGTGATCACGGTCGACGAGACCCGGGAGACCATCGGGTTTTTCGGCTCGACCGCGGCGGTGGAGGGCTGGCGGGTCTGCATCGTCGATACCGTCGATGAACTCAATCCCAATGCCGCCAACGCGCTGTTGAAGATTCTCGAGGAGCCGCCGCAGCAATCGCTGTTCCTGCTGGTCAGCCACGCGCCCGCGCGGGTGCTGGCGACGATCCAGTCGCGCTGCCGCAAACTGCCGTTGCGGCCGCTCTCGACCTCCGACGTGATCGGCGCCGCATCGGCGGCCACCAATATCGCGATCGACGATCCCGCGCTGAACGAGGCGGCGGAAGCGGCCGAGGGCAGCGTGTCGCGGGCGCTGACACTGCTCGGCGGCGACGCCCTGAAACTGCATCAGCGCACCGCGGCGCTGCTGGCGACCCTGCCGCGGGTCGATCCGCGCGAGCTGCATGCGCTCGGCGACGCGCTTGGAGGCAGCGACCGGGTGGCGCTGGCGGCGTTCGTCGACAGCGTCGAGCGCTGGGTCAGTGCGCGGCTGCGGGCCGATGACGCCAATGCCAACGCCAACCTTCCCCGCCTTGCACGGCTGGCGGAGGTGTGGGAAAAGATCAACCGCGCCGCGCGCGACACCGAATCATACAATCTTGAGCGAAAACCACTGGTTTTCTCGGTGTTCGGGATGCTTGCGGAAGCAACGCGATAAGCGCGCTGCTCGCGGTCATTCTCAACAATTCTGTTTGAGCGATAAAGGAATTCGTGGTGGCGAAGCCCAAGAAGAAAACTTCCAAGAAGCGCAAGGCGAAGACCGCCGGCAAAGCGGCTCCCGCCAAAACGGCGAAGGCGTTGAAAAAGCGCGCCACGACCAAGCGGGGGGCGAAGAAGGCTGTCAAGAAGACCGTCAAGCAGAAGGCCAAGAAAGCGGTCAAGAAAGCCGCGAAGAAGGCGGTAAAGAAGACGAAGAAAGCGCCAGGCAAAAAAACTGCCGGCAAGACGGCCGCCAACAAGCCGGCGAAGAAATCAGCCAGCAAGACAGAAACGAAGAAGGCTGTGGCCGCGCCGACCCCGGCGCCCGTTGCCAGGCCCGCCCGCAAGGCCGCGGCCAAGCCTGCGAAAAAGGCTGCGGTTGTCGCGGCGGTGCCGGCGTCCGCCGACACCAACAAATTCTACATCACGACCGCCATCGCATACCCGAACGGCGTGCCGCATATCGGCCACGCCTATGAGGCGATCGCGACCGATGCGCTGGCGCGGTTTCAACGGCTCGACGGCAAGGATGTGTTCTTCCTCACCGGGACCGACGAGCACGGCCAGAAGATGGTCCAGACCGCGGAAGCCGAGGGCCTGCCGACGCTGGATGTCGCGACCCGCAACGCGCTCCGGTTCAAGGAGATGGACGAGCGTCTCAACGTCTCGTTCGACCGTTTCATCCGCACGACCGAACCGCAGCATCACCGCTCCGTCCAGGAAATCTGGAAGCGGATGGCCGCCAATGGCGACATCTATCTCGACAGCTATGCCGGCTGGTATTCGGTGCGCGACGAGGCCTATTACGCCGAGGACGAAACCGTCGTCGGCGAGGACAATGTGCGGCGCGGACCGCAGGGCACGGCGGTGGAGTGGGTCGAGGAAAAGAGCTACTTCTTCAAACTGTCCGCCTATCAGGACAGGCTGCTGAAGCTGTACGAGACACAACCTGATTTCATCGGACCGGACTCACGCAAGAACGAAGTGGTCAGCTTCGTCAAAGGCGGCTTGCGCGACCTGTCGATTTCGCGAACCACCTTCGACTGGGGCGTCAAGGTCCCTGGCGACCCCGAGCATGTGATGTATGTCTGGGTCGACGCGCTCACCAACTACATCACCGGCGTCGGCTTTCCCGACGAAAGCGACGCCAACTGGCGCTATTGGCCGGCCGACCTGCACATTATCGGCAAGGACATCATCCGTTTCCACGCGGTGTACTGGCCCGCATTCCTGATGTCGGCGGGCATTCCCGTGCAGAAGCGCGTCTTTGCCCACGGCTTCCTGTTCAGCCGCGGCGAGAAAATGTCGAAGTCGCTCGGCAACGTCGTCGACCCCTTCAATCTCGCCGACCAGTACGGCGTCGATCAGGTGCGCTACTTCTTCCTGCGCGAGGTGCCGTTCGGGCAGGACGGCAACTACAATCACGAGGCGATCGTCGCCCGCATCAATGCCGACCTCGCCAACGATCTCGGCAATCTGGCGCAGCGCTCGCTGTCGATGATCGCCAAGCAGCTCGAAGGCGTGCTGCCGGAGCCCGGCGAGTTCAGCGACAACGACAGAGCGATGCTGGCGCAGGCCGACGGGATGCTTGAGCTCGCACGCACGGCGATGGCGACCCAGCAGATTCACCAGGCGCTCAACGCGGTCTGGGCGGTGGTGGCGGAAGCCAACCGCTATTTCGCGGGCGAGGCGCCGTGGGCGCTGGCAAAGACCGATCCGGCGCGGCAGCGCACGGTGCTGTACGTCACCGCGGAAGTGGTGCGCCAGGTCGCCATTCTGGCGCAACCGGTGATGCCGGACTCGTGCGGCAAGATGCTCGACAGCCTCGGCGTGCCAGCGGATGCGCGCAACTTTGCCGCGCTCGGCACGCGGATCAAGGCCGGCACCAGACTGCCGGCGCCATCCGGAATCTTTCCGCGCTACGTCGAACCGACCGCCGGCTGAACGGTTGGATTGCCATGCTCGTCGACAGCCACTGCCACCTCGATTTTCCGGATTTTGCCGACGATCTCGACGGCATCGTCGCGCGCGCGGAAGCGGCGGGGATAGGGCGCATCGTCACCATCTCGACGCGGGTCAGGCGTCTTGGCGGATTGCTCGAGATCGCGGGGCGGTTTCCCAACGTCTATTGCTCGGTCGGCACCCACCCGCATCACGCCGATGAGGAGGACGGGATTACTGCGGCCGAGCTGATCGAGCTGAGCAGCCATCCCAAGGTGGTGGCGCTGGGCGAGGCGGGGCTGGATAATTTCTACGACAACGGCTCGCCAGAAGCGCAGGAGCGCGGCTTTCGCGCCCACATCGCCGCCGCCCGCTTAACCGGCCTGCCGCTGGTGATCCATACCCGCGACGCCGACGACGCCTGTGGCCGCATCCTCGAGGAGGAAATGGCGAAGGGCCCGTTTCGCGCCGTGCTGCATTGCTACACCGGCGGGCGGGAACTGGCGATGAAGGCGATCGCCCTCGGGCTGTCGATTTCATTCACGGGCATTCTGACCTTCAAGAACTCGCAGGCCTTGCGCGATCTCGCGGCCGAGCTTCCGGCCGATCGCATCATGGTGGAAACCGACGCGCCGTATCTGGCGCCCGGCAAATTCCGCGGCAAGCGCAACGAGCCCGCTTACGTCGTCGAGGTGGCAAAGGTGCTGGCGGAGACGCGGGGCGTTTCGCTGGAGGAAATTTCGCGCCAGACCACGGAGAATTTCTTCCGTCTGTTCAGCAAGGTGCCGGCACCGGAAGTCGTGGCATGACGCTGACGCTCACCGTCCTCGGCAGCGGATCCTCGGCCGGCGTTCCGCGCCCCGCACTGGGCTGGGGCGCCTGCGATCCCGCCAATCCGAAGAACCGGCGCCGCCGCTGCTCGCTGCTGGCGGAGCGCGCCGGGGAGAGCGGCATCACCCGGATCGTGATCGATACCTCGCCCGATCTGCGCGAGCAGTTGATCGACGCCAATGTCGATCACATCGACGCGGTGTTCCTGACCCATGAGCATGCCGACCAGACCCACGGCATCGACGATCTCCGCTCGGTCGTGATGCACCAGCGCCGGCGGATTCCGGTCTATCTGAACCGGTCGACCGCCGACCATATCCTGCTGCGGTTTTCCTATTGCTTCATATCGCCGCCCGGCAGCGACTATCCGCCGATCCTCGACCAGCACCCGATCGAGTCAGGCGAAAGCCGCACCATCGAAGGCAAGGGCGGCGCGGTGACGCTTTCAGCCTTCATCATGCAGCACGGCAACATTCAGGCGCTGGGCTATCGCATCGGCGATGCCGCCTATACGCCCGACGTCAGCGACATCCCGGCCGAGAGTTGGCCGTTCCTTGAAAATCTCGATCTCTGGATCATCGACGGGCTGCGCTACGCCGCGCATCCCAGCCATTTCAGCGTCAACGACGCGCTGGCCTGGATCGACCGCTTCAAGCCGCGCCGCGCCGTCATCACCAACATGCATTCCGACCTGGATTACGAAGTGCTGCGGCAGAGCCTGCCCAAGGGCGTGATACCCGCCTATGACGGGATGCGGCTGACGCTGGATACCCCCACCGCTCCCTCATGGTGAGGAGCGCGTTCGGCAGCGCCGCTTGCGCTGTCGGGCGCGCGTCTCGAACCATCTGGCACGTAGCCTGCTGCCATCCTTCGAGACGCCGCGCGAAGATGCGCGGCTCCTCAGGATGAGGTTCGGAGTAGTCGAGCGGGCTCGAACCTCCGGTCGCTTTGCCACAGCAAACCGGCTTTCCCATCGGCGGACAGAATGCTAGCTCTGATCTCGAACTATAACCAACAGGTTCGGAAAGGACCGTGACGTGAGTGATTATTATGTCCATCGCCTGCAGGTTTCGATGCCGCTGGCGAGTGCCGAACGGATCGCCGACGAGGTCATTGCCGCCGGCAATGAGGTCAAGCTGCTGCCCTTGACGGTCGCGGTGCTCGACGCCGGCGGCAATCTGGTGGTGCTCAAGCGCGAAGACGGATCCGGCATCCTGCGCGCCGATATCGCCATCGGAAAGGCCTGGGGCGCGCTCGGCATGGGGATCTCCAGCCGGACCATCCGCGACCGCCTGCGAGAACGGCCGGCGTTTCAAGGCGCGCTCGCGGCCGCGTCGGACGGACGGTTCATCCCGGTCCCCGGCGGCGTGCTGGTGCTGAACGCGGCCGGGGAAGTGATCGGCGCCGTCGGCGTCAGCGGCGATGCGTCCGACAAGGACGAATATGCCGCGGTAACGGCCGTGCGCCGCGCCGGCCTGACGCCGCATCCGGAACAGCCGGCGGAAAACTGGAACGACGCGGCGCTCTGACAATCGATTAAACGAACCAATTCGGAGAAGTATCATGAAGCGGCTTGCTCTCGCGGCCTTGTGTCTTGGCCTGCTGCTGACGCCCGCGATGGCGCAGGACGCCTATCCGTCGCGCGCCATTCGCCTGATCGTTCCGTTCCCGGCCGGGGGAGCGACCGATGTGTTCGCCAGGCAATATGCCCAGCGCATGTCCGGCATCCTCGGGCAGACCATGATCGTGGAAAACAAGGCTGGTGCGGCCGGCGCCATCGGCTCGGTCGAGGCGGCGCGCGCGCCGGCCGACGGCTATACGTTGCTGTTCGGGACGGCATCCACGCATGCCCTGTACAATCTGCTGTCGAAGAAGCCGCAATTCGACTCGCTGAAGGATTTTGCGCCGATCGCCATCATCGGCTCGTCGCCCGCGGTCATCGTGGTGCATCCGTCGCAGCCCGCCGACCTCAAGACGCTTGTGGCTTCCGTCAAGGCCAACCCCGGCAAACTGCAATACGGTACGCCCGGTACCGGCACTTTCCTTCACCTGACCGGTGAAATGTTCAAGACCGAAGCCGGCAAGCTCGACATTCCGCAGATTCCCTACAAGGGCTCGGCGCCCGCCATGAACGATCTGCTCGGCAACCAGATCGGCATGCTGATCGATACGCTCGGCACCTCGCTGCAGCAATTCCGCGCCGGCACGGTGCGCATCCTGGCGGTCGCATCGCCCAAGCGATCCGCGCTGGCGCCGGATATTCCGACCGTGGATGAAGCGCTCGGGATGAAGGGTTTTGACGCCGGCCTCTGGAATACGGTCGTCGCACCCGTGGCGACGCCGGCCCCGATCATCGCCAGGCTGAGCGAAGCGACCGGCAAGCTGATGGCCGATCCAGAATTCCAGGAACAGCTGCGCAAGATCGGCATCGACCCGATCACCGATTCAACGCCGGCGTCGGCCCGCGCCTTCATCGAAAAGGAGCGGATGCGGTTCAAGCCGGTGGTCGAGGCCGCGGGCGTTCAGCTGGATTAACTTAACGAGTCGAACGAGAGGTGGAGCCAGGCCGTCATTGCGAGGAGCGCAGCGACGAAGCACTATAAAAGCGATCGCTCAGCCGCCCGCAAACGCGCTTTGAATTTTACTGCAGGCGATCCCGACGGCGTAGACATGGGTATGACCTATCCTGCAATGGTCGGGATTCAATTCGACCAGCCCGCTCGAATTTTCGCGGTTCAGTTGCCTCTGCGAGCGGACGATGATGCACGGGTATTCGGCGGCGAGCTTCGCGTAGGTATGGGGGAGGAAATTCCTGGTCAGCGCGCGGCTGTAGTCGCTCTGGTCGAGCAGCGGGGTTTCGAACGCGCGCGCATAGGATGCGGAAAACCGGTCCTTCATGGGCTGGTCCCCCCAGGGGAACATGGTCATCACCCAGCCAAAGCTCATCTGATTTTCCGGCGCCCGGACGTGCATGCTGGCGACGTTGGCGCAAGCCGGGCCGGCCTTGCGTACGGCGCTGGAAAGCCGGGCGGCCGCATCGTCCTGGGCGGCGGTTTCAACGGCTTCGCGTCTCACTTCGGATAATGTGGTGGCGATCAGGAACGCGCAGAAGGCGGCTGCAGCCGCAGCAACCGTGCCGGCCGGAATGGCCGATGTCACCCGTCTGAGCTGCACGATCGTCAGGACGAGCACGCCGCCTGCCAGTACCCACGAAGCCATCATGTAATGCAGCGCGAAATGCTTGGACGTCGCGACCAGCTGGGCGGCGAAAATCACGAAGGCCGAGAGAAGGGCGCGACTGACCGGGTCGAAATGGCCACGGGATTGCAGCATCCGGGCCAGCGACAGCAGTGCCGCGACGACGTAGAGCCCGGAGATCAGCGGTGCGGCGGTGAGGACGTTGGCCATGTTGGGCCAGAACACATTGAGGTCGACGTATCCCGGCTCGCCCAGACCGTAGCTGCCCTTGTGGGTCGCGATGCTGAACATCCATCCAAAGCCCCGGGTTATCGCTCCGGGATTCAGAACAAGATTAAAGACGATGAAGCCAATCGTCCCGGTGATTCCCGCGGCGATGAATGCCCGTCTGTTGCCGAGCAGGTTGATCCCGAGAACCGCGAAGGGAAGAAACAGATATTTGGACGAGAAACCGAAAGCGAAGATGAGCCCGGACGCCACGCCGAGCCTGACCGTCGGCGGATTCGGATCCAGCGCGGTCTTCACCAGCAGGGCCATCGAGAGAATGGCGGCCGAGGCCATCAGGGCTTCCGGAATCAGCACCATCTCGAAATGGAACGTATCGAAGTGCACGAAGGGCGCGACCTGAAACAGCATCGCGGCCTGTACGCTCCTGGTCGCACTGCCGACCAGATGGCCGCCAGCAATCAGCACACCCGTCAGGATCAACGCCTCGCAGGTACGTGCCGCGTAGACGATCGCGTCAAAATTCCTGAATCCGAACGCCACGATGTCTTCCGGCCGCACCACCAGGGCCCACACCCGAATGATGATTTCGACCAGCAATGTCGTGGTGGTCCCGGGATGACCGAACATCATGGAGGGATAGCCGGCGGCCATGATCAGACCGTTCATGGCATAGACGGATTCCGGATCGACCTGACGTCCCCACGGCGCCAGCTGGGCCGAATAGAGCAGGGTGGTTGCCAGATACAGCAGGGGAAGCGCGAGGATCAGCAGCCTGGACCGATTGCCGTCGGCATACCATCGATCCGCAAAGCCGTTTACCGCGGGACCGATGGACCCGCCGGCGTCCGCTCTGGCATCGATCTCTCGTTTCGCGTCACCCGCCTGCGTTCCGCGGGAATGGGTCATGAAATCGCTTTGGCCGAATCCACCTGGTTGCGCAGCATGAACTTTTGAATCTTGCCCGTCGACGTCTTCGGGATCGGCCCGAACACCACGGCCTTCGGCGTCTTGAAGCCGGACATCTGGCTGCGGCAGAACGCGATGATCTCGGCTTCGGTGGCGGTCGCGTTCTCTTTCAGTTCGACGAAGGCGCAGGGCACTTCGCCCCATTTGCCATCGGGCTTCGCCACCACCGCGGCGAACATCACGGCGGGGTGCTTGTAGAGCACGTCTTCAACTTCGACCGACGAGATATTTTCGCCGCCTGAGATGATGATGTCCTTGGAGCGGTCCTTGATGATGACGTAGCCATGCGCGTCGAGCACGCCGAGATCGCCGGTGTGAAACCAGCCGCCGGCAAAGGCCTCCTGCGTGGCCTTCTCGTTCTTGAGATACCCCTTCATCACGATATTGCCGCGGAACATCACCTCGCCGATGGTTTCGCCGTCGCGCGGCACTTCGCGCATGGTTGCGGGATCGATCACGGTGACGGCTTCCTCGAGCGGGTAGGGCACGCCCTGCCGGCGCTTCAATTGCGCGCGCTGGTCGGCCGGCAGGTCGTCCCAGCCCGGCTGCTCCGCGCAGACCGAGGCCGGGCCATAGACTTCGGTCAGGCCGTAGACATGGGTCAGCTTGATGCCGATGCGTTCGGCGCCTTCCAGCACCGCCACGGGAGGGGCCGCGCCCGCAATCAGTCCGACCACCGGGCGGGCCGCCTTGCCCTTCGGGGCGTCCGGCGCGTTGATCAGGGTGTTGTAGACGATCGGCGCGCCGCACATGTGAGTGACGCCATGCGCCTTGATCAGCTCGAAGATTTTGGTCGGGTCGACCTTGCGCAGGCAGACGTTGATTCCGGCCGACGCCGCGATGGTCCAGGGAAAACACCAGCCGTTGCAGTGGAACATCGGCAGGGTCCAGAGATAGACCGGATGCTGGCCGAGCCCGCCGGCGAGGATGTTGCTGACTGCGTTGAGGTAGGCGCCGCGATGGTGGGTCACGACGCCCTTGGGATTGCCCGTGGTGCCCGAGGTGTAGCTGAGCGCGATGGCGTCCCATTCGTCGTCCGGCCGCCGTGCGACGAAGGTTTCGTCGCCTTGCGCCAGCGCCGCTTCATATTCGAGTTCGCCGATCCGTTTGCCGCCGGCGAAGGAGACATCGTCGACGTCGATGACGAAGGGTTTGGGACCCTTCATTACGGTGAGCGCCTCCGCGATCACCCCGGCAAATTCCGGATCGACCAGGATGATTTTCGCGCCGCCGTGATCGAGCTGGAAGGCGATCGAGCCCGCATCGAGCCGGATGTTGAGCGCATTGAGCACGGCGCCGGCCATCGGCACGGCAAAATGCAGCTCGTTCATCGCGGGAATGTTCGGCAGCATCGCCGCGACGGTGTCACCACGGCCGATGCCGCGGCCCGCGAGGTACGAGGCAAAACGCCGGCAACGTTCGTGGGTCTGCGACCAGGTGAAGCTGCGGCCCTCATAAACGGTGCTGATGTGATCCGGATAGACCGCGGCGGTGCGCGCCAGGAAACTCAGCGGCGTCAGCGCCACGTAGTTGGCGGGCGTCTTGTCGAGGCCGATACTGTACTGGTTCTGCGGAGCGTTCATGGCCGTTGATCCATTTCGCTGAAGTAAGCTTACAGGAACCCGATCGAAATCCACGGGAAGATCGCCACCACGATCAGGCCGACCATCAGGGCCAACAGATAGCCCCAGATCGGCCGGACACCCTCGGCGGGATCGACGCGCCCGATGGCGCAGGCGGCATAATAGCCTACTCCAAAGGGCGGCGCGAACAGTCCGATGCCCATGGCGAGGATGACGATCATCGCATAGTGCACCTCGTGGACGCCGACGGCGCGGGCGATCGGAAACAGCAGCGGCCCGAACAGCACGATCGCCGGAATACCCTCGAGCACGCTGCCCAGGATGACGAAGGCCACGATCGACACCGCGATGAAAGTCGCGGAGCCGCCGGGCAGGCCGGTCATGGCAGCCGCCAGCGCGCGCGAGAAGCCGGACTGGGTCAGGCCCCAGGCCATCCCGGTCGCGGTGCCGATGATCAGCAGGATGGCGCCCGACAGGCAGGCGGTCTCGACCAGCATCGGCATCAGCCGCCGCCAGTCAAAACTGCGGTAGATCAGCAGACCATAGATCAGGAATCCGACCACGAACGCATAGACGATGCCGATGGTGGACACTTCCGTGGCGGTGGCGATGCCCTCGACCACGGCGTAACGGATCACGAACGGCAGCGCGATCGCGGGCAGGGCGATGGCGAAGGTCTTGCCGATTTGTCCGCCGGTGGCCTTCTTGACGTGACTGAGGTCCTCATCGCGGTAGCGCCACCACACCAGCGCCGACAGCGTGATCGCCAGCACGACACCCGGCAGCAAGCCGCCGGTAAACAGCGCCGCGATCGAGACGCCGGTCACCGAGCCGATGGTGATCAGCACCAGGCTCGGCGGAATCGTTTCGGTCTGCGCGCCGGTGGCGGAGAGCAGGGCGACGAGGTCGCCCGGCTTGGCGCCCCGCGCCTTCATTTCCGGAAACAGCACCGGCGCCACGGCGGCCATGTCGGCGGCCTTGGAGCCCGAAATGCCCGACACCAGATACATCGCGCCGATCAGCACGTAATGCAGCCCGCCTCTGACATGCCCGAGCAGGCTGGCCAGGAACGCCACCATGGCCCGCGCCATGCCGGTCATCTCGATCAGCAAGCCCAAAAACACGAACAGCGGCACCGACAGCAGGATGAGGTGGCTCATGCCCTCGTCCATGCGGCCGACCAGCACCATCAGCGGCGTATTCGTCGTCAGCGCCAGATAGCCGTAGGTCGCAAGGCCAAATCCGAAGGCGATCGGGACGCCGGCGAACACGCAAAAGCCCGCGACGCCGACAAAGAAGATGATCAGGTTGATATTGCCGAGGGGACGCAGCCATGGCTGCGCCAGCCAGAACACCGCGATGACGGCCGCGACCGACAGCAGCGCCGCCAGCACGGTCCTGCGATCGCCTGCCCGCAGCAGCCGCAACAGCGCGAACAGCGCCATCAGGCCGATGCCGACCGGCAGCGCCGCCGCCCGCCAGATGTTGGCGATCTCCAGCGCCGGCGTGGTGATGTAGCTTTCCTCGTAGGCGTATTCCCATGAGGGCCAGGCGATCAGCAGCAGGAACGCCAGCGCGGCTGATGTCGCCACCAGATCGAGATAGGCCCGCATCGCGGGCCTGGCGCTGGCGACGATCGCCGTCATGCGCATGTGCTCGGCGCGTCGGAATGCTACCGCCGCACCCAGCATCGCCAGCCACAGGAAC
Source organism: Pseudomonadota bacterium (assembly GCA_040390145.1). GTDB lineage: Bacteria > Pseudomonadota > Alphaproteobacteria > Rhizobiales > Xanthobacteraceae > Bradyrhizobium. The sequence continues at coordinate 45,956 of JAZJYY010000095.1, forward strand.
AGGATCGAGGCAAGTTCATCCGACCAGATCAGCGGCCGGTGCAGGCCGTAGCGCGCCACCACGCCGGCGAACAGGATGACGATTTCGGCGACCACCAGCAGCGCCGCCGGAATCTCGACCAGCGTTCCCAGCCAGGCTTCGAGCGAAGCCGCCAACGAACGGCGGCGAGGGGGCATCGCCGCCCCGCCCGCCGCTGCATTTGCGCCTTCGGCCCCCGCCATCTCAGCCCCTTGCCGGCTGTCTTACGACAGCTTGCCGACCGACTTTTCCAGCAGCTCCCAGGCCTGCTCGCCGTACTTGCCCTTCCACTCGGCATAGAACCCGGCCGAGCGAAGCTTTTCGCGGAACGGCGCCACCACCGGCTGGTTGAAGGTCAGCCCCTTGCCGGCCAGCTCCTTCTGCAGGCCCGCATTGAGCTTCTCGACGTCCTCGCGCTCCTTGACGCCGGCGGCGTTGATATGTTTGGCGACGATGGCGCGCATATCGGCCGGAATCTTCTCCCAGGCGCGGCGGTTGGCCAGGAACCAGAAGCCGTCCCACATGTGATTGGTCAGCGAGCAGTATTTCTGCACTTCGTTGAGCTTGGCAGTGGAGATGATGGCCAGCGGATTTTCCTGGCCCTCGACGATCTTGGTCTGCAGCGCGGAATAGACCTCGCTGAAATTGATCGAGGCGGGGGCGGCATCGAACGCCTTGAACATCGAGGTCCACAGCGGCGACACCGGCACGCGGATCTTGAACCCCTTGAAGTCGTCGGGATGGTTGATCGGCTTGCTGGACGAGGTGGTCTGGCGGAAGCCGTTGTCCCAGATCTTGTCCATCACGACCAGATTGGCCTTGCCGATCTCGGCGCGGATATGGGCGCCGAGGTCGCCGTCCATGGCCTTCCAGACCGTGGCATAGTCCGGAAAGGCAAAGCCGATGCCGCTGATCGAGGCCGCCGGCACCAGCGTGGACAGGATCAGGCCGGACAGCGTGAAGAACTCGACGCCGCCGGAGCGGATCTGGCTCAGCATGTCGGTGTCGGAACCGAGCTGGTTGTTCGGGAAAATCTGTAGGTCGAACTTGCCATTGGTCTCGGCCTTGATCGCCGCCGCCATCTCCTTGGCGCGGGCGTTCATGGGATGCGCGTCCGGCAGGTTGTTGGCATATTTGTAGGTGAATTCCGCCGTCTGGGCGCGCGCCACATAGGGTGCGCCGATGCCGCCCAGGACCGCCGAAGCAGCCGATGCCTTGAGCAGCGTACGTCGTGAAAAGCTCATCCGGTTTCTCCCTTGTTGTTCTTGTGCGAGACCGTTGCGATAGCCCGATTCTCACGGGCCATTTCCGGTGCTGTGGCTGCGCTTATTGCAGTGTCTGGAGGCTGCGGCAATATTGCTCTGGCGATGGAGCCGAGAAACCCGAAGGGCTGCATCCGGGCAGCTCCAACCGGAGCCAAGGCATTGTCCGGAAGCATCCGTCGCCAGCGGCATCGCTATGGTGATTTCGAAGGATCTTTATCTAACTATTTGATCTATCGGGATATAAAAATATTCCATAATATACCTTATGCGAATCTCCTATCTACAGAACACCGACGTGAAGTTCCCCCTCCAGTCCTACGGCCAGATCGTGTTGAGGATTTCAGCCAGTCGGGCGCCGCCTCTGGCGAGCTGCCGGGTAGTCGCTTTTATTTCAGCGCACGAGACCGCTGTCTCATCGCCTCGTTTTCGAGATAGACAACGCCGTCTGGCGCCGCGCTGTCGATGAATTCGGCGACAAAGGCGCGCCCGATATCGTCTTGCTCGACCGTGCCAAAACGTCCCGGAATCAAACGGCCCAACCATGCGACATAATGCGGGGTGTGAGCGTTGCCTCCGATAATTCCCGGACGAAAAATCGCGAGGCGTCGGAAGCCGATCCCCTGGATCGTCTCTTCTTTCAGGCCCATGACCCGCACATAACGAAACCAGCTTTTTGAGGTGCTTCCCACGGCCGAGAGCAGGGAAAAGCGGGTGATGCCCCCGGCCCGGCAACCGCCGGCAAAGCCGCCGACCACGCCGATTTCGAGAGCTTTCAGCTCCTCCTCGCTCCACTGCAGGCTGCCTTTGCCGACGCCGACGCAGCTTGCGCCATAGACTGGATCGCCTCGCGCAACCATGCTCTGCGCAAGCTTGGTCACTTCGGCCGAAAACTGAGGATCTGCCGTATTCAGGATCACCTGCCGCACACGGGCATCAGCGGTCACGGAATTCGCCCTGCGATTGACCATCACGACTTCGGCGCAGGACGGCTCCGCCGCCAGCGCACGCATCACAGCGGCTCCCACCTGCCCCGTGCCACCGATGATCAAGACACGGAATGCCATGTTGGTCTTTGCTTTCGGTCGCAACGTCAGGGGTTCGAGATGCCCGCGAGCAACGCTTTATTGAACCGCTCGGGATCGGACATCTGCGGCGCATGGCCGAGGTCGGCGAATTCCACGAGCTTGGCGCCGGGGATTGCCTTGGCGGCCGCCTTCCCCAGTTCGGGATAATTGCCAAGCTTGGGTCGAAGCTCCGTTGGCGCCAGGTCCTTGCCCACGGCCGTGGTGTCCTTTTGCCCGATCATCAGCAAGGTCGGGACCGCGATATCGCCGAACCGGTAGAGCACCGGCTGGGTCATGATCATGTCGTACAAAAGCGCCGAGTTCCAGGCGACCAGTTCCTTGCCCGGCCCGAGGTTCAGACCGGCGAGCATCTGGACCCAGCGCTCATAGCGGTCGTGCCACTGGCCCGCATAATAGGTCGACTTCTCATACGCCCGGATGCCGTCGGCGCTGGTTTTCAATTCGCGCGCGTACCACTGATCCACCGAGATGGCAGGAACGCCCTTCGCATACCAGTCCTCAAGCCCGACGGGATTGACCAGCACCAATTGGCTGACGTCATCAGGATAAAACAGCGCGTAGTGGGCGGCGAGCATGCCGCCCGTCGAGTGGCCGACCACGACCGGTTTCTCTACGTTGAGCCGGGCAAGCAGCGCATGGGTGTTTCCGGCGAGCTCCCTGAAGGTGAACTGATAGGCGGCCGGTTTCGACGACTTGCAAAACCCGATCTGGTCCGGCGCAACCACGCGGTAGCCCGCCGACACAAGATCCCTGATGGTCGGCTCCCAGGTCGCGGAACAGAAATTCTTGCCGTGCAGGAGCACGACCGTCTTTCCGTTCGGACGGTCCGGCTTTACGTCGAGATAGGCCATCTGCAGCGACTGGCGCTGGGAGGTGAAGCGGAAGCGCTCGACGGGGAACGGATAATCAAATCCTTCGAGTTCAGGCCCATAGGCCGGCCCCTGCTCCGATGGCTGCTGGCCGGACGCCGCGCCCGCGATCAGGACCGAAAGCGCTAGGCCCGCGAGAAAAGTTCTAATCTCGAAATTCATGATGTTCCCGCACAGGCCTGAAAGATCTCAACTTCCTGTCCGGGCTGACTACGCATGAGCGGGCTGCAGTGCCAGTCAAAATCCCGCGATGATCGAAAAGGCCGCGAACTCAGCGCGGCTTGCGCGCCGAGCTCGTATCTTTGCATGGGCTCGTTTTCGACTTTTTGGTCGCGGGCCCGTCTACCGCCCCCGGAACGTCGGCTTGCGCCGGCCGAGGAACGCCGCCACGCCCTCCTTGTGGTCCTCGCTGAGACTGGCCAGCGCGAACTGGTCGACGTCCATGTGGCTGGTGAGGTCGTCGAGCACATGGGTCAGCCGGTTGACGGTCAGCTTGGTCATGGCGACCGACAGCGGCGGCTGCGCGGCGACCTTGGCGGCCAGCGCCATGGCGGTGTCGAAGGCCTGGCCGGGTTCGGCCACCTGCTCCACCAGGCCCCATTCGTAGGCCTCGGCGGCCGAGATGCGCTGGTCGGCCAGGATCACCGCCTGCTTGGTGCGGGCCGGTCCGATCAGGTGCAGCATGCGCGGCACGCTCTGCCAGCTCATGTTCATGCCAAGGCCGATCTCGGGCACCCGCATATGGCCATCGCGGGCCATGACACGAAAGTCCAGTGCCACCGCCAGCGCCACGCCGCCGCCGACGCAAAACCCTTCGATGGCCCCGATCGTGATCTGTTCCATCTCCTGCCAGGCGCGGGTCAGCCGCGGTCCCAGCTTCAGGTGCCGGCGCAGCGTCCCCAGGTCCATCGTCTTGCGCGACCGGCCTTCGGGGTCCTTGAGGTCGAAGCCGGCGGTGAACGCCTTGGCCCCGCCGGTCAGCACCACCACCGAGGTTTCGGCGTCGTCCTCGAAACTGCGGGCGGCATCGGTGAGCTGGCGCAGAGCTTCCGGCGACAGCGCGTTGATGCCGTCGCCGCGGTCGAAGCGCACCACGGCGATGCGTCCTTCGGGCCCGAGGCCCTTCTCGATGGTTACAAACCCGGCCATGTCGCGTCTCCCTGCCCGTCGTTATTCCTCATGAATTATCTTCGCACCGAATGATCGACATGGAATAGCGACAATTTTACCGAGCCCCTTATTTACGAGTTCACTTCGTCCGCGACCCCTTCAAGTTCCACGTGTGGAATATCGATCTCAGACGTTATGAGTGTAACGAAGCAAGGCAAACCATGACACTCCACATCAGTACGCATGGCGACGCCTTGCGACATACGGCCAGGCGCATCGTGCTGGCGTCGGCCCTCGCGGTCGTCTTCACCGCAACCGCGGTGCTGATGCAGATGGGGACCGATCTGGATGCGACCGTTCGGGTTGGATTTGTGCTGGTTTCGAACATCTGCACGGCCGGCGCCATTGCGAGCCTGCTGACGGGGGCCCTCGCCTACCGATCATCGCTGGTGATGCGGGACCTGACGCTGGCGCGCAGCGAATTGTCGCGACTTTCCCATACAGACAAGTTGACCGGCCTGCTCAACCGGCGCGGCTTCGATGCCGCCGCCGCGCTCGCATTGCGATCGGCTTTCGCCGCGGGCCTCCCCGTCGCGATCTTCATGTGCGACGTCGATCGCTTCAAATCGATCAACGACAGGTTCGGCCATGACTTCGGCGACAAGGTACTGGTCGAAATCGCCAACGAGTTGCGTAATTTTTCCGGTCAGGACGGAGCCGTGGTAGGGCGGCATGGCGGCGAGGAATTCGCGGCACTGATGGTCGGAATAACGATCGAACAGGCCGCGCAATACGCCGAAAACATCCGGCTGGCCTGCGCCGCGAGGGAAATTTTTATCGATGGAAATACCACCCGCGCGACCATCAGCATCGGCTTCACGGTCGCCCGCGAAGAGGTCGACCTTTCGACCATCATGCGGGTGGCCGACCGCGCGCTCTACGTCGCCAAGCATGGCGGGCGCAATCAGGTGGCGCAGGTCGACTCCCCTGCACTGGCCGCGGCCTGAGCGGCGGCTCAGAGGTGGCCGGTCCGGTGATGCTCGGGCTGGCTGCCCGGCACGGGAAACCGGATCGTCGTGCCGATGGTGATCCAGTTGGCGTCTTCGCCCGAAATGTTGCGGCCGTAGATCACGTCGACCGAAAAAATCTCGTTCGGCCGGTAACGCATCCCGGTCTGAAATCGCGGCCGCACCGCGCTCGGCGTATCCGATGTCCCGGCCTGGCCGAACGTCTCGATGGTCCATTGCAGGGTATCGGTGAGTTTCCAGTCGAAGCCGAGGCCATAGGTCAGGTAATGGCGGTCGGCCGTACGGTCCCATAACCAGCCGGCATTGAGGTTGATCCGCGTGGTTTCGGAAAGCCGGTACGTTGCTGGCATCGCCGCAAAGGCGGTGAGGTTTTCTCCCGTCATCGCGTCGAACGCCCCGCCGGCGCTAAGGGAAACGCCTGTTCTTCCGATTCCGGTCGGCGCAATATTCCACTTGGCCTTGGGTGCGAGCGAGGTGCTCCAGTCGCCGTCGCTGCGCGACCTCACGGTCTGCAGGCTCAATTCCACCGGCCTGAACATGTTGACCACGCAGGAGGGATTGGCGACGGCGGTGAAATCGGTGTTGGTCGCCGCCTGCAGCCAGCTTTCGACCTTGCAGGATCCGGCCTCGCCGATGTCGGCGGCATCGACCGCGTAGGCGCCGTTGGCCGCCCGGGCGCTTTCGGACAGGCCGAGCGCCGCGACGGCCGCCAGCCCCGCAACGGCCATGCGTCTTGCTCCCTGCCCCATGAGCGCACGCTAGCAGAGTCCGTAGGCCTCGACATACCCACAATCTTGCGTATCTTCCCGGTATGACCGGACATGACCACGACCACCATCATCACCACGATCACGACCATTCCGAATTGTCGGAGACCGAGCTGCGGGTGCGCGCGCTCGAGACCATCCTGACTGAAAAGGGCTATGTCGATCCGGCGGCGCTCGACGCCATTATCCAGGCCTACGAGACCAAAATCGGCCCGCATAACGGCGCGCAGGTCGTGGCCAGGGCCTGGACGGATCCGGTTTTCCGGCAGGCCCTGCTCGAGGACGCCACCAGGGCGGTCGGTATGCTCGGGCATGTCAGCCGGGTCGGCGACCACCTCGTTGCGGTCGAGAACACGCCGCAGCGCCACAACATGGTCGTGTGTACCCTGTGCTCCTGTTATCCCTGGGAAATGCTGGGACTGCCGCCGGTCTGGTACAAGGCCTCGCCCTATCGCTCCCGCGCGGTCAAGGACCCCCGTGGCGTACTGGCCGACTTCGGCGTCAGCCTGCCGAAGGATACCGAAATCCGGGTGTGGGATTCGACCGCCGAGACGCGCTTTCTGGTGCTTCCGATGCGCCCCGAAGGCACCGAGGGATGGAGCGAGCAGCAACTCGCCGAACTGGTGACGCGCGACTCGATGATCGGCACCGGCTTTGCGAAAACGCCGGGCGCGCCGTCATGAACGGTGTGCACGACATGGGCGGCATGGACGGATTCGGCAAGGTGGAGCCCGAGCCGAACGAGCCGATGTTTCACACCGAATGGGAAGCGCGGGTGCTGGCGATGGTCCGTGCCATGGGCGCCGCCGGCGCCTTCAACATCGATACGTCGCGGTTCTATCGCGAGGCCCTGCCCCCGCACGTCTATCTCAGCAGTTCCTACTACAAGAAATGGTTCCTCGGGCTCGAGGACCTGCTGGTCGACAAGGGCTACATCGCGGCCGAGGATGTCGCCGCAGGTCACGCGGTACAGCCGGCAAAACCGCTGCGTCGCGGCAAGTTCGAAATCGCTGATGTCGAACGGATCATGGTACGGGGCAAATTCGGACGTGACGCGCCTGCGCCCGCGAAATTCAAGCCGGGCGATCGGGTCCGTGCCAAAAATATCCATCCCGTGACGCACACCCGGCTGCCGCGCTACGTCCGCGGCCATTTCGGGACGGTCGAACGCGACCATGGATGCCATGTATTCCCCGACACGGCCGCGATGGAGGCCGGCGAAAACCCGCAATGGCTCTATACCGTCGTGTTCGACGGGACCGAACTTTGGGGACCGGATGCCGACCCGACGGTGAAGATATCCATCGACGCCTTCGAGCCCTATCTGGAGGCCGCATGATGGACCCGATGGCAGCGCGCGCCACCGAGGCTGTGCCGGGCATCCCCCGCGACGATGACGGACCGGTGTTTCGTGAGCCGTGGGAAGCCCAGGCCTTCGCCATGGCGCTGGCGCTGCATGCGCGCGGCCTGTTCAGCTGGAGCGAATGGGCGGCCACGCTGGCCGAAGAGATCAAGCATGCACAGGCGGCCGGCGATCCCGACACCGGCGAGACCTATTACCGGCACTGGCTGGCGACGCTGGAACGGCTGATCGCCGACAAGGGCGTCGCGACGACCGCCACCCTGCACCGCTACCGCGACGCCTGGGACCATGCCGCCGACCGCACGCCGCATGGCGCGCCGATCGTTTTGTTGCCGGAAGATTTTGCCAGTTAGGCGAGCGCCGCCGCATATTCGCGCCAGCCCCTGGCGCGCAGCGCGCAGGCCGGGCACTCGCCGCAGCCATAGCCCCAGTCGTGCCGCGCGCCGCGTTCGCCGAGATAGCAGGTGTGGGAATGCTCGCGGATCAGGTCGACCAGGCCCGCTCCGCCGAGATCATACGCCAGTTGCCAGGTCGAGGCCTTGTCCAGCCACATCAGCGGCGTATGCAGTACGAACGATCTCGCCATGCCGAGATTAAGCGCCGTCTGCAACGCCTTGATGGTCTCGTCGCGACAATCCGGATAACCGGAGTAGTCGGTCTCGCACATGCCGCCGATGATATGGGTGATGCCACGCCGGTAGGCCAGCGCGGCGGCAAATGTCAGGAACACCAGATTGCGGCCGGGCACGAAGGTGTTGGGCAGGCCGTCCGCGCCCATGGCGATCGCGACATCGCGGGTCAGCGCGGTGTCGGAGATGTCGGCCAGCGTGGGAATAGCCAGCGTGTGGTTCTCGCCGAGCTTTTCCGCCCAATCCGTGCGCAGTGACTTCATGCCGTCGAGCAGACGCTCCCGGCATTGCAGCTCGATGGCGTGGCGCTGCCCGTAGTCGAAACCGAGCATTTCGACGCGTTGAAAGCGCTGCAGCGCCCAGGCGAGGCAGGTGGCGGAATCCTGTCCGCCGGAAAACAGCACCAGCGCGGTTTCGGTCTGGAATGGATCGTTCATGACGTGCCCATAGCACTCATCGACCTCAGGGCCAATCGGTGGAAACATTGCCCTGCCCGGCTCGTTTCGCTGGGACGGCGGCTCGGCTTGCGGCATAAGGCCTGATCCTCTCTCCGGCCTTTGGCAGCGTCATGACCCCTTCCCGCGATATTTCACGCCTGCTCGAAATCATGACGGCGCTGCGCACGCCCGGCAGCGGCTGTCCGTGGGATCTCGAACAGAATTTCGCGACCATCGCGCCCTACACCATCGAGGAAGCCTATGAGGTCGCCGACGCCATCGCTCGCGACGATGCCGACGCG
>JAZJYY010000096.1:0-6604 GCA_040390145.1 Pseudomonadota bacterium
GAAGATCACCCGGCTCGGGTTGCGGTCGAAATTGTTCACGGCGCGGCTGATGTCGCCGAGGGTGCGGCGGCCGTCTGATATCAGCAGGTTGGTCCGCTTGTCGAGGTCGTCGGCGAGTTCCTTGATCGCCTTCACCATCGCCGACAGCTCGCCGCCGGAGCTGCCGCCCGCGACCGTGTTGAGGCCCAGCATCAGGCTGTCGGCCTTGCCCATCACGCCGTCGACCTTGACCATGATGCCGTCGATCTTTTCGGAATTGCGCGCCAGCGCGCCGGTAAAAGTCTCCAGATTGCGCAGCGAGTTTTTGACCGATTCCTGGTTGTCGGCGACGATGCGGTTGACGTTCTGCAGGGTCGCGCGGATCGCCTCGGTGACGTCCTGCAGCGCGTTCGGATCGGCGGTCAGCACCGGGATGCCATCCTCATCGAGCGGAACGGCCGGGGCGGCCTCTTCGCCGCCTTTCAGCGAGATCGCGGCGACGCCGGTCAGGCCCTGGAATTCGAGGCCGACCAGGGTGTCCTTGCGGATCGGCGCCTTGTTCTCGACCATGGCGAGTGCGACGACTCGACGCGGGTTATCCAGCTTTACGGAGATGACCTCGCCTATCCGGATACCGTTGAAATTGACGCTGCCGCCGTTGCGCAGGCCGGAGGCCGGGCCCTCGAACACGATCCGGATCGGGCTGCGTGCCTTGGTGGTGTGGAGGCTCTGAAACCACAGCACAAAGCCGAACGCCGCGGCAATCACTGCCAGCGTAAAGGCTCCGATCAGGACGTAATTCGCCCGCGTTTCCATTCAACCAAACTCCGGTACTAGCCTCTGATCCAGCTTCGCTGCACCAGAGTCGTCGTTTTCTCTTGTTTGCACATGATCTTTCCCGAAAACCGGTACCCACTTCTCGGGATCATGCGCTAGCCCATCACGGCGCGGGCGCGCTTGCCGTGGAAATATTGCCTCAACCAGGGATGTTGCGAGGCCTGCATGTCGGCAACTGATCCTGCCGCAATGATCTTACCGTTCCCTAACACCGCGATCCGGTCGCAAGCCGTATAAAGGCTGTCGAGGTCGTGGGTTACCATGAAAACGGTCAGGCCCAAAGTACGCTGCAGGGTGCGGACCAGTTCATCGAAGTCGCCGGCGCCGATCGGATCGAGGCCGGAGGTCGGTTCATCGAGGAACACAAGTTCCGGATCGAGCGCCAGTGCGCGCGCGAGCGCCACGCGCTTGATCATGCCGCCCGAGAGTTCCGAGGGAAAGCGGTCGGCGACCTCGGGCTTCAGGCCCACCATGACGAGCTTGGCGGCGGTGATTTCATCCATCAGCCGCTGCGACAGCTTGAGATATTCGCGGATCGGAAACTGGATGTTCTGCCGCACCGTCAGCGAGGAGAACAGCGCGCCCTGCTGGAACAGCACGCCCCAGCGCCGCTCGACGCCGCGCCGTTCCCTGGTGTCGGCGGCATCGAGATCGACGCCGAACACCTCGATATTGCCCGAGAGTTTCGGCACGAGGCCGATGATGGTGCGCGTCAGCACCGACTTGCCGGCGCCGGAGGGGCCGACAAAGCCTAAAATCTCGCCGCGCTTCACATCGAGGTTGAGCCCGTCGAGGATGCGGTTCTTGCCGAACTGCACGGTGATGTCGCGCACCCGGATGATGTTGTTGTCGGAAGGTTGCGGTTGGGGTTGGGGTGCCATCGTCACATTCCGATCGATGCGAAGAAGATCGCAAACACGCCGTCCATCACGATGACGAAGAAGATTCCCTTCACCACCGACGACGTCGTGTGCTGTCCGAGCGACTCGGCGCTGCCCTGCACGGCAAGCCCCTCGACGCAGGCGACGATGCCGATGACCGCCGCCATGACCGGCGCCTTGATCAGGCCGACGGTGAAATGGTTGATCGAAATGGCGTCACGCAGGCGCAGCAGGAACGCTTCCGGCTCGACCCCGCCATAGAGCCACGCCACCAGCCCGCCGCCATACAGTGCGGCCATCGCCCCAAGAAAGGCCAGGATCGGCAGCGCCAGCACCAGCGCCAGCATGCGCGGCAGGATCAGCACCTCGATCGGATCGAAGCCCATGGTGCGCAGCGCGTCGATTTCCTCGCGCATTTTCATCGAGCCGAGCTCGGCGGTGTAGGCGCTGCCGGAGCGGCCCGCCACCATGATCGCGACCAGCAGCACGCCGATCTCGCGAAGCACCAGCACGCCGAGCATGTCGACCACGAAGATGTCAGCGCCGAACTGGCGGAAATGAAAGATGCCCTGCTGCGCGATGATGCAGCCGATCAGGAAGGTGATCAGCACGACGATCGGCACCGCGCGCCAGCAGACCTGTTCGAGGTGGTGAATCGTCGAGGTCAGGCGAAAGCCGCGCGGGCGGATCAGCACCCGACCGCCGGCGGCCAGCACTGCGCCCAGCATGTCGATCAGGCCGACCAGGGTGGCGCCGACACCGGCCACGCTGCGGCCGATCTGGTCCAGCATCCCGGTGACCGACACCCTGCCGCCGTCGATCGCGGGCGAAGCCTTCACCTGGCGCACTTCATCGACCAGGGTGGAATAATTGGCCGAAAGGCCTGATATCTTCGCCTCCACTCCGCCCTGGGTCAGGCTGCGGCGAAGCCGCTCGATCAGCCAGGCCCCGAAGGTGTCGAGCCTGGCGACCTGCGAGACGTCGATGAAGATATTGGGACGGCTGCCGGCCAGCTTTTCGGCGTCGGCGACAAGGCGCTCGAGATCCGGCGCATAGCGCGCGGTCCAGGAGCCGGCGGCGCACAGCGCCAGGCCATTGCCCTGTGCAATCCGCTCCAATGTCGGGTCGCCGCTCACGATGCCAACACCCCAGCCAATTCAGCACCAATCATGGAGCGAAACATCCGCCCGCCGCCACCTTGTAGAACATGTCCGTTAACAGCCATAGTTGGTTACGCCCGGCAAGCCGGATGGTTCAGAAATTGCCAGATTTTCAAATGACTTCCAGCAGATCTACTGGTCTTGCCGCCCGAATCGAACGCTGGCCGATCGCCGGTTCCTTCACCATCAGCCGGGGCGCCAAGACCGAGGCGGTGACGGTGGTAGCCGAGGTCAGCCACAGTGGTGGTCTTGGCGGTGGTCTTGGCGGCCATACCGGACGGGGCGAATGCGTGCCCTATCCGCGCTATGGCGAGACCCCGGACGCGACGCTGGCCGCGCTGCTGGCGATGCAGGGCCCGCTCTCGCGCGGGCTCGACAGGCAGGCCCTGCAGGCCGCCATGCCCGCCGGCGCCGCCCGCAATGCGCTGGATTGCGCGCTGCTGGACCTGGAGGCCAAGACCAGCGGCCGGCGCGTCTGGGACCTGCTCGGCCGGCCGGCGCCATCAGCCTGCACCACCGCCTACACGATTTCGCTGGGAACGCCCGAAGCGATGGCGGCGGCGACCGCCAGGGCGGCGCATCGGCCCTTGCTGAAGATAAAACTCGGCGGCGATGGCGACGGGGCGCGGATCGCGGCGGTGCGCAGGGCGGCGCCCGAATCCGAACTGATCGTCGATGCCAACGAGGCCTGGACGCCGCACAATCTGCAGCAAAATCTCGCGGAATGCGCCGAGTTCGGCGTCACGCTGGTCGAGCAGCCGCTGCCGGCCGGGCAGGACGACGCACTGGCGCGGATCGGCCGACGGCCGGTCGCGGTCTGCGCCGACGAAAGCGTGCACGACCGGAAATCGCTCGATGGACTTCGCGACCGCTACGATGCCGTGAACATCAAGCTCGACAAGACCGGCGGGCTGACCGAGGCGCTTGTGATGGCCGACGCGGCGCAGGCGCTCGGATTCGAGATCATGGTCGGCTGCATGGTCGCAACCTCGCTGGCGATGGCGCCGGCGATGCTGCTGGCGCGACAGGCGCGCTTCGTCGATCTCGACGGCCCGCTGCTGTTGGCGCGCGACCGCGACGGCGGCCTGCGCTACGACGGCAGCCTGGTCTATCCGCCCGAGGCGGCGCTGTGGGGATGATCGATAAACCTGCGCCGCGAAGACCACATGATCAGGCCGCCCGAAAACGCCATCGCCGCCATCAGGTAATAGACGCCCTGCCCGTAGCGCGCGAAGATCATGCCGGACGAGATTGACGCGGTCGAGGTGACGATGCCGGTGCAGGCCGCAAGGTAGCCCTGCCCCCGCGCCATCACATGGACAGGCACATGGCGCACCATCAGGCCCATGGTGCCGACCATGGTCAGCCCGAACGTCAGGCCGTGCGCCAGTTGCACGACGGCCAGCACCGCGATCGGCGGATCCAGCGCGGTGATGACCCAGCGCATGACGGCGCACAGCGCCGCGATCACCACCAGCAGCGCAGGATGCAGCTTGAACCGCGGCGACAGCGCGAACACCACGATCTCGGCGAGCACGCCGAGCGACCACAGCCCGGCAATGGTCAGCCCGCCGAGGCCCGACTGCTGCCAGGCGATCGACGCGAACACGTAATAGGCGGCGTGGCTGCCCTGGATCAGCGCCGAGGTGGCAATGATGGCGAGAAAGCCGGGATCGCGCAGCAGCGCGGTGGCGCCCTGCGTCGGCGCCGCCGCCGCCTTTGGACTGTCCAGCGGTTGCAGCCCGAGGCTGGCGAGCGCGCCGAGCACCGCCACCGACGCGATCACCCAGATCAGATGGTCGGCGGCGATCAGGTCGACCAAAAGCCCGCAGGCCAGCGCGCCCGCGACGAAAGCCGCCGAGCCCCACAGCCGCAGCGGCCCGTAGTTCAATCCGTAGCGCGCCACGCCGCGCAGCGCATAGGCGTCGGTCAGCGGCGTCATCGACGTCCACAGGCCTGAGGTGACGACATAGATCAGGAATACCGCTGATGGCGCGTGCTGGGTTCCGACCAGCGCCAGCCCGAGCGCGGTCGCAAAGGCCGCCACGATCAGGGTGCCGCGCAGCGCCTGCCGCCTCTCGGCTAGACCGGTGATGAACGGCAGCACCGTGAACCGCGTCACCGAGGGGACGGCCGTAATAATACCGATCCACGACGCGTCGATCCCGACCGCCTTCAGCCACACCGGGAAAAACGGCAGATGGGTACCGACGAGGCCGAACAGCGTGCCGTAAAACAGCGCCAGCCGCGTCGCGAATCGCCGGGAGGCCGCTTGAGATGCGATGGGGATTTGTGATTCGCTCGGCATCAATTCAATTGCGATTCGTTCGATATCGTGATGATCGTTAACGTAACGCGCTGACATTTGCGCGGTGAGTCTTGCATGGCCGACGAAGCATTTGCGCTGTCTCCGATCTCCGCTCGCGCTGCGCAGCCGAGCGAGGAAGACTATGACGCGATCAGCAAGGCGTTCATGGAGACGTCGCGCGGCCGCTGGTTCCTCGGCGAATACGCCAAGCGCAACCGCAATGCCGACACCACCATGGTGCTCGAAGCGGTGGCACGGCTTGAGGAAAACCTCGCGGCTCAGCGGCAATCCCAGCCGGCCCCCGACAACAGGCTGAAGGAGGCTCTGGCCGCGATCCGTGGCGCGGTCGACGAGGCCAGGGTCGCCGCACTCGACGGGCTGGCGCTGGAGGACAAGCTCGGGCCGGTGCGCAAAGGCAGCCGGATCATCAGGGAAATAGCCTGGCGCTGGCGCGAAATCGGCGCCGATAGCCGGATCTGCGATCTGATCGATTCCCAGATCGGCGCCATTGAGGGCGCCTGCGGCGAGATCGCTTCGATCAATCCGCTCACCGCGTTCGACGTCATCGAGCGACAGCTAGCGGAATTCGGCGGCAGCGAGGCCGCGCCCGCATCGCCGCAAGCCGCGGCGGAGGACGCCCCGTCAGCCGCGGCTCCGCCGCCTCCATCGGATGATATGCTGGCCGCGCTGGCGGAACCATTGGAGACGGCGGCCTCGGCCCCCGCCGAGGACTCCGAAGCCACGGTGAGAGCCTCGTCGGTGCTGGCCGAACAAGCCATCGCGACCGCGGAAGCCGCGCAGGTGATCGCGGAAACGGCAGACGTAGCGGCAGAGGCTGCCGACGTACCGGTCGAATCTGTCGATGCCATGGTCGCGAGCGCCGACCTGACGCCAGAGACCCTGGATGCGATGGCGGAGACCGCGGCTGGTGCGGCCGAGCCAGCGAGCCTGGGCGGCGAAGCCGAAGCCCAAAACGACGCCCATGACGACGCGATCCTCGACATGATCGCGCTCGAAATGGCCGCGGATGATCCCACCGATTTCGATGAAATCGCCGAGATGGAGATGGCCGACATCGACGTCGCGGAACTGGCGCCTGCCGATCCCGTCAGCGTCGCGCCGGCACCGGAGCCCGAACCCGAACCGATCTCCGCCGCGGCGGAGGCCCCGGCCGTCGAACCGTCGCTGCAACCCTCGGCTCAAGCTGCCGAAGAGCCCTCGCTCGGCGCCTCGCTGATATCAAGGGGAATCCTGACCCGGCCGCAGCCCGCCGGCGCCGATCCGCTGGCGCCGATCCGGCGCATGAGCCAGGCCGAGAAGATCGCTTTCTTTTCGTAGCGAAAACTCAGCAGGAACGATGTCACCGTCGGGACGTGAAGTCCTTCCCTCTCCCGCTTGCGGGGGAGGGTGCCGAGCGCAGCGAGGCGGGTGGGGGCTCT
>JAZJYY010000097.1:0-99007 GCA_040390145.1 Pseudomonadota bacterium
CGCGCACGCGCCAGCTGAGAGACCCCCACCCCGGCCCTCCCCCGCAAGCGGGAGAGGGGGAAGAGAAGCGCTGTAACCTTCGGGAAGCTGTCAGCCGATCAAGCGCGCGAACAGATCCGCATCGACATTGCCGCCCGACAGCACGATGACGACGTTCTTGCCGGCGACGTCGATACGGCCGGCCAGCAGCGCGGCGAGGCCGACGGCGCCGCCGGGCTCGACCACCAGTTTCAATTCGCGGAAGGCAAATCCGACCGCGGTACCGACTTCGGCATCCGACGCGGTGATGCCCTGCGCGAGCAGCTGGCTGTTGATGGAGAAGGTGATCTCGCCTGGGATCGCGGCCATCAGCGCATCGCAGATGGTGCGGCCTTTTGAGCCGTGCGCCTCGCGCTGGCCTGATCGCAGCGAGCGGGCGTGGTCGTCGAACTCTTCCGGTTCGCCGGACATCACCATGGCCTGCGGATAGCGCGCCTTGATCGCGGTGGCGACGCCGGCGATCAGGCCGCCGCCGGAGGCCGGCGCCACCACGATGTCGGGTGTCAGGCCGAGGGCCGCCATGTCCTCTGATATCTCGCGGCCCACGGTGCCCTGCCCCGCGATCACCCAGGGATCGTCATAGGGCCGCACCAGCGTGGCGCCGCGTGGGCCGGCGATCTCGCGGGCGATCGCCTCGCGATCCTCGCGGTCGCGGTCGTACAGAACGACCTCGGCGCCATAGGCTTTGGTGCGCTCGCGCTTGGAGAGCGGGGCATCCGCCGGCATCACGATGGTCGCCTGCATGCCGAGCAGCTGTGCCGCATGGGCGACGCCCTGGGCGTGGTTGCCGGACGAGAACGCCACCACGCCGCCACCGCGCGCGTCCTGCGGGATCGACGACAGCTTGTTGAAGGCGCCGCGAAACTTGAACGACCCGGTCCGCTGCAGCATTTCCGGCTTCAGGAAGATCCGTGTCCCCATCCGCTCGTTGAGAACGGATGGCGACAACAGCGGCGTTCGCACCGCGTATGGCGCGATGACGCGCGCGGCGGCGTCGATGTCGGCGGAAGTCACAGGCAAAATGGCGATTGTCATCGCGCAAAGTTACGCCTGCGCCGGCGGGCGGGCAAGCTGCTTCCGCTCGATCAGCTGACGAAACGCGGCTGGTCGATCTCGAATGGAACCGGGTCGCCTTCCGGATCGATCCGGATATGGGTGGCCTTATCGACAAAGGCGCGGGCCGACGCTTCCCAGCTGTGCTTTGCGGCGAAGGCGACGCAGGCCTGCGGCGAAATGCTCAGCGCGGCCAGGCACGCGACCTGCAGATCGTCGTGCAATGAGCCGACCGGTGCGGTGCCGATCACATCGCGGGGGCCGGTGACCGGAAACGCGGCGACCGGCAGGCCGCTGGCCAGCGCTTCGAGCAGCACCAGCCCGAACGTGTCGGTCCGGCTCGGAAACACGAAGACGTCGGCCGCCGCATAGGCCTGCGCCAGTTCCTCACCCTGCCTGGCGCCGAGAAACACCGCTTGCGGATATTTTCGCGCCAGCGCCGCACGCGCCGGCCCATCGCCGACGATCAGTTTGGTGCCGGGCAGATCGAGGTCGAGAAACGCCTCGAGGTTCTTCTCCACCGCGACGCGACCGACACAGATAAAGACCGGGCGCGGCAGGCCGAGATCGACCGGGCGCGGATGAAAAAGGCCGGTGTCCACCCCGCGCGGCCACAGCACGACGTTGCGAAAGCCGCGCGCGCGCAGTTCGCCGGCCAGCGCCGGGGTCGCCGCCATCACCGCCTGGCTGGCGTTATGAAACCAGCGCAAGCCCGCCCAGATCCAGGATTCGGGGATCGGCAGGCGCGCCGAGATGTATTCGGGAAAGCGGGTGTGGAAGCTGGTGGTGAACGGCAACCGATGTTGCCGGCAATAGCGCCGCGCCAGCCATCCGATCGGGCCTTCGGTGGCAATGTGAATGCTGTCCGGCCGGGCCGCGGCGATCAGCCGGGCCAGTTTCCCCGGTGTCGGCAACGCCAGCCGCAGATCCGGATAGCTCGGCAGCGCGACGGTGCGGAACGATTGCGGGGTGACGAAACTGACATCGACGCCGAGCGGCCTCGCCGCCTCCGCCATCATGGTCAGCGTCCGCACCACGCCGTTGACCTGGGGATGCCACGCATCGGTCGCGACCAGGACGCGCATCAGGCCGCCCGCGCCGCAATGGCGGCCACCGGCGCCGTGCGCCGCAGCGGGTCGGTCCAGCTGATGATCTCGAACCGGCCGTCCTCGTGCTCGACCAGCGCGGTGCAGCTTTCGACCCAGTCACCGCAGTTCATGTAGCGGATGCCGTGCTCGTCGCGGATGGTGGCGTAATGGATATGGCCGCAGATCACACCGTCGGCGCCGTGACGGCGCGCCTCGGCGGCGAGCGTCTGCTCGAACGCGCCGATATAGTTCACCGCGTTCTTGACCTTGAGCTTGGCCCATTGCGACAGCGACCAATAGGGTACGCCGAACGCGCGCCGGAAGAAGTTGACCAGGCGGTTCATCCGGATCGCGAAGTCATAGGCCTTGTCGCCGAGATGGGCGAGCCAGCGCGCGTTCTGCACCACGAGATCGAAGATATCGCCGTGGATCACCAGATAGCGCTTGCCGTCGACACCCTCATGGATGGCGTCCTCGACGACGTCGATGCCGCCGAAATGGGTGCCGTAATAGTTGCGCAGAAACTCGTCGTGATTGCCCGGCACGTAAACGACCTTGGCGCCCTTGCGAGCCTTGCGCAGCATTTTCTGCACGAAGTCGTTATGCGATTGCGGCCAGTACCAGCCGGACCGCAGCGCCCAGCCGTCGACGATATCGCCGACCAGATAGATGGTGTCGGCGTCATGGCAGCGCAGGAAATCCAGCAATTGGTCGGCTTGCGAGCCGCGCGCTCCGAGGTGGACGTCGGAGATAAACAAAGTGCGAAAGCGTCGCTCGGGACACTCTTCACTCATCACGTCACTTCCCATGCGCGAGCAGCTAGCAGATTTCCATGACAGCGCGATGACGATTTGCGCTGCCAGCGGATCCGGCCGAATCAGTGTTTCGATTGAATAAAGGGATAACAGCGCCGTGCGACAGCGGGGCGACAGCAGGGCCGTCCTTGAGAAGAGCGGAGTGAGCACACCGCTGTCGCCCCCGGCAACACTGTCGTCGTCCGCGAAAGCGGACGATCCAGTACGCCGCAGCTTCTCGATTCAATGACTGACGTCTCTGGAATACTGGGTCACCCGCCTTCGCGGGTGACGACAACAGTGTGTTGCGGCCTGATCAGCTCAGTACTCGCGGCGAGGCCGGCGGTCGCGTTGGCGGGGCGGCTTGTTGGTGCCGGTGTAATATGGATTGACGACGCATTGCGCGGAGCGGCCCGATGCCGACATCTGGCATTGCGGCATCGAGGTATAGGCGCATTCGAAGTAGTAGTCGGTAAAACCCTGGTAGATCTGCAGGCACACCGGGTATCTCGGATTATAGGTCTGGGCGCGAGCCGACGGCGTTGCCGTCAAGGCCGTCGCGATCGTCAAAATCGCCCATGCGAAAATGCGCATCCGTACCTCCCCTCGACACAGACCATCCGGCCCCCATGCATGGCAGAGAACGCCGGCGGCGGCGGACCGTTCCTCCGGCGCAAGGAAGCACACCACTGACCGATCGACAATCGCGGTATTCGAGAAGCCCGGACTCGCCGATTTCCCGGCTGAAACAGCGGTGCTATGCTCCCGGCGGTTAGCGGAGCTTGCTCGATGTATGCCCTTGCCACCGTCCTGTTCACCCTGCTGGCCGCCCTGCCCGCGTCGGCCCAGATCGCCCCGACCGAGGCCGAACTGCGCGCGTACAGCGGCCTGCATGCCGCCGCCGCCCGCGGCGACATCGCCGAGATCGAAAAACGGATCGCCGCGGCGGAAAACAGGGAAGCGATCGACGATCGCCGCCGCACGCCGCTGCATGTCGCTGCGTTCCAGAAGCAGCACGAGGCCGCCCGCGCCCTGCTCCGGCTGGGCGCCGATCCGAACAAGCTCGAAATCGACCGCTACGACATCATCACCATTGCGGCGGTCGCCAACGACGTGCCGATGCTGAGGATCGCGCTCGCAGGCGGCGGCAATCCGAAAGCCGTCACCAGCCGCTACGACGGCACGGCCCTGATCGCGGCAGCCCATCTCGGCCATGCCGAAGTGGTGCGAATGCTGATCGCCGCGAAGGCGCCGCTCGATCACGTCAACAATCTGCAATGGACCGCGCTGATCGAATCGATCGTGCTCGGCGATGGCGGCAGCAACCACACCGAGACCTTGCGCGCGCTGGTCGACGCCGGCGCCGACGTCAATATTCCCGACGGCAGCGGCGCGACGCCGCTCAAGCTCGCGCGGAGCCGCGGCTATCGGGAAATGGTCGCCATCCTGGAGAAGTCCGGCGCGAAGTGACCGTAAGCCAACCCGCGCGACGTTCTAATCGAGCGTCTGGGCGAGTTTGTAGGCGACATCGACGACTTCGCTTATGGCCTGATTGAAGGCATCGGGCTGCTCGGTCACCGACAATTCGCGGTCGGCGAGACGCCCGGTCGCCACGAGGCTCCACAGGGCCAGGCGGACGCGATCCCGGGCATCGGGCGTGTGAGCGAGGCCCGCATTGACGGCCTGCATCCGGCGCCTGAGAACCTGGGCCTGGCCGCCGCCGGAGCGATTGGATTGCCGATCGAGCGCTTCAAGCCGGGCGGTCAGTTCGCTGACCGCACGGTAGAGTCGTTCGTAACCGGCGCCATCGAGTCCGCCGGCATTCGCCGCCGCCGCAACGCCCGGCTTCGCGGCCGCCGTCGCCTGCACCGGAGGATTCCAGGCCGTGTGGCTGTTCGACAAATAGGGCAATGTCCCGTCGGGAACGTAGACCTGGGTCCACCCGCCGGGGAGGTGATATCCGGGCATTGGCGCCGGATGGCCGCTGCTGTCGAGCCCCATGGCGGGCTGGCGCGCCACGAGGCCGGACCATGCCTTCACCGTCAACGCAGGCCCCGGGTTATTGAGTTCGCAAACATACCGCCCGCCATTCCAGTCGTATTGCACCGCGCACTTGCCGTAGAAATCGGCTTCGTTCGACGGCATGCCGAGCGTCCAGTAGCGGCCGATGTCCCATGCCGGCTCGCCCCAGACGCGGAACGGCAGCAGGGTCAGCATGCCGCCCGCCGCCGGCCCGGACTTGGCGGTTGCGAAGGTGAGCTGGAATGGCTTCGCGTTGACGAAATTCGGCGCCTGACTGCCGGGCAGGATCGGCCAGGTCGGATCGTTCGGATTCGAAACATCCTGTTTCGGCAGCCCGTTGGCGATGAAGTCGCCCTTCACGGCGCCAGGCTGGGGCGTCAGGGTCGAGGTATCGGTCATGAAAATGCTCCGTTCGCTGAAAAAATACCGCCTTATTCCCCGACGTTACCAGAAAGCGACGAAAACAGAATACTCTGTTTCAGGTTGTGGACCATGGTGGCGCGCGTCAGTTCGCTCCCGATCCGCCCGCCACGATCCTCTCGGTCCGTTTTCCGATCCAGCTCGACTCTGCGGATCGAATGCGGCATCGCCGAATGCGCCAATCTGTCCCTTTTTTGCACGTTGCAGGGGCCGGGCGATGCGGTACCCTCGCTGAAAGTTCAGGGAGGAATCATGTCCACGAAATTCAATCGCCGTCACTTCATCGCCGGCGGTACCGCGGCAGCCGCGATGCCTTTCCTGGCGCGCGGGGCCTCGGCGCAAGCCGCCTGGCCGTCGCGGCAGATCCGCATGGTCTGCAGCTACCCGGCGGGCGGGCAGACCGACCTGCTGGCGCGCGCCTTCGGCGACTACATTTCCCGGCAGGTGGGGCAGAACGTCATCATCGAAAACAAGGCGGGCGCTTCCGGCTCCATCGGTGCCCAGGAAGTCGCGCGCGCGGCGCCGGATGGCCTCACCATCCTGTGCTCGATCTCGACCACCTATGTGATGAACCGGGTGATGATGAAGAACCCCGGCTACGACATGGACAAGGACCTGACGCTGGTCAGCGTCATCCCGGGCGCCGGCCTGCTGCTGATCGCGAGCCTGGAGTCCGGCGTCAAGTCGCTGGATGATTTCGTCGCTTTCGCGCGCAAGAAGGGCCATGTGAACTTCGGCACCTACAGCGCCGGCTCGGCCCCGCACATGACGATCAATGAACTCAACAAGCAGTATGGTCTCAAGATCGAACCGATCCATTACCGTGGCGAAGCGCCGATGTGGACCGGGCTGATGGACGGTACGCTCGATGTCGCGATGGGCAGCTATACGGCCGCCCAATCGGTCCTGCAGAGCAACAAGGGCATTCTGTTTGCGGTGCATTCGCGAAAGGTCCCCGCGATCCCCGACGTCAAGACCCTGCCCGAACAAGGCGCGACATCGAAGTTCTTCACCGTGAGCGGATTCTCGGGCTGGGCATTGCCGAAGGCGACGCCGCAGCCGATCGTCGATCGGCTGGCGGAGCTCATCGTGGCCGCCAACCAGGATCCGAAAGTGAAGGAAGTTCTCGCCACTTTCGCGCTCGATCCGGCGATCGGCTTCAAGGAATCCAACGCCCTGTATCAGCGCGAATTGCCGATCTGGATCGAGGTCGGGACCGCGCTTGGCCTGCCGCCGGCCTGATTTGGGAGAGGATGATGGCCGACAGGCCAGCCTGATGGCCGAGGACAACCCCACCGATCAGATTTCGCGGATCGAAGCGCAGCTCGAGCAGCTTGCCGCGGTCGCCGAGCAATGCCGCAAGATCATCCTGGTATCCAAGGCGGCGATCGCCGCGGGCGCCGCGATGCTGTTCGTGATGGTGCTCGGCCTGTTCGGATCCGGTCCGGCGCTCGCTTTGGGATCGATCGCGGCGATGCTCGGCGGAATCGTGGCTCTTGGCTCGAACGTCAGTACGTTGCAACAGACGATGGACGCGATCGGCGCCGCCGAGCGGCTGCGTTCGGAGTTGATCAGCGCGATCGACCTTCGCGTGGTGGCGGACACGCCGATGAAACTGATCTGACGCGCCTGCGCGTGGCGCATATGACCGGGTCTCACACGCTGCTAGCGCTAATAAAAGCCGTGAAAATGATGGATCGGCCCGTGGCCATGGCCGACGCCGAGACGGTCCGCCGCCGCAATCGCGGCGCTCACCCAGGCCTTGGCGTGACGCACCGCGGTTTCCATGTCCTCGCCTTTTGCCAGTCCGGCCGCGATGGCCGACGACAATGAGCAGCCGGTGCCGTGGGTGTTTTGCGTGGGCGTGCGCGGCGCCGACAGCGCGATGGTGCCGCTGGCGGTGACGAGATAGTCGATGCTCTCGGCGCCCTGCCCGTGCCCGCCCTTGATCAGCACCGCGGGGCATCCCATCGCCAGCAGCCGCTTGCCCTGGCTCTCGATCGCGGCCTCGCCGGCGGCAACCGGCTCGTCCAGCAGCGCGGCGGCCTCCGGCATGTTCGGCGTGATCAGCGCCGCCAGCGGAATGAGTTTCGTGCGCAAGGCGTCGACGGCCTCGGCTGCCAGCAACCGATCGCCCGAGGTTGCGACCATCACCGGATCGAGCACGATGTGTTTCGGCGACCATTTTTTCAGTCCCGCGGCGATGGCGTCGATCACGGCGAGGTCCGCGACCATGCCGATCTTGACGGCCTTGACGTCGAGATCGCTGAACACGGCATCAATCTGCGCGGTGACGAAATCAGCCGGCACCTGATGGATGCCGGTGACGCCGCGCGTGTTCTGCGCGGTCAGGGCGGTGATCACGGAGGCGCCGTAGACGCCGAGCGCGGCGAAGCTCTTCAGATCGGCCTGGATGCCGGCGCCGCCGGAGGAATCCGAGCCGGCGATGGTGAGCGCGATGGGAATCGTCATGGTTCGGCTCGCGGCAATTTCGGCAATCGGATATGGATCATGTCCAGTCCTAACCCGATGGGCAATTGCCAGCAAGCCGAGGTCTTTCAACTCGCACCGCTGCGCCCCCTCTCCCGCTTGCGGGGGAGGGCTGGGGTGGGGGTGCCTCAGCACACGCCGGCGCCCCATTGAAAGAGCCCCCACCCGCCACGCTGCGCGCGTCGGCGTCCCCCGCAAGCGGGAGAGGCAAGGGGCGCGTGCCGCGACCAGCACATGCTTTTCTTCAGGTGAACCGGTATCCACGTCACCTGAAAACGCTATATTGCGGCCAACGAGACGCCCCTTGGAGACGACAGTAATGGTTCCCTTTTTCGTCCAGTTCAAATGCAAGCTCGGCCAGTCCTATGCCGTCGCCAATGCGATAGCCGAAGCCGAGATCGCTTCGGAGATCTATTCCACCGCCGGGGATTACGACCTGCTGGTCAAGTTCTATGTCGACAACGCCACCGACATCGGCCATTTCGTCAACGAGAAGGTCCAGGTCATTCCCGGCATCCAGGACACCCATACCATCATCACCTTCAAGGCGTTCGGCGGCGGCTAGGTTTCCAGCGCCGCCACGGGAGCCGGACGAAACAACAAAAGCAAAAACAGGGGAACCGAATGCACCGCCACTTGATGCTGCTGCTGTGCGCGACGCTGGTCTCGACATCCGTTCATGCGCAGGCGCCCGCCGGAAAAGTCACCGTGGTGACCTCCTATTCCAAGGACGTCACCGATCCCGTCAAGAAGGCGTTCGAGGCGGCCGTCCCCGGCGTGATTCTGGAAGTGCAGAACCGCAACACCAATGCCGGCGTCAAATACCTCGAAGAGACAAAAGCCAACAACCAGGTCGATCTGTTCTGGGCCTCGGCGCCGGACGCTTTCGAGGTGCTCAAGGGCAAGAGCCTGCTGCAGCATTATGTGCCGAAGGCCACCGGTATCCCGGAAAAGATCGGGCAGTTCCCGATCAACGATCCCAAGGGGTTTTATTTCGGCTTTGCCGCTTCCGGCTACGGCATCATGTGGAACGAGCGCTATGCCAAGGCCAACAAGCTGCCGGACCCGAAAGAGTGGCAGGATCTCGCCAAGGCGGCCTATTACGACCACGTCTCGATCGCCGCGCCCTCGCGCTCCGGCACCACACACCTGACCATCGAGGCGGTGCTGCAGGGCGAAGGCTGGACCAGGGGCTGGGGCACCATCAAGGCGATGGCCGGCAACTTTCGCAATGTCACCGAGCGCTCGTTCGGCGTGCCGGAGGCGGTCAATTCCGGCCAGGTCGGCTACGGCATCGTCATCGACTTCTTTGCGTTCTCGGCGCAGGCCGCGGGCTTTCCCGTAAAATTCATCTATCCGACCGTCACCACCATCGTGCCGGCCAATGTCGCCATCGTCGCCAACGCGCCGAACAAGGCCGGCGCGGAAGCTTTCGTCGAATACCTGCTGTCGCCGGCCGGGCAACAGATCCTGTTCGAGCCGGGCATTCGCCGCCTGCCGGTCAATCCCGACGTTTATGCCAAGGGGCCGGCCGACTATCCCAACCCGTTCAAGGACCCGCGCCTGAACTCGATGGTCAAATTCGACGTCGCGGTATCGGAGGCGCGCAACAATGTCGTCGACGTGCTGTTCGACCAGCTGATCTCGTTTCCGCTGGATTCGCTGAAAGCCGCGACCAAGGCGATCCACGACGCCGAGGCCGCGCTGGCAAAGAAGGATCATGCGCAGGCGCGCGCGCTGATCGCACAGGCGCGCGAACTGATCGCGGCGATGCCGGTCGATGAAGCCACCGCCTCGGCGAAAGAGACCACCGGCGCCTTCACCGGCGCCAAGCAGAAGGGCGCGCGGCAGGCCGAACTCGAGCAGCAATGGGCGGCGTTCGCGAAGGAGCATTACGCGCAGGCGCAGGCCAAGGCCGGGGAAGCGCTGAAGCTGGCGAAGTGATGGGCCTTCGGCGCAACCCGCACGGCGAGTTCTGGTTGAGACAGCGGCTGGGCGTCCCTTACCTCTCCCGCTTGCGGGGGAGGTCGACGCGCATCGCCAGATGCGCGGCGGGTGGGGGAAATCTCTCAACGTGCACCGCTGTTGCCGAAGCCCCCCCACCCCGGCCCTCCCCCGCAAGCGGGAGAGGGGGAAGATGAGCATCGCCCTCCCTACCGCCAACACCCGCGCCAGATTTTCCGCGACGCCGGGACAGATCGCGCTGGCGCTCGGGATCGCGGCGTTTCTGGCGCTGTTTCTGGTCTGGCCGACGGCGACGGTGATCTATGTCGCCTTCACCGAGAAGGGCGGCGGCGCCTTCACGCTGGTGAACTTTTTCGACTTTTTCCGCACTGACTTATTCCTGCGCTCGTTCTGGAATTCGCTCTACGTCTCCGCGATGGCCGTGGTCGGCGCCTCGGTGCTGGCGCTGCCGCTGGCCTATATCACGTCGCGGTTCACGTTCCGCGGCACCATGCTGATCCAGACGCTGGGATTTTTGCCGCTGATCATGCCGCCGTTCGTCGGTGCGGTCGCGATGCAGCTGTTCTTCGGCCGCAACGGCAGCGTCAATCTACTGCTCGACGACGCGCTCGGCTTCAAGATCGCCTTCATGGACGGCCTCAACGGCGTGATCTTCGTGCAGTCGATCCACTATTTTCCGTTCATCCTGATCAACCTGTCGGCGGCGCTGCGCAACATTGACAGTTCGATGGAGGAAGCCGCGCAGAATCTCGGCGCCTCCGGGTTCCGGCTGTTCCGCCGCATTGTGTTTCCGCTGGCGATGCCGGGCTACATCGCCGGCGCCTCGCTGGTATTCGTCAAAGTGTTCGACGATCTCGCCACGCCGCTGTTGCTGAACGTCAAGGACATGCTGGCGCCGCAGGCCTATCTGCGCGTCACCTCGATCGGCATCGCCGATCCCATGGGCTATGTGATTGCGGTGGTGCTGATCGTGGCCTCGGTGGCCGCCATGGCGGCTTCGGCGCTCGCCACCCGCGGCATCGACTATTCGACCGTGCAGCGCGGCGGCGGCGGCCTGACACGGCGCAGCTTGAAGCCGTTGGAGAGTGCCCTCGCCTATTTCGCAGTGACGCTGATCCTGCTGCTGGTGCTGGCGCCGCACGCCGGATTGCTGCTGCTGTCGTTCTCGACGATCTGGTCGTTCTCGCCGCTGCCGGACGGTTATACGGTCGCGCATTACGCCAGGGTGTTCGGCGAGAGCTCGCTCTACATCAAGAACACGCTGATCTATGCCTCACTGGCCGGCCTGATCGACGTCGTGCTCGGCACCGCGATTGCCTATCTGGTGTTGCGCACAAAGCTGATCGGGCGCGACGCGCTGGACTGGGCGGCGTCCGCGGCGCTGGCCGTTCCCGGCATCGTGCTCGGTATCGGCTATCTCCGCGCCTTCTACGGCGTGCAGCTCTGGGACGGCACGCCGCTGGCGTCGCTGTGGATCGTGATCGTGCTGGCGCTGGCGGTCCGCCGCCTGCCCTATGCGTTGCGCGCCTGTTACGCGGCGCTGCAGCAGATCTCGGTCTCGCTGGAGGAAGCCGCCGAAAACCTCGGCGCGACCAAACTGCGCACCATCAGGCGCATCGTGATGCCGCTGATGATGGGCGGCATCCTGGCGGGCTTCGTCACGAGTTTTGCAACTGCCGCGGTCGAGCTTTCGGCGACGCTGATGCTGGTGCAGTCGAATTCCGACGCGCCGCTGGCCTATGGCCTCTATGTGCTGATGCAGTCGTCGGCGGGGCGCGGCCCCGGTGCCGCGCTCGGCGTCATCGCCGTGGTACTGGTGGCCGCCTGCACCCTGCTGTCGCATTTCGTCATCGAGCATGGCCGCATCACCTCGCAAGCGAGACATTGACAGCATGACGCCAGCCCCAGACATCGCCGTGCCTTCCGTCGGGATCCGGATCGAACAGGTCAATCTGTCCTACGGCGACAACCACGTGCTGCGGTCGATCGATCTCGACATCCGCCCTGGCGAATTGTTCGCCTTCCTCGGGCCCTCCGGCTGCGGCAAGACCACGCTGCTCCGCCTGATCGCGGGTTTTAATCGCGCCGATTCCGGCCGCGTGCTGGTCGACGGCCAGGACATTTCCGCGCTGCCGCCATGGAAACGCGACATCGGCATGGTGTTCCAGTCCTATGCGCTGTGGCCGCATATGACGGTGGCGCGCAATGTCGCGTTCGGGCTGGAGGAGAAGCGCGTACCGCGCAGCCAGATCGGACCGCGGGTCGCGGCCGCCCTCGAACTGGTCGGATTGACCGGGCTGGACCAGCGCCGCCCCGCGCAACTCTCGGGCGGACAACAGCAGCGCGTCGCGCTGGCGCGCACCATCGCGGTCGAGCCAAAGCTGCTGCTGCTCGATGAGCCCTTGTCCAACCTCGACGCCAAGCTGCGCGTGCAGGTTCGCCGCGAACTGCGCGAGCTGCAGCAGCGGCTCGGGCTGACCACCATCTTCGTCACCCACGACCAGGAAGAGGCCAACACGATCTGTGACCGCATCGCGGTCATGAACGACGGCGTCATTCAGCAGGTCGGAACACCGAAACAGCTCTATGAGCAGCCGGCCAATCTGTTCGTGGCGAACTTTTTGGGCACTGCGAATATTTTGGACGGCCGCATGTCCGGCGATGGCGCCTCCCGCGTATTCGAGGCTTCAGGAGACCTGCGAATTCCCGTGCCGCCGCACCTCAAGGTACCGCCGCTCGCGAAGATGGTATTCCGGCCGCAGGACGCCAGCATCACGGCCGCCTGCGCGCCGGCCGGTCCCGGCACCGCTGCGGTCACCGGCACCGTGTCCTACCGCGAATTCCTCGGCGCCAGCGTACGCTATGGCGTGCGGACGGGTACGGCCGACATCGCGGTCGATTGTCCGTTTCATGCCGGTGATACCCTGCACGAAGTCGGCACAACCGCAACGATCACCATTGCAACCCAGGCGGTACGCTGGCTGTCCGACTAGCGTGCCCGAGGTGCGCGGATTGGTCTTTGTCCGCATCCCGCTTCCGGCTTGCGGGGGCGGCGGGAATCCGCGAGCATTCGCGCCGGCGCGGCCGGTTTCCCGATGCGCTCTTTCGCGTGCTCTTGCGGGAGCGGGGAAACATCGGCGACAAGCGTCTCAAGGCTGCAACGACAGCCGCAACGGGAGGAATGGAATGATCAAGCGTAACATGATGCTGGCGGCCATTGCGCTGACCGGAACCGCGATCGCGGCATCGACGGCGTCCGCACAGGTGAAATTGCCGCCCAACGTCACGATGACGGCCTATGACACCGGCACCTCCGGTTTCAACATTGCCGTCGCCGTCGGCAAGATGCTCAAGGACAAGTACGGCACCGACGCGCGGGTGCTGCCGGCCGGCAACGACGTCGCGCGCCTGCAGCCGCTGCGTCTCAAGCGCGCCAGCATCTCGGCGATGGGTGTCGGGGTCTATTTCGCGCAGGAAGGCGTGTTCGAATTCGCGTCCCGGGAATGGGGACCGCAGCCCACCCAGATCACGCTGAGCTCGATCGACTGCAACGGGCTTTCACTGGCGGTTGCCGCCGACACCGGCGTCAAGAACTACGCCGACCTGAAAGGCAAGCGCATCGGCTTCGTGGTCGGTTCGCCCGCGCTCAACCAGAATGCGCTGGCGGTGCTGGCGTTCGCCAATCTGACGGCGAAGGACGTCAAGATCGTCGAATTCGCCGGCAACAACGCAATGTGGAAGGGCATCATCAACAACGATACCGACGCGGTATTCGGCTCGACGATATCAGGACCCGCCAAGGAATTGCAGACCTCGCCGCGCGGCATCATCTGGCCCGCCATGCCGTGGACCGACAAGGCGGGATGGGAGCGCATGCGCAAGGTCGGCCCGTATTTTACTGAGCACAAGGCCAGCTGCGGTGCGGGCAGCGAATTCTCGAAGGAAAAGCCGCTCGAGGTCGGCACCTATCCCTATCCGATCTTCAGCGTCTATGGCACCCAGCCCGAAGACGAGGTCTACATGCTGACCAAGGCGATGATCGAGGGTTATGACGGCTACAAGGACAACGCCCCCGGCGCCAGCGGGCTTGCGGTGAAGGCGCAGGCGAAGAACTGGGCGGTGCCGATGCACAAGGGCGCGGTCAAGGCGCTGAAGGAAGCCGGCGCCTGGAGCGACGACCAGGACAAGCACAACAACGCGCTGCTCAAGCGGCAGGATACGTTGATCGCGGCGTGGAACGACTTCATGAAGGGCACCCCGTCGGCCGATGCCGCCAAATTCACCGAGGAATGGATGGCCGTGCGCAAGGCGGCGCTCGCCAAGGCCGGCATGGTCGATACATTTTGATGCTTTGCCTCTCCCCGCTTGCGGGGAGAGGCCGGAGACAAGCGATAGCGCAGTCTTCGGGTGAGGGGGACTATCCGCGAGTCCCAGTCTGTCGAGAGTCCCCCTCACCCGAAATTCGCTCTCGCGAATTTCGACCTCTCCCCGCAAGCGGGGCGAGGTGAAGTCCGCATCGACTTGTTCGCTTAAGCCGTTACGACTTCGTTTTTTTCTCCGGCCGCGGCGGGCCCTCCACCGGCGGCAGCGACTTGACGTATTCCGCCATCGCCGCGCGATCGTCCGCCGACAATTGCGAGGTGTTGCGGATCACGCGCGCCATCGATCCGCCGGCGGTATCGCCATCCGGCGTCATCCCGGTCTCGAGGAAATAGGCGATATCCTTGGCGCTCCATTCGCCCAGCCGTTTTTGCGTGATGTTCGGCACCCAGCCCTCGCCTTCCGGGTTAGGTCCGCCGGCAAGGCGCTGCGCCGCGACAATGCCGCCGAGAAAATTGCGCGGGCTGTGGCATTCGGCGCAATGGCCGAGGCCATTCACCAGATAGCTGCCGCGATTCCACTGCGCCGAGCGCGCCGGATCCGGCGCAAAAGACGTGTCGTCCATGAACAGGAATTTCCAGATTCCGACGTTGCGCCTGACGTTGAACGGAAACGGCACGTCGTGATCCCCGACCTTGCCGGACACCGGCGCCAGCGTCTTCAGGTAGGCGAACAGGTCTCTGACGTCTTCGACCCGCGCATGCGCGTAGGAGGCATAGGGAAAGGCCGGGAAATAATGCGCGCCCGACGGCGAGGTGCCCTTGAGTACGGCGCTGACGAATTCGGCCTCGCTCCATCGCCCGATGCCGTCAGTTGGATCGGGCGAGATGTTCGGCGAATAAAACGTGCCGAATGGCGACGGGATGGCGAGACCACCACCGAGCTTCAATCGATCGGGCTGGCCCGGCACCGCATGACAGGAGGAACATCCGCCGGCATTGAACGTTGTGAGGCCGTTGGCCGGATTGGGCGTGTAGGCCGGCAACGTATTCGCAGCGACGGTCGCGGGAACCGTCAGCCACCAGAAAATCGCGCCGCCAATGACGGCGGCCAACACAAGCACCAGGAAAATTCGCCGCAGCATTCAGCGCCAGCCTTCTTTTCGTAGCCCGGATGGAGCCGGCCGTGCGATGCGAAGCGGCGCACGGTGGCGCAATCCGGGACAGTGGTTCTGCGGCTGACAGTTTCCCCGGATTACGCTCACGGGACGGCGCGTTGCGCCGACCCGTTCACTGCATCCGGGCTACGCAACTCAGCCCTTCTTCACACGAAAACCTTCGTGGCAGGCGCCGCATTCCTTGCCGATACCGGGGAAATTCGCCTTCAGCGAATCGAGGTCCTTGATCTTGGCCTTGGCCTCGGTGACCACCTTGGCGAAGCTCGCGACCTTGGCGTCGTAGCCGGCCTTGTCTTCCCAGATCTTCGGCGAGGGGCTGAAATCGCCTTCCCACTTCGCGTCCTTCATGCTGACGGGAAACATGGTCGGCAGCTTTTTGGCGGTGTCGTCGAGCACCGCAAGCGCGGCATCGACCGCGGCCTGATCATAGGGTTTTTCGCCCTTGAACATCGGGCCCAGCACGCCGCCCAGGTTCCTGCCATTGGCCTTCATGGTATCCTGGGCCATCTTGACGGCGGCATCCTGCGCCATCACGGCGCCCACGCCAAGCAACAACGTTGCCGCTACCACGACAGTTCGTATCATCATTGGTCGAATCCCCCTGCTTGGATCTCGCCCATTCGCAATGCGCGAATGGCGCTGATTATGACCCAACACCGCGCCCGGAATTTCATTCCCGCTGCGCGACAAAATATCAGAGACTATGCTGGCGCTGATGCTCGCGAATCGCGACCCAGACCCGCTCCGGGGTTGCCGGCATATCGATGTGGTCGATCCTGTATTCGCGCCATAGTCCTTCGATGATGGCATTGACGACCGCCGGGCAGGAGCCGATCGCGCCGGCCTCGCCCGCGCCCTTGACGCCCAAAGGATTGGTCTTGCAGGGCACGTTGTGGGTTTCGAACACGAATGACGGACCATCGGCCGCGCGCGGCAGCGCGTAATCCATGAACGTGCCGGTGACGAGCTGGCCGTCCTTGGGATCGTAGACCGCCTGCTCCATCAGGGCCTGGCCGATCCCCTGCATCGCGCCGCCATGAACCTGGCCGGCCAGCAGCAAGGGATTCAGCGTCACGCCGAAATCGTCGACGATCACATACTGGATGATGGCGATCATGCCGGTGGCGGGATCGATCTCCACCTCGGCGATGTGGGTGCCGTTGGGATAGGTGCCGTCGGCGCTGGTGAATGTCGAGGCCGCCTTCAGCTTCGACGGATCGACGCCCGGCCGCTTCGCCAGATCGGCAAAGCTGATGGAGCGGTCAGTGCCGGCGATCCGCACGATGCCGTCGCGGATCTCGAGATCGCCGACGCTGGTTTCCAGCGCCTCGGCGGCGATCTCGCGCAAATTCGTGCCCAGCGTGCGGGTGGCGCGCTCGACGCAGACGCCGCCGGTCGGAATCGAGGCCGAGCCGCCGGTGCCGAGACCGGTGGCGATGCGGTCGGTGTCACCCTGGAAGATGTGAACCCGCTCCGGCGCGAGGCCGAACTGCTCGGCGACGATCTGCGCATAGGCGGTCTGGTGGCCCTGCCCGCTCGACTGCGTGCCGATCAGAATGGTGACGTCGCCGTTGGGATCGAGCGCGACGTTGGCGGTCTCCTCGCCCATCGTGCCACACACCTCGACATAGGTGCCAAGCCCGATGCCGCGCACCAGCCCCTGCTTCTTCGCGGCCTTGGCGCGCCTGGGAAATTCCTTCCAGTTGGCGATTTCCATCGCCCGCTTCATATGCGCGGTGAAGTCCCCGGAGTCGTACACCTTGCCGGTCGCGGTCTTGTAGGGCATCGCGCGCGGCGCGATGAAATTCTTGCGCCGGATCGCATCCGGCGTCATCCCGAGTTTTCGCGCGGATGCATCGACCAGCCGCTCGATCACGTAAGCCGCCTCGGGGCGTCCGGCGCCGCGATAGGCGTCGACCGGCACGGTATTGGTGAACACCGTGCGGACGCGGCAGTGGAAGGCCTGGATGTCGTAAAGCCCGGGCAGCATGCCGGCGCCGCCATGCGGAATGTAGGGCCCGAAGGTCGACAGATAGGCGCCCATGTCGCCCATCAGATCGACGTCCATGGCCAGAAACCTGCCGTCCTCCGCCAGCGCCATCCGCGCCGTGGTGACATTGTCACGGCCCTGCGCGTCACCCATGAAATGATCGGCGCGGTCGGCGGTCCATTTGACGGTGCGGCGCAGCCGCTTCGAGGCGACCGTGACCAGCGCGTATTCGCGATAGGGAAACAGCTTGGTGCCGAAACCGCCGCCGACATCCGGACAGATCACCCGCATCTTCTCGACCGGGATCTTCAGCACGTTTTGGCACAGGATATCGCGCAGCCGGTGGCTGCCCTGGCTGCCGATCGTCAGCGTCAGATGATCCCGCTTGGCGTCGTATTCGCAGACCACGGCGCGGGTTTCCATGAAGTTGGTGATCACGCGCGGATTGACGATCGAAATTTCGGCGACCGCGTGGGCCTTGGCAAAGGCGGCCTCGGTCGCCTTCCTGTCGCCGATCGGAACGTCGAACAGCACATTGCCGGCATGCTCCGGCCAGACCTGTGGCGCGCCCTTCTTGACCGCATGGGCAAGGCCGATCACGGCCGGCAGCGGCGTCCAGTTGACCTCGATGGCCTCGATCGCGTCACGCGCCTGATCGACGGTGTCGGCGACCACGAAGGCGACGGCATCGCCGACATGGCGCACCACGCCGTGGGCGAGGATGGCATAGGGCGGGCCGGTGAACGGATCGACTTCCAGGTTGAACAGGCAGGGCAGACCACCGAGATCCTTGACGTCTTCCGCCGTCAGGATGGCGCCGACGCCCGGCAGGCTCTTGGCGCGGGTGGTGTTGATGGTGAATTTGGCGTGGGCGTGCGGCGAGCGCAGCACCAGCGCATGCATCGAGGCCTGCGGTGCGTGATCGTCGGTGTAGCGGCCCTTGCCGCGAATGAGCGCGTCGTCTTCCTTGCGAAGC
This sequence comes from Pseudomonadota bacterium, assembly GCA_040390145.1. GTDB lineage: Bacteria > Pseudomonadota > Alphaproteobacteria > Rhizobiales > Xanthobacteraceae > Bradyrhizobium. The sequence continues at coordinate 18,335 of JAZJYY010000097.1, forward strand.
ACGCTTTGACCGACGCCGAACTTGATGGGAGCAGCCATCTGATCTCCGGTTTCCTGGATTATAACCGTTCCATATTGCAGCGGTTCGGCTGCCAGCGCAAACCGGTTTCGGCCGACATCACGAAGCGCTGATCCGCGTCAAGCAGGTGGATTTACACCGTGCCGCAACAAAAAGGCCCCGGACGATGCCGGGGCCTTGATTGTCGAGAACAGTTTCCGCCGAGATCAGTACTTCGCGACGATCGGGGCGCCAAAGTGGTAGTTCAAACCGGCGCGAACCACGACGTCGGTGATCTTCGAGTTGTAGTCGAATCGCAGCGGCGGGCCGGCGGTGGGCAGAACCACGCTACCCGAGACCGAGCCGTAATCCATGTAGAGGCCTTCGATCTTGCCGGTCCAGTTGCCGCCCAGCCGCGCTTCGGCGCCGGCGCCGACCACCCAGCCCCACTTGGTGGCGTCGTTGCCCCAGGCCACCGAGGTGGGTGCACTCAGGGGCGTAATGCCGCTGAGTACGCCGTCGGTGTTGATGCCAGCAACCGCGAGGCCGCCCGTGACGTAGAGCAGCGCCGTCGGCGTGATGAGGACGCCCGCCCGCGGACGCAGGGTCACGAACCATTCAATGTGCTGGTTGAAGGTCGAGGTCGGGGCGACACCCAGACCAGGCCCGAAGGTAACGTTGTTACAGGCGGCGCCGGTGGCGCAGGTGAAGAGGCGGCTGGCCTTCTCGTCGGTCCACTGACCATCGACCTCGACGCCGACAACCCAGTTCGAGAACTGCCAGTTCTTGCCGGCCTGGCCGCCGACGACAAATCCGTCGAGATTGATGTTGCCGCTCTGGGTGGGGCTCAGTTGAACGCCGGTCGTGTTGTTGTAGAAAGTACCCGACGTATCCGAACGGCCCCAGCTATAGCCGACGTTGCCGCCGATGTAGAATTTATCCCAGGTCCAGACCTCGACGACCGGCGGCGGCGCTTTGGTGTAGCGCGGCGCCATATCGGCTGCGGACGCGACTGAACTTGCAGCCATCGCGGCGAACACCGCCGTTACGATTGTCTTCACTGTTGAAGCGCGCATGGGAAGCCCCTCTTCATGAGATCAAAAGTTCAAACCAAAATCTGACCGGATCCTAGCGGGGATTCTCGGCTGAGGGGATGTCCAGTTGCATTGCCGGAACATTTTGCTCGCGGATGTTGCAAAAAGGCGGCACCACCTCGATACACCGCATTTTCGGTTTTATACCTTTGAAAGATAAGTAAAATTCAGGAAGACCGGACCAGCGAAACCAGCCACCGGCGGCCAAACAGCAGCAGGATTGAGCCGGCATAGACCACCGCGCCGGTGCCGATCAGGAGCAGCAGCGCCGCTTCGTCGCGTAGCGCCCCCCATTGCGCCATGTGCTGATTGGCAAACCAGGCGGCCAACCAAAGCGCGGCCGCCAGGACGATTCCGCACCCGGCGAACTTCGCCATCGACTGCATCAGCGCGCGGTCGAGTTCGAGGTACCCTGCCCGCACCGCGAAGGCGATCACCAGCAGCAGGTTGATCCAGGCTCCGACCGCGGTGGCGAGCGCGAGCCCGACCTGGGCCAGCGAGCCGACCAGCGCAATCTTCAGCGCGATATTGACGGCGATCCCGCTCAGCGCCGCCTTGACCGGCGTCGCGGTATCCTTGCGGGCATAGAAAGTCGCGACCGCGCTGCGAATCAGCACGAACGGAATCAATCCGATCGCGTAAGCGGCGAGCGTGGCGCCGGCCGCCGCGGCATCGGCTTTCGAGAACGCGCCGCGCGCGAACATCGCGCGCATGATGAAGTCCGGCACGATCAGGAACGCGGCGACAAATGGCACCGAGAACAGCAGCGTGAAATCGAACGCCCGCCGCTGCGACGCCATTGCGCCGGCCTGATCATTCGCCGTCAGGCTTCGCGACATCTCCGGCAGCAGCACGGTGCCGATGGCGATGCCGATCACGCCGATCGGAAGCTGGTTGAGCCGGTCGGCATAATACAGCGCCGAGAGCGCTCCCGCCGGCAGGAAGGTCGCGATGATGGTGTCGGCGAACAGCGCGAGCTGGGTGCCCATCGAGCCGAGCGTCGCGGGGCCCAGCGCGCGAAAGAACGCGCGGACATCTTCGTCGAGCTTGAGCGGGGCGAATTTCGGCAGGATGCCGCTTTTGGCCGCGTCCCCCGCCAGCAGAAAGAATTCGAGGAACCCCGCGATCAAAACGCCCCATGCGGCGGCATGGCCGACGCCGGGAAAGAACGCCGCCAGCGCCAATGTCGCCATCATCGACAGGTTGAGAAAGATCGGCGCCGCCGCATAGCTGGCGAAGCGGTGCATCACGTTGAGCATGCCGCCATAGAGCGTCACCAGCGTAATCAGCAGCAGATAGGGAAACGTGATCCGGGTGAGCTCGACCGCGAGTTCGCCGCGCACCGGATCGGCGGAGAATCCCGGCGCCAGAATGGCGATCACCTGCGGCATGAACAGCCATGCCACGGCCAGCAACACCAGCTGGGTCAGAAACAGCAGGGTAAAGATGCGGTTCGCAAACAGGCTGGCGGATGCCGCCCCGCGCTCGCCCTGGACATGCGTGTAGGCCGGCACGAACGCCGCATTGAAGGCGCCCTCGGCGAAAATCGCCCGGAAATGATTGGGCAGCCGCAAGGCGACGAAGAACGCGTCGGCTACCGGACCGGCGCCCAGAATCGCCGCGAGCATGATGTCGCGCGCAAAACCGGTCAGCCGGGAAAGGAGCGTAAAGCCGCCGACGGTGAAGATACGTCCGAGCATCAGCCGCTTCTACAGCATGCGGCGGCGCTGCAAAATGGCGAAATCAGGTGAATCTCTTTTTGCGCATGATCTTTTCCGAAAAAAGGTCGCCCCCCCGAATCAAGTCCGAGGGCACGCTTTTCGGCAGCTCACGCGCCAAGCGCGCCGCGCACGGCGCTGATGATCCGCTCCTGCGTCGGCTCATCGAGATAGGCATGCATCGGCAGGCTGATGACATCGCCGGAAAGCCGTTCGCACGCCGGCAGGCCGCCGTCGGCGACCGGGAAATCCCGATAGGCGGTCTGCTGATGCATCGATTTCACATAATAGATCGCGGTCGGAATGCCCTGCGCCTTGAGCGCGGCGGCGAAACCGTCGCGGTCGCAGCCTTGCGGAAGCCGGATGGTATACTGCGCCCATATCGAGGTGCAGCCGCTGGCGAGGCGAGGCACCGACACCACATTGCCGAGGCCGCGCGCGTAGCGCTCCGCGACCGCGTTGCGCGCGGCGATCTCGTCGTCGAAGATCTTCAGTTTCTCGAGCAGGATCGCGGCCTGCATGGTGTCGAGCCGCCCGGTGAGCCCGAGCCGGACATTGTCGTACTTGTCGGAGCCCTGGCCATGGACGCGGATGCTGCGCAGGGTTTCGGCCAATGCGGCGTCATCGGTGAAGATCGCGCCGCCGTCGCCGTAGCAGCCGAGCGGCTTGGCGGGGAAAAAACTGGTCGCCGTGGCAAGGCCCATGGTGCCGAGGCGGCGGCCCTTGTAGCTGGCGCCGAATGCCTGCGCCGCGTCGTCGAGCACGAACAGGCCCTCGGCCTCCGCCACGACAGCGATGGCGTCGTGATCGGCACTCTGCCCGAACAGGTCGACGGGCATGATCGCCCTGGGCGTGAGCCCCCGCTTGCGCGCGGTCGCGATGCCGCGCTTCAGCGAATTCACGTCCATGTTGAAGGTCGCTTCGTCGACATCGACGAAAACAGGCACGGCGCCGGTCAGCGCCACCGCCTCGCCGGTCGCGCAGAACGTGAACGACGGACAGAACACCGCATCGCCACGGCCGACGCCCTTGGCCATCAGCACCATCAGCAGCGCGTCGGTGCCGCTGGCACAGGTCACGACATGTTTGGCGCCGCTGTAATCGGCGAGCGCGGCCTCGAGCGCGGTTACTTCCGGACCGTTGATGAACTGGCAATGCGTGAGCACGCGCGTCACCGCCTCATCGATCGATGAGCCGAGCCGGCGGCGCTGCGCGGCGATATCGATGAACGGTACGGGTTCTGGACGCAAATGCTGGTTCATGGAACCTCGGGGGGATGGCGAGTGGGTCATGCGGGAATCTTTGCAGGAATCTTTGCAGCCATCGCTAGCCGACGACGCGGCGCGGCCCCTTGCGGGCGGATGACGCGGCGGGCCGGGCGGGCGTTTCCAGGCAGCGGATGGCGATTTCCAGGCTGGCAACGCCTTCGGCACCGGTCACCGCGGGTGCACCGCCGGAGTTCACCGCGCCGAGAAACGAAATCAATTCGGCGCGCAGCGGCTCGTCATGACCGACCGGCAGATGGCGCATCGAATAGCTGCCGTCCGGTTTGAAGCCGAAGCACTCGGTGACCTGACGGGTCAACAGATCGCCCATCACATATTTGCCGCGAGTCGCGACCGTGACGCTGCGCGCCTTGAACGGCGTCAGCCAGTTGGTGTTGATGTGGGCGAGCACGCCGGAGGCGGTGCGGAACTGCAGCAGCGCGATATCCTCGCGCTCGGCGATGGCGCTGGACAATTGCGGCTGCACCTCGACGATATCGGACTCGGTGAACCAGCGGATCAGATCGATGTCGTGCACGGCGAGATCGATCACCACCCCGACATTCGACATCCGCGGCGGAAACGGCCCGACGCGCGTGATCGCGATCGAAAGAATATCCTCGCCCGCCAGCGCCGCCTTGATGGCGGCGACCGCCGGGTTGAAACGTTCGACATGTCCCACCATCAGGGTCACGCCGGCGCGGCCGGCCGCGTCGACGATGTCGCGTCCCTCCTCGACCGTGGACGCGATCGGCTTTTCGACCAGGATGTGGATGCCGCTGTTGATGCAGGCGAGCGCGACCTCGTGATGGAGATGGGTCGGCGCGGCGATGGTCACGGCATCGACACCTTCGGCGATCAGCTCTTCCAGGGTGGCGAAGGCGCGGCAGCCGGCCAGTTCAGTGGCGCGGGCACGATGCTCGGCCAGGGGATCGACGATCCCGACCAGCGTGGTGTCCGGCAGCCCGGCCAGAACACGCGCGTGGTTGGTGCCCATGACACCTGCGCCAATAACGCCGACTCGCATCAAGTTCCCCTTATGACCCCAAGTCACTACAAGCCTTGTCGTTCTAAGCCATTCCAAAAGCTTGCAATTCTGGAAGGCGCGGCTGGAATCAGCCTTCAGCCGCATGGTCGATTAACAGGCCCCCCGCCGCACAGGAATACACAATTTGCTGCACTCCGTTACGAACCGGGCCTGCCCGCGGGCCGTTCGCGCCGTTGGAGAATTCCCTTGAGACGGCTTATATACCGGCGGAGCGCAATTAGCATCCCGGGGTGGAATCAGGGCGGGCCTCTCTCGCGGGCCTCTCAATGCGCCTTTCAGCGCCTCGCCGCATCTCCGGAGCCGCCGCCAAGCACGGTGGCTGCAATGATCCGCAGATCGCCCGAGAATGTGTGGTTCTCGACATAGCTGCGATCGGCCTCGGCGAGCTTCTCGGGCGTCGACATGTCGATGGCTGCCAATTGGGCCGTTCCGGTGATTCCGGGACGGATGCTGAAAACGTTGCGGGCGCGGCGCGCCGCGATCACGGCGTCCTGGTTGGGAAGACAGGGCCGCGGGCCGACCAAGCTCATGTCGCCCCGCAGCACGTTGAAAAGCTGCGGCAACTCGTCGAGCTTTGACGATCGCAAGCGCCGCCCGGTCGGCGTGATCCAGCTGTCGGCGACTTCATGCGAACCGGCGACGGGCGCGCCGTGCGCCATGGTCCGAAACTTGTAGCACTGAAATGGTTTTTCGGACTTGCCGACGCGGGTCTGGACGAACAGGACACCACCCGGCGAGGACCTCGCCACGAACCACGCAATGATCAGCATGACGGGCATCAGGAAGATCAGCCCGCATGCGGAAACGAGGAGATCGAAGGTTCTTTTCATTGCGGGCCCGTCGGTGATGGTCGAACCATCCGGTCAACCATACAGCGGTCCACTGACGGACACGGTGTTCGAGCCGCCTAAGCCGATTGGGCTACCGGGTCAAGCTCGAGTCTTCGAAAAGAACGCGCGGTTTGCTGCAGACCTTCGCTGACGCTCCTGCGCGGCGCCCAGCCGAGCAATTCCCGGGTCTTGGTCACATCCACCTGCAACGAGTCGGTCAGGCGGCTGGTGATCGCGCGTTGCCCGATCATCGCGGCTCCGAAGTTAAGGAGCGGCGTCGGCAGCGGCATCATCCATGACGGCCGCCCAAGCGCTTGCGCCATCTTCTTGAACAGCTCGGTCGTGGAAATATCCTCGTCGTCACTGACCAGGAAAATCTGCCCCGCCGCTTCGGGATGGATGGCGCCCAGGATGATGAGATCGACCAGATTGCCGACGAAGACAAAGGAGCGCTTGTTGTTGACGGAGCCGAGCGGCAACGGAATTCCGCGATTGACCCAATCCATCATCGTCGCGAAGTTTGCCTTCACCCCGGGGCCATACACCAGCGGCGGGCGGATCACGGTCACCTCGAAATCGGAGCCGGGCTTTCGCGCCAGCGCGAACAGGCCCTGTTCGGCGTCATGCTTGGATTGCGCGTAGGGGTTCTGGGGACAGGGCGTATCTTCGGCCGTGAACGGACGACCGGGCCTGGTGGCTTCGCCATTCACCTTGATCGAACTGATGAACACGAGCCGTTTCACGCCGGCCTTGACGGCCTGCGCCGCCAGATTCATCGTCGAGTCGACGTTGACGGATCGAAGATGAGCTCGCGGATCAGGGACCGTTTCGTTCATGACGTGAGCGCGGGACGCCAGATGAATGATGGCATCGACGCCGTCGAGCGCGGCAGTCCAGTCGGTCCGGGGATCCATATCCCCAATGCAGAAAAAGCCGTCACGTGGCGTCCGCGTGACTGCCCGATAGGGCATCCCACGCCTGCCCAGTTCGGCAACGAGCGCCGTCCCGACAAAGCCCCTTGCGCCTGTGACGAGTATCATTTTCATCCCGTCGCGGTGATTGGCCCAAGGCCAATGCCGCGCCAATTATACCTTACCTCGCGAACACCTGACCAATCCGCACAACTACCTACTCAGCATGCCCGGCTGGATGACGCATTCCGCAAGCATCCAACACAAGTCCGACGCCGGTATGACGTCTCCCCCGACGAAAAGTTCCATTTCGGCCGAATCGAACTCTCGGACCCGGAACTGCAAAAAGATGACTACAACAACTCTGGCTGAGCAAGTACCAGATCGACGCATGATCAAGATCGGTATCAAGATGTGTGAAAGGCCTCACCGATGGCCGTTGTCATCTGTGCGTCATGCCGCCAGCGCCGGCTGGTAATTGTTCTGCGCCGCCCGCCATGCCTGGAACATCAGAACATCCCACAGCAGATACTGGTGGTTCCGTCGTCCCGACAGATGCTCCTGCCAGGCCAGCCTGATGGGCGCGGGATCGAAGAAATCATCGGCCTTCAGCCGTGCTTCACTCAACAGATCCTCCGCCCAGTCGCGCAACGCGCCACGCAGCCAGGCGTCGATCGGCACGCCGAAACCCATTTTGGGCCGTTCAACCAGTTCCTTCGGGACATGCTTGTAGAGCAGCTGCCGCAGCGGCCACTTGGTCTTGTTCTCGGCCCGCAGCAAGGCAAGCGGCAGCGACATCGCAAACTCCACGACGCGATGATCCAGCATCGGCACGCGCGTCTCGAGGCTTACCGCCATCGCCGCCCGATCGACCTTTGCAAGGATGTCGTCGGGCAGATAGCTCATCAGGTCGACATACATCATCCGCTCGACGTTGCCCGGCAGGCCTGGCAGCGTGTCGAGCCCGGTCAGCATGGTCGGCAGTTCACGTCCGCCGACGACGATATCCGCCGGATTGTGCCAGTGCGAACAAAGGTGGAGATAGACTTCGTCGACGGTCCGCATCGACAACAGTCCGGCGGCCTTGTGAACCTTGTCCCCCAACCGCCCGTGACGACGATGTTCCGGGATCAGCGTCATCAACGGACCCGCCAGCCGGTCATAGAATGCCGGAGAGGGAAACGTCGCGAGACCCGCCGTTGCGCGGCGCAACGAGCGGGGAACGCGCGCGAGCTTCTTCCAGAATTCGTCGGCAAGCGCGTAGCGCGTGTAGCCGGAAAACAATTCATCGCCGCCGTCGCCCGACAGGGAGACCGTGACGTTCCGGCGCGCCAGCTTTGAAACCAGATAAGTCGGGATCTGCGATGAATCCGAGAATGGCTCGCAGTAGATCTCCGGCAGGCTGGGGATCACATCGATGGCTTCCCGTTCGGAAACGTAGAGTTCGGTGTGGTCGGTACCGAGGTGCCGCGCGACCTCCTTGGCCCGCTCGGCTTCATTGTACTCGGCCTGGTGAAAGCCGATGGTGAAGGTCCGGATCGGCTGGGGACTCATCGATTGCATGAGCGCGACGACGGCCGACGAATCGATGCCGCCCGAGAGGAACGCGCCCAGCGGCACGTCCGCCATCATCTGCCCCTTGATCGATTGCTTCAGCAACGTCTCGAGCGCGGTGACGGCTTCATCGGGGCTGCCCTCGAAGGCGTGCGCGCGTCCCCTCTCCGCGGCATCGCGCGCACTCCACCAGCATTCAATGCGCGGCTCGCGATCGCCGTCGGCCAGCACCAGGAAATGACCCGGGCGCAGCTTGTGAAACCCCTTGTAGATCGAATACGGCGCCGGCACGTAATTGTGGCGCATCAACAACGCCACGGCGTTGCGGTCCACCTCGGGATTCCAGGCCGGATGAGCCCGAAACGCCTTGAGTTCGGAGGCGAAGGCAAAGCTCCTGCCGATGCGGCCGTAATACAGCGGCTTCTCGCCGAGACGGTCGCGGGCGAGGACCAGGGTGCGCTCGCGGCGGTCCCACAGCGCGAACGCGAACATGCCGACGCAGGCTTGCAAAGCGCGTTTCAGCCCCCAGCGCGCGATGGCTTCGACAAGGACTTCGGTGTCGGAATGACCACGCCATGGATGCGCCGCCTCGCCGTCGAGTTGACGGCGAACCTCTTCGTAGTTGTAGATCTCGCCGTTGAACACGATGACATAGCGCGCGCACGACGAGTGCATCGGCTGATGCCCCGCCGGCGTCAGATCGATGATCGCCAGACGACGCTGTGCCAGCGCAATGCCGGCCTCGGCGTCCGCCCAGACGCCGTCATCGTCCGGCCCGCGATGCCTGATCAGGTCGGCCATCCGCCGCGCGACGACGGCGTCCTGCGCTGCCGGTCCGGCGCTGCCGAGAAAGCCAACGATTCCGCACATAAGGCGCTATCTTCCAAGATTTGAGTACCTGCCGTTACTACCGACGGTCGCACGACAGATCAAGCCGACGCCGCCGGCAGCCGCTTTTCCGGTTCCCGTTGCGGTATTCGGTTGAGCACGCATCGAATACGTTTTCACAGTCCGACGCTACACGCCGCGCCTGAATTTCCCGGCCAGCGCGATCGCCTCGCCCCTGACGTTTGCGACATTTAGAGCGAATGCGGGAACCGCATAGGCCAGCGCTCCACCGCCCAGCATCAGGGCGGTCCCCGGAATCGTTCTTGCAAATTCGAGCTGCAGAAAAGCTGCGAGCGGCACGCAGGCGGCCGCGGTGCGCCACGCGTCGGAAAATGCGAACGGCACGCGAAAGTGCCTGCTGCCGAAACCGATCGCCAGCAACAGGGCGATCGCATGGCTTGCAACGATCGACCATCCGGCGGCAACGATGCCGAACCTCGGCAGCAGCAACGCATTGGCGAGGATGTCGAAGACGGCCGCCGGGGCGACCGCGAGAAGCATCCATTTGGTGCGGCGGGCGATCTGAAATGCCATGGCGAAATGCAGGGTGAGAAACACCGACATGAATGCGCCGACCACCGTCCAGGGCAGCACCTGCGCCGCGGCGGCGGCCAGTTCGTCACCCAGGATCAACGACGCCAGTGGGCCCGGCGCGCAAACGAACAGGACGGTGACCGGCAACCCGACGGCGATCAGCCAGCCGGACGTGCGGTACATCAATTGTCGCGCTGGCTCCGCGCCGCCCTGACTGAACTCCAGAAAAACCTGCGGCCTGACCGCGAAGGCGATCGGCGGAAGCAGCAGACCCAGCGCCCGGGCCGCGATACCGGAAGCGGCCGCATAGGCCCCGGCCGCCGCGGGACCGAGGCTGCCCGCTATCAGCAGCCGGTCCGACGTAGCGAGGATCATGTACCCGAGGGAAGCGCCCGTGACCGGCGCGCCATAGGCCCAGATTTCGCGCAGGCGCCGCTGCATTTGATGCCGCTGCCGGAGCGCGGTGCGAACCGGAAACCGCGCGATGGCTGCGGCCAGCAACGACGCGACGGCAAGCGCCGCCAGCGCCACCAGCGGGTCTCCCGGCCGCCAGGCCAGCCCGGCAATCGCGAGCCCGAGGCCGCCGAGCGCCTGCACCGCCTGGGCCGCGACGAAACGCCGGTGGCGTGCCGCCACCCTGTTCCAGCCCAGGCTGATCGCGGCCCATGAAGTGGACAACAGCACCGACAACCCGGCAATGCCCAGCCACATCGGATGGACCGACCACGGCCGCAGCACGACAAGGCCGATCGTCCATGCGACAACGACGACGACGGCCGACAGGATGAAGCCGATCAGCACGGCCGCGGCAAACCGCGCACGGCCGTTCTCGTCGGTTTCTTCGGCATGAAGGCGGATGAGGCTGGAATGCAGCCAGCTGAAGCCCGCGGTCTGGCAGAGTGTCGCCACCACCAGCACTGTCACATACTCGCCATATTGCGCCGGCGGCAGCAGCCGCGCCAGCACCAGGACCGAGAGCAATCCGGCAATGCCGGAGAGCAGGTTGCTGGCGGCGTATGTCGCTAACCGCGCTTTCATGGCCCGACCAATTTGAATGCAGGTTACCGGGTACGCAAATAGATTCGCTCATAGGCGTCCACCATGGCGTCGACCGAATAGCGCTCATGGAGGCTGCGTTGTCGAATTTTCCGGTTTCGATCGTCCGCTCCGAGCTGACCGATCACTTCAGTCAGGCCGCGCGCCAGATCATCGGGATCGCGCGGCCGGACCAGCACGCAATCCGGCATGCCCGTGAGCGCTTCGCGATTGCCCCCGGCATCGGTGGCGACGACCGGCAGTCCCGACGCCAGTTTCTCCAGCAGCGCATTCGAGAAGCCCTCTTCGTGCGACGACAGCACGCCGAGATCCATCGCCGACAGCAGCCGCGGCACGTCGCTGCGCGGCCCCATCAACTCGATCCTGTCGGTAACGCCGAGCTCGGCTGCACGGCTGATCAGGGCCTTGGCCACCCCGCGGTCCTGTCCGATCAGGAACAATTTGAGCCTGAAATCGCCGGGTGCGACGCGTGCGAACGCCTCGATCAGGTCGAGGTGCCCCTTGTACGGAATGAGATTGGCGACCATCACAATCGCAACATCCGACTTCGAAAGTCCGAGTTCGTTGCGCGCATCATCGCGCTGGCCGGCCGCCGCGTCGATGCGGCTGAAATCCAGTCCATTGGGAATGACGACAATGCGCGACGCGTCATAACCGTCTCGCATCTCGGTATCGTCCGCGACGGCGTGCGAGTTTGCCGTGATCACATTCGACAACGCGTTGGCGATCCGATCGAGCCGCTTCCAGACCGTCAGGCGCTGCTGATGATTGCCGAGCGCGCGCTTGGACGTCACCACCAGCGGGATAAACGTGACTCGCGCCGCCAGCGCGCTCATGAAATTGGCCAGCGGCAGGAAACCATGCACGACATCCGGGCGCGACCGCAGGGCACGCCAGACGAGACGCAACTCGCATCCGACCACCGAAAGCAGCTTGCGGACTTTTGACCCCGGCCCGGTCATGCAGCCTCCGTCGGTGACCTCAACGCCGGCTTGCTCGACCCGCTCGATCAGGCCGCCGGATTTTTCCAGCAGGAATATTTCGACGGCCCAGCCCCGCCTGACGAGGCCCTCGGAAAGCAGCGCAAGCTGGGTTTCGGTGCCGCCGACGGCCAGTGAGCCCAGCACAAAGAGGATGCGGCCCTTGCCCGGTTTTCCCGTCGTGTTCATTGGCGCGCCATCAGTTCGCGGTACACCGCGATCGTTTCGCCCGCGACGCGGTCGATCGAAAAATTCGCCTCGACCAATGCGCGCGCGGCGGCGCCATAGCGTTCGCGCAAATCAGGCTGTTCGATCGCCGCTTGCAAGGCATCGGCCAGCGCGCCGGCATCGCGCACGGGAACCAGCCAGCCCGTGACGCCATGCCGAACGATCTCCCGACAGCCGGCAATGTCGGTTGTCACGATCGCACACCCGCTCGCGGCGGCTTCGAGCAGGGATTTTGGAAACCCCTCATGATAGGTGGGCAGGCAGACGATCTGCGCCTGCGCAAATATGGCCGGCATGTCGTCCTGCCAGCCCCAGCATTCGACGGCCCCCGCGCCGACCCAGGCCTCGATTTCGGCTTGGCTCACGCTGGCCGGATTTGCCGGATCGGGCTTCCCGACGAGAACAAAGCGCGCCTTGATTCCCCTGGCGCGCAACAACCGTGCCGCTTCGACGAACTCGCCGACGCCCTTATCGCGCAACAATCGGGCCGGCAGGATGACGAGCGGCGTTTCGCTGGCGGCGCTGACCTGCCGGTAGGCGCCGGGATCGACGCCGGCGCCGCGGATCAGCCGGAGCGAAGCGGCATCGGCCAATCCCTCGATCACGATCCTGTTCCAGTCGTCGCTGTTCTGAACGATCAGAACGGAATTTTTCCGGCCAAGCGCGAATGTGAGGACCGGCTTGACGATCCAGCGCAGCATTTTGGCGCGCTGGCCTGCGGAAGAAAACACGTAGCCGAGCCCGGCGAGCGCGTTGACGATGCCCAGGGTTCGGGCCAGCCGCGCCGCCAGCGATCCGTACAGCACCGGCTTGAGCGCGACGTGATGGACGATATCAGGCTTCTCGCGACGGTAGATCCTGAAAAGATCAATGAGCGTACGCAACTCTTCCAGCGGATTGAGCCCACCGCGATTGAAGGGCACTGGCCAGAGCGCGAGGCCGGCACCGGTGATCTGACGGGCATGCCGGTCGACCCGAGTTGCCACCGCCACGTCGTAGCCGGCCTGACGCGCGGCAATCGCGAGATCGAGCCGGTGCGAAACGAAGTACCAGTCTTCCGTCACCACAAACAGCAGCTTCGGCCGCCGGACAGCGCCGGCAACCTCTCCGCGATTCGCTCCGCTGGTTGAGGCCAAGGTCAAGCTGCGCCCTATATCATCGACGGAAGCCCTGCTGGAAGGTCTTGCCGGAAGCGTTGGAGGAAATCTCCGTCAAGCGGCTCACGCGGCGCGATAGAAATCCTTGTACCAATCGACGAAGCGCTGGACGCCCTCTTCGATTGGGGTTTTCGGTTGAAAGCCGATATCGGCCACCAGCGCATCGACATCCGCATAGGTGCGCGGCACGTCGCCGGGCTGCAGCGGCAGCATGTTCTTGATGGCCTTCTTGCCCACGGCCTTCTCGATGCATTCGATGAAATACATCAGCTCGACCGGCTGGTTGTTGCCGATATTGTAGAGCCGGTAAGGCGCCGCCGACGTCCCCGGATCCGGCTTGGCGCTGTCCCAGTCCGGATTCGGTGTCGCGACCTTGTCCAGCGTCCTCACCACCCCTTCGACGATATCGTCGACGAAGGTGAAATCGCGGGCGTGCTTGCCGTAGTTGAACACATCGATCGGTTCGCCGGCGATGATCTTTTTCGTGAACAGGAACAGCGACATGTCCGGCCGACCCCACGGGCCATAGACCGTGAAGAAGCGCAGGCCGGTCACCGGCAGTGCGTAGAGGTGCGAATAGGAATGAGCCATCAGCTCATTGGCCTTCTTGCTGGCGGCATACAGGTTCAGCGGATGATCGACATTGTCGTGGATGCTGAACGGCATGCTGGTATTGGCGCCATAAACCGAGCTCGAAGAAGCATAGACCAGATGCTTGACGTCGTGATGCCGGCAGCCTTCCAGGATGTGCAGGAAGCCGACAAGGTTCGAATCGATGTAGGAATGGGGATTCTGGAATGCGTAGCGCACCCCCGCCTGCGCGGCGAGATTGATGACGCGATCCGGCTTGTGTTCTTCAAACACCCGCTCGATTTCCCGGCGGTCGGCAAGGTCGGCCTTCACGAACTGAAAGTTGTTCTGGCCCTGCAGCCGCGCCAGACGCGCAAGCTTGAGATTGACATCGTAGTAGTCGTTGAGGTTGTCGAGACCGATGACGTCGTCGCCGCGGGCAACCAGCATCCTGGCGGTTTGCGAGCCGATGAACCCGGCGACGCCGGTGACCAGAACTTTCATGCCTTCAAACTCCCGGCGCCTGCCGCCGATACGGTGACGCTCCCACTGCAAGATTCAAAGCCGGGCATCGCTCGCCTCGATCGGCAATACCTGCTTGAGATCGTAGAGAACCCCGCCTGGAACAAGCATGGTGCGCAGACAATCCGCGCCAAGCCCCGTGATCTGGTCGTGACGCACCGCCAGGATGATCGAGTCGAAGCGTCCTTCGGGAATGGTCCCGACCGACCCGATGTCGTACTCCCGGCGAACCTCGGCGGGATTGGCCATGGGATCGTAGACCACCACCTCCCCGGCCATCGAGGCAAGCTCCCGCACCAGGTCGACAACCTTGCTGTTGCGGATGTCGGGACAGTTTTCCTTGAAGGTCAGTCCCATCACCAGAATCCGCGCGCGTCCGATTTCGAGCTTGTGGCGCAGCATCAATTTGACGAGGTCGAGCGCAACCCATTGCGCCATGCCGTCGTTGATGCGGCGACCCGCCAGAATCATTTCCGGATGGAAGCCGATCGATTGCGCCTTGTGCGTGAGATAATAGGGGTCGACGCCGATGCAGTGCCCGCCGACCAGCCCGGGCACGTAGCCGTGGAAATTCCACTTGGTCCCCGCCGCCGCAAGAACCTCGCGGGTCTCGAGCCCCATCATCCGAAACAGCTGCGCGAGCTCGTTGACGAGCGCGATATTGACGTCGCGCTGGATGTTCTCGATGACCTTCGAAGCCTCCGCGACCCGGATTGAACTCGCTCTGTGGGTGCCCGCAGTGACGACGCGGGAATAGACCTGATCGACCAGTTCAGCGACATCAGGCGTCGAGCCCGAAGTGACCTTGGTGATCTCGGACAGGCGATGGCCGTGATCGCCGGGATTGATGCGTTCGGGAGAATAGCCTGCGAAGAAATCCTGGTTGAAGACCAGCCCCGAAACATCGGCCAGGATCGGAACGCAGGTGTCTTCGGTGACGCCGGGATACACCGTTGATTCGTAAACGACGATATCGCCCTTGCCGAGCGCCCGGCCCACCGTCGCGGACGCCCGCTCGAGCATGCTCAAGTCCGGCTGCAGGGCCTGATTGATCGGCGTAGGCACGGTGACGATGAAGAAATTGGCCTGCTTGAGATCCTCCGGATCCGCGGAGAAGCTGATGTTCCTGGCCGCGGCGAATTCAGCTTCGGTCACCTCGCGGGTACGATCGTGCCCGGCCTGAAGTTCCGTTACCCGCCCGGCGTCGACATCGAACCCGAGGACAGGAAAGTGGCGAGCCATATAGACCGCCAGCGGCAAGCCGACATAGCCAAGCCCGACGACGGCGATCCTGACATCATTGATGCTCATCAAGGCCATGGAAATTTCCAGACAATGCCGACAAATGCCTGCGGGAGCCCCGCGATCGGCGGCAGCGGATTTCAGCCTACCCGTAAGAGTTCAACGGCTCATTTGCAAGGGAGCGCTTCGACCGTCGGCATGAAACCTCAATGTGCTGGCGGCAGGCCGTTGCGAAGGCTACCCTCTCGCGCCGACGCTATGCGATTCCGGCACGGGCCGCATGGATTGACCTGTGGCTTGCGCCCCTGCTACCGCTGCCGTTTCCGTCGGGTATCTCTTGCTTCTTGTCGGCGCCGGTCGTCAGACCGCAGCTCGGCAAGCGAGGACAGGCAATGCTCGGAACTACCCGTACCGTCGTGCTGTTCGGAATCGCCGTCCAGATCGCAGCCTTCATGCGAACCGCGATCATCGCGGCAACGCTCGGCGCCTCGCTGGACGTCGACGCCTACAATCTAGGCCTGATCGCTCCGAGCTTCATCTCGACCGTGATCGGATCCTGGCTCCAGTTGAGCTTCATCGGGCGGTACACTTCGCTGGTCGTCACCGGCGAAATCGAACGGGCCGCGGCCTATCGTGGCCGCATGCTCGTTCTCATGCTGGGCTGCGGGCTGGGGTTCGCAGGCCTGTGCTTCCTGCTGCCGGAACAGATCATGTCGCTGTTCATGCCCGCGGGACAGGCGACGATGACTGCAGCTGCGTCCGCGGCGCTGAAATTGTCGGGACTGATACTCGTTCCCATCATCGTCGGCGATTTCATCGCGCTCATTCTCAACAGCCATGGGCGCTTTTTCGCTGCAGCGATGGCGCCGCTGATCAATTCACTGGTCTCGGTACTCGGTTTGATCCTCTGGCCGTCGCTGGACCTCTCGGCGCTGGTATGGACCCTGCTGCTCGGCAGCCTCGCGCAGGGCGCCGTCGTGCTGGCTGCCGTGCTCAGGCTTCGCCTGCATTTTCCGGTCGGGCGAGGCATCGCCGCGGGTGAAGTCCGCACCACGCTGATGCTTGCCTTGCCGCTGCTGCCGGCAACGATGCTGGCAAACTCCGCGGCCGCGATCATCCAGTTTCGCGCCGCCGACCTCGGCGAAGGCGCGGTCGCGATTTACGGCTACGCGTCACGCCTGCACGGCGCCCTGGCGCAAGTCCTGGTGATCGGCCTGAGTACCGTGCTGCTGCCGCACTTCGCGGCGCTGTGGTCGCGCGGCGAGAGTGGCGAGGTCATCATTCTGTTCCGGCGCCTTGCCCGTTGCACGATCCTGGTTGTCGCCTATCTCAGCGCCGGCATTTTTCTCATGGGCGAGACCGCCACGAAGATCCTGTTCGAACGGGGCGCGTTCGATGCCCAGCAGGCGCAGCAGGTAGCCTGGCTCTGGACGCTACTCAGCCTGTCGCTGTTCCCGGCCGCCTTCGGCACTTTCATCGCCAAGTTCTGCCAGGCGGTGCGGGGTGCCGGCAGCATTCTCGTCAGCGGCGTTATTTCGTTTGCTGCCTGCTGGATCGTGACATGGTTCGGCGCATCGCTCGGCAATCTCGGCATTGTAACGACTGCTGTTGCAGCGAGCGCGGCGTTCGTTACCTGCTTCTGGCTCTCATGGCTGGCGAGGCGGATCGCAGTCGCACCCATTCTGAGCGATATCGGGATGGCTTCGCTGCGGATCGGGTTCATTCTGGTACCCGCCATCGCGGTCGAGCGCTGGTCCAGCGCTTACACCCGCGGCATGCCCGACTTACCCGACCTGCTCATTCGCGGCGGGCTCTATAGCTTCACGGCGCTGGCGCTGCTGGTCGTGACGCGGTCCGACCGGTGGTTCCTTGCCCGGCGTCCCGGCGAAACTGCATAAGACGATCCAGTACGACGGCCCTGTTGGCCGCACATCAGGGCGCGGTCAGTTCTTGACGATCAATCCCTGCCCCGTTGACAGGTCAAGCACCGGTTCCGGCTTGTCCGCCATGAAATCCAGTGCGGCCTTGCGGGCGCCCGGACAGGTGTCGTAGCCATGGTCGTCCAGCAATATCACCCCGCCGGCCGACAAGCGCGGGTAGAAGAAGGCGATGCTGTCGAACGTCGGCTGCTCCAGATCCACGTCGATATGCACGAAGGCATAGTTCCGATCCGCGACTTTGCCGAATCCATCGGGTATCCAGCCCGGGAAGGTGTCGAAGCAATCGAATTCTCCGAGATTCGCGCGAACCTTCGCCTCCGATGCGGATAGACCGCCCTCGGCCCAGAACTTTCCGTCATTGCCCGCGGGAGCACTCAGCCCCTGAAAGGAGTCGAACAGGTGAACCCTGCGCCCATGCTCGGTTGCGAATTCGCAAAGCTGGCGGGCGCTTGCACCTTCGAAAACGCCGCACTCCGCAAGGTCGCCCGCGACGGGTCCCACCAGCCGCAGCATCTGCCCCAGATTCCAGCGCCGCTCGAAGTTCTTCCAGTTCCCGGATCCCAGCGTTCTCTCGAAGCTCTCGCGAAATTTTTTGTCCGCCAGCAAATAGCGCCCCCGGTCATTGATCGGGAAATCAGGCTGCAGCTTGCGGCCGACCGTGTAGAACAATTCGTAGCGTTGCGCGTCGCTGAACTTTCGCTCCTCCGACAGACGCAGCACGGCGTCGGCAATCATATCGATTGCCTTGACGTCTCCGAACTCTTTGGGAGCGGAAAGGGCGAACCCGAGTTTCCTTGCAAGGCCGCGCAGAATGAAGGATTTTGCAACTCTCTTCAGCATCATCCCACCATAGCGGATGCCTCGACGGGCACGCAACCGCGCAGTTGCAGTGCTCCCGGGGGTTTCTTTTTTGCGGAGGCATGATAGACGGACCCGATGCCAAACTGGAGCAGGTCGACATGGAGCGTGTGCGCAATCGTCGCCGCTGCGGTCTATTTTTCAGCGGCGCTATGGCTTAAGTACTCCTATGTCGAGCCGCCCAAGCCGGCAGGCAAGCTGGTCATCCGGCTCGAGCGGCCGTTCTTCGAATTGCAGGGCTCCGAGATCGCATTTTCCGTCAAGGTGCCGTCGCTCGACCACCTGTCCGATACCATGAAGCTTCGGGACCGATCTCCGTTTTTGCTTTATGAGAATACGACCCGTCTGGGTCCCCCGCACACCGAGCATGCTCAAATCGTAAAATACGGGCGCGGCCGGTTCTCGCACTGGAACGATTCGGGCTTCATCTTTTCGAGCAGCGACGGCTCCAGCCCGAGAACCAACGGACGAAACTACTGGGCAGTGATTCCTCTGCCGGGCGCGGAGTGATGGCCGGTGCGGAGTGACACGCTCTTGAAGGTTTTGCTCCCGACCGCAGCTGCACTCGGGTCCCTGTTCGTCGTGGCGTTTCAACTTCAACTGGTCCCGTTCTTCGCGCATCTCTTTGTCGAAGACCGGTCGCTCTGGCCTGTCGTCTTCTATGGCATTTGGGCGTTCGTGATCGGTGTCACCCTCGTGCTGCTGGTTCTGCAGGGTTCGGTTCGGCGCCAGAGCCTGCCCGTGCTGGCCGTCTGCGCGTCGGCGACGCTCCTGACCCTCATCCATCCGATCGATGGCGTAGCAAAGAATTTCTTCATCGCCTTGACCTTCGTCGCATGCATCAGCGTGCTGGCACTTGCCTCGGCCCCCCTAGCGCTATTGAGATTTTCCGCGACCGCCACGGTCCTGAGCGCCGTGATTTGCCTGCTGGACATCCTGTTCAGCCATGGATTCACCAACACTGTGGGCAGGGCCGCCGGCCTCAGCATCAATGCCAATGTCGCCGCCGCGGGGCTGCTTCTCGGTGCCGCGAGCTCGTTCTGGACGGTGGCGCAACGGTGGCGCAGTCTGTTCCTGCTAATCGTCGGCGCGGCGATTTTCGTCACCCTTTCGCGCTCGACGCTGCTGGCCACCATCGCGATCTGTTCCCTCGTCGCGGCCGATTTGTTTTTGCACCGGATCAGATCGGCCGGGCCGCATTCTCCGATCAGGTGGGTCAGTTCCGGTGCGCTGATCCTGGCGCTGGCAGGCTGGATCGGCGTGGCGCTGGTTTCGAACGACCGTTTTTCCGTCGCTGCACGGAGTTCGTTCTACCAGATCGGCGCGTTGCCGACGGCGTTTGCCGACGCACGTGAGGCGATAGCCAATTCGGTTCGAAACAAGTCCTCCTCGCCGCCCGGGTCTGTTCCGCGCCGTGAACCGACCCCTTTGTCCGAGACCACACCGCGGCCCAGGGCTTCGCCTCAGTCCGACGCGAACGCCACCCCTCGGCTCGCTCCGCCACTGCCCAGCGATGACGATGTGCGGAAACGGAAAACGGATGAAATCATCCGGGAGATCACCCGCAGGGCCGAACGCGAAGGAGACATCAACTCGATTTCGGCGCGCGGACTGCTGATGGAACGCGCCTGGCTGTCATACCGCAACGGCCCGTTTTTCGGCAGGGGATTGGCGGCCGCCCATGCATTGCAGCCGCACAACACCTTTCTGCTTTTCGCCGTCGCATTCGGCGATCTCGGCTGGCTCGTGCCGCTGGCGTTCCTCGGCCTGACGGCCTATGCGGTCCGCAGCGTGCAGCAACTGCCCCTCGCTCTCGCGACCTTCACCGTCCTGATGACCTCGCACGATCTGCCGTTCACGTTCGGCCTGCTCGCGCC
The DNA here is from genome assembly GCA_040390145.1 of Pseudomonadota bacterium. GTDB lineage: Bacteria > Pseudomonadota > Alphaproteobacteria > Rhizobiales > Xanthobacteraceae > Bradyrhizobium. The sequence goes on from JAZJYY010000097.1 coordinate 38,604, forward strand.
GTTCATTCTCGGCGTGGTGGGACTCAACGCGCAGCTCCATGGTGTCCACGATAAACCCGACGCAGTCCACGCGATCAGATATGCCGCGGCAGCCGCCCCTTTCCTGTTCGTCTTGGGCGCCATTGCCACCCGGGGCGTAGGGCCTTCGAGCATCGCGGGCGCGCCCAGGCTGCTTGTTTACTTCGTGTTCTGCGTCATCGCGCTCTGGGCTGCCTTGATCTGGCGCTGGCACAACGAACTGCTCCCGCGCGATCACGTTTTGCCGGGAGGTCGCGGATGGGATTGAACTACAACGACGTCCGGTGCCTGATGGAATGGCGGCGCGACGGCCGCGGCGGCAAGGTCGTCACCCTCGGCCATCTCAACCTTGCGCTTCACCCGAAAGATATTTCGCAGCTTCGCGGCGCATTCGCCGATGACGCAAGAGCGCTGGCGTGGCTTGAGCGGTATCGATGGGGAGATTTCGCCAATGACATGTTCCGCGAGGCATTCGGGTTTGACGACGTCACCAGCATCGACTTTTCCGACTACGAGGGCGCCAGCGTCGTTCAGGACATCAGCGCGCCATTGTCACCCGGCCTCGCCGGACAATTCGACCTCGCCGTCGACGGCGGAACTCTCGAGCATGTCTTCAATTTTCCGGCGGCGGTTGGCAATTTGATGCGCCTCGTCAGGGTCGGCGGCGCCATCTATACGCAGAACCCCTGCAACAGCCTTGCCGGTCACGGCTTCTATCAATTCAGTCCTGAACTGATGTACCGGATCTTTTCCGCGCAAAACGGTTTCAGGATTGCGTTCGTTCGCATCGCGATGGCGCACAATTTGTCGGTGGAACAGACCACCGGCCAGCATGTCTACGAGGTCACGGACCCCGCGGCCTATGGCGGCAGAGTGCTGCTGGCCTGCGGAAATCCGGCAATCATGATGAGCCTCGCCGTCAAGCAGGCGGATGTCGAGCCGTTCACCCAGCCGGTGCTGCAAAGCGACTACGTCGAGAAATGGTCGGACAACTCGCCGCATCAGCTCAACTGGAAAGGCAGGCTGCTGCAGAAGATCGGCAAATCGCTGCCGTTCCTGCCGGTCATGATCAGCGGCTACCGCGACCGCAGGCGCGCATCGGTGCGAAACGCCGGGGCTTACAAGCGGCTCTGGTAGGCGGCGTCCAGCGCTTCGGTCCATAGCCGGTAGATCCGATCTGCCGCGAAGGTTTCCGAAACTTTAGCGGCCTCGCGCGCCAGGCGTTGCCGCATCGGCGGGTCCAGCGCGAGCAGACCCAGCGCTTCGGCGAGCGCGTCGACGTCTTCGGGCGGTACCAGCAGACCGTTGACGCCATGTTCGATCAAATCGCGCGGCCCGCTCGGACAGTCGAAACTGACGCATGCCGTTCCCAGCTGCATCGCCTCGAGCAGCGCGTTCGGAAAACCCTCGTAGCGCGACGGCAACGCGAAAATCCCCGATCTCGCGATCCATCCGGAAACGTCGGTGACATGGCCCGGCATCTCGAGCGATCCCGAGACACCGAGATCGTCGGACAGTAGCGACAGCGCCTTGCGATCTTCCCCCTCGCCGAGGATGATGACCCGCCATCCCCTGTCCGCCAGTCCGGTCCTGGCGAAGGCGTGCAACAGCAGGTCGAACCCCTTCTGGCGGGCAAGCCGCCCGATCCCCAGGATAACAGGCTCATCGACGCGGGCGCTGATATCGCCGAGAAACGACCCGCCGCGCACGGCATTCGGAATGATCAGAAGCCGCGTTGTGGCGACCGATTTCCGGAACCAGCCGGCGATGTCCTCGTTCTGCACAATGACCGCGGCGGCGAACCGGTAGAGCATCCGGCGCAGCAGCGACCAGGATCGCGGCAGCGGATGGTGGCCGGGATGAATGCGCTCGGAAACAACGACGGGAATTCCCGATCCGGCAAGACACGCGATGGTGCGAATGTTGGTCTGTTCGATCAGACTCAGCACCACGTCGGGTTTCAAATCGAGGATGGCACGGCGCATCTCGCGCAGATGGTCGAGCGTGAATGTGACGGATTGCGGCAGGGAACCTGCCGCGCGCCGAAGCTCTATCCGGCTGCGATGCACCGAAGCGGGCAGATCGTTGGCATCCGCGTCATCTCCGCTCAGCGTCAGAACGCTGACGTCGCGGCCCGATTCAGCGAGAAATCGGCACAGGTCGATGGCGACGCGCTCCGCGCCACCCCTGCCCAGCGACGAAATGACCAGAGTGATGCGCTGAGCCCGTCCTGACTGCACACATTCGCCCTTCGAATCCTGCATCCGCGCTGTAGCGTCGAGAGTGGCGGCGATCAAAGTGCAACCCCGGGCGCAAGTCAATGTTTGCAGCCGCAGCGACGCCATCGCCGCGCGCGGCGTCGCCTTGAGCGGCACGCGCCACGATGCTAGGTTGATCTCCTCCTGCGGTGGTGAATTTTATGAGTCTGACAGAACGCGAAACCCACTTCGAGTTCGGTGAAAACTGGAAGAACTACTCAAGGACCATCGACCGCAAGCGCATCGACTCGGCGATTGCGGGCATGCGAAAGCTCTTTCCGGACGGCCTGGCGGGAAAGACCTTTCTGGACATCGGCTGCGGATCGGGCCTGCACTCGCTGGCCGCGCTTTCGCTCGGCGCCTGTTCGGTAACCGCGATCGATATCGACGAAAACTCCGTCGCCACGGCGCAGGAACTGCTCACCAAATATGCGCCCGACGCGAAATGGAGCGCGAAGGTGGCGTCGGTTTTCGAGGCGTCGCCGGCCACGCTCGGCAGTTTCGACGTGGTCTATTCCTGGGGCGTGCTGCATCACACCGGCGACATGTGGAAGGCGATCGAAAGCGCCGCCGGTTTCGTCGGTTCCGGCGGCCAGTTTGCCATCGCCATCTATTCCACCACGACATGCGACTCCATCTGGAAGACCGAGAAGCGACTCTACTCCGCCGCCCCGCGGCCGGTGCAGTGGAGCATCAGGCAGGCCTACATGGCCGCGCTGCTGGCCCGCCAGACCCTGACCGGCGAAAACCCGGTCACCTATGTCAGGAACTACGCCAGATTACGCGGCATGAATTTTTCGCACGATGCCCATGACTGGCTCGGCGGATACCCCTACGAAACCGCGACGGCGGCCGAATTGCACGACCGTATCTGCGGCATGGGATTTACCGAGCTGCGGTCGTTTCCCCTGCCCGTCACGCTCGGGCTGTTCGGCGCCGGCTGCCACGAATTCGTATTTCAGAAGATCTGATTGCCGCAGCCTGCGCCGGGCGCATCCGGCGGCTATCGCTTGATCCCAACGGCACACCAGAACGGGGCGGCTTCGGAGAAGCGGATGTCGTCAAATCCGGCGTCAGCGAGCATCTGCCTGACCTGCGCTCTGGTAAAGCGCTTCTCCAGGCTGGTGCAGAAGCGGTCATAGGCGTCGGTTCGCATCACGTAAAAGCTTCGGTGGCGATAATATTCCAGCGGAATGGACGCCGTCGGCAGGCCAGCGCGCTGCACCAGCGCCGCCAGGCGCGCCAGCGGCCAGTATATCAGCGCCGCGATGATCTGGCTGACCACCAGCCGCAAGCCTGCGGGCAAACGACAAATCACCATCCTGGAGACATTGCTGAGCTTCCAGAGCGTCCTGAACCACCATGGGCGATTGTCGAGCGCGTAATAGAGATAGATCAGAAACGGCGCGCCCGGCCTGAGCTTCGAGGCGATCTCGCGGATGGCGGCTTGAGTGTCGGGAATGTGATGCAGCACGCCGAGCGAAAATGCGAAATCAAGCGAGCCATTCTCGAACGGCATGTCACCGGCGCTCGCCAGATGAAATGTCGTGTTCGGCGCGCCCGCAAGGTTCTTCCGGGCAACCTCGAGCGCTTCGGCGCTGGCGTCGAGCAGATGCAGGTGCCCTACCCGCGGCGCCACCAGAAACGACCACCGTCCGCTGCCGCAGCCGACATCCGCCCCGACCGCTTCAGCCGGCAACAGGTCCCACGGGAAGATGTGAAAATAAGACCGGAACACCGCCTCGCGTTCGGAGGCAGAAAAATTGTCCTCGTCCTGCTGAAACGTCGACCATTCATGACCAAACCCGGCCGCGACGGTCTCGTCGACGTTGCGTCGTGAATTTGTCATGGCCTCATACGGCTCCGGAGCGACGGCGATCGCGTCGTCAAACCCGCCGGTAGTCGTCCTCGATGCGGATGATATCGTCCTCGCCGAGATAGCTGCCGGTCTGAACCTCGATCAGTTCCAGCGAGATCTTGCCCGGATTTTCCAGCCGGTGGGTGGCGCCGATCGGAATGTAGATCGATTCGTTCTCGTGCACGGTCTTGACCAGTTCGTTGACCGTCACGCGCGCCGCACCGCGCACCACGATCCAGTGCTCGGAGCGATGATGATGCTTCTGCAGCGACAGTCGGCCGCCCGGCTTGACGATGATGCGCTTGACCTGGTGGCGGTCGCCATTGTCGACGGATTGGTAGGAGCCCCAGGGCCGGTGCACCTTGATATGTTCTTCGGTCAGCTGCGGCGCGACGGTCTTCAGTTTCGCGACCAGCCGCTTCAGCCCGTTGGCGTCCTTTTGGCGCGACACCAGGATGGCGTCCTGCGTCGCCACCACGACGAGGTCGTCGACGCCTTCCAGCGCCACCAGCGCCCGGTCGGTCGAAACGTTGCAGTTGCGGGAATCCTCGAACACCGCGGCGCCCTGCGCGGCGTTGCCCTCGGCGTCCTTGTCCGACAGCTCCCACACCGCGTGCCAGGACCCGACATCGGACCAGCCGCACGCGACCGGCACGACCGCGGCGCGCGCGGTCTTTTCCATCACGGCGTAATCGATCGAGATCGCCCTGGCTTTTCCGAAGGATTCCGGATCGAGCGTCACGAAGCCCAGATCGCGTCCCGCCCCGGTCACCGCCGCGGTGACGGCCTGCACGCTGTCGGCATCGACGTTGCGGTATTCATCCAGCAGCATGGCGGCCCGGAACATGAAATTGCCGCTGTTCCAGAGATAGCCGAGCTTGATATAGCCCGCGGCCGTGGCCGGGTCCGGCTTTTCGACGAATTTTGTCACGCTGCGGACGTCGCCCGATATCGGCTGGCCCGGGCTGATATAGCCGTACTCGGTCGCCGGACGCTCGGGCTCCACGCCAAAGGTCACGATATTGCCGGCCTCGGCGGCGACCAGCCCCTTGCGGCAGGCGGCCACGAAGGCCGTGACATCGAGCACCACATGGTCCGCGGCGAGCGCCAGCACCACCGCATCGGCATCGCGCATTTGCGCAAAGGCAGCACCCGCCGCGATCGCCGGCCCGGAATCCCGCCGCATCGGCTCCAGCAGGACGTCCGCCTCGATACCGATTTCGGCGAGCTGTTCCAGCACCATGAAGCGATAGGCCGTATTGGTGATGATGACCGGGCGCTCGAACAGCGTCGCCTCCGACACCCTCAGCAGCGTGTCCTGAAACGTCGAGCGCGTACCGAACAGCGGCAGGAACTGCTTCGGACGCACCTCGCGCGAGGCGGGCCACAGCCGTGTTCCGGCGCCGCCGCACATGATCAACGGGATTATTCGCCCTGCCATTGGCCCCTCGAATTTCCTGATATCACAGTTTGCCGGGCCTCTTTACCCGTCGTGTTGCGGGTGCCGCAATACCCAGTTGGCCGCTATTGCCAGATCGGCCCCAAAACCATACCAAGGCGGACGAAAACGCGGCGCCGCCGGATCGCGTTTGTTAACCCTTTCTCGAACCGAAGAGCGCGCACCGCATGCGCCGGATCCTGCTTTCAGCGCTAAAGATACTGATCTCGGCGGCGCTGCTGTATCTGGCGCTCCGCAAGGTCGATTTCTACGAGCTCGCCTCGCGCTTCAACGTCGCCAGCCTGGGCTGGATCGGCCTTGCGATCGCCGTGCTGTTCCTGCAGATCTTTGTCGGCGTGCTGCGGTGGCGCGAGATCAGCGCCGAATGCGGTGCGCCGATCGGCACCGCGCAGGGGATGCGCTACAATGTGATCGGAACCTTCTTCAATCAGACGCTGCCCTCCTCGATCGGCGGCGACGCGGTGCGGCTGTGGCTGGTCGCGCGCGCAGGCGCCGGCTGGCGGGCGGCGACCTACTCCATCTTCGTCGACCGCGCGATCGGCCTGATCGCGCTCGCCGTGGTCATCGTGGCGACCCTGCCCTGGAGCTACAATCTGATCACCGATCCGCACGGCCGAACCGCGCTGCTGTCGGTCGATTTCGCCGCCCTGGCCGGCGGGCTGGGATTCCTGGTTCTCGGCAGGTTGCCATGGCCTTGGCTGAAGCGCTGGTGGGGCACCCACCATCTGCATGCCTGCTCGGTGATCGCCAACCGTGTCATCTTCAGCCGCGAGCGCGGGCCGAAAATCGCGGTTCTGTCGGTGCTGGTTCACGTTCTCGCCGTCGTCATCGCCTGGTGCGTGGTGCAGTCGATCGCGGCACCCGTGGCGTTCGGCCAGATCTTCCAGCTGGTCCCGCCGGTCATGCTGATCACCATGCTGCCGATCTCGATCGCCGGCTGGGGCGTCCGCGAGGCCACCATGGGCCTGGCGTTCGGCTATGCCGGTTTGATGAGCAGTGAAGGCGTCAACATCTCGCTGCTGCTTGGCGCCGTGTCGTTCATCGTCGGCGCATTCGGCGGGCTGGTGTGGATCTTCAGCGCCGAAAAGGCCGCCAAGGGCGCAGCGCCGATCGAGGTGCGCGACTAGACTACACGCCTTGGGCGAGGCGCACCGTCATCTTGCCACCCGGCGAGTCTGAACCGTCGATCCGTTCGTCGCGACCGATGTTTTTGACAGGTCGATTCCGCCTCGGTAACCTGAGCGCGACACGAGATATCAATGAAGATCAGCGTCGTCACAGCCAGTTACAATTCCGAGGCGACGATTGGGTTCACGATCGAATCGTTTCTCGGGCAGGATCATCCCGAAAAGGAAATGCTGGTGATCGACGGCGCATCCAGCGATGCGACGTTGAAGACCGTCGAGTCGTTCGGATCGGACGCGATACGCGTGTTCTCGGCAAAGGACAAAGGCGTCTACGATGCGATGAACAAGGGCTTCCACCTGTTCGAAGGCGACGCTGTCGGGTTTCTGAATTCCGACGACACCTTTCACGATTCCCGCGTCCTCAGCGACATCGCCGCGGCGTTGCGGGATGCCGACATCGCCTATGGCGACCTGCAGATGGTAACCGATCATCGCACCAAGCGCGTGACGCGGTCATGGCGCGGCGGAACATTCGGCCGCCATTCGTTCCAGCTCGGCTGGGTGCCGCCGCACCCTACCTTCTACATGCGCAGGGAAGTGGCGCAAAAGGTCGGCGACTACGATTTGAGCTACGTCACGACCGCGGATTACGACTACATGCTGCGGGCGATGGCGCTGAACGATTTCAGGGTGCGCTACATCCCGCGGGTCCTCGTCGACTTCCAGGTCGGCGGCATCAGCACCCAGGGCTGGCGCGTCAGCCTGCGCGGAAACCTGGAATGCCTGCGATCCCGGCGCGAACATCTCAATGCGCCTGCGATCGACCCCGCGTTCTTCCTGCGTTTCGCCAGGCGGATTCTCCAGATCCGCCGGTCAGGACTGTAACGCCGGACCGGCGGGCGCGATCGCCTCGGCCGGCGCGGGCGAGCCGAACTCCGGCACCGCATCCTTCAACACCGCCTTGATGGTGGCCCGGTCGTCCCGGGCGATGGCCTGGTCCAGCGCCGTCAGCCATTGGCGCAAGGCAGCCATCGGCGGCTCGTTGGGCTTGGCCGCCATGATCCCGGCGACGCCGATCTCGACCGCGGGCTCCTCGGCCGCGAACAGGATTTCGTTCAGGCGTTCTCCGGGCCGCACGCCGCTGAAGACGATATCGATGTCGTGCCCCGGCTGCAGGCCGGACAGCCGGATCATGCGCTCGGCGAGGTCGACGATCCTGACCGGCTGGCCCATGTTCAGCACGTAGACCGAGACGTCCGCCGGCGCCGGCGACAGCGCGTGGGTGGCCGCCGTCAGCACGAGGTCGCAGGCTTCACGGATGGTCATGAAGTACCTGACCATGTCGGGATGCGTCACCGTGACCGGTCCGCCGGCTTCGATCTGTGCCTTGAACTTCGGCACCACCGACCCGTTCGAGGCCAGCACATTGCCGAACCGCACGGAAATCAGCCGCATCCGCGGCTTGCCGCCCTGCTGCGCCTTCAGGTCGTGATCGAGCGCCTGGCAATACATTTCGGCGAAGCGCTTGGTCAGCCCCAGCATCGAAACCGGCTCGATCGCCTTGTCGGTCGAGATCATCACCATCGCCGTGGCGCCCGCCGCCAGCGCCGCGTCGGCGACATTGACCGATCCGAAGATGTTAGTCTTGACGCCCTCGCTCCAGTCGCGTTCCAGTATAGGCACATGCTTGAGCGCAGCCGCGTGGAACACGATGTCCGGCTTGAATTCGATCATCAGCCGCTGGATGCGCTCGCGATCGCGAATATCCGCGATGCGGCCCTCGATCACGGCGCTACCGCCGTGCGCGGCCAGCGTTTCCGTCACGGCATAGAGCGCCGGCTCCGAATTTTCGATCACCAGCAGCCGCGCGGCGCCGAAGGTCACGACACGGTCGCAGATCTCCGCGCCGATCGAACCGCCGCCGCCGGTGACGATCACCGCCTTGTTCTTCACCAACGCTTCGAGGCGCGCATAGTCGATTTTTTCGCTGGGACGCAGCAGCAGGTCCTCGACGGCCACATTGGTCAGCCGCGGGACGTCGCCGCTCTCCAGCGACGGAAGCCGGCTGACGATCAGGCCGAGGCGGCGCGCCCGCATCAGCACGGCCTCGGGATGCGCCTCCGGTTCGAATGCCGACGGCGTCATCACCACGCGCATGATCGGCTTGTTGCGCCGCGCGAAATCGCCGATCACGTCCTCGATGTCGTCGATGCCGCCCAGCACCGGGATGTTCCGGATGGTCTGGCCCCGATCGGCCCGCGACGGCGACAGCAGGCCGACCGCCCAGATCCGCTTGACCGCACCGCTCTCGATGCCGCGCAGCAGAATCTCGGCATCCGCGGCGCGGCCGACCAGCAGGGTCGCCGATGCGTCTTCCGACTTCGCGTGATGGCGAACGCGGGTGTAGCGAAAATAGCGGTAGGCAAACCGCAGTGCGGTCAGGAAGAACACCTGGAGAAAGAAATAGAGAACGATGGTGATCCTGCCGAACAGGAAGGTGGTGCCGCTGCCGGGCGCCACGATCAGATAATCCAGCACCACGAGCCCCAGCGTCAGAACGCCCGCGACGCGCAGGATGTTCAACGCGTCCGGCAGCGAAATGAACCGCCATTTCGTGGTGGTGAGGTTGAACGTATAGGAAACCACGACGCTGAAGGCGACGAACCAGGGCAGAATGCGCAGCAGCAGCGGCAGGCGGTCGAACAGCGCGTCACCCTCGAACCGCAGAAAGAAGCTTGCCAGCAGCGCAGCCGCGGTCGCCAACGCGTCGTGCGTGGCGATCAGCACGTTGCGCAGGGTCAGATTCGAGAAACGCATCATGTCGTCGACCGGTAGCGAGGAATATTCGGGTGCCGCAGCACGGCCGCTGATAGCTCATCCAGCGCGTGCATGCCAGCCGTCGCCGGCGGAACCCCGGCGACTCGCGCCGCAGCGCTCACGCGGCGTCCCCACCACGTGCGCGATTGACCAGCGAGGTGGTTGAAAAACCTGGCAACACGTCGATCAGCAGCACTTCGCCGCCATGGGCTTCCACGATCTCGTGGCCCACCACCTGGTCGCGGGTATAGTCGCCGCCCTTCACCAGCACGCTCGGCTTGATCGCGGTGATCAGCCGGATCGGGGTGTCCTCCTCGAACACCACGACGAGATCGACCGCCTCCAGCGCCGCCAGCACCTCCCCGCGCGCGCGTTCGTCCTGGACCGGGCGCGTCTCGCCCTTCAGCCGCTTCACCGAGGCGTCGCTGTTGAGGCCGACGATCAGCCGGTCGCAGGCGCCGCGCGCCGCGGTCAGCACCTTGACGTGACCGGGATGCAGAATATCGAAACAGCCATTGGTGAAACCGACCCGCAACCCCTGCTGGCGCCACTCCGCAAGCTGCGCCTCGAGGCCGGCGCCTGACGCGACGATCTTTTCTTCCGCCGCGAGAAACGCATGCGGCAGGATCTTTCGCCGCAGTTCGGCTGACGTCACGCTGGCGGTGCCCTTCTTGCCGACCGCAACGGCGGCGGCGGCATTGGCCATCCGCAGCGCGGTTTCCCAGTCGGCTCCGGCGGACAGCGTCACCGCCAGCACCGCGGCGACGGTGTCGCCGGCGCCGGAGACATCGCGCACCTTGACCGGGTGCGCCGGCACATGGATCGCCTCGCCGTGGCGCGGCACCAGCGTCATGCCGTGCTCGCTCTGCGTCACCAGGATGGCCTCGCAGTCCGCCAGCGTCATCGCATCCTGTGCCGCGTCGGCGATGCTCTTGTCGCTGTCGGCGCGGCTGCGGGTCGCCTCGGAAAATTCCTTGCGGTTGGGCGTGAGCAGCGTGGCCCCGCGATAAATGGCAAAGTTGGCGCTCTTGGGATCGACGATCACGCGCTTGCCGAGCTTTTTCGCGGCGTCGATGGCGTTGCGGATCACCCGCGCCGTCAGCACGCCCTTGGCATAGTCCGACAGCAATACGATGTCTGCACGCGGCAACAGCGGCAGGATCGCGTCGATCAGCTTCTGCTCGATTTCGGCTGCAGCCGGCTGCGCCACCTCCCAGTCCGCGCGCAGCATGTGGGTGGAGAAATGTTCGGAGACGAAGCGCACCTTTCGCGTGGTCGGCCGCGACGGGTCGGACACCAGCACGCTCTCGATTCGGCTTTCCTGCGAAAGCGCGGATTTCAGCGCCGCGCCGGCATCGTCCGCGCCGATCAGCCCGACGAAAATGCAGCGCGCGCCGAGCGAGGCGATGTTGCGTGCGACGTTGCCGGCGCCACCGATATTGGTCTCGCTGCGTCGCACGGCCATGACCGGCGCGGGCGCTTCCGGCGAAATCCGCGACACCTCGCCATAGACGAATTCATCGAGCATGAGGTCGCCGACGCAGAGCACCGTCTGGCTGGCGATCGCATCCGACAGGGCTTCAAAATCGAACATCTGTTCTCGTCATTCGTTGCGTCGTTAGCGGAAACGGTCGGGACGATTGAGATAATCGCCGACATAGGCCGAAACCGCATCTTCCAGCGGCGTGAAACCGCCATTGTAGCCGGCGCGCGTGAGCCGATCGACCTCGCTCTGGGTGAAATACTGGTAGCTGCCGCGAATTTGCTCGGGCATGTCGATGTACTGGATATTCGCAGATGTGCCGAGCGCGGCATAGGCCGAGAGAATCAGGTCCCTGAAACTGCGCGCGGTGCCGGTTCCGACGTTGAAGATGCCGCTGACACCGGGCGTCGCCAGCAGCCACATCATCACCCGCACCACGTCGTCGACATAGATGAAATCGCGCCGCTGGTCGCCGTCGGCGATGCCGTCGCGGTGCGACTTGAACAACTGCACGGTGCGGCCGTCCCGGATGTCGTCGAAGCGTCGCGCCAGCACGCTCATCATCGTGCCCTTGTGATATTCATTGGGCCCGAACACGTTGAAGAATTTCAGGCCGGCCCATTGCGGCGGCAGCCGCTCGCCGTTGGCCGCGCGTTCGGCGACCGCCATGTCGAACAGATGCTTGCTCCATCCGTACAGATTCATCGGCCGCAGCGTCTTCAGCGCCGGCAACGACGCGTCGTCGGCAAAACCCTGCGCGCCATCGCCATAGGTCGCCGCCGACGAGGCGTAGATGAACGGCGTCGAATTGGCCGTGCACCAGTCGAGCAGCCGCATCGACAGCCGGAAATTGGTTTCGATGACGAGATCGCCATCGGTGGCCGTGGTCTCGGAGATGGCGCCGAGATGGATGACGGCATCGAGCCGGCGGCCCCTGAGCCAGTCCATCAATTCGGCCGGCGGCACGAAGTCCGCGAGCTGGCGCTTGGCCAGGTTGCGCCATTTGCCGTCATGGCCGAGCACGTCGCACACCGCGACATCGGCGCGGCCGGCGTCATTCAACTCGGCCACGACGTTCGATCCGATAAAACCGGCGCCTCCGGTCACCAGCAGCATGCCGTCCCCTGCCCTTTGATGTGGGATGCCAGCTTTGCCCCACTCCCGCCCGGCAGGCAACTTGGGTCTGCCGAGTGGTGAAGAGGCCCGCCCGGCCGGCGGGTGACTTTACCTCGCCGGGAGGAGCCGTTACCGACATGATCGAAATACGGATCCGGCCGACCCCCAAGGTATGAATATCAATTCAGCATATCAGACAGAGATTGAGGACCCTGACGACGTCAGGCCGATCCTGATCGTCCCCTATATGTGGATCGGTGACTTCGTGCGCGGCCATACCGTGGTGCGGGTGCTGAAGCAACGCTGGCCGAACCGGCCGGTGGATATGCTCGTCACCTCGCTGTGCGCGCCGCTGATCGATTATATGCCCGGCATCCGCTCGGGGATCGTCTGGGACCTGCCGCGCAGCCGGCTGGCCCTGGCGAAGCAATGGGGGCTGGCGCAGCAGTTCCGGGACCGGGCCTACGCCACCGCGCTGGTGATGCCCCGCACCTGGAAGTCGGCGCTTGCGCCCGCGCTGGCAGGCATCCCGGAACGGGTTGGGTTTGTGGGGGAAGCCCGGTTCGGGCTGATCAACCGCTGGCGCTGGGGCGAGAAGGCGCTGCCCCGCTTCATCGACAAGAACGCGATGCTGGCGCTGTCCGACGGCACGCCGCTGCCCGACCAGGAATGGCCGGTGCCGCAGCTCCAGGTTCCCGCTGACGAAGTGGGCCGCTGGCGGCAGGCCAACGGCCTGGGAACCGGTCCCGCCGTCGCCCTGGCGCCCGGCTCGGTCGGCGCCTCCAAGCGCTGGACGTATTATGCGGAGGCTGCCCGGCTGCTGGCCGAACGCGGCCTCGATGTCTGGGTGGTCGGCGGCCCCGGCGAAAAGGCGCTGGCGGCGGAGATCGTGGCCGCCGGCGGACCCGGTGTCCGCGACCTCACCGGGTCAGACCTGCGCAACGGCATCCTGGCGATGGCGGCAGCCAGCGTTGCGATCTCCAACGACTCCGGGCTGATGCACGTCGCGGCGGCCGTGGGAACGCCGACCATGGGCATTTTCGGCCCGACCAGCCCCTATCTCTGGGGGCCACTGAACGGCCTCGCCGCCACCGTCGTGCAGACCAAAAGCGTGTTGCCGTGCCAGCCGTGTCAGCGGGTGGTCTGCACCATGAACGACCATCGTTGCATGCGCGACATTCCCGCTGCTGACGTCGCCGGCATCGCCGCGCGCGTGCTGGCCGAGGCGACGCAGAAATGAGCGATCCGGCGCGTTCCACCCCCCGGCCCGCCGCGTTCCTCGACCGCGACGGCGTGGTCAACCACGACGACGGCTACATGGGCACGCGGGAGCGGATCCGCTGGATGCCGAATGCCGCCAAGGCAATCCGCCGGCTCAACGACGCCGGCTATTTTGTCTTCTTCTTCACCAATCAATCCGGCGTGGCGCGCGGTTTCTTTACCGAGGACGACGTCGGCAAGCTGCACGACTGGATGCTCGAAGAGCTCGCGGCGCAAGGCGCCCGCGTCGACGACATCAGATATTGCCCGCATCATCCCGCGGGGTCTGTCGAGGGCTATCTGGAAGACCATCACTGGCGCAAACCGGCGCCCGGCATGATCCACGACCTGATGGCGCACTGGCCGGTGCGCCACGAGGGCAGTTTTGTCATTGGCGACCGCGCCAGCGATATCGAGGCGGCGGAAGCCGCCGCGCTGCCGGGATTTCTGTTCGCGGGCGGCGATCTCGACGCGTTCGTGGCGGATATTCTGTCGAAATTGTCGTCATCATGATACCGCGAGCGTACTTTCTTCGGTGAGAAAAACGTAGCGATTTCAGGTGGTTATTTCTTTGCATGGGGTCATTTTCGACATTTTGGCTTGGCCCGACCAGGATTACATTAGCCTCCGGTAAACGTCGGCGATCCCGTTGGCCTCCGCATCGAGACTGAACTTCTCCAGCACCCGCGCACGGGCGCGTTCGCCCATGGCTGCCGCCGCAACGGGATCGCGCATCAGCGGCTCCAGCGCCGCCACCAGCGCATCGACGTCATCAGTCGGCGTCAGCACGCCGGTGACGCCATCCTCGACCACGAGTTCGGCCGCGCCCGCGCGCGACGCCACCAGCGCCGCCCCCACCGACATCGCCTCGATCAGCGTCAGGCCAAAACCTTCATTGCGCGAGGTGAACGCGTAGATCGTCAGCCGCTGATACCAGCGCGGCACCTCCGCGATATCGAGCTCGCCCGTGATGACGATGCGCGATTGCAGGCCCGCAGCGGCGATCCGTTGGCGCAACTCGTTCGCGAAGCCGGTTTGCTCCGGCGTGATCGCACCGACCATGACCGCGGTGAAATCGGGATAGCGCGGCAACAGCCGGCACATCGCGTCGACGAACACGTCGCTGCCCTTCTGCGCGCGCACCCGGCCGAAGCAGCCGATGGCGTAGCGGCCGGGCAATCCTGACTCAGTGAATGCCGCCGCGCGATCGGCAGGCGGCGCATACGTGCCGGTATCGACGCCGTGCATCACGACAGTGGCTTCGCGCTTGAGAAAGGATTTTGAAATTTCGCTGGTGGCGATGATCGCGTCCATCCGGCGGATCAGCCAGCGCGTGATCCAAGTGTGGTGCCGCTGCGCCGCCGAGGTGAAGACCAGTTTTAAAGGCCAGCCGAGCGCGCGCAGCAGCACGCCCGTGATCATCTCGTTGTTGCGCCGCGCATGCCAGATCAGTGGAGTGTTGCGGCGCCAGCATTTCAACAGATCCGCAAGCCCGATCCGCGCAATGCCGTCGGGCGCTTCGGAACCGAGCCAGCCCGCGCGGAACAGTTTCGCCAGCTTCGGCGCCACCATGCGATTGGTCGCGGTGACGCCGGAATAGCGCCTGTGCAAATTCGGCACGATCAGCTGCAGGTTCGCTGCGGAAATGTTCTCGATCGGCACATCGGGCTCCAATTGGCGCATTCCCTATACGCAACATTAATCATAGTGACCAGTTCGCCCGCACCGAAACCCACTCTTCACTGCGTCCCGGCTAGCATCGCGGATAATTCGAAGATGGGGTGAACTCATGACAGTGCTTGTCACCGGCGGCGCCGGCTATATCGGAAGTCACACGGTTCATGCGCTGGCGGAAGCCGGCGAAAGCGTTGTCGTGGTCGATAATCTCACGACCGGATTTTCCGCCTTCGTGCCAGAAGGCGTGCCGCTGTTCATCGGCGATGCCGGCGACGAGAACCTCGTCGAGGGCGTGATCGCCGCACACGGCGTCAAGAGCATCATTCATTTCGCGGGCTCGGTGGTGGTGCCGGATTCGATGCGCGATCCGCTGGCCTATTACCGCAACAACACCATGACGACGCGCAGCCTGCTGAACGCCGCGGTGAAGTGCGGCGTCGACCGCTTCATCTTTTCATCGACCGCGGCGGTGTACGGCAATCCGGAGCAGGTGCCGGTGCCCGAGAGCGCCCCGACCCGGCCGCTGTCGCCGTACGGCTCATCAAAACTGATGACCGAAATCATGCTGCATGACACCGCCGCCGCGCACGGCATGAACTACGTCGCGCTGCGCTACTTCAACGTGGCGGGCGCCGACCCCAGGGCGCGCATCGGACTTGCCACCGTCGGTGCGACGCATCTGCTGAAGATCGCGGTCGAGGCGGCCACCGGACAGCGCGCCAAGGTCGACGTATTCGGCACCGATTACCCGACGCCGGACGGCAGCTGCATCCGCGATTTCATCCACGTCAGCGATCTCGCGCAGGCGCATCGCGCGGCGCTGTCCTACCTGCGCGACGGCGGAACCTCGGCGACGCTGAACTGCGGCTACGGCCGCGGCTATTCGGTGCTGGAAACCATCGAGGCGGTGCGGCGCGTCTCCGGGCGCAATTTCGCGGTTCAATATGCGCCGCGGCGCCCCGGCGACATCATGACCATGATCGCGGACACCAGCCGCATCCGCAACACGCTGGACTGGACCCCGCAATACGACGATCTCGACACCATCGCGGCCCACGCGCTGGCGTGGGAGGAGAAACTGTTCCGCGAGCGCCATGGCGAGCTGCGCGAGGCGGTTTCGGCCTGAAATCCGATTCGGCGCAAGCCCCGATTTGGCTTGAAAAACCGGGAGATAGCGGGCAAGGAGACGGACGTTTCGCAAGCCAACCCTGACACGCGGGCGGGAGCCTGCCAGCGCTGTCAATGGAACGCGGATGACCGAATTTCCCAAGAAGATCACGGACGATCCCCAAGGCGCGGCGGTGCTGATTCGCCGCCTCATCACCGAACAGGGCCTGACCTACTGGCGGCGCTATCTGCTCGCCTTCGTGCTGATGGCGGTGTCGGCGGCCGCGACCGCGGGCTCGGCCTGGGTGCTCGGCGAGGTCATCAACAAGGCCTATGTCGACAAGGACGTGCGCGGCATCGCGCTGTTGTCGGGCGTCACCATCCTGATCTTCATCCTCAAGGGGGCCGCGACCTACGGTCACCAGGTCATCCTGTCGAAGATCTCCAACGCCATCCTCGCCAACAACCAGCGCCGGCTGTTCGCCAAGCTGATGAGCGAGAGCGTCGCCTTCTTCTCGGAGCGGCATTCGTCGGAATTTCTGGCGCGGCTGACCGCCGGCGCGACCTCCGTCACCCAGGTTCTCAACCTGCTGATCAATGCGCTCGGCCGCGACCTGCTGCTGCTGATCGGCCTCGTCTGCGTCATGCTGATGCAGGATCCGTACATGGCGCTGTTCGGATTTCTGGTGGCGCCGCCGGCCATGCTGGTGCTGCGCAAGCTGGTGAAGCGGATCAAGGGGCTGGCGCACAACCAGTTTACCGGCAACGCCGACATTCTCGAAACCATGCAGGAATCGCTGCAGGGCATCCGCACCGTCAAGGCCTTCACGCTGGAACAGACCATGCGCGAGCGGATCGACGCCAGCATCACGGCGGTCGAGCGCAACGCCAACAAGATGGCGCGGGTCTCGAATCGCTCGAGCCCGCTGATGGAAACGCTCGGCGGTTTCGCGGTGGCGGGCGGACTGATGTATGGCGGCTACAGCGTGGTCGCGATGGGCGCCACGCCGGGCCAGTTCTTTTCGTTCCTGACCGCGTTCCTGATGGCCTACGAGCCGGCCAAGCGGCTGGCCCGGCTCAACATCGAGCTGAACAGCAATCTGATCGGCGCCCGAAAATTGCTGGAGATCGTCGACAGCCCGTCCAGCGAGCCTGATGACGACGACAAGCCGGCGCTGAAGCTGGTCGATGCGCGGGTCGAGGTTTGCGACGTGACGTTCGCCTACCGTCCGGACGAGCCCGTGCTCAACCGCATGAGTTTCGTCGCCGAGCCCGGCAAGATGACCGCGCTGGTCGGTCCTTCCGGCGGCGGCAAATCCACCGTGCTGGCGCTGCTGCTGCGGCTCTACGAAGTCAGCGACGGCGACGTGCTGATCGACGGGCAGACGATTTCGGCGGTATCGCGCAAGTCGCTGCGCCAGCAGACCGCCTATGTCGGGCAGGACGTCTATCTGTTCCGCGACTCCATCGGCGCCAACATCGCATTCGGCAAGGTCGGCGCCACGCAGGACGAGATCGAAGCCGCCGCCAGGGCCGCCTGCGCGCACGAATTCATCATGGGATTTCCGCTCGGCTACGACACGCCGGTCGGCGAGCACGGCACGCAACTGTCCGGCGGCCAGCGCCAGCGCATCGCGGTGGCGCGCGCGCTGATCAAGAATGCGCCGATCATCCTGCTCGACGAGGCGACCGCGGCGCTGGATTCGGAATCCGAAAAGCAGGTGCAGGAAGCGATCGAACACCTCTGCCAGAACCGCACCACCATAGTCATCGCCCACCGGCTGCACACCATCATGCATGCCGACGCCATCCTGGTGGTCGAGGGCGGCGAGATCGTCGAGCGCGGCCGCCACGACGACCTGCTGCGCCGCGGCGGACGCTACGCCTCGTTCTTCCGCCTGCAGCACCGCGATGCGGGACCGCTGGCGCTGGCGCCGGTCACCGCAACCGCGTAAAGCTACCATCTCCTCGTTTCCGCCCCTGAACCCGCCGAGACCGTCATGAACGCCACAGCCTACGTCATTCCCGTTCCGCCGCAGCCTTCGCTTCCCGTGGTCGGCGAATCCGGATCCTATCCGGTCCGCCGCATCTGGTGCGTCGGCCGCAATTATCTCGAGCACATCCGCGAGATGGGCAATGACGAGCGGGCGCCGCCGTTCTTTTTCGCCAAGCATGCCGACATGCTGGTCCCCGATGGCGCCACCATCCCGTATCCGCCGCTGACCAAGGATCTGCACCACGAGGTCGAACTGATCGTTGCGATGAAGAGCGGCGGCCTCAACATCCCGGCCGACAAGGCGCTCGACCACGTCTATGGTTACGCCGTCGGCATCGACCTCACCCGCCGCGACCTGCAGATCGCCTCGCGCAAGAAGGAGCGGCCGTGGGAAGTCGGCAAATCCTTCGACTATTCGGCGCCCTGCTCGGCGTTGCAGCCGGCCGCCAAAATCGGCCATCCCTCCAAGGGCAAGATCTGGCTGACCGTCAACGGCACCGAAACCCAGAAGGGCGACCTCACCGAACTGATCTGGAACGTGCCCGAGATCATCTGGCAGCTCTCGCAGCAGGTCGCGCTCGAAGCCGGCGACCTCATCATGACGGGAACGCCGGCCGGCGTCTCCCAGCTTAAGCCGGGCGACAAGATCGAATGCGGCGTCGACGGCGTCGGCACCCTGAAGGTGGCGATCGGCCCGCCCGCGGCATAGGCCGTATTTTCACCGAAACCGCGAAATCAGGGCTCCGGACCCGCTCCGGAGCCCATTTTCGCGTCCGGGATTTGTCATTTCTCCGTAGAACTACGCAGTAATTCGCAATTCGTTAACCATACCCCGATTACCTATGGCTGGCCCGCCACAACGCTCGCGCCGGAGCCGCCAATGCCCCCCGACTGGAACGCCATCCGCCTCGATTTGCTGGATATCGACGCCCCGATGCGGGCGACGCTGCACGAGTTGCGGCCGTTCTTCGCCAAGGCCCTGCCCGGCATTCTGGCGCGGTTTTACGACAAGGTCCGGCAGCACGACCCCGCCTCCGGCATCTTCAAGGACGGCGCGGTGCAGGAAGCCATCCGCCTGCAGCTGCAGCATTGGGACCTGATCGGCGCGGCCGAATTCAGCCTTCCCTATTTCAGCTCGGTCGCGCGTTTGAGCGAATTCCATCAGCGCGCCGGCGTCGCGCCGCAATGGTATGTCGGCTGCCGCCTGATGTTCATCGCCGACCAGCTGATGAAGGCGGTGGAGACCGAAGTGGAGCTGCCGCGCTATGGACGGGCCGCACAGGCCGCCGCGCGCGACAAAAGGACGTCGATGCAGAACGCCATCGCCAAGGCCGTGATGCTGGACACCGAAAACGTGGTCGCGGTCTATTTCGGCTCCAACCGCCAGATCCGCAAGGACGCGATTGCCGACGCCAGCGCCCGCTTCCGCACCATCATCGGCGCGCTGTCGAGCGCATCGGGCGAGCTGGAAAGCACCGCGCGCGCCCTGAGCGACAATGCCGGCAACACCACGCGGCTCGCCACCGTGGTCGCCAATGCCTCCGAAGACGCTTCCAGCAACGTGCAGTCGGTGGCGTCGGCCACCGAAGAGCTTGCCGGCTCGGTGCGCGAGATCTCGGCACAGGTCCAGCAATCCAACCAGATCGCCTTGAGCGCGGTGCAGCAGGCCGACGAGACCGACGCGCGCATCAACGCGCTGTCGCAGGCCGCCAACCGGATCGGCGATGTCGTCAAGCTGATTACCTCGGTGGCCGAGCAGACCAACCTGCTGGCGCTCAACGCCACGATCGAGGCGGCACGCGCCGGCGACGCCGGCCGCGGCTTCGCCGTGGTGGCACAGGAGGTCAAGGCGCTCGCCAGTCAGACCGCCAAGGCCACCGACGAGATCAGCACCCAGATCGCGGGAATGCAGACCGCGACCCAGGAGGCGGTCGGCTCGATCAAGATGATCTCGTCGACCATCGGCAAGATTTCGGAAATCACCAGCGCGATATCCTCGGCGATCGAGGAACAGGGCGCCGCCACTCAGGAAATTTCCGGCAATATCCAGCGTACCGCCGCGGGCACCTCGCAGGTCGCCGGCACCATTGCCGAAGTCAGCCATGGCGCCAACCAGACCGGTGCGGCCTCCAGCCAATTGCTGTCGTCGGCGAAGCAATTGTCCGATTCCACCGCCAGCCTGCAGGCCGAAATCGACGGTTTCCTGAAATCGATCGCGGCGGCGGCGTAAGTTCCGGTTAACGGCGCGCCTTTGTATTTTCGATACCTTGATCTCCGGAAAACTACGGGCTTAAGCAATTGAAAGCATTGCCGTAAAGGTTTCTAAACGGAAACAGCCCCGTAATGACCCAAGCAGAACGCTGGGTGCATTCGGTTGACGTTTCGGCCGCCCCATATTCGGAGACTGGTCGTCACGTGAATAGCGCCACGAGGATATCCGCAGCAGACCGAACCGAAACGCACCTGCCAATCAAGACGGTTGGCTGAGCCATGTGCCAGTTATGTGCAGCGGTCGGCCGCAACGTTCACTTCGAGCCGAATGCGGTAGACGCCGCTTCGGCAACCAGCGTCTCCAACGCAGCCAAGCCTGTCGCAACGATCGCGCAGCTCGCCGACTATCTGGTCAACGGCTTCTGGCAATACAATAATACAATTGCCCATCACTTCGGCTCATCGACCATCACCTACAACATCAGCGGGTTGAATGCGAACGAGCAAATGCTCGCGCTATCGGCGCTGAACGCCTGGCACGAGGTTGCCAACCTGAACTTCGTTCAGACCACGGGCGCCGCGAACATCACGTTCACGCATAACGGCACCATGACCGCTTACGCGTCCAGCAATTACAACGGTTCCGGAATCATCAGCTCGGCAACGGTCAACATCAGCGCCGACTGGATCACCAATGACGGCGGCGCCTATGACGGCAGGACTGGAATCGATAGCTACGGTTACCAGACTTATATTCACGAGATCGGCCACGCGCTCGGCCTCGGCCATCAGGGTCCCTACAACGGCAGCGCCTCCTATTCGACCAATGCGATCTATGCCGACGACACCTGGCAATATTCCGTCATGTCGTACTTCCCGCAAAGCAATTACGGCGGTTCGTATCGCTACGTCATCACGCCGCAGATGGCCGACATCTACGCCGCCCAGGCGATCTATGGCGCGGCGACCACCCGCACCGGCGACACCGTATATGGTTTCAACAACACCGCGGGATCGATCTTCAACTTCGCCAGCTACGGCCAGGCGCCCGCGCTGACGATCTACGACAGCGGCGGCAACGACACGCTCAACTGCTCCGGCTACTCGACGGCCCAGACCCTCGATCTTCATGCCGGCGCCTTCTGCTCGGTCGGCGGCCTGGTCAACAATATCGGGATCGCGCTCAACGTGACGATCGAGAACGCGGTCGGCGGCAGCGGCAACGACACGCTGATCGCCAATGATCTGGGTTGCTCGCTGACCGGAGGCGCCGGCAACGATACCCTGACCGGAGGCGCCGGCATCGACCGGCTGCTCGGCGGCATCGGCGTCGATACCATGAACGGCGGCGGCGGCGCTGACACCTTCGTGTTCGCCTTCGGCGACAGTTCGGCGGCGAGCGGCCAGCATGACCGGATCAACGGCTTCATCGCCGGGGTCGACCGGATCGACCTCAGCGGCATCGACGCCATCGCGGCGACGGGCGCCAGCGACCTGTTTCGCTTTGTCGGCACCTCGGCCTTCAGCGGCGCCGCCGGGGAACTCAACTATTCCTACAACAGCTCGCTCGGCGTTACCGTCGTGCAGGGCGACACCAACGGCGATCGGGTGGCCGACTTCGCCGTCGACCTCGCGGGCAACCTTGTGTTGAGCAGCGCCAATTTCATTGGGGTACCAGCCAACACCGCACCGACGGTCGGCCTGGTTTCCGGCGCCAGCGTGGTCGCATCCTCGGCCGGTCAGGCGATCCAGTTCTCATCGCTGTTCACCGGCAACGATGCCAATGGTGACGCGCTGACCTATTATCTCTACGATGGCACGTCGGCAGCCAACAGCGGCCGCTGGGTCGTGAACGGAACGACGGTCGCGGCCGGTGTCATCTATCAGGTGAGCGCCGCGCAGCTGGCGCAGACCACATTCGTGGCGGGCGCCGCCGGCACTGCCGACAGTGTGTATGTGCAAACCTTCGACGGTCAGGCCTATTCGGGCTGGAATACCTACGTCAATGTCAGCGTGACTGCGTCACAGAACGTCGCGCCAACCGTGAGCCTGGCTTCGGGCGGCAGCGTGACCGCATCTTCTCCCGGTCAGGCGATCCAGTTTTCGTCGCTGTTCGCCGGCAACGATGCCAATGGCGACGCGCTGACCTATTTCCTCTATGATGGCACGGCGGCAGCCAACAGCGGCCACTGGGTCGTGAACGGAACGACGGTCGCGGCCGGGATCATCTATCCGGTGAGCGCGGCACAGCTGGCGCAGACCACATTCGTGGCGGGCGCCGCCGGCACCGCTGACGATCTATATGCGCAAACCTTCGACGGTCAGGCGTATTCGGGCTGGAATACGCACGTCAATGTCAGCGTCGCCGCGTCGCCAAACAGCGCGCCGACCGTGAGCCTGCCCTCCGGCGCCAGCGTGACCGCAACTTCATCCGGTCAGGCGATCCAGTTCTCGTCGCTGTTCACCGGCAACGATGCCAACGGCGACACACTGACCTATTATCTCTATGACGCCACGGCGGCAGCCAACAGCGGCCACTGGGTCGTCAATGGAACGACTGTCGCGGCCGGGGTCATCTATCAGGTAAGCGCGGCGCAACTGGCGCAGACCACATTCGTGGCGGGCGCCGCCGGCACCGCCGACGATCTCTATACGCAAACCTTCGACGGCCGGGCCTATTCGGGCTGGGGCGCGCACGTCAATGTCAGCGTCGCTTCAAACGCCGCACCGACGATCAGCCTGCCCTCCGGCACCGCCGTGGCGGCAACCGCAGGGCAATCGCTGTCGGCTTCCAGCCTGTTCGCTGGCAGCGACGTCAACGGCGACACGCTGACCTACCTCGTCTACGACAGCAATTCCGCCGCCAACAGCGGCCACTTCGTGGTCAACGGAACGACAATCGCGGCCCAGACCATCTATCAGATGACCGCGGCGCAGCTGGCGCAGGCCAGCTTCGTGGCCGGGGCCGCGGGCACGACCGATTATCTTTACGCCGAAGCCTTCGATGGCAAGGCGTATTCCGGTTGGACCGAATTCCACGTGTTCGTGTAGAGCCGTTGCGATTAGCGGAATATCCAGATTGCGAACGTCCGAGTGGTCCCCTCAGCCCCGTGCCATTGCCTGCAGGCCCTTGAAGGTCAGGCGCTTGGGATCCGTCACGCCGGTAAGGTAAAGCCTGCGGATGAAGGCTGCGACCTGCTCACGGTCGCAGTCCGTCAGCGCTACAATAGCATCGACGGCGATTCGCTGGGCGTCCATGGGTTTCCTCATGCTAGCGCGAGCCTCAAGCCCGCAAGCCTAGGATTCGTCGATTAACACGACGTTAACCCTTCCCCATGTCGCCGATTCGGCTGACGGCGCGAATACGTGAAACAACGCATGCCTCCGCCAGGCTTCGGTCCGCGCCAGCGCCTCCTCAGACCAACTTTCTCCGAACAACCCGGCGCGGCCGACACGAAGCAACCAATTCGCACCGCTTACGAATACCGCATCACGCCGTCATCGACCTTGCCGTAGCGCAGCGTGACGATATCGAGCGCGTAGTTCTGGTAGAGCCGCCACGGCCGCTTCGAGCCCTGCTTCGGCATTTTCGCGATCGAGCGCTGCACATAGCCGGACGAGAAATCCAGCGACGGCAATTCGGTGACGCTGGGATCGACATTGTGCGCCACGCACTGCTTGTAGCCATGCCGGTCCATGTAATTGATCAGGCGGCAGACATATTCGCAGGTCAGGTCGCATTTCAGCGTCCACGAGGCGTTGGTGTAGCCGAACGCTGCCGCCATGTTGGGCACGTCGGAATACATCATGCCCTTGTAGTTCAGGGTTCGCGCGAAATCGACCACGCGGCCGTCGACATTGACCTCCATGCCGCCCAGCACCTGCAGCACCAGCCCGGTGGCGGTGACGATGATGTCGGCCTCGAGCTCGCTGCCGTCCTTCAGCTTGATGCCGCTCCTGGTAAACCGATCGATCTCGGAGGTGACCACCGAAGCGCGCTTGTCCCGGATCGCCTTGAACAGGTCGCCATCGGGCACCAGGCAGAGCCGCTGGTCCCAGGGATTGTAGCGCGGGGTGAAATGGGTGGCGACGTCATAGTCCGGGCCGAGCGCCATCCTGACGCCGCCGAGGATCAGGTTCTTGACCTTCTCCGGCTTGCGCTTGGAGAGCTGGAAGAAGAACATGCCCCACAACACGTTGCGCCAGCGGATCAGATGATAGGCGAGCTTTGACGGGAGCTTCGCCCGTAGCTTGTTGGCGACCGGGTCTTCCGCCGGCCGCGCCACCACGTAGGTCGGCGAACGCTGCAGCATGGTGACATGCGCCGCCTGTTTTGCCATTTCCGGCACCAGCGTCACCGCGGTCGCGCCCGAGCCGATCACCACCACCTTCTTGCCGGCGTAATCGATGTCGTCGGTCCATTTCTGCGGATGCACGATGCGGCCGGCGAAATCGTCGCGTCCCGAAAATTCCGGCGTATAACCTTCCTCGTATTTGTAATAGCCCGAGCACATGAACAGGAAACCGCAGGTGAAGCGCACCAGCTCGGTGCCGCCCTCGCCCGAGCTGCGTTCCACCTCCACGGTCCAGCGCGCCTCCGGCGTCGACCACGACGCCCGCTTGACCCGATGGTGGAAACGAACGTTCTTGTCGATGCCGTTCTCGGCCGCGGTCTCGCGGACATAGTTCAAAATCCGCGGCCCGTCGGCGATCGCCTTGGACTCGACCCACGGTTTGAACGAATAGCCCAGCGTGAACATGTCCGAGTCCGAGCGGATGCCGGGATAACGAAACAGATCCCAGGTGCCGCCGATGCAGCCGCGGCCCTCGAGGATGACGTAGCTCTTGCCCGGGCACTTCTGCTGCAGGTGATAGCCTGCGCCAATGCCGGACAGGCCGGCGCCGACGATCAGGACGTCGAAGTGTTCTGCTGGCATGGTGGCCTCCCCGCCGTCATGGCCGGGCTTCGCCCCGGCCATCCACGTCTCCTGCCGCTCGCACCGACTGTAAAGACGTCAATGCCCGGCACAAGGCCGGGCATTGGGAAATTTCAGCGTCATTCCGGGGCGGGAGCGCAGCGAGCGAACCCGGAATGACGACTTTAAATCAATACCGGTAGTGATCGCTCTTGAACGGGCCTTCCTGCTTGACGCCGATATAGTCGGCCTGGTCCTTGCGCAGTTCGGTCAGCTTGACGCCGATCTTGGCGAGGTGCAGCCGGGCCACCTTCTCGTCCAGCGACTTCGGCAGCACGTAGACTTCCTTCTTGTACTTGCCGTCCTTGTTGTTGGCCCAGAGTTCGATCTGCGCCAGCGTCTGGTTGGTGAACGACGCCGACATCACGAAGGACGGGTGGCCCATGGCGTTGCCGAGGTTCACCAGGCGTCCCTCGGACAACAGGATCATCCGCTTGCCGTCGGGGAAGGTGATCTCGTCGACCTGCGGCTTGATGTTGTCCCACTTCAGGTTCTTCAGATGCGCGATCTGGATCTCGTTGTCGAAGTGGCCGATGTTGCAGACGATGGCGCGATCCTTCATCGCGCGCATGTGCTCGATGGTGATGATGTCCTTGTTGCCGGTGGCGGTGACGAAGATGTCGGCGCGGGGCGCCGCGTCTTCCATGGTGACGACCTCATAGCCTTCCATCGCCGCCTGCAGCGCGCAGATCGGATCGATTTCGGAGACCATGACGCGGCAGCCGGCCTGGCGCAGCGAGGCGGCCGAGCCCTTGCCGACGTCGCCGAAGCCCGCGACCATCGCGATCTTGCCGGACATCATGACGTCGGTGCCGCGGCGGATTCCGTCGACCAGCGATTCACGGCAGCCATAGAGGTTGTCGAACTTCGATTTGGTCACGCTGTCGTTGACGTTGATCGCCGGGAACAGCAGTTTGCCGCTCTTCTGCATCTCATAGAGGCGATGTACGCCCGTCGTCGTCTCTTCCGAGACGCCTTTGATGTTCTTGGCGATCTCGGCGAAATAACCCTTGGGCTTTTCCTTCAGGAGCCGCTTGATCAGCGCGTAAAATACTTCCTCTTCGTCCGATTCCGGCTTGTCGAGGAACGCGACATCGCCCTGCTCGGCGCGCAGGCCGTGATGCACCAGCATGGTGGCGTCGCCGCCGTCATCGAGGATCATGTTGGGGGTGCCGCCGCCGTGCCAGTCGAACATCCGGGCGGTGTAGTCCCAGTATTCGACCAGACTCTCGCCCTTGATCGCGAACACGGGAATGCCGGCCGCCGCGATCGCGGCCGCGGCGTGGTCCTGGGTCGAATAGATGTTGCAGGAGACCCAGCGGACGTCAGCGCCGAGCGCCACCAGCGTCTCGATCAGCACCGCGGTCTGGATCGTCATATGCAAGGAGCCGGCGATGCGCGCGCCCTTCAGTGGCTGCTTCGGGCCGTATTCCTCACGCGTCGCCATCAGGCCGGGCATCTCGGTCTCGGCCAGCGAGATTTCCTTGCGGCCGAAGTCGGCGAGCGAAATGTCCTTGACGATGTAATCGGTGAAGGCGGGCTTCTTGGCGGCGGAGGTCATGTGGTTGATCCCTTAAAAGGCATATTCCGAAAAGCAGAAGTGCTTTCCGGAATACGCATGATGATTACGGAGAAAGTCAGACGGCGCGCTTGAGCGCGTCGGCCAGGTCGGTCTTTTCCCAGGAGAAACCGCCGTCCTTGTCGGGTGTACGGCCGAAATGGCCGTAGGACGAGGTGCGGGCATAGATCGGCTTGTTGAGGTCGAGGTGCTTGCGGATGCCGCGCGGCGTCAGGTCCATCGCCTCGGCCACGGCCTTTTCGAGCTTGTCCTCGGAGACCTGTCCCGTGCCGTGGGTGTCGATATAGATCGACAGCGGCCGGGCCACGCCGATGGCGTAGGCGAGCTGCAGCGTGCAGCGGCCGGCGAGGCCGGCGGCGACGATGTTCTTGGCGAGATAGCGCGCGGCATAGGCGGCCGAACGGTCCACCTTGGTCGGGTCCTTGCCGGAGAAGGCGCCGCCGCCATGCGGGGCCGCACCGCCGTAGGTGTCGACGATGATCTTGCGGCCGGTGAGGCCGGCGTCGCCGTCGGGACCGCCGATGAAGAATTTTCCGGTCGGATTGACATGCCAGACCGTCTTGTCGCTGATCCAGCCTTCCGGCAGCGCCTGGCGAACATAGGGCTCGACGCAGTCGCGGACCTGCCTGGACGACATGTCCTCGACCAGATGCTGGTGCGAGACCACGATCTGGGTGACGCCGACCGGCTTGCCGTTCTCGTATTGCACCGTGACCTGGCTCTTGGAGTCCGGGCCCAGCACCTTCTCCTTGCCGGAGTGACGCGCTTCCGAGATCAGCCGCAGGATCTTGTGGGCGTAGAACAGCGGCGCCGGCATCAGGTCGGGGGTCTCGTTGGTGGCGTAACCGAACATGATGCCCTGGTCGCCCGCGCCCTCTTCCTTGTTGGTACCCGGCTGCAGCGCATCGACGCCCTGCGCGATGTCGGCGGATTGCGGGTGCAGCAGGATTTCGACGTCGGCCTTCTCCCAGTGAAAACCTTCCTGCTCGTAGCCGATGTCCTTGATCGCGGCGCGTGTCACGCTTTCGATCTGCTCCTTGGTGACGGATGCGGGACCGCGGGTCTCGCCGGCGATCACCACCTTGTTGGTGGTGGCGAGGGTTTCGCAGGCCGCCCGGATCGCCCAGGGATCGAAGCCCGCCTTCTGGCCTTCGCGGAAGAACAGATCGACAATCTCGTCCGAAATCCGGTCGCAGACCTTGTCCGGATGACCTTCGGAAACCGACTCACTGGTGAACAGATAAGACGCGCGCATCAACCAACCCCTTTTCCGCCACCTCGGCGGTCGTTATCAAAAATGTGCCTGAAGTGTCAGTCGCGACGGCGCGAGATGACGTAGGATTCATCGTAAAACCAGAGCCCGTTATGCTTGCGCAGAACGTCCCTGGTGGCATCGAGAGTGCGGCCGCTTTCTGTCATTTCCGTCAACCGGTCGTCTTCGATCTGGGCGACATACACCGCCGCGTTCCACGCTGCAAAGGCCGTGGAGGTTCCGATCGAGCCGGTGACCTCGTTGGGCAGCGCTTCCATATCATATCGGAAGATCGAGCGGTTATCGGCATATGCATTAAAGTTAAGGTCGCGTGCAGCCGAGCCCAGCTCGTATTTCACCGCGCGCAATAGCTCATGACGGCTCACCGCGAAAGGATTTTCTCCCGGCCAGACCGATTGGATAATCTCCAGCCCCGGATCCTGCCCGTGGGAGTGAATTCCGATCAAACGGCCCCCGGCCCGCAGGGCCCGGGCCAGCGGTGCTATGATGCGCTTGGCGCGGAAATTCACAGAAGATTTGGCCCGGTAGGGCTGCGAAGCGATGATCAGGTCGAAATTGGCCTCGGACCGGCCGGCCCGGGGGATGATCGAATCGAGCAAAAACCGGTGGTCTTCCCGGTACAGCACGATGGCGACCGGCCGCTCGTAGACCGGCATGCCCGAGCGCGGGCTGACATTGGCCCGCCAGTTCTGCTCCAGAAACGGCCCCAATTCGGCGATCTGGGCCTCGAATTCGCCCGAGGAGGCCCCCTGCAGGGCCACCTCGTGCCAGATCATGCCCGCGGCGGCCGCAGGCGAAGCCGGCGTCAGCCAGGGCGCCTCGGCGTAATACATGTTGGTCAGCACGAAAACGGTCGCGGGGTGCTCGAACAGGCGGTCCGGCACCTTGTCCAGGGTCAGCCGGACATCCTCCACGCTGAGCTCCTTGCCGGCGATATAGAACGGCATATGGGGAAAACGGCCGTGCATCGACCGCATCACCCGCGCCAGCACCGTGCCGTCGCCGACCCCGGCATCGAACACCCGCAGCGCCGGCGGCCGGGGGTGGATGCTGCCGAGTTCCAGCGCCACCCGTTCGGCGATCACCCGCTTTTCGCTGCAGGTATGGACGAACAGCAGGTACTTTTGGCGGTTCTCGAAAAAGCGGAAATTGCCCCTCGGGTCGCGTTTCTCGGGCGGCACCTCGAGCCCGCGCGGCGGCGGCAGCCCGCCGGGCGTGGAAGCCGCGATATAGGCCTGAATCCGCTCTAGCGTATCGATGGTGATGCGCTTGCCCTCGCGCAGCCGGTGCACCAGCTTGCCGTCATTGACGGCGCGGCGCCCGAAGGTCGATTCCGCCATATCCGCCTGCCGGCAGAATTCGGAGATCAGGGCGAGGATCTGGTCGTTTTTCATGAAGCCGGGATTTTGGGACAGGCGGGTGGGCAGCGCGGGATCGCGTGGGTTTCGTACCACCATCTGCCCACTGTTGGAAATGCGGCGCCATGAACCGGCGGACCGCCGCCGGCAACCAACCGCTGCAGACTGTTCAATGCCCCGGGGATTTCATGCGCCGTTCGATTCTGATGCTCACCCTCGCCGCAGCCGCGCTGTGCTCCGTCCCTGCCTCCGCGCAGTCCCGCGCGCAGCTCGGGCCGCTCTGCACCACCGAGACGACGCCTGCCGACCAGCAGATCGATGCCTGCAACAAGATCATCGCGCTGAAAGTATTCTCCGGCGAAAAACTGGCGACGATCCATTTCTGGCGCGCCGTCGGCTGGAACAAGAAGGGCAATTATTCGCAGGTGATTGCGGACGCCACCGAAGCGTTGCGGCTGCACCCCGGACAGATCGCGCTCTACAATCTGCGCGGCTCGGCCTATTACGACAAGGGCGAGTACGACATCGCTATATCGGATTTCAACGACGCGCTGCGGATCGGTCCGCCGAGCGGCATCATCTTCCACAACCGCGGCAATGCCTTTCGCTCCAAGGGCGATTACGCCAGGGCGATTGCCGACTATGATTCCGCGATCAGGCTGGGCCCGAAGGACGCGTTTACGTATCAGAACCGCGGCGCATCGAAACAGGCGCTGGGCGATCTCGACGGCGCGCTCGCCGACATCAACGAAGCGATCCGGGTCAACCCGACCCTGCCTTCTCCGCTGAACAACCGCACCGTGATCTGGCGCGCCAAGGGCGACTTCGACCGCGCCATCGCCGACGGCACCGAGGCGATCCGGCTCGCCAGGGCCAGGGCGCCGGTCAACATCATGACGCCGCCCGGCAGCGTGCTGATAACGGCCTACACCCAGCGCGGCCTCGCCTATGAGGCCAAGGGCGACTACGAGCGAGCCCGGCAGGATTTTGCCGCCACACTCGAAGGCGTCGCCGTCGATGCCGGCAGCAAGGCCAATCAGGCCACGGCAAAAGTCCGCCTCGCTCTGCTGTCGGAGCCCGCCGCGCCTTCCCTGCCCGCCCCGCCAGCGGGGCTGGCAGCCCCTGCGGCACCCGAGCCGAAGGCGGAAGCAACGGCAGCCTCGCCGCCGCAACTGCCGGCAAGTAACGCTCGCCGCGTCGCGCTGGTGATGGGCAACGGCGCCTATGCCTACGTCAAGGCGCTGCCCAATCCGCCCAACGATGCACGCGCGATCGCACGCAGCTTGCGCGACATCGGCTTCACCGTATCGGAGGGCGTCGATCTCGACCGCGTCGCAATGCAAAAGGTAATCCGCGACTTCCTGCGCGAAGCGGTGCGGGCGCAGGTAGCAGTGGTCTATTACGCCGGCCATGGCGTCCAGATCGATGGCCGCAACTATCTCGTCCCGATCGATGTTCGGCTGCAGGCTGGCGCCGCCACGACCGAGGCAATGATGGATATGGATACGATCCTGGCCGGTCTCGACGACCAGGTCCGCACCAACATCCTGATCCTCGATGCCTGCCGCAACAATCCGATGGCGCCGCGGGTCGCCTCCGCCGCGCCGAACCGCGCCATCGAATCAGGGTCCGGACTGGCGGCGCCGGCGACGCTGGGCGCCGGTGCCTCGCTGGGCGCGGGAACGCTGATCGCTTTTGCCACCGCGCCGGGACAGGTGGCGTTGGACGGCGAAGGCGCCAACAGCCCGTTCTCGGCGGCATTGTCGCGCCACATCGGCACGCCCGGACTTGAGGTGCAGCAGATGCTGACCCGTGTGCGCGCCGAAGTGGTCGCGGCGACCAAGACCAAACAGGTGCCGTGGTCGAACTCGTCGTTGCTCGGCGAGGTCTATCTGGCTGAGAAGCCCTGAGCTCTCCACCGGTTCCCTTGTCCGATCCCCGCCGCACCGGCCATCGGTGGCGCGGCGTTTGGTGCCGTGGTACGGCACGGCGTCCCCCGGGCAAAGGCAATCGATTGAATGTGCGGAATAGCCGGTATCGTGAATTTTGGCGGCGAGCCTGTCGACAGCAGGCGTCTCGTTCAAATGACCGATGCGCTGGCGCACCGGGGTCCGGATGGTTCCGGGGTCTGGGTCGAGGACCATGTCGGCTTCGGCCACCGCCGGCTCGCGATTCGGGACCTGTCACCGGCCGGCGCACAGCCGATGATCGACAAGGAAGCCGGCATCGCCGTCACCTATAACGGCGAACTTTACAACGACGCCGGCCTTCGGCGCGAGCTGGCCCAGGCCGCGGGCACCGCGTTTCACACGTCCTGCGATACCGAAGTCATCGCTCCGAGCTACCGGTTCTGGGGCAAGGATGCCTTCTTGAAATTCGAGGGCATCTACGCCATCGCGCTTTGGGACCGGCAGAACGAGCGTCTCATCCTGGCGCGCGATCC
Organism: Pseudomonadota bacterium; assembly: GCA_040390145.1. Lineage (GTDB taxonomy): Bacteria > Pseudomonadota > Alphaproteobacteria > Rhizobiales > Xanthobacteraceae > Bradyrhizobium. The sequence goes on from JAZJYY010000097.1 coordinate 70,620, forward strand.
CGTCGGGATCAAACCACTTTATTTTTCCTTCGTCGGGCGCTCGCTGCGCTTCGCCAGCGAGATCAAGGCACTGCTCGCACTGGACGACCAGCCGCGGCAGCTTGCACCGGAAAGCCTGCACCGATTCTTCGCGCAGGGTTACCCCGGTCCGGCCCGCAGCCTGATCGACGGCATTGTACCGTTGCCGCCAGGGAGCACGCTGGTCGCGGACCGCAACGGCTGGCGCGTCGAAAGCTTCTGGCAACCGCAGCGCAGCGGGAAGATCACCAGCCTGGAGCAGGCGCTTGCCGATTTCGACCGGCTCTGGCCGGAAGTGGTCGACGACCAGCTCATCAGCGACGTGCCGGTGGCCCTGCTGCTAAGCGGCGGAATCGACAGCGCGCTGATCGCGGCCGCGCTTCCCAAGCGCTCCGACCTCTCCGCCTATACCGCGACTTTTGGCGAGGCCGCCTTCGACGAGAGCGGACTTGCCGCGATCACCGCCAAACACGCCAGGCTCCGCCAGCATCTTGTTTCGATCGATACCGAATCCGACATCGAGGCCCGTTTCCTGGACGTCGTCGCCAAGTTCGACGGTCAGCTGGCGGATTCCAGCGCACTGGCTTTCTACTCGCTGTGCCAAAAGGCCGGCAAGGAAGTCCGCGTCCTGCTGAGCGGCGATGGCGCCGACGAGTTCTTTGCCGGCTACGAGACCTATCGCGCCACGCGCGTTGCCACGGCGGTGGGGCCGTGGTTGCCAAAATCCGTCATGCGGTATCTTTCGGAGGCCCTGTTTGCGAAGGCGGCAACGAGCTCGGCCAAGGTGGGAACGGCGGAAAAGCTGGCGCGACTGCTTGCCGGCGTGGCGAACGGCGGAAACCAGCCGCATCCGCAATGGCGGCGATATTTGTATCCGGACCAGATCGACAGCCTCTACGGAACCGGAATGAAGCATGTCGATCGGAAAAACGACGCGCTCGACGAGTACGCGGCGGCGCTGGGCACCGAGGGCTCGGCCATGGACAAGGCACTGGTCGGCGATCAGCGCTACTATCTTCCCGGCGACATGCTGATGAAGACCGACTCGATGAGCATGGCGCATGGCGTAGAGGTGCGGGTGCCGTTCCTCGACCGGCGCATCATGGAATTCGCCAACAGCCTCGATACCGCGCTGATCAGTCCGCTGCGTGGTCCGGACAAGCGTCTGCTGCGGGCCTATCTCGAAAAGCAGGGCCTGCCGGAAGGTGTGACGCGGGGCAGCAAGAAGGGTTTCAATATTCCGGTCGCGAGCTATTTGCGGCGCGGCCTGCGGCCGCTGGGGGAAAGGCTGCTCGACAAGGAGGCCGACTGTCTCGCCCCATTCCTGCAGGCCGACGCCGTGCGGGGCATGTGGCGGGCGCACATTGACGGAAATTCGCGTTCTAGTTACACCCTCTGGACCTTGCTGACCCTGGCGACGTGGCGCACGACGGCCAATGTCTAGCCCGCTCCCTTCCGATCCGTTTGAGGACAAGACTTTGGAACCGTTCGATGACGTTTCGGTCATTATTCCTGCGTTCAACGAAGTGGGCGGGATTGGTCCGACGCTCGAACAGCTTTTGCTGGCATTGCCCGGCGCGGAAATCATCGTGGTGGATGACGGTTCGACCGACGGTACCGCCGAACTGGTGGAAAAGCATCCGCGCGTGACGCTGATCCGGCACAGCTTCAACCGGGGATATGGCGCGGCGCTGAAGACCGGAATGGCAAGCGCCAACCGTCCCCTGCTCGCCTGGTTCGACGCCGACAACGAACATCGCGTCAGCGATCTGGTTTCGATGATTCACGCGATGCGCCAGGCCCGGCTGGCGGCCGTGATCGGACAGCGAATCTCCGGCGGCACCTCCGCGGTGCGCGGCGTCGGCAAGGCGGTGATCCTGCTGCTCGCCCGCTCGCTCGGTTTTCGCGGCGGCCGCGACATGAATTGCGGGCTGCGCGTGTTCCGCACCGACGTGATCTGCCGCTATCTGCCATTGCTGCCTAACGGCTACAGCGCGTCGATGACCAGCCTGCTGGTGATGCTCGAGCGCGGCTATCCGATCGGATACCATCCCGTGGAACTCGCGGCCCGCATCGGAACCAGCAAGGTGACGCTGCGCGCCGGCTTCGCCAGCCTGCTGTTGGTGATGCGCGTGATCATGCTGTTCGCTCCGATGCGTATTTTTCTGCCGGTCTCGCTGGCACTGTTCGGCGTTGGCGGGGTCTACAGCGCGGCGGTGGCCGTCGTCACGGGCGGGGGATTTCCGACCTTCGGCATCTTCCTGCTGCTCGCCGGCCTCATGACGGGAATGCTGGGGCTGATCGCCGACCAGCTCAGCCAGATGCGGCTCGCCCAGTATGAGACGATCACGTCCGATCGCGTGCTGCCGCGGAAAGATGACGGCGTGGGGAAAAATCCGCGGGGACTGACTTGAGCCGTCTCTTGCTGGTTGCCCGATCCGCGGCACCATTGTTATTCACGTCACTGCTGCTTTGGCTGATATCATCTGTGGTCGATTCCGGCCTCGTGCTGCGGCAATTGTCCGCCATGCGGCCCGGTTTCTTCGCGGTTGCCGTGACGCTGATGGTACTGAGCATCGCAATCGCCACCCTGCGCTATCAGGCGGTGCTTCAAGCCCTCTGCCCTGACGATCCCGTGGCATTTTTTCCGCTGATCAAACTCAATTTCCTGACGCTCTTCAGTGCGCATTTTCTCCCCTTCGGCGCACTTGCGGATGCGATGCGGGCGCTGGTGTCACGCAAGCTGCTGAAAATGCCCGTAGGCAAGGCGGTGGAGGCCGTGATCGCGGACCGCGGGCTGGCGGTCGCCGGATTTGCATTGTTCGGCCTGCTGCTGCTTCCCGTGCAGATGGCAGTCGACTGGCCCGGGGCGCTCATCATGGCGCAGGCGGCAACATTTGGCGGACTGCTGCTGGCTCTCGCAGTGGCGGGCTTCGGGTTGGCCTGGCGCCCGCGGTTTCTCGGAGCCGTGGCGGAAGCGATGCGACGGTTCATCGGACACATCGCAACGCGCCGCGGCCTCGGTTGGCAGCTCGGCCTCGCTGCCGCCAGCATTGGCCTGTTCGCCGCGATGCTGGTACTGCTCGGTCTTGGTCTCGGCTTGCGGGTTCCTCTCTGGATTGCGCTCGCTGTGACGCCGGCCGTCTATCTTTCCCAGGTCGTTCCGATCTTCTATGCTGGTTTCGGTTCGCGGGAGATCGCGCTCGCCGCCCTGCTGGTGCCGGGCGGCGTCCTGGTCAACTCTGACGCCATCGCCCTCGGACTGAGCATCGGTCTTTGCAATCTGGCGGCCAGCATTCCCGGCGCCATCTTCGCCTGGCCACTGTTGCAGGCCATGCGAGCGAAGGCCATCGCGCCGGAGCTCGAATGTCCACCTGTTCGCCGCCCTGAAACGGAAAGAGACACGGGTCCATCATGAAACCAACGGCCACGACGCATGACGGAACCCTCCCGCCCGACTGGGCGCTGGTATCGCGCAAGAGCGTGCTGCAGTCGGCATGGGATTTCGCGGGCGCCCCGTTGCGGATGGTGCTGCTTCCCGATTCGCAAAGCGAACGGCTGCATCTGACCTCGCTGCGTGCCGAACGCTATGCCGCCGTGTTGCCGCATCTGCGGGGCCGAATTCTCGACATCGGCGCCGGGGACAACGCGCTGGTGCGTCTCTACCGGCAAACGCAGCTCCGCTCCGGCGGCAACATCGCCGACGCGGCCAACAGTGTCGGCGTCGATGTCGTCGACTGGGGCGGCGATACGCTGAAGATCACGTCCTCGGACAGCCTCCCTTTCGAAACCGGAAGTTTCGATACCGTCTGCTTCATCGCCTGCATCAATCACATCCCGGAGCGTATCGGCGCGCTCAAGGAGGCGCATCGGGTGCTCAAGCCCGGCGGCCAGGTGGTCGCGACGATGATCGGACGGCTGATCGGCGACGTCGGTCATGCCATCTGGTGGTACAGCGAGGACAAGCATCGCGACATCGCCGAGGGCGAGGTAATGGGACTGGACAGCGCAGAGATGCTGCGGCTCTTTGCCGAAGCCGGTTTCGGCCAGGTTTCGATCAAGCGGTTTGTCTACGGAATGAACTATCTTTATCTGGCCACTCGCACGTAATCAGGACCCATGCGCGATGGACCGGGCGCGGAGACGAAAATGACAGGCTCGCAACCGGCGAAGCCCGGCTCGGAAATCGATCAGCGCACGATCGGCGATTTCGGTGACCAGTGGACGCGCTATACCGACAACTCCGGCTACTATGGTTCGCTGGCGTATTTCAGCGATATTTGCGCGCCGCTGCTTGATGTCGACGACGTGCGCGGCCGCACCGTCGCGGATATCGGATCCGGAACAGGCCGCATCGTCAACATGCTGCTGGACGCCGGCGCCGCGCACGTCACCGCGCTTGAACCGTCGGAATCCTTTGCCGTGGTCGCAGCCAATACCGCCGATCGCGCCGGCAAGGTCGAGGTGATCCGCGGCGACGGCCTGGCGATTCCGCAGGGCCGCGATTTCGATCTCGTGGTTTCAATCGGCGTCCTGCATCACGTCGAGAATCCCGGGCCCATCGTCGATGCCGCCAGACGCGCGCTCAGACCGGGAGGAACGATGATGGTCTGGCTCTATGGTCGGGAAGGCAACGGGACTTATCTGGCTGTGGTGGAGCCACTGCGGGCCCTCACCAAACGAATGCCGCATCGCTTCCTCGCCCTGCTGTGCCACGTCCTCGATTTCGTCGCGATGGGCTACACGGCGGTTTCGCGGGTCCTGCCGCTTCCGATGCGTCAATATATGCAGACCGTCTATTGCCGGCTGGCTCCCGACAAGCGGCGGCTGGTGATTTACGACCAACTCAATCCCGCCTATGCGAAGTATTATCGCGAGGACGAGGCGCGGGCCCTGCTGGAGAACAATGGCTTCAGAAATGTTCGTACCCATCACCGGCATGGTTACAGCTGGAGCGTGGTGGGAACACGATGACGTTTCCCCGCTGGTTGCTGCGCCTTGTACTGGGACTCGCCTTTATTGCGAGCTGGATTGCCGTTTTCGGTCCGGCCACGTTTCGCTTTGCCGCCCCGGTCGTTCAGACCCTGAACCCGGCCGAGATCGGTTCAAACGGCCACCATTCGTATTACGTGGTCTTGAGGCAGTCGCCTTCCCTACCGCTTCTCGAAATCGGCGGGGACAACCCGGCCCAGCCATGGGGCTCGGCGCTCGATGTGCTGGAGAATGGAAAGAAGCTCGGTCCCGCGCACACCATGCATGGCGATATCGCCAGCATTGGCGAGGGGCGCTATTCGCATTGGGGGAGCGGCGAGGAAAGTACCGTCATCTTCTCGACCAGCGACAACACCGACCCCCGCAGCAACGGCCGAACCTACACGGTCGTCGCGCAGCCGCAGGTTTCCATGTTGCTGTTCGTGCTGGTGGTGCTCCCGCTCTCGGCGCTCATCCTGCAGTGGCTGCTGTCGCCATGGCTGGGCTGGTTGACCGTTGCGTTGGCCGCGGCGGCAGCCGTGGCCTGGCTCTGGCTGCTGTCGGGGCATTTGGCGCTCAGCCCGGACTCGACGACCTATACCGGATGGTCGGCGTTGGTGCCGCTGGGCTATCCCATGTTCCTCAGCGGCATCAAGACCCTGGCCGGAACGTTTACCGCGACAAGCGCCGTGCAGGTCACGCTGACGATCGGCGCCAGCCTGTTTCTCGCGCTGGCGGTTGCGCGAATTGCCGGACACGGGGCCGCCGGATTTGCCGCCCTGTTCGTCCTGCTTTGCTATGTGCCGATGCTTTCCATCGCCGGGCATTTGCTGAGCGAGGCGCTGTTCACGCCGCTCGTCCTGATCAACGTCGGCGCCGCAATCTTTCTGATCAATGAGCCGAAACGCCGTTATGCGATGCTGCTGGCGCTCACCGCCGCGCTCATCATGTTCGTGCGGCCGGCGGGATATTTCGTGCCGCTGGGGGCTCTGTTTCTCGCGATCGCAGTGGCCTCACGGTTTCGCTGGATGCTGACATGGGCGGTCGCTCCGATGATCGTCCTGACGGCAGCCACGCTTCTGATCAACGTCGCGGTGCGTGGCAATGCCTCGCCGTCGCAGGTCGGACGCAATCTCTTTCCGCACGTCGCCTTCCTGTTCGAGCCCGGCCTGGTGACCGGCCCCGACCGGGAATTTGCCATTGCGATCGATGAGGCACTGAAGCCGCATCGCGTAAATTACGACAAGGCAACCTCGCGCCTCGAGCGCTATATCTACTCGATGAACGGCTTCAATACCCGGCTGATGGCGACGGACAAGGCCGTCTATGCCAAACTCGCTTCGGAAAAAAAGACAGGTTCGCAGGATGCGGCCGCGGATTTCCGCAGGCTCGAGGGCATCTATATCCGCTTTTTCCTGGATACGATCTACGCCAAGCCAATAGGCTACCTGTCGCTCATTCGCGATCAGGTCCTGGGGGGATGGCAGTTGGGGGTTCTGCTCGATGGGGGGCCGTTCGCACAAACCTACATCACCGAGGCCCGCGGCAGATACCAGGAGGGGGTCAATGTCATCAAGAACTGGAAAATGCCGATCCGCGAGGAAGCGCTGCTCCCCAATACGGCGGCGATCGAGAGCTTTCCGGGCCAGTTCATCGAATTTTTCGAAGCCCAGTACAAGCGCATTCGCGCGCAACGGCGGCTGATCTATGCCATCGGCGCCATGACCCTGCTTGCCATCCCGATCGCATTGTTGTTCGGACGGCGTTCGCGGCACTGGCTGGCGCTGGGGTATTGCGGCGTCATCATTCACGGCTCGGTCCTGCTGACGACCGCGGTCACCGTGTTCATTCCCCGGTATGCAATTCCGATCGACCCGGTGATCCTGGTCGCAGGCGTGATCATCGCGGATATGCTGTTGTCGTGGGGACGGCGAATCATCAAGCAGACAAGCGGCATCTTGGCAAACGTTCGAACGCGGCTTGGGTTTCAAGCTGAGATACCGAGCAATTCCACAATCGTAGCACCCGCACCAACTAAAATCAGGACTTGAGCGAGATTTGAACACGGTGCTGATCGCTGCCAATGACTTGTAGCACGCACCTTGTCCGAGCGAGGAATGGAGTAATGCGCCGGGGATCGTGGATTGTAGGGGCTTTGCTGACGGCGGTCTGCTTCTATATATTTGTGATCGACACAATTCCATTCGTGTCCTTTGATCGGCCCCTGAAGTCGAACGAAATCCTTTTTAACGGCCCCCCCAACTCATACTATGTGGCAAACCCGATCGACCCAGCGTATCCGCTGTCCCTGGGACCGGACCGCCCGAACAATCGCAATGCAACCCTGATTATTTTGGAGGACGGAAGACCGCTGGGCCCGGCTCACTCTTCTCACAAGGAGATCGCTGAACTCGGAGCCGGCCGGTACTCGCACTGGAAGGGCACCGCCGATAGCGTGCTCGTCTTTTCTTCAAGCGACAACACCGACCCTCGAACGAACGGCCGCACCTACACGCTGTCGCGCCGGGTGGAGATACCAGTCTCCTTCCTGGTCCTTGTCGTATTGCCGCTAACGATTTTTCTGATGCGAAGGACTCTAACGCCGCGCTGGATAGAAACCGCACAGACAGCGCTCGCTGCGGTCGTATTCCTTGCCTGGGCGCGTCTGATCTTCGGCTACGTGGCAATCAGCTACGACTCCGCAACCTATCTGGGATGGTCGCCGCTGGTGCCGCTCGGCTATCCGTTCTTCCTCAGCGCCGTCGGCTCCCTGGTATGGGTCCCCATCGTCCAATTACTTGCGACGAGCACAGCGTGTCTGTTGGTCGGCTTTGCGATGAACCGGATCAGCCAGGCTGCCGGGCTCGCGACGGTCATCATTCTATTCTCCTACACGCCAATGTTTTTCGTCGAAACAGGCATCCTGAGCGAAGCGCTGTTTGTTCCGCTGTTGCTGGCCAATCTCGGCGCAGCCCTTTTCCTGATCTCGGAACCGAAAAGGCGATACGCCGTCGCGGTCGCAGCGACAGCGGTCGCCGTCATGTTCGTAAGGCCGGCCGGATACTTCGCGCCGCTCGGGATCACCTTCCTCGCAATCGCTCTTAAAACGAGATTTCGTTGGGCGCTGAAGTGGGCCGTGGCACCGCTGGCTTGCTTCCTCATCGTCACGATTCTGATCAATCTCGCGATTCGAGGCAACACAGCCCAATCGCAGATCGGCAGGGTCCTGTTTCCCCACATCGCATTTCTGTTCGAACCGGAATATGCCGCCACGGCGGACCGCGAATACGCGCTGACAGTGGCCCAAGCGCTGCTGCCGCACCGCGCCAGATACGACGCTGCACTTTCTCTGGCGGAGCGGGTGGCGTTCTCGACCAACAACTACAATACCCGGCTGAGCGACACCGATTTCGCCATCTATCGCAGATTTGCCGCGGATGATATCGCGGCCCGCGGCAGCACCGATAGTGCAACCTATTTCCGCAGACTGGACAAGATTTATCGCGACCTGTTTTTCCAAACCGTGCTGAACCGGCCGGTCGGCTATTTGATGGTCGTCCGCGACCAGCTTGTCGGCGCATGGCAGAGTGCCGTCATGCTCTCAACCGCGCCCTTCAGGGAAAAATTCAAGTCCGAGGCGATCAATGGCAGCAAGTTACGAACTGAACTGATCGAAGCGTGGAAGCTACCGATCAGCAAGGATCCAACGATGCCGAATCTCGCGGCCCTCGACCAATGGCCCGGTCACATCATCGCCTTCCTTGATGTTATTTTTCGGCGGATCCAATCGCAGCAATGGTTGATTTACATGGTAGGCGTTGTCACATTTCTCGCGATCCCGCTGGCGTTTCTCATGCGCGGATCGAGGCACTGGTGTGCGCTCGGATTTTGCGGCGCGATGATCCACGGATCGATGCTACTGACCAGCACTACCACGGTCTTCCTCCCGCGTTATGCGCTGCCCATCGAGCCGCTGATACTGGTAGCTGGTGTGATCATGGTGGACGGACTTCTGTCCTGGGCGCAGACCGCAATGTGCAAAGGAGTACAACTCGCCCAAACCTACCGCGGACGAACCGCCGAGTAAGTCCGCCCGTTCTTGTTCGGGTCGGAATTGTCGCTGGCCGAGAACACGAAACCGGTATTCCAGTGAGAAAAACGGCCGCCCCCCTTGGCCGCGATGTCCGCGTGCACGCTGTGCGCCGGTCCCATCACAAGTCCGTCCTCGCACACTACGGCATTGGATCGTGCCGGCGCACTGGAGGTATCAGAAATCTCGGCCAGGGAAGGCGCAGTGGCAAACCACGAAACCGCTCCCGCTTTTTCGAATGGCTTGGTCAGGACAGTTACATCCCCCTGCGGACAGAGCGGAGAAAAAAAATTCATCGCCCACATTGTGATGGAAAACGACGCTACCACCACGCCCAATGCATAAAACCATTTCATCGATGTTGACCACCACTGCATACGCCGTCCTGCCGCTCGACCAAGCCCACACCGCAGCCGGCGCGATTCTAGTAGACCCGCTTCAGGATTCCTCATTGCTTCCCAGAATGCAATCTACGAGCTTGAGGGTTGGCGGCCCAGGGGCCTGAGCGTTGGCGGGGAGCCCCGACCGCCAAGGCCCCCGGGTAGCACAGATAATCCGCAGCTGCACTGAATGGTTCCGGAGCTTGACGTCATGGGTTGAACCGCGACAAATGGCCCGTCCTAGGGGTCAATTCTCCAATGTCGTTTGTGTCGGCCGAATTCCCAGTCTTCATGGCCGTCGTATTTGCGCTCTACCACCTCGCGACGTCGATCCGGCTCCAGAATTGGATCATTCTGGTTGCTAGCTACGTATTCTACGGATCCTGGGACTGGCGATTTATCCCTCTCCTGCTCGGAATTTCGATCGCGAATTACGTTGCCGCCATCCTCATTGACCGCACCCCGGATGCCTCTCGCAAGAAGGTCTATCTCTGGATAGCCGTTGCGATCTCGCTGGCGGCGCTCGCCTTCTTCAAATACTTCAATTTTTTCGTCGGCACGGCGGTGTCCGGAGCCGCCCTGTTCGGCGTGAAGATGCAGCTCTCGTCAGCGCAGATATTACTGCCGCTCGGCATATCCTTCATGACCTTCCAGGGCATCGCCTACGTCGTCGACGTCTGGCGCGGCGAACACAAGGCCGAATACGACCCTGTGCGGTTTCTCGCCTTCAAGGCATTCTTCCCGCAGCTCGTGGCCGGGCCGATCGAACGCGCCACGCACCTGCTGGACCAGTTTTCACGGCCCCGCACGCTGGATGCCGACAAGGTGCGCCGCGCCGTCTGGCTTCTGGTGTACGGCTATTGCCTCAAGATCGTCGTCGCCGACAGCATGGCCGCGATCGTCGATTCGCTGTTCGTAGTAGACCAGCCATTCGGCTGGAGCGTCGTGCTCGGAACCATCGCGTTCGGCATCCAGATCTACGCCGATTTCTGCGGCTACAGCCTGATCGCCAAGGGCGCCGCCCTGCTGTTCGGCTTCGATCTGATCTGGAATTTCAGGTTCCCCTATTGGGCCGTCTCGATCAGCGATTTCTGGCGTCGCTGGCACATCAGCCTAAGCAACTGGCTGCGGGATTACCTCTACATCCCGCTGGGCGGAAGCCGCGGTGGAGCGTGGGTGACCAGCCGAAATCTGCTGGTGACGATGGGCCTCGGCGGTCTCTGGCACGGCGCGGGGTGGAATTTTGTGTTGTGGGGACTGCTGCACGGCGTCGCCCTGGTGGCATGGCGCTTCCTGCCGGTGTCGACGGTCCCGGTGACGATGGTCGGGAAATTCGCGGGATGGCTCGCCACCATGGCCATCGTTTTCACCGGCTGGTTCCTGTTCCGCGCGAATTCGTGGGAACTGATGTCCGGCATGACGGTGGCTTTTTCAAATTGGGAATGGGCACCGGTTCACGCGGCGCTGGTGACCGCAATTAGCACGGTCGCTATTCCTCTCGCTCTGCTGGAATGGTTGCTGCAAAGGAAGGGAGACTATTTTCTCGTTGAAGCGCCGGCTTGGGTCGCCTATCCGGCCTATACGGTCTTTGTCATTCTGAGCCTGGCAATGGCTAGCCATTATCAGGCCAGCTTCATCTACTTCCAGTTTTGAAGAACGAATGGTGAGCCCCAATAAATCAGAACCGTCCGGCAGCGCCCCCAGCGGCCCGCTGGTACTGTGTCGTGCGTCGCTGCTGAGCTTCTGGCGCGCGCTCGGCCTGCTCGCGCGGGCGTTGCTGCCGCTGGCGGCGCTCGGTCTGCTCGCCCTCGGCGCGTTGCATATGCTGTACTTGCGCAATCCGGCGCGAACCGACGGAATGCGCCGTTACACAATCGATTACTTCATTGCGCTGGAGCAGGTCGAGCGCGCGGCCACGCTTCCTGCCGCCGAGGTCGCGTTTTTCGGCGACAGCTCATGCCTGATGGGTATCGATCCGCGTTCGATGGAGCTTACCCTCGCGCTTCGTCCGGTCCAATCGTTGTGCTCGATCGGTTACGTCGGTCCTGCGGGATATGCGCACATGCTGGCGGGAATGATTGAACGAAACGCAGTGCCCAAGGTGCTCGTATTCATGTTCCACCCCGCCACCTTCCGGCGCGAGACGGACTGGGAATTCTGGCCGGCATTCGTGAAGAATGCCGGAAAGGCCCAAAGTCCTTCCCTCCGTTTTCCGCACAGCGCGCTGGATTACCTCGAGTTCGAATGGATTGGCCGATTGATCTATAGTCCGTTGCCCGGAGCTTACGGCAGGTACTATGGAAGCGAAGGAGAGTTTCGTTCCACTATCCGGGCGCGCCAGGGCAGCGCCATCGACCCAAATGCCGGCCTGAATATTCCCTCGCTCGAGGCCTTGCGTCCCGCCGCGACACCGCCGGCCGGCACGACCACAGATTTCAGCTGGAACGAGCCGTACACCGATGCATTGAAAATTCTCGGAAAAACAATCGGGACGCTCCCACTGCAGACACGCGTCTATCTCGTCGTATCCCCGGTGCGGGACTTCTCATTCCGTGCTGAAAGCAAGGTACAACGCGACGAACGAGCCAAGCAAATCGCCGCCCTGCTTGGCATCGGCAACGACCGCATCCTCCCGACTCCGGGGGCCATGTTTGCCGCTTTTTTCTCAAACCCCTCGCATCTCAATCGCTGGGGCCAAGTGGTATTCACCAACACGCTGTCAAAGGAGCTTGCGGCGAAAATGGCGGCCGAGGACAAGGGCCGGTAAACCGCAGGACTTCGAATTTACAGTCCACGGGCCATCGGCGAGGATCCTCGTCGTTTGATGTGCCTTCAGCCGGATTTCTTGATGAAGGCGAGCCACAAGATCGGCGCCTCCCCCGCACCCTGGCAACCAAATGGCCGCCTGACACGGATGACCGGAACCGCCGAATCGGCTTCTTTCCCATATTGCGAAAAGCTATAAGTTCCGCGACAAGCCTGTGGCTGGCCTATCCCCGACAGGGCAGTTTTCGAATTCCTCCAACTCTGCGTGATTGATCCCGATCGACGCGGCAAGACGGCAGTCATGAGAATTTCGAGGCCGCAATGAATCTGGCGTCAACCTCCCCCACCGCGTCGTCGGAGCCGTTTAGCCGGCGAAAACGCGAATTTCTCGAACACGTCGAAGCCACCGTCGACGATCAGGCGCACTGGCGCGGTCGTGGCGAGTTGCTTGCCGCGCTGGAGCCGTCATACGGGGTGGGGGTGGATTTCAGCCCAGCTGCCGTCTCGCGGGCGAGGGCGCCACATCCCGGCTTGAACTTTTACGGCGGTGACGTCGAAGATGATGCGGACGTGACCATATCGCCAAACATGTGGCGTTCCGCATGACGGTCGTGCTGGAGCGGCTGTAGCGATGCCGAGATCGTCAGAGCTCTCCCGGATTGCCGCCGCGAACCTGGTATTCGCGGACCGCACCTGGCGGGGCATGGTGTTCGGCGCCAGACTCATGTTCTGGGTGCTCGCCCTGCTGGCGGCGGGGCTGCTGGCACTGCAGTTCGGCGTCTGGCAAACCGAATTCAGGATCGCGGGACCGTTCGCAGTCCAGGCCGGGCCGCCATCCAGATCACTCATACTAACTGTCCCCGACGACACCCATACACCATGGTGGAGGCAGCCGCTCATTGGGGACACCAGCGCGAAGCCCTTCGAATCCTTTCTCGAACTGCAGGTCGATGGCCGCAAGGTCGGTCCGCCCCACAGCCCGCACAGTGCGATCCGGGACGGCACCACATCCGGCTTCAGCCACTGGGGTCCTTCCCTCGTCTTTTCACTTCCTCCGGGGACGAACAACGGACCTGAAACGACCGTAACGCTTCGCTATCCGGTACAGCCTCGTCCGTGGGTGACCGCGGTCTTGACGGTGTCGAGCATACTGCTCGGCGGGCTTCTCTACAGACGAAAGCTCGGATCGCTCTTGCAGCGGTTGAATACCCTGATCCCGATTGCGGTCCGCCGTGCCGAGCAACCGCTATCGATCCTGGTCCGGGCGCCCTACCTGATACTGCAAGGATTGTGCTGGCTCGGCCTGGCCGGCTCGGCAGCGTATGCAGCCTGCAGCCTCTACGCCTGGGCCAACGGATGGGCGTTGCCGACAACCGCGTTGATTCGATGGTCGCCCGTTGCGCAATGGGCCGCGCAAAACGAGCTTTATTTCGGCCACCTGCTCATGATGATGGCTGGATGCGGAGCGGTAGTGACATGGCTCGGCAGTTCGAATGCCAACCTGCGCCGATCGATTGAGTCAAGCGAGCGAACCTTGCTTCGGCTTGTGTTCTGGTGCGGAATCCCGATCGCAGCCAGCGCATTCATATTTTGCACAAGCGCCATGTGGGCCGGCATCGACAGGGCGGGCGACTTTCACCTCGGAAATATCGGCGGGCTAATTCCGTTTTCGGATGCAGGCAATTACCACACGGCTGCCCACGATCAGGTGAAAGACGGTTTATGGAACGAAACTTCGCTGCGACGTCCGCTGGCTGCCGCGTTCAGGTCCGCGCTTCTGGTGATGGGCGGGTTCTCATTGACCACCATGCTGATTCTGCAGGCGTGCCTGCTGGCCGCCGCCGCCTGCTTTGCCGCCTATGCGCTGGCAATGTGGCGGGGGATTTGGGCTGCAACAGCGTTTTTCGGCCTGACTTACATCTACACACGTACATTTGTGCCCACGACACTCACCGAACCGCTTGGGCTGTTCTGGGCCTTGCTGGCTATTCCCTTCTTCATCGAATCCTTCCGCACCGGCGCTGTCAGGCTGGCACTCATCGCCTTCGCGATGACGTCGATCGCGCTGATGACGCGACCTGGCAGCATGTTCACGATCCCGTTCCTGCTGTTGTGGCTGGTCTGGCAATTCGGACGAGGCGTCCGGGCGAAGCTCAGGATCGGCGCCGTGTCGATCGGCATCCTGATCGGCATCACCGGGCTGAATTCGCTGCTGCAGAAGTCCTATGGATCAGGAACAAGTCCGGCCACCGGCAATTTCGCCTACGTGCTTTGTGGCCTCTCGATCGGCACGAATTGGGAAGGCTGTCCCAGGAAGATCGCTGCGGAGGGCGCACCTCAGTTGAGGGGAAATGCGCTGATCGGGAAACTATATGGCATGGCGGCGGAAAATATCCGCGCCCGGCCCGACATCTTCCTCGGGAGGCTGGCTCAAGGCGCGGAAGCGTTCTTGACCCGGTTTCCGGAAGTGATCTGGAAGGGCAATGGAACGGAAATCAAGGAGCCGAACTGGCTGTGGCGAACACCGCTAACGGTAGTCTGCCTGATCGGCCTCTTCATCGCGGCGCGGCGCGCGGCGGCCCCTGAACTTGCATTCTGGGCGCTGCTCTGGATCAGCATCGTGACCTCGGCTTCAATCGTGTTCGTGGACGACGGTCCGCGCACCCTTGCCGCCAGCCACCCGCTGATCGCACTATTCTTTGCGATCGGCTTCAGCCGCGCGGGATTGACGCCAGGGGAACCGAGCAAGGCCTCCTCGCCGACATCGCTGTCACGCTACGGCACGCTCGGCCTGATCGTCGCGGCGGCGCTATTTTTCTGCATTCCCTGGGCCGCGCATCGCTTCTCTCCGAACGGGGCCCTGGCAGCCGACGGCCTCTCGGCGAAACAGGGCGAAGCCATCGTCTTCGGCGGCCGCAGGATGTCGGGCTTCCTCGTGGTCGAGGACGGCGCCCCCCTGCGCCACGACATCCCCACCCTGCATCTGGCGGATTTCGATGCCGTCGTCAGGAAGAGCGGCGTGGAATATTATCAGGGACTGCTTCACCCGGTCGCGCCGCCGCTGCCGTTCGGATTCGTGTTCGCGCCGCGCGTCGAGAAAGGCGTCCTCAGCCTCAACCAGTACATCGTGCCCGCGGAGGTCATGGAACGCCGCGACGTCGCGGTCTGGCGTTTCCAGCTCAAGCGATGGGGCTACACCGGACTCGGCGAATACTGGTACCTGGTCACCCATGCCGAGCCCTGGCACCGGTGAAACGGCGCCAGGAAGCTCGACGGGAAACCCTACTTCCCCCACACCTCGTTGGCGACATCAACCGCGAGCTTGAGCTTGGCCCACTGCTCTTCCTCGGTCAGCAGGTTGCCCTCTTCGGTGGAAGCAAAACCGCATTGCGGCGAGACCGCGAGCTGGTCCAGCGGCGCGAATTTGCTCGCCTCTTCCAGCCGCCGCTTGATGTCTTCCTTCTTTTCCAGTTCGCCCGATTTCGAAGTGATGACGCCGACCACCACGATCTTGTTGCCCTTCGGCAGATAGCGCAGCGGCTCGAAGCCGCCGGCGCGCTCTGAATCGTATTCGAGGAAATAGCCGTCGTAATTGGTGCCGGCCAGCATGGTCTCGGCCACAGGCTCATAGCCGCCGGACGAAATCCAGGTGGAGCGGAAATTACCCCGGCAGACATGCGTGGTGATGGTCATGTCGGCCGGCCGCTCGGCGATCGCGTAGTTGATGACGCGGGCGTAGATTTCCTGCAGACCGTCGGGATTGTCGCCGCGCTCGCGGGCCTTCTGCAGCTCTTCCTGCGAGCACAGATAGGCCCAGACCGTATCGTCGAACTGAAGGTAACGGCAGCCGGCGTCGTAGAACGCCTTGACGGCCTTGCGGTAGGTCTTGCCGAGATCCTCGAAGAAGACGTCGAGGTCGGGATAGACATCCCTGGAGATCGACTTGCGGCCGCCGCGGAAGTGCAGCACCGCCGGCGACGGGATCGTCATCTTCGCCATCACATGGGCGACGTCCGCATGTTTTTTCAGGAAACGGAAATGCTCCAGCATCGGATGGTCGTCCGGGAAATCGAGCTTGCCGATCACCCGCACCGCATCATGCCGGGTCTCTACCCCCGCGAACTGGATGCCGGTCTCGGGATGAAACAGTTCGCATCCCGTCAGCTTGGCGAGAAAGTCGAAATGCCACCAGGAGCGGCGGAATTCGCCGTCGGTCGCGAGCTTCAGGCCGATCGAGGCCTGCTTGTGCACGACCTTTTCGATCTCCATGTCCTCGGCCTTGCGCAGTTCGTCGGCGGAGATTTCGCCCTTCTCCAGCCTGGCCCGCGCCTCCTTGATGCGCGGCGGCCGCAACAGGCTGCCGACCTCGTCGGCGCGGAAAGGGGCTTTGGTTCGCTGCATGGTCTCAACTCCCGAGGAAATCTAATGTGCTGTCGCGCCGGAGACGCCGAGGAAGCGCTCCAGTACGGCGGGATCGGCTTTCAACGTGCTACTTGCCCCGTCATGGACGATCGCGCCGCGCTCCAATATCACAACGCGGTCGGCAAGCCCTAGAATCTTTTGCGCGTTCTGCTCGACAATAACGCAGCAAATGCCGCCGGCCCGGGTGATGGTGCCGAGCGCCGCGAGCAGTTCCTCGACGATGATCGGGGCCAGCCCCTCGGTCGGCTCGTCCAGCAGCAGCACCTTCGGATTGAGCGTCAGCGCCCGGCCGATCGCCAGCATCTGCTGCTCGCCGCCGGAAAGCTGGTTGCCGAAATTGTTGCGGCGCTCTTGCAGCCGCGGAAACATCTCGTAGACTTTTGTCACCGTCCACGGCCCCGGCTGCGCGACCGCTGTCATGTTCTCTTCCACCGTCAGCGAGCGGAAGATATTGCGCTCCTGCGGCACCCAGCCGATGCCCGCCCGCGCCCGCTGGTCCGGCCGCATCGCGGTGATGTCGAGCCCGCCGAGGGTGATGGTGCCGCCGAAACGGCGGGTGATCCCGACGATCGAATTGATCAGCGTGGTCTTGCCGGTGCCGTTGCGCCCCAGCAGCGCCAGCACCTGGCTTTCCGGCAGGCGCAGCGACATCCCGGGCAAGACCACCGCTTCGCCGTAGCCGGCGCGCAGGCCTTCGATGGCGAGGAGATCAGGCATCGGCGGCCTCGCCGAGATAGACCGCTTTCACTCTTGCGTCGCGTGCCACCTCGTCCGGCGGGCCCTCCACCAGCATCGCGCCGGCAACCAGCACCGAAATACGGTCGGCGAACGAGAACACAAGATCCATATCGTGCTCGATCAGGAGCACCGTGACGTCGCGCGGCAATGCCGCCACGGCGGCAAGGATATCGTGGCGCTCGCTCTCGGGCACGCCGGCGGCCGGCTCGTCGAGCAGCAGCACGCGCGGCTTCGCGGCAATGGCGACCGCGATCTCCAGAAGGCGCTGCTTTCCATACGGTAGGGTCGCCGTCGGCTCGTTCATGACGTCGAGCAGCCGGAACCGCGCCAGGTTCTCCGCGATCTCGGCATTGACGTCGTCGCGCGTCCCCATCCGGCGCCACCAGTCGCTGCCGCGCCCCAACCGTTCCGACACCGCCAGCCCGATGGTCTCGAGCGGCGTCAGGTCGGCATAAAGCTGGTTGATCTGGAAGGTGCGCGACAGCCCCCGCAGCACCCTGGTGTGGACGGCCAGATCGGTGATGTCGTTGCCTTCGAGCAGGATGCGCCCGGCATCGGGCTTGAGTACGCCGGTCAGGAGATTGATGACGGTGGTCTTGCCGGCGCCGTTCGGGCCGATCAGCGCATGGCGGGCGCCCTGCTCGATCCTGAGCGACAGGTCGCGGGTGACCCTGAGGCCGTCGAAGCGCTTTTCCAGCCCGTTGGTTTCCAGCGCAACCGT
Organism: Pseudomonadota bacterium; assembly: GCA_040390145.1. GTDB lineage: Bacteria > Pseudomonadota > Alphaproteobacteria > Rhizobiales > Xanthobacteraceae > Bradyrhizobium. Next base: position 88,726 of record JAZJYY010000097.1, read on the forward strand.
CATGACGCGTCACTTTCGGGAACCACAACGACAGCCTTGCGCCCGGCAAACCGCCGGATCACCAGGTTCGGCAGCCACAGCGCCCAGCGATGCATGCGCGGCCGACCGACCAAAACGATGACGACCAGCACGAGCCCGATCCAGAACAGCCAGTATTGCGGCGTGATGGTCTGGAAAACCTCCTGCAGCATCTTGAAGATCACCGCGCCGATCAACCCGCCATAGAGATATCCGGTGCCGCCGATGACGAGGACCAGCATCAGATCGGCGGATTTTTCGAACGCGAACACATCCAGCGAGGCCAGCGCCGTGGTCTGGGTGAACAGCGCGCCGGCGATGCCCGCATAGAACGCCGACAGCGTATAGACCGCGATCAGCCGCCGGTTGACGGGAATGCCGATCGCCGCCGCCCGCAGCGGGTTGTTGCGGATCGCGCGCAGCGACAAGCCAAACGGCGAATGCACGATCCGCCGCGCCAGCAGGAACAACAGGAACAACACGATCAGGCAATACCAGAAGCCGGTCTTGCCGAACATGTCGAAGGCGAACATGCCGAGGATCGGCTGCATTTCGATGCCTTGCAGCCCGTCGGTGCCACCCGTGACGTTGGAGAAGCGTTCGCCGAGCGCTTCCATCAGGAGCGCGATGCCGAGCGTTACCATCAGCCTTGTCAGGTCAACGCCGCGGATGACGAGGAAACTGGTGAAGAAGCCCAGCACCATCGCCGCCAGGCCAGCGACCACAAGCGCAATCACCGGTTCGCTGATGATGCCGTGCAGCGCGAGCAGTCCCGCCGAATAGGCACCGACGCCGAAAAAGGCGGCGTGTCCGAGCGAGACGATGCCGGCATAGCCCAGGATCAGGTCGAGCGACAACGCAAACAGCGCCAGCCGCAAGATATCGGTCATGATCAGGTAGCGCGACGGAAACAGGAAGGGACAGGCCAGCACCAGCACCCAGAATACGACTTCGCTGATGCGCCAGCGGCTGCCGGCCATCGCAGCGGTGGAGACGTCGTTCACCGCGCTCGTCGGCATCATCGGGCAGCCGTGCGGCCGAACAGGCCGTTCGGACGCCAGATCAGGATCACGATCATGATGGTGTAGATCACGAACGGTCCCATCTTGGGCACGTAATACTTGCCGGCGACGTCGCCGATCCCGAGCAGCAGGGAGGCCAGAAATGGTCCGGTGATGCTGGAGGACCCGCCGACGGTGACCACGATCAGGAAGTAGATCATGAACTTCAGCGGAAAATAAGGATCGAGCCCGAGGATCTCGGCGCTGAGCGCGCCGCCGAGGCCCGCCAGCCCGCAGCCGAACGCAAAGGTAAAGGCAAACACCTGCGGCACGTTGATGCCGAGCCCGCTGGCGGCGCGGGGATCATCAACCGCCGCCCGCAGTCGGCTTCCGAACCGCGTGCGCGCCAGCACCAGCTGAAGCGCCACGGTCAACAGGCCGCAGATCACGATGATCATCAGCCGGTAGCGGCCGATGCCGACGCCGAAGAAATCGATCTGCCCCTCCAGCGCCGCCGGCAGTTTTATAAATATCCGCGACGATCCCATGATGTAGTCGACCGCCGCCACCGACATGAAGACGAGGCCGACCGAGAACAGCACCTGGTCGAGGTGGCTTCTGGTGTAGAGGTGCCGGTAGAGCGAGCGTTCCAGCACCACGCCGATCGCAGCGCTCGCGACGAACGCCAGCGGCAGCGCCGCAAAGAACGGCCAGCCGGACTGGTTGACCAGCACCGCGCAGACATAGCCGCCGGTCATGGCGAACGCGCCATGGGCGAGATTGACGAAGTTCATCAATCCGAGCGTAACGGCGAGGCCGCAGGCCAGCACGAACAGCAACATGCCATAGGCAACGCCGTCGAACAGGATGGTGAACAGCGTGGTCATAAGATGGACACAGCCCGGAAGACGAACAGCGACAGAAACCTATAGGCCGTCATGGCCGGGCTTGACCCGGCCATCCACGTCTTCCTTCAGCCGCCTCAAGGAAAGACGTGGTGCCCGGGTCAAGCCCGGGCATGACGTGGATAGAGCAGAGCGGCGCCCAAGATGGGCAATTGCACATCGAGGATGACGCGCTTTCGCGCGTCATTTCTTCGTCTTGCCGGAATCCTTCACCGCCTCGAAAGTCGCGAATTCGACGTTGTAGAGTTCGCCGTCGACCTTCTCCACCTTGCGGATGTAGATGTTCTGCACGATGTCGCGGGTTTCCGGATCGATCGAGATCGGGCCGCGCGGGCTTTCCCACTTCATCCCTTTCATCGCCGCGACCAGCGCATCGCCTTCGGTCTTGCCGCCGGTCTTCTTCAGCGCCTCGTAGATCAGATGGATGCCGTCATAGCCACCGACCGCCATGAAGCCCGGACGGCTGTTGAAGGCCTTCTTGTAGGCGGCGACGAACTCCTTGTTCATCGCCGAGGGGTGGGCCGCCGAATAAAGATGCGCGGTGACGGCGCCGAGCGCGGCATCGCCCATGTTGTTCAAGAGATCGTCATCCATCACGTCGCCGGGGCCGATCACCTTGATGCCGGACTTGTCGAGCCCGCGCTCGGCAAATTGCTTCATGAAGTTGCCACCCTGACCGGCCGGCACGAACACGAACATCGCATCGGGCTTGGCATCCTTCATGCGCTGCAGGAACGGCGCGAAGTCGGGATTGGCGAGGGGAACCTTGACCTCTTCGACGATCTCGCCGCCGCCGGCGGTGAAGTTCTGCTTGAAGAAGTTCAGCGCGTCATTGCCGGGCGCGTAGTCGGAGGTCAGCGTCGCGACCTTCTTGATCCCGTTCTTGGCGGCCCAGTCGCCGATGATGGTGGAGGATTGCGCCAGGGTGAAACTGGTGCGCACGATATAGGGCGAGCGCTCGGTGATGATCGAGGTGCCGGCCGCCATCACGATGAGCGGGACCTTGCCCTGGGTCGCCAGCGGCGCCGCGGCAAGGGCGGCCGGAGTCACGCCGAAGCCGGCGATGAAATTGACCTTGTCGTTGACGATCAGTTCCTGCGCGATGCGCTTGGTATTGTCGGGAACCGCGCCGTCGTCCTTCAGGATGATCTCGATCTTCCTGCCGGCGACGGTGTCGCCCTTCTGCTGCATGTAGAGCTTGACCGCATTGTCGATCTGCTTGCCGGTCGAGGCCTGGCCGCCGGTCATCGGCAGGATCAGGCCGATCTTCACGCTCTCCTGGGCGCTTGCCGGAGCCGCTCCAGCCGCGACGGCGAGTGCGACGCCGGTGGCTGCCAACGACAATAACTCAGTGCGAATCGACATGAACGCTCTCCCCTGGTCGGTTTCGTGCTTCGAACCGAAGTCTCCCGGCTTTTGCCGTACCATAACCACGATCTTTCAGCCATGTACCGCCGCGGCATGACGTCCTATATCGGCGCGGCATGGCAGCTACCCCCGGGCCCGGCCTCCAGCACATCAAGGCCAGGCACGCGTTCTGAGCCAATTCGAGGTATCTGGATACTTTACTCTCCTAAGGCAATTTTATCAAATTCTACTGTTACGTTAGGCTGGCGCATCGGGCACACCACGTCAGAATTCACGCACAAGGTCGGCTATCTCAAGCAAATGTCCATCGGTCCGCACCATCTCATCGTCCTTGCCGTCACCCTGGCGTCGTGCGCCTTGGGCGGATGCGGATCCATCAACGAAAAACTCGCGGCGGGAATGGGCGACGCCGTTCCGCAATGGGCTGGCGGCTTGCCCGCCGATGCCCCGCCAAGGCCCGGCACGGCGAAATACGACGAGTTCATGCAAGAGCGTGAGCGGAAACGATTGCAGCCCGCCGCAGAAAGGGGTGATGCCAAACCCGACGCTTCAATGCCGGGGCCCGGGCGTTGAGGACGAGGAACCGAGTTTCACGCTCCCATCGATAACAATTGTGCGTTCCGCTATCGACCAACTAAGAATGCAGGATCGCTCGGTGCAAAGGGGCGATTCGAGAATTGCCCGGGGCGAGTGCGCCAAGTGAACGCAAACAGCAGCGAAACTGACCCACCGAGAAGCCTGGTCATTGGTGGCACGGGGCTGGTCGGCGGCTATATCGTCGAGCACCTGCTGCGCGTGGGCCAGCGGCCCCTTGTCCTGTCGCGATCGCACCGGAGCGCTCCCGGGATCGACTGGTTCCACGGCGATCTGGCGAAGCCGGATTCACTGAAGTTTCCGGCATTCGCAACGCTGTTTTGCACCGCCGACGCCATTCTTCTGGCCAACGCCCTGCCCCGGCTCTTCAATCCGTCATTGAAGCGGGTTGTCGCTTTCAGTTCGACCAGCGTGATTACCAAGCAGGACACGGAAATCGAAGCCGAGCGCGAGATGATAGCAAGGCTCGCCGATGCCGAGCGAAGAATCGCCGCGACTTGCGAAGCGCACAATGTGGGCTGGACGATATTGCGTCCGACGCTGATCTACGCCGAGGGGCGCGACACCAATATCACGCCGCTGTCGCGGCTTATTCGCAGGTTCGGCTTCATGCCGGTGGTCGGCGGAGCACCGGGTTTGCGCCAGCCGGTGCATGCGGAGGATCTGGCGATCGGGGCGCTTGCCGCGGCCGCTAGCCGTGCCGCGATCAACAAATTCTATGCGCTGCCCGGGGCGGAGACGCTCACCTACCGGGAGATGATCGGCCGGATTTTCGACGGATTGAGGATGCCGCGGCGGAGCATCGCGGTGCCGCCGTTGCTGTGGCGCGCCGGCTTCCTTCTGGGGAAGCCGCTGTTTCCGGGCGCCAATGTGGCCATGGGCATCCGCATGATGAAGGACATGACGTTCGATTCCACGCCGGCAGTGCGCGACTTCGGCTGGCATCCGAGAACCTTCAATCCGAAGTTCGACTGAAGCGTTTTCGAGCGAAGCGGGTGCCGGTTCGCGTCGGAAAACGCGTCAAAACAAATCATGCCGCGCCTCAGTCCATGAACACCACGGTCTTGCGGCCGTTGAGGATGACGCGATCCTCCAGATGATGGCGCATGGCGCGCGCCAGCACGCGGCGTTCGATGTCGCGGCCCTTGCGAACCAGATCTTCGGGCGTATCGCGGTGGCTGATGCGCTCGACGTCCTGGTCGATGATCGGGCCCTCGTCGAGTGCGCTGGTGACGTAATGCGCGGTGGCGCCGATCAGCTTGACGCCGCGCTCGTGGGCCTGGTGATAGGGCCGCGCGCCCTTGAAGCCCGGCAGGAACGAATGATGGATGTTGATGCAGCGTCCCGACAGCCTTGCCGACATCTCGTCCGACAGGATCTGCATGTAGCGCGCCAGCACCACGAGATCGGTGTTGGTCTCCCCGACCAGATTCCAGACCGCGGTCTCCTGGTCGCGCTTGGTCTCCTTGGTGACCGGCAGATAGTGAAACGGGATCTCGCCGAAATCGAGATTGCTGTAGGTGTCGCGCGGATGGTTGGAGACGATCGCGGTCGGGATCATCTCGAGTTCGCCGGTGCGCCAGCGGTACAGGATGTCGGCGAGGCAGTGATCGGATTTCGAGACCAGCAGCATGACCCGGCGGCGGCTGGCGCGGTCCCGCATCAGCCAGTCCATGCCAAAACGTTCGGCGATGGCGCCGAAGCCGGTCTGCAGCGCCGCCAGATTGACCGCGAGATCGGCGGCATTGAACACCACCCGCATGAAAAAATGACCGGTCTCGACGTCGTTGAACTGCTGGGCATCGAGAATGTTCTGCCCGTTATGGGCAAGGAACGTCGATACCGCCGAAACGATGCCGGGACGATCCGGACAGGACAATGTCAGAACGAACTGATGATCGGGCATGGCGAGCTTGATGGCTTCCGGAAGATGAGGATGGAACGGCGATTTGCGGCCTGCTCTATCACCCGGAACGCCCTTGCGCCAATCCCGGTCGCGGCGTCATGATGAACAAACAACAGGCGACCGAGTTAGCGCAAAATCGCGTCAGAGCAGGATCATGGCGGACAGACTGAACGGCTATCGCATTCTCATCCTGGAAACCCGCGAGGAGGCGCAGTTTTCACGCCTGCTCGCCGAGCAGGGCGCGGACGTGCTGCAATGTCCGATGTTCACCATCCACGACGCCCCTGACGCCGCGCCGGTCGAGGCCTGGATCGGCCGGTTCATCGCAAAACCCTGCGACGACCTGGTGCTGATGACCGGCGAGGGTCTGCGTCGGCTGATGAAGGTGGCGCGGCGAACCGGCGTCGACCAGGATTTTGTCGCCGCACTCGGCAAGGCCCGCAAATTCGCGCGTGGCCCCAAACCCGGCAAGGCGTTGCGCGAGATCGGGCTGGAGCCGCAGGTAACGACGGAGAAGCCGACTTCGGAAGGCATCGCCGAGATGCTGTCACGCGTCGATCTGGCGGGCCATCGCGTCGGCTTGCAACTCTATCCCGACAAAGATCACAGCGTCCTGATCGGCGCGATCACGGCGCAGGGCGCCGAGGTCGATACCGTGCTGCCTTACGTCTACGATGCGCAGGCCGCGGAGACCAACATCATCACCGCGATCGACGAGATGGCGCAGGGCCGCATCGATGCGATCGCGCTGACCAGTTCGGGCCAGGCGCGCCGCCTGTTCGACGTCGCGCGGGCGCGTGGATACGAAGCACGATTGCGCGAAGGGCTGGCGCGCACGCCGATCGCCTCGGTCGGGCCAGTCGTGTCCGACGAACTCAAGTCGCAGGGCCTGCGCACCGACATCGCGCCCGCTAACGATGCCTTCTTCATGAAGCCGCTGATATCGGCGATGGCGGCGTCGCTCGGCAAGACCGCGCCGCGTAACGCGGCCCCCTAGGCCTCCAAAACAAAACTCTCGAAAACGAGCCCATGCAAAGAAAGCAGGACCGGCAAAAGCCGTCGATTCACCCCACCCTGATACCGTCCCGCTAATCCACCTTGGCGCCTGCGAACTTCACCACCTTGCCCCATTTCTCGGTTTCGTCCGCCACCAGTCTGCCGAAATCGGCTGCCGAGCCCGGCAGCAGGATGGCGCCGAGTTCACCGAACCTTGTCTTCGCCGCGGGATCGGCCAGGATCGCGTTGACGGCCTTGTTCAGCGCCTCGACGATTTCAGGCGGCGTGCCCTTCGGCGCGGCGAGGCCGTACCAGGCGCTGGCTTCGTAGCCCGGCAGGAAATCAGCGACCGTCGGCAGGTTCGGCAAGACGTCCGACCGCGTCGTGCTGGTGACCGCGAGACCGCGCAGCTTGCCCGACTTGACGTGTTCGGCGCAGGTCGGGATGTTGTCGAACATCACCTGGACCTGACCGGCGAGCAGATCGGTGAGCGCCGGCGCGCCGCCGCGATAGGGCACGTGGAGCATGTCGATGCCCGTGAGCATCTTGAACAATTCGCCCGACATGTGGATCGTGGAGCCGTTGCCGGAGGACGCCATGTTCAGCTTGCCGGGATTGGCTTTTGCGTAAGCGATCAGTTCGGGGATCGTCTTGACCGGAACCTCGGGGTTCACCACCACCACGTTCGGAAAACGGATGATGCCCGCGATCGGCTCCATCTCCTGCAGAAAATTGAAGTTGAGTTTGCTGTACAGCGTGGCGTTGATGGCGTTCGCCGGCGCGACGAGAAGAAGCGTGTACCCATCCGGCGCGGCCCGCAGGGCCGCCTCGGTGGCGATGTTGGTGCCGCCGCCGGGCCGGTTCTCGATGACGAAGGACTGACCGAGCCGCTCCGAAAGCCATTGCCCCATCAGTCGCGCGGTCAGATCCGCCGAACCGCCGGGGGTATAGCCGATGATCACGCGAACGGGGCGCGCCGGATAGCTTTGCGCCCGTGCGGTTCGGGAAACGGCGGGCAGCAGGGCCGCCCCTGCGGCCAGATGCAGGAATTGACGACGCGGAAATTTCATGATGCCCCCCGAATGGCTTGCGCCGGCGGTGCGACCGCGCGGTCTATTCGGGAGGAAGCGTACATTCGCCCTCATGCATCTTACAAGCCAGATCGGCAAATATACCCGGATTGGCGGCCGATCATTTCTGTTCGCTGAGAAACGACATGCACAGTAAGCGGCGGGCGCTGGCGGCTTCGATCGTCCCGCAAGAAATATTTTGACACGTCGGGCAAATCACCGGCACAATTGCATCATCCCACAATCTGTAAATGCTCGTGGCCGTGCCCGACAATGGCATCTTCGTCAATTCGCCGGTCGGGTGGAGCGCACGATCGCGTGACGCGAACGGCGACATGCGGTGAAGCAAGGCCGCGGGTTTGCAACGGCTCAACTCGTCACCTGATCGAGTAATACAGAAGGTTCGGCGTCCGGCCGGCGGTGAGTGCCACGGCACCATACTGTCGTCGCGACCACCGGATCCAGCCGACATGATCTCATACGTCGCAACTTCCTGGCCAGGGCAGTTTCTACTTTACCGACAATCTGGCGAAGCGCGGGCTGCGGCCCCAGACGCAACAGATCGACTGCGCGCCGCACTTCACGAGAAGCGGCGGCCGCATGCCCGTGGGAGACACGTATTTTGCCGCGCGTTCGCGTCTAATCAAATCGGCCTTCGATGGCTCCAAGGGCTCAATCCCTCCTGCCCGCCGCGCGCTGAACGATCATGACCGCGCGCCGACGTTACACCCTGACAGCTAATCCCAAGCGACCCACTAAATCAGACGTCTCAAGAAGAGATGACTGATCGATTTCCGAAGCCGACTAGGAGAGCTACGACAATGAGTGAGAACAAGGACAGGAATCCGAGTTCGTTTTTGTATCCATTCCTTTCTACTGGCGGCATTGTCCCGTATGGCGCCGGCCTTGGCGTGCTGACCGCATACCCGGCGGCGGATGGACGATACGTGCCGTACCCTGGCTCAAATGGGAAACCCGTAAGTATCTCGTCCTCAGTTGTGAATGAAGTTGGGAACGCGAGAATGGCTCTGGTGCGAGTGCCGCGCCAGGCACCGAAACTCGTCCCGGGCCAAACCGGCTATGCGACGAACCCTTTGCATCTTCAGGGAAACAGCGCGACTGTTGATGCCGCGAATGAGCTTAAGGCCCGGTGGGGCTGGAGGGTTGGCGATATAAGGATGGGCCTCAGCGGGCCCGAACTCGATGTGAACCTGCAACCCATCCCGAAGGGTCAGGGAAGTGTCCAGGTCGATCTGGATTACCCGCGATGGGACCCGTTGTCGGGCACCACCCGCTTCTCGGATGAAATCAAGGCTCGCAACAGAATTAGCGGGAGTGATCAGGTGCAGCAAGCGGCGCGCTACGGGGAGCTGATAGCCGCACGTAACGCCATGACCAGAAAGGCGCGTTTGGCTGGAAGGGCATTACAGGCCGGAAGCCCTGCGTTACAGATTGGCGGCGCACTGCTCGACCACCATCTCACGCAGCAGGAGGTGCAACGGCAGCTTGCGCAAGGCAACACCTATGCCGCCGGTCTCGCCAATGCGAGATTGTATGGCCGTCAGACAGGCAGCGCTCTCGGTGCCGCTGCCATTGGCGCGATGCTGCTAAGAAGCGCAGGTGCCGCTGGCGGATTGTCTGCCCCGGGCCTCGGCAAGGTCTTGCTTGGCACGGCCGGCATACTCGGAGGCGGCTATTTCGGATCCACACTCGGCGAAGAGGCGGTCCAACGCTTGTACGACCGATGGATGGGCCGTTCAGCTTCCGGCGGATCTCGAATGCTCGGCACGCCTGCAAGTCAACGTAAAAACGACAGCCTCTATCCAGAATCGGGGCCGACGGCGCTTGCCAGTGAGCACGGCGGACTTTTAGGGGGATTTGGAGTTCCGTGACAGGGCTGGACTGCACTCCGCGAGACACGGTAGCTCCGTGGCAGGCGCTAGAGATGGAATCCGCCCTCGCGATCATTTCATTTCGCTGAGATACGCCTGGTAGGCCAGCCGGATGCCCTCCTCCAGCGAGGTGCTGGCGCGCCAGCCCAGATTGGCGAGGCGGCTGACGTCGAGCAGCTTGCGCGGGGTGCCGTCGGGCTTGGTGGTGTCGAAGCTGATCTCGCCGGAGTACCCGACAGTAGCCGCGACCACGCGCGCGAATTCGGCGATGGTGATGTCCTCGCCGGTGCCGATGTTGACCAGTTCCTCGTCGGAGTAGGTCTTCATCAGGTGCACGCAGGCGTCCGCCATGTCGTCGACATAGAGAAATTCCCGCCGCGGCCTGCCGGTGCCCCACACCACGACGTTCTTCACGCCGGCAACCTTCGCTTCATGGAAGCGGCGGATCAAAGCGGCGACGACGTGGCTGTATTCCGGATGATAATTGTCGCCGCGCCCGTACAGATTGGTCGGCATCACATTGATGAAGTCG
>JAZJYY010000098.1:0-6658 GCA_040390145.1 Pseudomonadota bacterium
GGCCGGCCACCCTCCCCACCGCTACGCGGGGGGAGGGATAAGAACAGCACTCCAGCGTTTCGGCCTGCCCCGCTGCGATCCATCATGATATACGGGAAATATATGGTTGGGATGGACGAAGGCACGCTTGCATTTGCCTTCCAGCGGCCGATGCGAGGAACGATTTGAAGTCGAAAGCACCTAAAAAAGCCCGCTCCCGCGTCGCCGAGAGCGAGGACGGCACCCTCACCGACCGGGCCTATCACGAACTCGAGGAGATGATCGTCACGCTGCAATTGTTGCCGGGAACGGTCCTGTCGGAGCATGCGCTGGCGCTGCGGCTGAAGATCGGCCGGACCCCGATCCGGGAAGCCTTGCAGCGGCTCGCACGCGACGGGCTGGTGGTGATCATGCCGCGGCGCGGCATCATGGTTTCCGAGATCAATCTGCGGCTGCAGCTGCGGCTGCTCGAGGTGCGGCGCGAACTCGAGCGGCTGATGGCGCGGCTGGCGGCCGAGCGCGCCACCCCCGAGGAGCGCCGCGAATTCGCCGAGGTCGCGCAATCCATGCTCGCCGCCGCCGCTGAAGCCGACGACATCGCCTTCATGCGGCTCGACCAGCGTTTCAACATCCTGATCGCGACCGCCGCCCGCAACGAATTCGCGCGGCGCTCGATGGGACTGATGAACGCGCTGTCGCGCCGGTTCTGGTACCAGCACTATCAGGAAGTCGCCGACCTGCCGCTGGCGGCCAAGCTGCACGCCGCGGTCGCCGAGGCGGTATCGCAGAAGAAAGCCAAGGCAGCCGCGACCGCATCGGACCGGCTGATCGACTACATCGAGGATTTTGCGAGGAAGACGCTGGATACGTGAGGCACCTTACCTCGCCCCGCTTGCGGGGAGAGGTGGATCACCGCATCAAGCGAATATGATCACGCTGCGTATCGCTTCGCCGCGCTTCAGCGCCGCAAAACCGTCATTGATCTCGTCGAGCTTGATGCGGCGGGTGATCAACTCGTCCAGCATCAACGTTCCGTCGAGATAGGCGCGCGCCAGCAGCGGAAAATCGCGACGCGGACGGGTGTTGCCGTAGCTGACGCGGCGGATGCGTTTTTCCTGCATCAGCGAACCCCAGCGGAACGAGACGTCCTTGTCGACGTCGATCTTGCCGAGCCAGATGATCTGCCCGCCCGGCCGCACCGCTTCGGAGGTCATTCGGAACGCCGACGCGCTGCCGGCGGATTCGATCACGACATCGACGCCACGGCCATTGGTCTCGCGTTTGCCGGCGGCGACCGCATCGTCCCTGGAGGCATCGACGCCATGGGTGGCCCCCATTTTGGCGGCGAGAACCAGTTTGGCCGGGTCGATATCGACCGCGATAATGGCGCCGGCGCCGGCCAGCCGCGCGCCCTGCACCGCGGCGAGGCCGACCGCGCCGCAGCCTATCACCATCACGGTATCGCCATGCGCGATGGCGCCGAGATTGAGCGCCGCACCGGCGCCGGTCATGACGCCGCAGCCGATCAGGCAAGCGCGGTCGAACGGGATTTCCTTCTGCACCGGGATCGCCTGCTGGTCCGGCACGATGCAGTATTCGCCGAACGATCCGAGAAACATCAGCTGCTGGACGCTGCGGCCATCGGCCAGCGTGCCGCGATGCCCGCCGTCGAACGCCACGGCCTTTGGACCCTGTCCGAGATATTCCTCGCACAGGATCGGCGCGTCGCGGTCGCAGTAGAAGCAATGTCCGCAATGCGGGTTCCATGACAGTACCACGTGGTCGCCGACCTCAACGCCGCGCGCGGCCGGACCGACCTGCTCGACGATACCGGCGGCCTCGTGGCCCAGCACGATCGGCATGGGATAGCGCAGCGATCCGTCGATCACTTCGAGATCGGTATGGCAAAGCCCGGCGGCGCGGATCCGGACCAGCACATCGGTCGGCTGCAACGCTGCCGCGGTGATGGTCTCGATCGACATCGGCGTCTGCGCGGCATGCAGCACCGCGGCGCGATACTGCAGGGACATCAGACGGCCGCCTTGCCGGAAAGCGCCGCCAGCGCCGCATCGATGTCGGCCGAGGTCATTTCCCATTCATTGCCGAAATTCGCCACCACCGCGGCCATGAACGGCTCGACCGAGGCTTTTGCCTTGTTCCTGTCGCCGAGATGATCGAGCAGCAGCGCCAGCGCGAGCTGGCGCGGCTCCGGGCCTTCGTAGCTCCACTCGAATCCGTTTTTGGTGAATTCCTTCACGTCGACGCCGGGGTCGAGCGGCGTCCCGTCAACCGTCACCATGACGCCATCGATGGTCCGGTCGCCCACATACTGTTTCATGACGGCCTCCTGCTTCGACTTGAATGCCTTGTCCCGGTCACGAGGCGACCTCGATCTGGCCTGCGATCACCCGCATGACGTCGCGGTCCTGGTAGGCCTGCGCCAGGGTGCCGGAGAACATCACCTCGCCGCGCTCCAGAACATAGATCCGGTCGACGTAATCGGGAATGTGGTGCACGTTGGATTCGGCGATCAGCACGCCCTTGCCCATGGCGCGGATCGAGGCGACGCCCTCCGCGATCAGGGGAATGATTGCCGGCGACAGGCCCTCAAAGGGTTCGTCGAGCAGCAGCAGTTTAGGGTCGAGCGTCAGGGCGCGGGCGATCGACACCATCTTGCGCTCACCGCCGGACAGCTGCGCGCCGCCGCGCGCCAGATATTGCCGCAGTTTTGGAAATACCGTGTAGGCCTCTTCCATGCGCACCGCGGCCGGACGGCCCGAAGGCCGGGTCCAGGTCGACAGCTCGATGTTCTCGGCCACGGTCAGATCCGCATAGACTTCGGACTCCTCCGGCGAGAATCCAATACCGCTTTGCGCGATCTGCCAGGTCGGCAGTTTCGTCAGGTCCGCGCCGTCAAAATCGATGCTGCCGGATTGCGGCCGGCGATAGCCCATGATGCTGCGGAAGGTCGTGGTCTTGCCGGCGCCGTTGCGCCCGACCAGACAGACCAGTTCGCCCGCGGCCACCGTGAGGCTGATGCCGTTGAGGATGCGGCTGCCCTCGATGTCGACCTTGAGGTTCGAAAGATTGAGCATCAATGCATCTTTCTCAGGGTTTGCGGGCGCGTTCCCACCACGGCCGAGATCATCGCCGGATCCCTGAAGAAGGCATCGGGCGGCATGTCGGCCAGCACGGCGCCCTCCTGCAGCGCGACGATGCGATGCGAATAGCGCTCGACCAGGTCCATGTCGTGCTCGACCTGGACGATGGCGCGTACGCCCGCGGCCTTCGCCGCGACCACGAGAACCTCCATGATCGCATGCTTGTCGCCGGATGAAACCCCGCTGGTGGGCTCGTCCAGAAGGATCACGCTGGGATTGAGCGCAAAGGCGCTGGCGATATCGAGCAACTTCTTCTCGCCCTGCGACAGCGTCGAGGCCACGGTCTCGAGGCGGGCGCGCAGGCCCAGCACTTCGGCGACGCGCTCGGCATCGGCCTGCAGCACGTCGTCGCGCCGCAGCGAGCGGAACGGATTGCCGACGCGACGCAGGCGGGACGCCACCGCCACCGCCAGCGTCTCCCGCACCGTCAGCGCCGGAAAAATGTTGACCAGCTGGAAGGCACGCGACATGCCGCGCCGCGCCAGCTCGACCGGGCCGATGCCGGCGATATCCTGGCCCATGAAGCGGACTTCGCCGACCGTCGGCCGCAACAGCCCGGTGACGACATTGACCAGTGTGGTCTTGCCGGCGCCGTTCGGCCCGACGATCGAGACGAACTCGCCGTCGCTGACGCTGAAGGAGATATTGCTGAGCGCCTTGAACGCGCCGAACGCTTTGGTGACGTTGACGGTCTCGAACAGCGGCGCGGCTGTGGCTGCGGGAAGGGGCTGCATTTCACTGCCCTCCCTTGCGTTTGTTGACAAGCGCTTCGACCGTACCCGACAGGCCCTGCGGCATGAACACCACGAGAAGCACCAGCACGCTACCCATGACAAAGCGCCAGTATTGCGTGACCGACATGACGAAATCCTGCAGCAGCACGAACACCAGCGCGCCGATCGCCGGCCCCGCGAACGTGCCGCTGCCGCCGAGCACCGCCATGAAGACGAGGTTGCCGGAATGGGTCCAGTACGCCAGTTCGGGATCGGCGAGGCCCGTGGTGACGGCGAGTATGGTGCCGCCGATGCCGCCATAGACGGCAGAAATCACGAAAGCGGTGAGCCGCATCCGGAAAATCTGCACGCCGACATAGGCGGCCTTGCCGGCATTCTCGCGGATCGCGCGCAGATGCAGGCCGAACGGCGACTGGGTGATGCGCCACATCGCCAGACCCATCAGCGCGAAGAGCACCAGCGCGTAGTAATAGAACGGCCCGGTCAGGAACGCGGTCTTGCCGCCGCGCCATTCCATGCCGAGCAGCAGCGGGCGCAGCACGCGCATGCCCTGATCGCCGCCGGTGACGCCGTAGAACTTGAACAGGAAGGAATGAAACAACATGCCGAACGCCAGCGTCAGCATGCCGAAGAAGATTTTGGTGTAGCGGACGCAGAGCGCGCCGATCACGAGCGACACCAGGCCCGACACCAGCGCCGCCGTGACCAGCAGCAATTCAAAACTCAGGATACCGAATTTCGAGGTCAGCGCGGCCGCGGTGTAGGCGCCGACGCCGAGAAACAGCGCATGCCCGAACGACAGCAGGCCGGTGGTGCCGAACAGCAGGTTGAATCCCAACAGCGCGATGCCGTAGCCGATGAACGGCAGCATCAGCATCAGCGCATAGGGCGAGGCGACCAGCGGCAATAGCGCCATGATCGCGATCAGCCCGATGAGAACCCAGAAGCCATTGATGCGTGGAGCAAAACGCCGCATCGCCGTCTGCGCGGGAATGTCGATCGAGGGGGTGCTCACGCGGTGGCCTTCCCGAACAGGCCGGCCGGCCGCACGATCAGCACGACCACGACCACGAGATAGACCGACAGCATCTCCATCTCCGGCACCAGCGAAATGGCCGCCGCGCGCATCCATCCCACCACCAGCGCGCCGACCAGCGCGCCGCGCATGCTGCCGAGCCCGCCGATCACGACCACCGCAAAGGATTCCACGACGAGTTCGACCGCCATATCGAGCGAGGCGGCGCCTGACGGCACCACCAGCGCGCCGCCCACCGTGCCCAGCATGCAGCCGACAGTGAACACCAGCGCGAAGACTTTCGAGGCGTTGACGCCGAGTCCTTCCGCCATGTCGCGGTTCTCGGCGGTCGCACGCACGATGCGGCCGGTCTTGGTGCGCTCGAGAAACAGGCCGAGCCCGACGGCAATCAGGAGACTGGCGGCGATGACAAGCAGATTGTAGGTCGGCACCCGCACGCCGAGAAAATTCGCCGTGCCGTAGGCCATGTAGACATTGTCCATGGTGCGCGGCGTCGCGCCCCACAGGAAGCGAAACACGTCCTGGAACATCAGCAGGAAGCCGAAGGTGATCAGCAGCTGATAGCTTTCGTCGCGCCGGTAGATGGTGCGCAGCACGCGCTCGATCGGCAGCCCGACGATCCCGATGGCGAGTCCGGCGACGATCAGGACGGGAAGGAACAGCACCGGCGGCATGCCGAACTGGATGGCCAAGCCGACGGCGGTAATGCCGAAATAGGCCCCCAGCGCGTAGAATGAACCGCAGGCCAGGTTGACGACCTTCTGCACCCCGAACACGAGCTGCAGTCCGGCCGCCACGAGAAACAGCACCGCGGCGTGGAAGGTTCCGCCGAGGAAAACATCCACAAGCTCAGTCATGCCTCAGACCGGCAGCTTGGCGGTCTTGATCCACTGCCAGAAGTCGACGCCCGGCGGCTTTTGCAGCTGGTCCGCCGTGAAGGTGTCGACCGAGGCCAGCGTCGGGAAGTCGTACTTGTTCTTGTTGGTCGACGGGCCCTGGTAGAACACCTGCTCGGCGATCTTGTCCTTGCGGAAGCGGCCCTTGCCGCCGAGGCTTTCGACCTCGAGCCCGGGCATCGCTTCGGCGACCTGCTCGGGTGTCGGCCACTTCTTCGATGCCTTCTGCGCGGCCTCGACGCCCGCCTTGTAGGTGGCGAGGGCAAAATAGGCGCGATCGGCTTCCCAGTGCGGCGCTTCCTTGTACTTGTCCATGTAATCGGCAACGAACGCCTTCTGCAGCGCCGATGCCTGCGGGTGGTCGAAGTACAGCGTGTTGTGGCCGAAGATGATGCCCTCCGGCATGAATTCCTTCTTGAGCTGGTTGAGCTGCCAGCCGGCGGCCGGCAGCACCATCTTGACGCCCTCGAACAGCCCCGCCGCGTGTCCCTGCTTCATGAAAACAGGCAGATCGGCGAACAGCATCGAGGAGAAGATCAGGTCGGGCTTGGCGGCATTGAGGGCCGCGATATGCGAGGTCAGGTCCATGGTGCCGACCTTGGGCCATTGTTCGGCGACGAATTCGGCCTCGATGCCGTAGCGCGCCAGGATCTGCTTGAAGGCCTCCCAATTGTTGCGGCCGTAGGAATAGTCCGGATTGATGCCGGCCACCCGCTTGAACTTGCCCTTGAAATGCTTGACCGCCAGCAGCGAGCCCATCACCGCTTCGCATTCATTGTCGGTGGAGCGGAAGACATATTTCGAGTTCGGCATCATCTCCTTGACGCCGTCCTGGGTGGTGCCGTCCCACAT
>JAZJYY010000099.1:0-13849 GCA_040390145.1 Pseudomonadota bacterium
CCTTCGAACTCGAAGGCGAAGGCAACGACTATGTCGGCAAGGGCCTGTCGGGCGGGCGCATCATCATCAAGCCGCCGCGCAATTCCGGTATCGTGCCGGAAGAGTCCATCATTGTCGGCAACACCGTGATGTACGGCGCGATCGAGGGCGAGTGCTATTTCCGCGGCATCGCCGGTGAGCGGTTCGCGGTGCGCAACTCCGGCGCGGTCGCGGTGGTCGAGGGCGCCGGCGATCACTGCTGCGAATACATGACCGGCGGCATCGTCGTGGTGCTCGGCAAGACCGGGCGCAACTTCGCGGCGGGCATGTCGGGCGGCGTCGCCTACGTGCTCGACGAAGCCGGCGACTTTGCAAAACTCTGCAACATGGCGATGGTGGAACTCGAGCCGGTGCTGTCGGAAGAGATGATCAACCAGAACACCTATCACCAGTCCGGCGATCTCGATGCGCATGGCCGGGTCGACGTGTTCCAGAACCTGCTGGAATCCGACGTCGAGCGCCTGCACGTGCTGATCACGCGCCACGCCAAGCTGACGGATTCAAAGCGCGCCGCCGACATTCTGGCGAACTGGAAGACGTATCTGCCGAAATTCCGCAAGGTGATGCCGGTCGAATACCGCCGCGCGCTCCGGGAATTGAAGGCCAGGACCGACGCCGAGCCGCAGATCGCGATCGGGGCGTAATCTAAAAGAGCGTCATTCCGGGGCGCGCGAAGCGCGAACCCGGAATCTCGCAAAGGCATCATCGAGATTCCGGGTCTGGTCCTTCGGACCATCCCGGAATGACGGAGCAAGTTTGCAGGGGCGTTGGCTTTAATGGGCAAGATTACAGGTTTTCTCGAGATCGACCGCCACGACCGCAAGTACGCGCCGGTCGCCGAGCGGGTGAAGCATTATAATGAATTCGTCGTTCCGCTGAGCGAGAAGGAAACCCGCGACCAGGCGGCGCGCTGCATGAATTGCGGCATTCCCTATTGCCATGGCACCGGCTCGGTCGCGCCCGGCACGCCGGGCTGCCCGGTCAACAACCAGATTCCCGATTTCAACGATCTGGTTTATCAGAACAACTGGCAGGAAGCCTCGCGCAACCTGCACTCGACCAATAACTTCCCCGAATTCACCGGCCGCATCTGCCCGGCGCCGTGCGAGGCCTCCTGCACCCTCAACATCGACGACAACCCGGTCACCATCAAGACCATCGAATGCGCCATCGTCGACCGCGCCTGGGACAATGGCTGGCTGCCGCCGGAGATCGCGCCGAACAAGACCGGCAAGAAGGTCGCCGTGGTCGGCTCCGGCCCCGCCGGCCTCGCCTGCGCGCAGCAGCTGGCGCGCGCCGGACATGAAGTGCATGTCTACGAGAAATTCGCCAAGGCCGGCGGGTTGCTGCGTTACGGCATTCCCGATTTCAAGATGGAGAAGCACGTCATCGACCGCCGCATCGCGCAGATGGAGGCCGAGGGCGTGGTGTTTCATTACGGCAGCCCGGTCGGCGGCAGCGCGCCGGGCGCGCTCGACCCGCAAACCCTGCTCACCGAATATGACGCGATGGCGCTGACCGGCGGCGCCGAGGCCGCACGCGATCTGCCGATCCCCGGCCGCGATCTCGCCGGCATTCACTACGCGATGGATTTCCTGCCGCAGCAGAACCGCCGCGTCAGCAACGAGCCGCTCGGCAACGGTCAGGAAATCCTCGCCACCGGCAAGGACGTCGTCGTGATCGGCGGCGGCGATACCGGTTCGGACTGCATCGGCACCTCGTTCCGGCAGGGCGCGAAGTCGGTGACGCAAATCGAGATCATGCCGGCGCCGCCCGAGCACGAGAACAAGGGCCTGACCTGGCCGAACTGGCCGATGAAGATGCGGACCTCTTCGAGCCAGGCCGAGGGCGCCAGGCGCGATTTTGCCGTGCTGACACAGAAATTTTCCGGCGAGAATGGCACCGTCGCAAAGCTGCATTGCGTGCATGTCGACGACAAGTTCAAGCCGATTCCGGGCAGCGAATTCGAGCTCGACGCGCAGCTCGTGCTGCTGGCGATGGGCTTTGTGCATCCGGTGCATGAGGGCCTGCTCAAGACCCTCGGCGTCGATCTCGACCCGCGCGGCAATGTGCGCGCCAACACCGCGGACTACCTGACCTCGCGACCGAACGTGTTTTCCGCCGGCGACATGCGCCGCGGACAATCACTGGTGGTCTGGGCGATCCGCGAAGGGCGGCTGTGTGCGCGCTCGATCGATCAGTTTTTGATGGGGACGACGAACCTGCCGAGGTGACGAGTTCTTCGTCCCCCGCCACGTCTGCCCGCTACCTCGCCAGCCGGTCCTTGGTCATCTTCAGCGTAACGATGACGCCTTCCGGATTCCAGTCGCAGCTGATCGATCCGCCGAGCTGGACGGTCATGCCACGGTTGAGCAGCTTGCTGCCGTAGCCGCCGTCGCCTGACAGCGCCTGCACCGGCGGGCCGCCGCTCTCGGTCCAGACCACAGTGACCTCGGTGTCATGGGGGGCGCAGGAAATGTCGAGGACGCCCTCCTGCGATGACAGCGCGCCGTATTTGAGGGAATTGGTGGCAAGCTCATGCACCACCAGCGCCAGCGTCGTCGCCGCCTGTTCGCCGACGCCCATACGCGGGACCGAGACCCGGACGCGGCCGCTGAACGCTCCCATGTCGTCATAGGGCGCCAGCAACACCGTGAAGAGGTCGCCCAGCAGCGCCGCCTTGCCGCCCTGGCCCGGAAGCGGACGAACCAGATCGTGCGCCCGGCCGAGCGCGGTCAGCCGATGGGTAAGCTCCTGCGCCATGTCCGCGGTGGTCTTGGCGGAGCGCGAGGTGATTGCCGTCAGTCCGGTCGCGATCGCCAGCAGATTCTTGACCCGGTGGCTCATTTCGCCCGCCAGCAGTTCATTGCCTTCCTCGGCCTGCTTGCGGCCGGTGACGTCGATGAAAATGCCGTACATGATGCGGCCGACGATGCCGGCATCGTCGCCCTGCCCGCGCGCCGATATCCAGCGCACCTCCTCGCCGATCATGATGCGGAAATCGATTTCGTAGGCGCCGACGATGGCGCGGGTCGCGGCAAACGCCGCCTTGACCCGGTCGCGATCCGCCGGGTGAATATGCGCCGAGAGGTCATCGAACGACACATAGTCGCTGATCGGCACGTCCCACAGCTCAAAGGCACGCTCATCCATCGTGAAGCGGTTGGTGTCGACGTTCCACGACCACAGGGCCACTCCCGCCGCTTCGATGGCGAGGCGGAGATGCGTCGCGTCCCAATCAGGCAGGCCTGATTTCAGGTGCCGTTGGGCCATCCTCGGTGCGGCCGGAATCGTTACCGCCGCGCCGCCTTGTGCTGGCATCGGCATGGCCATTTCCTGCTTTCATGGATTTGGCGCGTCACATCCGCTGGACCACTCAATCGCGGTCCACCTGGATGCCGCGTGACAGTTCCCGCGGGAACGGTCGAGAAGGCCAGAAGACTGGCGGCAGAGATCACTAACCTCCGAAACCGTGAATGGTTCGTTCGGTCAGGAACAACGTTACATGGATGCCGTAACGAACCCCAATCATCATGAACAAATCGTGCGGGGAGAGGTGAAGCCGGCTGCCCAGTTCAACCTGATTTCATCGCGTTCTAGCAGGCCGCCCTCACCCCCATGGTCCGCGCGCGCCGCTGCCGCGCGGAGCCGTCCAGGGACCGCGTCGGGACGATGGCGCCTGAGAGGCCGACGGCGCCGCGCCGCGCGAGCCGAGTTCGCCGGCGAGCCGCTGCAACTCGGCGATCCGGTTTTCGGTCGACGGGTGGGTCGAGAACAGATTGTCCATGCCGCGACCCGACAGCGGGTTGATGATGAACATGTGCGCGGTCGCCGGATTGCGCTCGGCCTCCTCGTTCGGAATCGCATGCGCGGCATTCGAGATCTTGACCAGCGCCGACGCCAGGGCCATCGGCTGGCCGACGATGCGGCCGCCGAGATCGTCCGCGGCGTATTCGCGGGTGCGGCTGATCGCCATCTGCACCAGCATGGCGCCGAGCGGCGCCAGGATCATCAACGCGATCGAGCCGATGATGCCCGGGCCGTGGTTGTTGTCGCGGTTGCCGCCGAAGAACATGCCGAACTGGGCCACCATCGAGATCGCGCCGGCGATCGTCGCGGTGATGGTCATCAGCAGCGTGTCGTGATTCTTGATATGCGCGAGCTCATGCGCGATCACGCCGGCGAGTTCCTCGCGGTTGAGCGACTGCACCAGCCCGGTGGTGACGGCGACGGCGGCATTCTCCGGATTGCGGCCGGTGGCGAACGCATTGGGCTGCGGATTGTCCATCAGGAACACGCGCGGCATCGGCAACCCGGCCCGTCCGGCCAGCGTGGCCACCATATTGACGAGTTCCGGCGCGCTGCGCGCATCGACCTCATGGGCGCCGTACATCGACAGCACCATGCGGTCCGAGTTCCAGTAGGCGAACAGGTTGGTCGCGGCCGCGATCAACAGCGCGATGGTCGCACCGCTCGCGCCGCCGATCAGATAACCGACACCCATGAACAGGGCCGTGAGACCGGCCAGCAGGATCGCGGTTCGAAGGTAGTTCATCATGGTCTCCCAAAATGCCGGCGACAGAGCCTGCATACATAGAATCAATTAGATCGCCGCGGCGCCGGTTCAAGGCCGGCGGGTGCGTCGCCGCGTCGCGCTTCGCGCGCGATGGGGCAATTGATGCCCAAAGCGGGTCAAGCGAGGCCATTTAAGATCGAATTGGCGTGGAACGCCCGCACGGGCTACCGGTAGCCGATATCGCTTGATCGGGATCAACACCGGTGTTTCGCTGGGCCGCTACCCACGACAAGATCAACCAGGAAGGTAACGATATGGCAGTTCAGAAATCCGGCGCGCGCAAGCTCGTCACCCGCCTACTGGCGACAGGTGTCATGCTGTCGATGTACGCGTTCGGCGTGGTTGCCTCGACCGGCGCCATGGGCGTCTCCTCGGCCTATGCGCAGCGCGGCCGGGGCCGTGGCCGCGGTGACGGCCGGGGACGCGGTGGCGGCGGCAATGTCGGCGCGGGAATCGCCCTCGGCATCGGCGCGGCCGTGATCGGCGGCGCGATCGCAGCGAGTGCGGCCGAACAGCAGCGGCGCGACGCCATCGGCTACTGCATGCAGCGCTACCGGTCGTACGACCCGCAGAGCATGACCTATATGGGTTCGGATGGTTATCGTCGCCAGTGTCCGTAACGACCGACTGCCAGCGAGACGAAAACCCCGGCCTGGCGCCGGGGTTTTTGTTGGTGGCGACGATGAGGACCGAAGCAGGCCTGACCACGATGAAGCGGCCCGGCGTTCAACGGCGAAACGTCGGCGGGCCCAACCGGACGATCGTTCATCTTCCAGAAGAAGATGTGAGATCCCCGTTCAGGCCCGCATCAAGACGCCTGACGTGTCGACCTGTCGTCCTAGTAACAGACGACCCGGCCATAGATGGGATTGAACACACAGCCGCCGCCGCGCCCACGGCCCCGGCCGTAACCGCGCCCGCGACCGCCACCGCGAACGACGATGCCACCGCCACGACCGCGGCCGCGTGCTCCGCCGCCACGACCACGGCCGCCAACGCCGCGACCTCGTTGCGCCGAAGCCTCCGTGCTGGACGCGACACCCACCAGCGCTGTCGCGCCGACGAGGCTGAAACAATAGATCCCGGTCAGGATCATTCCGGCGATCAAGCGCGACAGGATGCTGCGACGACCGGGTGGAACATATGGCATGAAGTCTCCCTTCTGTGAGGGAGCGACGCTGGGCCGCTATTCGCCCGAGGTCAATAAGGAACCCACATTGGTGCGCCGCCACAATCACTTTCGCCTGCCGAAATCACTCGCCGGACTCGTTCATCAAGGAAATGCAGTCCCAAGCTGCGTTGCGAAGTCTAGTGCTGCAGCCTTACGCCCACCATCACCACCGTTGACGCGGTGCTGTTGCCGACGATGCTGGAATCCAGCCAGTCGCGGCGCAGCGTGCCCTTGAGCCAGATGTTGCGGTTCAGCTTGTAGATCAGGTCGCCGGAGATCGAATAGAAGCGGTCGAAGCGTGCGTCCCCCTGATAGTCCTGGGTGCCCCAGGTGAATTTTCCGATGGCGGTCAGCCATCGGCGGAAGTCGTGGTCGACCTCCACCGTATAGGTGTTGGTCAGAACCCCGGAGACGGCGGGCACCGTGGTTTCGTCGATCGAGGTGGTGGCGAAGAACTTCGCCGTCGTCAGCGGCGTCGCCACCCACACCAGCGAGGCCGACGTCAGCAAGCCCTGCAGCGGCATCAGCCGCGGATCCTGATAGGTGCGCGCCGCCCAGCCGATCGCGAGTTCGCCGGTCAGGATGCGCGAGAATTCGAAGCTGGTGCCGGCGCGCACCGATCCGCCGCTGGAATTGCGCAGATAGCCGTTGCGGTCGGCCTGCTGGTCATGCTCCCGGACATTGCCGACGATCTCGCCGAACGGTTTAAGCCCCGGGATCAGATCGTAGCTGACGCGCCCGAGACCGCCGAACTGGTTGAAGTTGCGGTCGTCATTGTTGGTCGACGTGCCGTCGGTGAGCTTCGAGGCCTGATAGACGGTGCGGTCGGCGGTGAGGCCGGCGGAGAGTTGCAGGCGGTTGAAATTCTGGTCGACGCCGAACGTGCCGCCCAGTGTCGTGTAGATCGGATAGCGCTGCAGGCCGGCCTGGATGTTCGGACTGCCGGGATTGTCGGTGGCGACGCGCAGCCGGCCTTGTCCCATCAGGCGGAAGTCGCGGCTGACGTCGAGCCGGCCGTCGATATGGCCGTCGAAATCCGGCCGGTCGACCACGACCGGGGCCGAGGAGATGGTGCCGTCGGTCGGCGGCGGAAAGCTGTTGCCATAGCCGGTAAACGAGCCGCGCAGGTCGGCGACGACCGCGTGGCGCTGCCACTCGGAGACCGCGAGGAATTCCGGCGCGATCACGTAGAACGGCGATCCCTTCGGCACCACGGTGCGGCGCGGATTGGTGTCGAAGCCGCCGCGCAGTTCGACCGCGGACTTGATCAGGAAGCTGCCGGCGTAATCGCCGATCGCGCCGAACGGGTCGTCGTCGATCTTCAGCCGCTTGCGCGGCGGCTGGCCGACCACGGTGCCGGCCATCGCTGGCGGGATCGGCGTCTTGTTGGCGGAGTCCGAGGGCGGGATCGACAGCCGCACCCGCCCGTTGGCGGGCAAAGGCAGCGGCGGCTTGCTGCCGGGACCCGGCGGCGGCTTGGGCCTGGCCTGGCCAGGATAGTATTTTGTCTTCTTTTTCGTTCGGTTGAGCGAGTCGTAGCCGGAGGTGGAGGCGCCGCTGGCGGCGGGAAGGCCGTAGGTCGGAATCGCGCCGATCCGCGATTTCGCCGGAGTATCCCTGACGCGCAGCCGCGCGTCGTTGGCGGCATCGCTGGTGCGATCGCTGGACTCGGAGGTCCGGCGCAGCGGCGAATCCTGCGGCGACACGAAGCCGTCGCGGGCCGGGCGGAACAGGTCGGGGGTCAGGCTCTGGGCGTGGCCTGGCGTGCCGTCGAAGGCGATCAGCGCAAGGCATGGCAACAACGCGCGTAAAACCGCTACGCGCCCGCGACGGCCCTTGGCTGGACCCGACATCACGATGGAAAATACCCCAACAAATTCATTTACTTAGTCGACAGGTTCCGAGCGTGCGCAAACGTCCGCGCGGAAACGTCGTTAATGGAGTTAAAACAATTATGGTTAATGACCCGTTGAGAACCGGGGCCTGCGTCGCATCACCCTGCCGCGCGTGCTAAGGAGAGGCCCGGGGCGAACAGCCTCACCTTCGGAATCACGCATGGCCCATTCGAAACCGCTGATGGCAGAATCATCCGGCACCGACCTCGCGAGCGCCGCCGTTCAGTCGGGCCTGCGCACGCTGGATACGGAAGCCGCCGGCATCGCCGCGATCTCGGCGGCCTTGCAGGGCCCGCTCGGGCCGGCCTTCACCGCCGCCGTGGCGCTGATCCGCGACGCCAAGGGCCGCGTCATCGTCACCGGGCTCGGCAAGTCGGGCCATGTCGCGCGCAAGATCGCGGCGACGCTGGCCTCCACCGGCACCCCGGCCTTCTTCGTGCACGCCGCCGAGGCCAGCCATGGCGATCTCGGCATGATCACATCCGACGACGTCATCATCGCGCTGTCGTGGTCCGGCGAGCAGCCGGAGATGAAGAACCTCGTCAATTATTCCAGCCGCTTCGCGATTCCGATGATCGCGGTCACCTCCAGCGCCGCCTCCTCGCTGGGTGCCGCCGCGCGCATCGTGCTGGAACTGCCGAAGGCGCGCGAGGCCTGCCCGCACAATCTGGCGCCGACCACCTCATCGCTGATGCAGGCCGCGATCGGTGACGCGCTCGCCATCGCGCTGCTCGAGGGCCGCGGCTTTACCGCGCTGGAATTCGCCAACTTCCATCCCGGCGGCAAGCTCGGCGCGATGCTGAAATTCGTCCGCGACATCATGCATACCGGTGACGCCATCCCGGTCAAATCGCTCGGCGCCAAGATGTCGGACGCGCTGGTGGAGATGTCGACCAAGGGTTTCGGCTGCGTCTGCATCGTCGACGCCGCGGGCGAGATCGCCGGCATCATCACCGACGGCGATCTGCGCCGCCACATGCGCCCCGACCTGATGACCGCCGATGTCGACGACGTCATGACCAGGAATCCCCGCACCATCCCGCCCGGCATGCTCGCCACCGAAATGCTGGAGACGATCAATTCATCGAAGCCGGCGGTGACGGTGCTGATCGTCGCCGAAGGCAAGAAGCCGGTCGGCATCGTGCATGTGCACGACGTGCTGCGCGCCGGCGTGGCGTAGAAAGACTTTCGCTCTCTCCACGTCATTGCGAGCGCAGCGAAGCAATCCATTCTTTCTTTGCGCTGCAAGCTGGATTGCTTCGTCGCAAGCGCTCCTCGCAATGACGACTAACCCGGAAACCTCGCCGCATTCTCCTCCAGCGGCAGCGCCAGCCCGTTGGCGAGATACGACACGGTGCGATAGAAGCCGCACAGCAGCATGATCTCCAAGATCTGCGCCTCGTCGTAATGCGCCGACAGTGCGGCGAATTCCGCGTCGCTGAGCGTGGCGCGCCAATGCAGCGCGTCGACCGCCGCCAGCAGCGCCTGCTCGGCCACCGACCAGCAGGGGTCGGTGGCCTCGCCCAGCACGGTGGCGCGGACCTGTTCGTCAGTGAGATGCGCTGCGGCGGCGAAGGCCGTGATGTGGACGCCCCATTCATATTCGCAAGCCGTCCGCGCGCAGGTGCGGTCGATGACGATCTCGCGCTCGCGCAGGCTCAGCGGGCCGCGGTCGAGCAGGCCGGCGGCGGAAATTTTCTGCCAGGCGCGCGGGCTGCGCGCGATGGTGCGGAACAGCAGCAGCGGCGGCGCGCCGCGCATGATGCGGTCGAACTGCCCGCCGAGTTCCGGCGCGTAAGGTGGCTCGAGCGGCGCAAGGCGTGACATCGGCAACTCCTCTTGCTACAATAAACGTAGCAATACGCTACATTATCTGTAGCGTCCCGCAAGAGGGCTGCCGATGCCGAAACAGGGTTCAGCCATGAAAAAACGCACCGTCCGCGGTTCGACCTCCGGTCGCCCGATCATGGCGCTGCTCGACCTGCTGGGCCGGCGCTGGAGCCTGCGCATCGTCTGGGAGCTGCGCGACGACCGCGCCCTGACGTCGCGCGCGCTGCGCAGCGCCTGCGACGAGGCCTCGCCGACCGTGCTGCAGGCGCGGCTCTCCGAGCTGCGCGAGGCCGGCTTGGTCGAGCTGGTCGCCGGTGACGGCTACCGGCTCACCGGGCTCGGAAAGGAGCTGTTCGAATATTTTCTGCCGCTGCATCGCTTCGCCGAACGGTGGAGCAAGTCCCTCTAGATTCCGGGTTCGTCGCTGCGCGATGCCCCGGAATGACGGTGTGGAAGTTCACGCCGCCGCCACCGTCAGGCTGGCGCCGTCGGCCTGCACGATCCTGACCCGGCTGCCGGCCGGCGCATCGGGACCGGCGACGCGCCAGATCGTATCGTCGATTTTCACCGTGCCGGAGCCGTCGATGATCGGCCTTTCCAGCGTGAACACCCGGCCGACCAGCGCGTCGGTGCGCTTGTTGAGAAACGGGTTGCTCGCGCTGACGCCAGAGTTGCTGCGGGCGACCCGCCGCCACAGCGGCACCGCGGCGACGGCGAAAACCGCGAACATCAGGAACTGGGTCTGCCAGGACGGACTGATCGCGAACGACAACAGCCCGACCAAGAGGGCGGCGAGCCCGAGCCAGAACATGAAGACGCCAGGCGCCAGCAGTTCCAGCGCCATCAGGACGAAGCCGAAGATCAGCCAGTTCCAGGTGCCAAGCGTGTAAAATATGTCGGTCATTTGACCCTCTGTTGTCTATCGTTACCGATCTCGTCAACAAGCCGGCGGTGCGCCCCCTCTCCCGCTTGCGGGGGAGGGTCGGGGTGGGGGCTGTCTCAACAGCGCGACTCGTGGAGAGAGCCCCCACCCGCCTCGCTTCGCTCGGCACCCTCCCCCGCAAGCGAGGGCTTTGCATAATGGGGTGGAACGAGAACAGTGTTCTGGAGAAGATTCCGTTCAGTTCTCGTTTCGATTCCCAAGCATTCTGTTCTGTTCCGAATTATGCAAAACCCTCGCAAGCGGGAGAGGGGAAAGACAGATGCGCCATCGCGCTCATCATCGCACCCACAGCTACCTCTGCGGCGGCACCGGCGGCGGGATCGGGCCGGTGCTCGGCACCGAGGCGCGGCGCGCGGCCTGGGCGGCGACCGCGCCTTCTCCGAAAGTCGCCTTCGCGATCTCGCCGATGCCGGCCAGCGATCCCAGAATGCTCATCGCCTCGATCGGCAGCATGACGATCTTCTGGTTCGGCGAGTCCGCGAGCTGCCCGAACGCCTTGATGTATTTGTCGGCGATGAAATAGTTCAGCGCGGCGACATCGCCCTTGGCAATGGCCTCGGAGACCATCTGGGTCGCCTTGGCCTCGGCTTCGGCGGAACGCTCGCGCGCCTCGGCGTCGCGGAAGGCGGCCTCCTTGCGGCCTTCGGCCTGCAGGATCTGGCCCTGCTTCGCGCCTTCGGCACGAAGAATTTCCGACTGCCGCTGGCCCTCGGCCTGCAGAATGTCGGCGCGCTTGACGCGCTCGGCCTTCATCTGGCGGCCCATCGCCTCGACCAGGTCGGCCGGCGGCACGATATCCTTGATCTCGATGCGGTTGACCTTCAGGCCCCACGGCGACACCGCGGCGTCGACCACCCGCAGCAGGCGCTCGTTGATCTCGTCACGGTGCGACAGCACCTGGTCGAGATCCATCGCGCCCATCACCGAACGGATGTTGGTCATGGTCAGCACGATAATGGCCTGATCGAGATTGGAGACTTCGTAACTCGCTTTCGCGGCGTCGAACACCTGATAGAAGGCGACGCCGTCCACCGTCACGGTGGCGTTGTCCTTGGTGATCACCTCCTGCTCGGGGATGCTGATCACCTGCTCCATCATGTTCATCTTGCGGCCGACACGGTCGAAATAGGGAACGATGATGTTCAGGCCCGGCGACAGCGTGCGCATGTATTTGCCGAACCGCTCGATGGTCCAGTCATAGCCCTGCGGCACCGTCTTGACGCCGGCAAACAGCGTGAAAATAACCAGCAGCACAAACGCAATGGCGAAGATGTCAAAGCCGCTCATAAATCCTCCAAAGCCGCAGAGTCGGTTGCTCGCGGACGTCTATGATTTTGTCTGAAGTCCGGCCGCGCCGGTTCAGTATAACCTTTTAGGTAGAGGTAAGGAGCCGTTTGGCGACCGCCAAGGGGTTATTGCCCGGATGCCGGCCAAGTGCCTCGTTTCGCCCACGAAGCAACCCGCATCACTTGGTCGTCACATCCTGCCTGGATCGAGCCTTCTAGATCCAGCCTTCTAGATCCAGCCTTGCAGCTCCCGGAGCACCAGCTGGCGGATCACGTCCATGCCGGGATCGCTGTCGTTCAGGCAGGGAATCGCGGAAAACTGCTCACCGCCATTGTGCTTGAAAATCTCGGCGTTCTCCTGGGCGATTTCCTCCAGGGTCTCGAGGCAATCGGCCGAAAAGCCGGGAGTCACCACCACGATGCGGCGCACGCCGTCCTTGGCCAGTTGCTCGATGGTCTTGTCGGTATAGGGCTGCAGCCAGGCGTCGAAACCGAAGCGGGACTGGAAGGTCAGCATCAGCTTCGAAGCGTCGAGGCCCATGCGCCGGCGCAGCGCGTCCATGGTGGCAACGCATTGCGCCTGGTAGGGGTCGCCCTTGTCGATGTATTTCTGCGGCATGCCGTGGAACGAGGCCATGATCAATTCCGGCTCGAACGGCAACGTCTTGACGTGCGCATCGATCGACACCGCCAGCGCGTCGATATATTCGGCGTCGACGTAATAAGGTGGAGTCACCCGCACCGTCGGCTGCGCCCGCATCCCGGCGAGCACGCGAAACACCTCGTCGCAGACGGTGGCGGAGGTCGCCGCCGAATATTGCGGATAGAGCGGCACCACCAGCAGCCGGTCGCAGCCCTGCGCGGTCAAGGCCTCGATGCGCGACGCGATCGAGGGGTTGCCGTAACGCATCGCCCAGTCGACCACGACATGCTCATGATCGGCAATCGCCGCCGCCAGCTTCTCGGACTGCGCGCGCGTAATGGTCTTGAGCGGGGATTCGTTTTTCTCGGTGTTCCAGATTTTCAGGTAATCGCGCGCCTTGCGGCGGGGACGCACCTGCAGGATGATGCAGTTCAGCACCAGCTTCCAGAGCAGCCCCTGGTTTTCGATCACCCTGGGATCGGACAGGAATTCCCGGAGGTAGACCCGCACGCCGCGCGCGTCAGCGGTGTCGGGGGTGCCGAGATTGACCAGCAGGACGCCGACCCGCCCCGGGGCGATCCCGGTGGCAGGTAACGCGTCAGGGTTGATCTCGGACTTGACGGTTTCGATGGCTAGGGCTGCGGTCATAATGGCTGTGGCTTCGCGCTTTGGACCATCCTTGTCAAGATAATGGCCGGTTCGATACTGTCACGTTTTGCCGGGCAAGGCGAAGGCGATGCGAGGCATCGCCCGGACGCGCCTCGGGGGGAACATGACGATCGCCGAATGGTGCGTTTTCGCAACGCTGATGCTCTATCTGCTGACGCTGGTGCCGATCAAGTGGGTCGGGTTCCGCCGCTTCGACAATGCCAGGCCGCGCGACCCCGGCTTCTACAGCGACCCGATCGCCGCGCGTGCGCTGGGCGCCCATCAAAACGGCATCGAGGCCTTTCCGTTCTTCGCCGCCGCGGTGCTGCTGGCGGAATTCCGGGCCGCCCCGCAGCATCTGATCAACGAACTGGCGGTGCTGTTCCTGATCGTGCGGATCGCCTACGTCTTCACCTATCTCGGCAACCGCCCGACGCTGCGCTCGATCCTGTGGAGCATCGGCTTTGCGATCAATATCGGGATCTTCTTCCTGCCGGCGATGCGGGGCTGGTTGCCGGGGTAGTGGCACCAATCCATCAACGTCATTGCGAGCCAACGGGTCGGCGCGAAGCGCCGCCCGATGACAGGCTCCGCGAAGCAATCCATCTCACAGCGGTATCGGTTGCCAGATGGATTGCTTCGTCGCAAGGGCTCCTCGCAATGACGTGGAGAGAGTTTTGATTTCATCCAACCACCGGATACACGTCCGCATTCTCGCGGCATGACTTGCCCGAGGTTTGCCTGTCGTTTCCCCCTCACCAAGGAGGGAGCAGGGAATGCCGGATGCGCGCTGCACCCGCGGTCTCGTGTGCGAAGTG
>JAZJYY010000100.1:0-4185 GCA_040390145.1 Pseudomonadota bacterium
GATGCGAGACGACCCTCCCCCTCCAGGGGAGGGTAAGAAAAATCCACGTTTGGATTTTAACGCAGCGTCGAATCATCCCGCCGCACCGACGACGACGGCACCAGCACCGGCTCCAGCGCCGGGATCAGCCGCGTGCGCTCGCGGTGGGCCGGGATCGCGCGATAGACCTGCTTGGTCGCTTCCACGATATGCACGCCCGCGAAGGGCAGCGACAGCGCCGCGCCGACGCGCTCCCAGGCCATCGCCGAGCGCAGGAACCAGCCGCCGGCGACCGGCGGCATGAACAGCGCCTCGCCCCAGGAAGCCGGCGTGAACCAGGTCTGCCGCAGCAAGTGCGTGACCTGCGAGCGCGAATACGGCCGGCCGTGGCCGAACGGCGTGTTGTCGGTGCGGGTCCACACCCCGCGCCGGTTCGGAACCACCACCATCATCCGCCCCGAGGGCGCCAGCACCCGCCATACCTCGCGCAGCAGCCCTTCGGGATCGTCGGACATTTCCAGCGCATGGACCAGCAGGATGCGGTCGACCGCGGCGTCCGGCAGCGGCAGCGAGAATTCGTCGACCAGGGTGGCCAGCGTCGGCCGCGCCGTCGGCCATTTCAGCACGCCCTGCGCCGCCGGCATGAAGGCGATGCAGCGTTCGGAGTCCTCGCGGAACAGGCCGAGATAGGGGGTGGGATAGCCGAGACCGAGCACGCGCTGGCCATGCGCATCCGGCCAGCGGGCCTGAATGCCGCGATTGATCAGCCGCCGCGCCACGATGCCGAGGCGCTGCGAATAGAAATTGCGGAGATCGATGACGTCGATGGTCATGCCCCAATCTAACACGCCAAGGGCGGGTGCGGGACGCGGAATATGGCCATTGCCTGCGCAGCCTTAACGCCATATTTCATGGCTGTCCGCGGCGGCACCGGAGCCCTCATTCCACCGGACTTACGCCTCACTTGATCACGGAGATATCATGGCTGCCGAAATTCGCCTGTTCCCCTGCCTCACCGATAATTTCGGCTATCTGATCCACGACCCCGCGACCAAGGCCACCGCCTCGATCGACGCCCCGGAGGCTGCTCCCGTCATCGAGGCGCTGGAGCGCGAGGGCTGGACGCTGACGGATATCCTGATCACCCACCATCACGGCGACCATGTCGGCGGCGTCGCCGAGCTGAAGCAGAAATACAATTGCCGCGTGGTCGCGCCGCACGACAAGGCGGCGAAAATCGCCCATGTCGATTTGCGCGTCGGCCAGGGCGACGTGGTGAAGGTGGGAAGCCTGCTGGCGCGGGTGCTGGAAACGCCGGGCCATACGCTCGATCACATCAGCTATGTGTTCGACAGCGAGAAGGCGCTGTTCGCCGCCGACACGCTGTTCTCGATCGGTTGCGGCCGGGTGTTCGAAGGCGACTACCCGATGATGTGGGATTCGCTGCTGAAGCTGCGCGTGCTGCCCGACGATTTCAGACTCTATTGCGGCCACGAATACACCGCCGCCAACGTCAAGTTCGCGCTCACGGTGGAGCCGGACAACGCCGCCCTGAAGGCGCGCGCCGAGGAAGTGACGCGGCTGCGCGCGGAGAACAAGCCGACGATTCCGACGCTGCTCGGCGACGAGAAAAAGGCAAACGTGTTCCTGCGCGCCGACGAGCCCTCGGTCGCGGTCGCCCTGCGGATGAAGGGCGCCGACGCGGCCGCCGTGTTCGGCGAACTGCGCGAGCGCAAGAACAAGTCCTGATGGCCGGGACGCCTTCCGCCGCCGAGATCATCGCGCGGCTTGAGTTAAAACCGCATCCGGAAGGCGGGCATTATCGCGAGACGTTTCGCGATGCGCGCACGGATGGTGGCGGGCGTTCATTGTCGACGGCGATCTATTTCCTGCTGGCGCGCGGCGAGCGCTCGCACTGGCATCGCATCGATGCGGTGGAGATGTGGCACTATTACGCGGGCGACGCGCTGACGCTGCGAATTGCCGATGAGGGCGGCGCGCGCAGCATCAGGCTCGGTTCCGACCTCGCCGCCGGTGAAGTGCCGCAGGCGATCGTGCCGCCGCAGGCGTGGCAATCAGCGGAAAGCGCAGGCGACTGGACGCTGGTCGGATGCACGGTCGCGCCGGGATTTGAATTCGCGAAATTTGAACTGGCGGAGAAGGGCTGGGAGCCTGACGGTTTGTAGGGTGGGTTAGCGAAGCGTAACCCACCGATTGACCGAAAGGTGGTGGGTTACGCTTCGCTAACCCACCCTACGATTTCCTCCGAAACATATCCCTCGCCGCGATCAGCCCGCCGCCGGCGATCAGGATCGCCGCGATCGCGATGTTCGCGCTCGGCCTAGCAAAGCCCGCCAGAATCAGGAACGCAGTCGAGAGCAAGGGCGTCGCGTAGGAGGCGGCGCCGAGCACGCGGATGTCACCGCGCTTCATGCCGATATCCCAGGCAAAGAAGGCGGCCCCGACCGGACCGACGCCGAGCGCTGCGACCGCGAGCCATTGCCCCAAAGTGTCCGGCCATACCGTGGTTTCGACCAGCCCATGCACCAGCGCGGCGAGCAGCGCCGTTGCCAGACAAAAGCCCGCGACCGCATCGGTCGGCACCGCCTTGAGCTTGCGCGACATCACCGAATAGGCCGCCCACACGAAGGCCGCGACGAACGCCGCGAGCAGGCCGGGCAATTGGCTCACTTCAAAGCTGGCGCCGCTGCCGGTGAACAGCAGCACCGTGCCGGCCAATCCGAGCAGCGCGCCGACGATGTGGTGCGACAGCAGCCGCTCGCCGGGCAGCAGCGACGAGAACAGCACGATCAACAGCGGCCAGAGATAATTCAGGAGGCCCGCCTCGGCTGGCGGCGCGAAGCGCAGCGCCAGGAAATACAGCGCGTGATAGCCGAACAGGCCGCCGACCCCGACGATCCAGGCGGTCACGGGCTGCTTCAAGGCGCCGAACGCCGCGGGGCGAAACATGAAGCTGGCGAACGCGACGACTGCGCCGATCGCGAAGGTCATCGCCGCCAGCTGAAACGCCGGAATCGTTCCGGTCGCGACCGTCAGCACCGACAGCAGCGACCACATCAGGATCGCGGTCAGTCCGATCAGGGTGGCGGTGCGGGAGGTCATGAAATTCGTCATTCCGGGGCGGGAGCGAAGCGAGCGAACCCGGAATCCATAACCACGATCGTGAGTATGGATTCCGGGCCTGCGCCAAGTGGCGCATCCCGGAATGACAAGTCAATCACACCATGTACTGGCCGCCGTTGACCGTCATGGTCGAGCCGGTGATGCCGCCGGCCTCGTCGGCGGCGAGGAACACGACGGTCCGGGCGATTTCCTCGGGTTCGCCGAGGCGGCCGGTCGGGATCAGCGGCAGGATGCTCTTCTCCAGCACCTCCTTCGGCACCGCCTGCACCATTTCGGTGTTGATGTAGCCCGGGCAGATCGCGTTCACCGTGATGCCGGCCTTGGCGTTCTCCAGCGCCAGCGCCTTGGTGAAGCCGATGTCGCCGGCCTTGGCGGCGGAATAATTGACCTGGCCGAACTGGCCCTTCTGGCCGTTGATCGAGGAGATGTTGATGACGCGGCCGAATTTTCGGGCGCGCATGCCTTCGATCACCGGGCGGGTCATGTTGAACAGCGAGCCGAGATTGGTGTTGATGACGGCATTCCACTGGTCGAGCGTCATCTTGTGGAAGGCGCCGTCCTTGGTGATGCCGGCATTGTTGATCAGCACCTCGACCGGGCCGAGATCGGCTTCGACCTGCTTGACCCCGGCGGCGCAGGCGTCGAACGAACTGACATCCCATTTGTAGACGGGGATGCCGGTCTCGGCCTTGAATTTTTCCGCGGCCGCGTCATTGCCGGCATAGCTGGCGGCGACCTTGTAGCCGGCGGCCTTCAGCGCCTTGCTGATCGCAGCGCCGATACCTCTCGTTCCCCCCGTCACCAACGCAACACGTGCCATTGTCGAATCCTTCCCTTGGTGTTCTTTGCAACCGCTTTTTATCTAGCTGCGAATTATGCGGGCTGTTTGACCAACATCAAGAACAAAACGCCCGGCATCGAGGCCGGGCGTTGTAACCTTAAGGATAAACAGCGCAGTTGCGAGATGATCTTTTCATCACGCTGCGCTGCAAGTTTAGTCGCGTGCAATGCACATCGCGATGCCCATGCCGCCGCCGATGCACAGCGTGGCGAGGCCCTTCT
>JAZJYY010000101.1:0-2852 GCA_040390145.1 Pseudomonadota bacterium
TGGCGATGCCGCCTTCATAGATCAGGTCGACGATCAGCTTCACTTCGTGCAGGCATTCGAAATACGCCATCTCAGGCGCGTAGCCGGCTTCCACCAGGGTCTCGTAGCCGCCCTTGATCAGTTCGACCAGGCCACCGCACAGCACCACCTGCTCGCCGAACAGATCGGTCTCGCACTCTTCCCTGAACGAGGTCTCGATGATGCCGGCGCGGCCGCCGCCGATCGCCGAGGCGTAGCTGAGGCCGAGGTCGTGGGCATTGCCGGACGAATCCTTGGAGATCGCGATCAGGCAGGGCACGCCGCCGCCGCGCTGATATTCCGAACGCACCGTGTGGCCGGGACCCTTCGGCGCGATCATCAGCACGTCGAGATCGGCGCGCGGATCGAGCAGGTTGAAGTGCACGTTGAGGCCGTGGGCGAACACCAGGGCGGCGCCGTTCTTCATGTTGTCGTGCAGATGCTCGCGGTAGATGTCGCCCTGCAATTCATCGGGGGTCAGCATCATCACGAGGTCGGCCCATTTGGCGGCCTCGGCGACTTCCATCACCTTGAAGCCGGCGGCTTCCGCCTTCTTGGCGGAGGCCGATCCCTTGCGCAGCGCGATCGCGACGTCCTTGACGCCGGAATCCTTCAGGTTCAGCGCATGGGCGTGGCCCTGGCTGCCATAGCCGACGATGCAGACCTTCTTGCCCTTGATCAGGTTCAGGTCGGCGTCGCGATCGTAATAAACACGCATGGTCGTTCCCTCATCGGTGGCCAAATCGGCCGGTTAATCAGGCTTTTAGGTGGTCAGGACCGCCGGTCGCCCGCGAATTTCCGGCGTTGTCTAGAGCATTTTTCCCCTCAGGGGAAACCCGTTTCTGCATGGCGCGGTGCGGCATCATGCGTCCATGAGCACAGGGTAGAGCGAGGCCAGCAGCAGCACCGCCATGACGATGTTGAAGGCCCGCACCGCCCGAACCGAGGTGAGCCAGGGGCGCAGGGCACTGCCGAACAGCGCCCAGGCGACACACGACAGGGATCCCATCAGCAGGCTGATCAGGACCTGGATGACGATATTCCAGGGAAAGGCGGCGATGCCGGCATAGGCGGTGATGGTGCCGATCACCATCACCCAGCCCTTGACGTTGATCCACTGGAACATGGCCGCGCCCCAGAACGTCATCGGCCCGCGCGCATTGTCCTGACCCGGCGTGGCCGGGCCGGACATCGCGATATGGGCGGCGAGATAGACCAGGTAGGCGACGCCGGCATATTTGAGGATGGTCTGCAGCACCGGATAGGTGATGAAGATGGTGCCGAGGCCAAGACCGACCGCGCCGACCATGAAGGCAAAGCCGATGGTGATGCCCACGACATGCGGCAGCGTGCGGCGGAAGCCATAGGTCAGCCCCGACGACAGCAGCATGATGTTGTTCGGCCCCGGCGTGAAGAACATCACCGTGGCGAAGATGACAAAGGCGATCAGCAGCGACTGTGACACGCTAGCTCTGCTCGCCGGGTTTCGGCTTACGCAGCAGATAGGTGCCGTGCAGCGGCGCGTGGTAATCGGCCGAGACCAGCGTGAAGCCGACATCGGTCAGCATCCGCTCGATCACCCAGCCGAAGGTGGAATATTCGTCGCGCATGTGGGTGACGACGCTGTCGCGATCGAAGTCGTGGTTCTTGATGCTGAAATCGGCCCATGCCTCGACGTCGCGGTCGACGCCGTCGGGCATGCTGACGAAGACGATATCGCGCAGATAGAAATTCGCGCCCGGCTTCAGCGCGGCATAGATTCGCGCCAGCGCCACCGCCTTCCAGAAATCCGGCAGATGATGCAGCGCGAACTCGCTGACGATCAGGTCGTAGGAATCCGGCTGATAGGCAAAGCTCAGCAGCCCCGCGGGCTGGGTCCGGAGCGCGACCCTGCGGTCGGTGGCCTGGATTTTCGCCAGTGCCAGCATCGCCGGCGAAATGTCGATGGCGTCGACATCGGCGCCCATCAGCGCCGCCTCGACCGCCAGCACGCCGTTGCCGCAGCCGATATCGGCGACCTTCCAGCCGCGCTGAAGGCCGAGCATGGTCAGTGCCGCACGGGCGCGGACGTCGCTGTCGTCGTGGCGGTCGTAGATCGAGGCCACCGCGGAATCCAGTCCGAGGCGCCGCCGTTGCGTGTAGTACCAGTCGCGCGCCAGCATGGAATCACATCCCCTCGGGCCCGCGGACGATGGCGGCGACGCCGGTGCGCGAAACCTCGACGAGGCCGAGCGGCCGCATCAGGTCGATGAACTGGTTGATCTTGGCGGAGTTGCCGGTGATCTCGAACACGAAGCTTTCGGTGGTGGCGTCGATGACGCGGGCGCGAAACGCTTCGGCCAGCCGCAGCGCCTCGACCCGGTGCTCGCCGGTGCCGCGCAGCTTCACCATCGCCAGCTCGCGCTCGATCGAGCGGCCGGTCAGCGTCATGTCGACGACGCGGTAGACCGGGATCATGCGGTCGAGCTGATGCTTGATCTGCTCGATCACCATCGGCGTGCCCGTGGTGACGATGGTGATTCGGGAGACGTGTTTCTGGTTCTCGGTTTCCGAGACGGTGAGGCTTTCGATGTTATAGCCGCGGCCGGAAAACAGCCCGATGACGCGCGCCAGCACGCCCGGCTCGTTCTGCACCAGCACCGAGAGCGTGTGCGACTCGATCGGATCGTGGCGCTCTTCCATGAAATAGGCGGATGCGGGCTGGTTCATTGTGGCAGTGCTTTCGTTGAAGTTTGGCAACTAACCATCGCAGACGACGGTGAGCCCCCTCTCCCCGCCTGCGGGGAGAGGGTTGGGGTGAGGGGGTACCGCTGCATCGGAGCGAGTGGAGAGCC
>JAZJYY010000101.1:2862-29008 GCA_040390145.1 Pseudomonadota bacterium
GCCCCCCTCACCCGGCGCTGCGCGCCGACCTCTCCCCGCAAGCGGGGAGAGGCGAAGGCACGGCGTACTGGGTCGCCCGGTCAAGCCGGGCGATGACAGCGGCGTGTATGATGCAGCGGGGATCATCTTCACACCGCCATCCGTTGTGCCGCAGCCATTTCCGGCATGACCCAGCTGCGAAACAGATCGAAATCGATATTGCCGCCGCTCAGGATCAGGCCGACCCGCTTGCCGGCAAGCTTCGGCTTGTCCTGCAGCGCGGCGGCGAGCGCCGCGGCGCCGGCGCCTTCGGCGAGGTTGTGGGTGTCGGTCCAGTAGGCGCGGATCGCGCTTGCGACCTCGTCGTCGCTGACCTGCGCGATGCGCGAGCAACCCTTGCGGATGATCGCGAGCGCATCGGGATCGGGCACGCGGGTCGCGACGCCGTCGGCCAGCGTGTTGCTGCTCTCGGTGGTCACCAATGTGCCGGCCGCAAACGACAGCGCGTAGGACGGCGCTTCGGTGGATTGCACGCCGACGATCTCGGTTTTGAGCCCGAGCAGGTCCCGCGCCATGATGCAGCCGCAGGCACCGGAGCCCTGCCCGATCGCCACGTAGAGCACGTCGAGGTCGGGCGCCTGGCGCAACAATTCGAGCCCGTAGGTCGCGACGCCCAGCACCAGGTTGCGGTGGAACGAGGGCACGATGTGAAATCCCGTGGCCTCGGCGCGGCGATAGGCCTCCTCGCGCGCGGCCTGGAAATCCTCGCCATGCTCGACGACGTCGGCGCCGAGCGCGCGCATCGAATTGTTCTTCTCGACCGAATTGCCCCGGGGAACGTAGATCATCAGCGGCATGCGGTAACGGCGCGCCGCAAAGGCGAGGCTCTGGCCGTGGTTGCCGCGCGTCGCCGAGATGATGCCGGCCGTATCGGGCGCCTCGCGCTTCAGGAAATCGACATAGACCAGCCCGCCGCGCACCTTGAAGGCGCCGATCGGCGTGTGGTTCTCGTGCTTGACGATGACGTCGGCGCCGAGCCGCTCGGACAATAGCGGCCACGCCAGCGCCGGCGTCGGCGGCATCGCCGCGCCGACGACCGTGTGGGCATCTTCGAGTTGCGCAAGGTTAAACATCGGCTGCTCGCTCCAGTGACGGTGAGCCCCCTCGCCCCGCTCTTCGCGGGGAGAGGGTCGGGGTGAGGGGCTTTCTTGGCGAGCGCGACTCGCGGAGACTCCCCCTCACCCGAAATTCGCTGGCGCGAATTTCGGCCTCTCCCCGCAAGCGGGGAGAGGCTAAGAGGAAATTGCGAGACGGGCGCTTCATCTCACACCAGCGCCTTGCCGCCGGCGAAGGCCGCGGCGGTGGCTTCGTCGTTGGCTTCCGCCGGCAGCAGCATTTCGTTGTGGGCCTTGCCGGAGGGAATCATCGGGAAGCAGTTTTCCAGCGCCGCCACCCGGCAGTCGAACAGCACCGGGCGCTTGACGTCGATCATCTCCTGGATGGCGCCGTCGAGGTCGCCGGGCTTGGTCGCGCGAATGCCGACGCAGCCGAAGGCGTCCGCCAGCTTGACGAAATCCGGCAGCGCTTCGGAATAGGTGTGCGAAAGCCGGTTGCCGTGCAGCAGCTGCTGCCACTGCCGGACCATGCCCATGTACTGGTTGTTCAGGATGAAGATCTTGATCGGCAGTTCGTATTGAATCGCCGTCGACATCTCCTGCATCGTCATCTGCACCGAGGCATCGCCGGCGATGTCGATCACGAGACTGTCGCGGTGCGCGACCTGGACGCCGACCGCCGCCGGCAGGCCGTAACCCATGGTGCCCAATCCACCCGAGGTCATCCAGCGGTGCGATTCCTCGAAGCCATAGAACTGCGCCGCCCACATCTGGTGCTGGCCGACTTCCGTCGTGATGTAGGTGTCGCGCCCGCGCGTCAGCTCGAACAGCCGCTCGATGGCGTATTGCGGCAGGATGATATCGCTGTTCTTCTTGTACGACAGCGAGTTGCGCGCCCGCCACTTCGCGACTTCCTGCCACCACGGCTTGATGTCCGGCCGCTTCGCCTCCGCCTTGAACACCTGCAGCAGGTCGCCCAGCACGTTGGCGCAATCGCCGATGATCGGAACGTCGACGCGGATGTTCTTGTTGATCGAGGACGGATCGATATCGATGTGGATCTTCTTGGAGTTCGGCGAGAACGCATCGGTGCGGCCGGTGATACGGTCGTCGAAGCGCGCGCCGACGCACAGCATGACGTCGCAGTCATGCATCGCCATGTTGGCTTCGTAGGTGCCGTGCATGCCGAGCATGCCGAGCCAGTTCTTGCCCGAGGCCGGATAGGCACCGAGGCCCATCAGCGTCGAGGTGATCGGAAAACCGGTGACTTCGACCAGCTCGCGCAGCAGCCTGGAGGCTTCGGGGCCGGAATTGACCACGCCGCCGCCGCTGTAGATCACCGGGCGTTTTGCCGAGGCCAGCAGCGCCACCGCCTTGCGGATCTGCCCGGCATCGCCCTTGATCCGCGGCGTATAGGACAGATGAACGTCGGACTTGCGCGGCGGGTGATAGGTGCCGGTGGCGAACTGCACATCCTTCGGCACGTCGACCACGACCGGGCCGGGCCGGCCGGTGGTGGCGACATAGAACGCCTCGTGCAGCACCTTGGCCAGATCGTTGACGTCGCGCACCAGCCAGTTGTGCTTGGTGCAGGGCCGGGTGATGCCGACGGTGTCGCATTCCTGAAACGCGTCATTGCCGATCAGGTGCGTCGGCACCTGCCCGGTGATGCAGACCAGCGGGATCGAATCCATCAGCGCGTCGGCCAGCGGCGTCACCATATTGGTGGCGCCCGGCCCCGAGGTGACCAGCACCACGCCGGGCCTGCCGGTGGAGCGCGCATAGCCCTCGGCGGCATGGCCGGCGCCCTGCTCGTGCCGCACCAGGATGTGCTCGACGTCGCTTTGCTGGAACAGCTCGTCATAGATCGGAAGCACGGCGCCGCCGGGATAGCCGAAGATGTGCTCGACGCCATGATCGATCAGCGCGCGGACGATCATCGCTGCGCCGGTCATCTGGTTCGGATCGTGGCTGGTGTCGCTCATGGCTTGCTCCGGATGCGCTGTGGTCAGCGGCTTTTCTCAGTTGGCTGTTTGGAAAATAAAAAGGGGCCCAAGAGGCCCCATGCACACCGCCCGTATGTGGATGGCCTCAGCCACCCCCGGCGGTGCGCCTGGGTACGACGACGATAAGGAGTTTGGTAATAATATTACGCATTCGACGGTCCAGACTTCCCAAAGGTTGCGCGGAACATACTGCCCAAGCCTGGAAAGTCAAGCCACGGGCGGCAATCGGCGCAGAAATGCAGCTTAGCGGGGTTTTTCGCCTCCGGCGAGCGCAATTTGCTGGTTCCAGCTATGCGCAGCGGGGCAATCAAGGCCGGCGCGTCGCGCCGGCCGCTGGCTGTCCGGGCTACGAGGTCCGAATGCTCAACCACTCGGCCGCCGCTTCCGGCTTCACCCATTCGAATTCCGGCAATTGATGCCGGAACCAGGTGAACTGCCGCTTGGCGTAATGCCGGGTATCGGCGCGGCCGATCTCGGCTGCTTCGTCGAGGCTGATCTCGCCGGCAAGATGCCGGATCAGCGCCGGCACGCCATGCGCCTTCATCGCAGGCAATAGCGGATCGAGTTTTCGCGATGCCAGCGCCGCGACCTCGTCAAGCGCGCTGGCTTGCAGCATGGTGCCAAACCGCGCATCGATCCGGGCATAAAGCTGATCGCGATCCGGCGCGAGAAACAGCCCGCGAAACGTGTCCGGCGGCAACAGCGGCGGCAGGCCGTCGCGATGCCAGTCGGTGAGGGAACGCGAGGTCGCCTCGATCACCTCGAGCGCGCGGGCGATGCGGCTGCGATCGCGCGGCTTCAGGCGTTCGGCGGAAACAGGATCGCGCAACGCCAGTTCGGCATGCAGCGCCTCGACACCGTCGCGCTCCAGCCGCGCGCGGACGGATTCGCGAATCTCGGCCGGAATCGGCGGCACCGCCGACAGCCCCCGCGTCAGCGCCTTGAAGTACAGGCCGGACCCGCCGGCAAAAATCGGCAGGCGATTTTGCGCGCGGAGTTCCGCCAGCACTGCGGCCGCGTCAGCCACCCAGTTGCCCGCGGAAAAATTCAACGCGGCGTCGACATGGCCATAGAGCCGGTGCGGCGCCCGCGCCTCCTCGTCCCTTGTCGGCCGCGCCGTGAGCACGCGCAGGTCGCGATACACCTGCATGGAATCGGCATTGATGACGACACCGCCGGTCTTTTCCGCCAGTTCGAGCGCGAGCGCCGACTTGCCGCTGGCGGTCGGCCCTGCGATAAGCACCGCCTTGTCATTTTCCACGTGTGAAGCCACTCAGATGTCTCTCGTCGCCACGCTGATCTGCAATCCCGCCAACCCCGCGCTCGATAGCACGGTGGTCGACGGCGTGCGCGCCATTTTGCCCTCGGCCGGACCCGCGCATTGGCTGTTCAACGAGGTGGCGGTCGATATCCCCTTCGAAGGCAGCGACGACATCAAGACCATCGAAAACCGCCTGCGCGAGGCGCGCGGCGATTTGCCGATCGATATTGTCGTGCAGTCCCGGGCGTTCAGGCGCAAGAAGCTTTTTCTGGCCGACATGGATTCCACCATGATCGGGCAGGAATGCATCGACGAGTTGGCGGATTTCGCCGGCCTCAAGGCGCATGTCGCGGGGATTACCGAGCGCGCGATGCGCGGCGAAATCGAGTTCGAGCCGGCGCTGCGCGAGCGCGTCGCGCTGTTGAAGGGCCTCCCCGTCAGTGTGGTCGACGAGGTGCTGAAAACGCGCATCACGGCGACACCGGGCGGCCGCGAACTGGTCATGACGATGCGCGCCCATGGCGCCTGGACCTGCCTGATCTCGGGCGGCTTTACCCTGTTTACCACGGCCGTGACCGAGATGATCGGGTTTCAGGAAAACCGCGCCAACGAACTGATCGTCATGGATGGCAAACTGACCGGCGAAGTCCGCGAGCCGATTCTGGGACGTGCCGCCAAGCTGGCGACCCTGATCGAACTGCGCGAAGCCTTCGATCTCGACGAGATCGACACCATGGTGACCGGCGACGGCGCCAACGATCTCGGCATGATCCAGGCCGCCGGCCTCGGCGTCGCCTACCACGCCAAGCCGGCGGTGGCCGCCGCCGCGGCGGCCAGGATCGACCACGGCGATCTCACGGCGCTATTGTACGCGCAAGGCTACCGGCGGGACGAGTTCGTAAGCGAGTAGCCGATTTCGCCGGGACCACGACATCGTCGCATCTCGACGCCGTGCGGCATCCAAACGCGAAGCACTTAATTGCTTGTTCGGGACGGCCCCCTCGCCCAGTTTTGCTCCATGCAACGTCATGGAGATCCAGGTGAACCAGCTCAACACACGATCCGCGAACTCCTCCGGTGCGACCGGCGATCCGCTGCAGGCCATCGAGACCGCCTATCGGCGGATCGAGGCCGAGCGCGACCGCAATTGCTGGATTCACGTGCGGCCGATCGCTGACACGCGGGATGCATGCCGCGCCTTGATGGCGCGCGCCGGCGCCGGCGAGAATTTTCCGCTGCTTGGCGTGCTGTTCGGCGTCAAGGACAACATCGACGTGGCGGGCATGCCGACGACGGCGGCCTGCCCGGCTTTCAGCCACATGCCGGAACGCTCGGCCCGCAGCGTCGAGCGGCTGATCGCGGCCGGCGCCATCTGCATCGGCAAGACCAATCTCGATCAACTCGCCACCGGCCTGTCCGGGGCGCGCTCTCCGTACGGCGCCTGCGCCACTGTGGCCGACCCGCGCTATATTTCGGGCGGTTCCAGTTCCGGCTCCGCGGTCGCCGTCGCGGCCGGGCATGTCGCCTTCGCGCTCGGCACCGACACCGGCGGATCGGGCCGCATACCCGCCGGCTTCAACGGCATCGTCGGCATCAAGCCGACCGTCGGACTGGTATCGTCGCTCGGGCTGGTGCCGAACTGTCCGACGCTGGATTGTGTCTCGATCTTCTGCAACACCGTGCAGGATGGCGCGACGATCCTCGAAATCATCGAAGGGTTTGACGCCGAGGATTGCTACAGCCGCCCCGGTCCCGCTTCGGTCCGCCCCGTCGTCACCGGCGCATTCAAATTCGGCCGCCTCCGCGGCAAGGACCTCGAATTTTTCGGCATGCCGGAATGCGGCACGCTCTATGAGCAGGCTTGCGACCGATTTTCCGCGCAGGACGGCACCGCCGTCGAAATCGACTTCGCGCCGTTTGCCGAGGCCGGCAGGCTGATGTTCGCCGGCCCCTGGGTGGCGGAACGGCGCGCCGCGATCGCCGCCCTGATGGAGATCGAAACCGACGCCGTGCTGGAGGTCACCAAATCCGTGCTGCGGCCGGCCGAAACTTATACCGCGATGGACGCCTTCACCGCGTTTCACAGGCTGCTGCGGCTGCGTCGGCAGGTTCAACCTGTTATCGCGGGTATCGATGCGCTGGTGGTCCCCACGGCGCCAAGCCCGATCCTGCTCGACGACATGAACCGCGATCCGGTCACCCTCAACAATCGCCTCGGCCACTACTCATATTTCGCCAACCTGCTCGATCTCTGCGCCGTGGCGATTCCGAACGGTGTGCTGCCGAACGGCATTCCGATGGGGGTGACGTTACTGGCGCCGGCATGGTCCGACCGGGCGCTGATCGCGCTGGCCCGGCGGCTCGAGGTCGGGGCTGCCGGCACGCCGTTCGCATTGACCTCGCGCGCGCCGCTGGCTGCCGCGAGC
The DNA here is from genome assembly GCA_040390145.1 of Pseudomonadota bacterium. Classification (GTDB taxonomy): domain Bacteria; phylum Pseudomonadota; class Alphaproteobacteria; order Rhizobiales; family Xanthobacteraceae; genus Bradyrhizobium. Next base: position 9,650 of record JAZJYY010000101.1, read on the forward strand.
CTGGCGGACGCCTAGCGCGAGATGGCATGATCGAATCCGTCGTCTGCGGACTCGGTCCACCTCTCCCCTGCGGGGAGAGGTCGATTTGCGCAGCAAATCGGGTGAGGGGGCGCTGTTCCAACGAGAGGCCGTAACCCCTCACCCGGCGCTGCGCGCCGACCTCTCCCGAAGGGAGAGGTGAATTCCTGTGCCGCTCCAGCTCAACCCGATCTGATCGCGCTCTAGACCGATTCGATGTCCAGCGCCGGCATGTTCAGGATCGAGATCAATCCCCTGTTGTAGCGGATGATGCCGCGCTGCTGCATCCGTGCGAGCTGCACCGTGACCCATTGCCGGGTCGAGCCGATCAGATTGGCGAGATCGCCGTGGGTGAACGGCACCGCGATGGTGGTTTCCTGGCCGTCGCGGATGCCGTGGATCCGGGACAGAAAAATCAGCAGGCGGTGCAGTCGCTCGGTCACCGACCGCGTTCCCAGCATTTGCGCCATCGCCGAATAGCACCGTGCCTTGAAGGCCAGCGCATCGAGCAGCGCCACCGCGATGGTGGCGGATTCCAGCGCCAGCTTGCGCAGGGCCGGGCCCGGGAGAAAGGTCAGCTCGCTGCGTTCGACGGCCACCGACGACCAAATGTGCGGCCCCGCTCCAAACAGGTCGGGACCGCCGACGAAGTTGCCGGAGAACCAATAGGCCAGCGTCACCTCGCGCCCCAGCGGCGCAACGTAGAAGCTTCGGATACGGCCGGATCGGATCAGGTAGATTCCAGTCTGGCCATCGCCCTGACGCCAGACGAACTGGCCGCTTTCCAGCACCTTGTCGCGTCCGATCAGGCGCAGGCGTCGCCGATCGGCCTCGCCGAGTTGGTCCAGCAGGCCGGGCAGCGGGCGGACAAGGCTGTCCGACTCCGCCAGCATGATGCCGGCCGCGGCTGACATACTTGCTGCTTGCATCGTATTTCTCCTTGCATCGCACCAAGCCTTTCAAGACTCGTGCCAAGGAGCGACATCCGGCCCCTGCCGAATGAGCACAAAACAGGCAACTGCGAAATTACGAGAGGGCCGCCGCTGGCCGCCGTCAGCCGGCGCTCGACTGATCGAAGGCGCGGCGGCCTTCGGACCGGATCAGATCGAGGCAATCCTTCTTCAGCGCGATATAGGCGGGGTCGAGCATGATGGCGTTGGACCGCGGGCGCGGCAGGTTGACGCCGAGATCACGCAGGATGCGCCCGGGACCCGCGCTCATGATCAGAACGCGGTCCGCCAGCAGGATGGCTTCGTCGATGTCGTGGGTGACGAATACCACCGTCGCGTCGATGCGCTCGCGCAGTTCGAGCAGATTGTCCTGCATCACGCTGCGGGTCTGCGCGTCGAGCGCGCCGAACGGCTCATCCATCAACAACACACGTGGCTGGTTCGCCAGCGCCCGCGCGATCGCGACGCGCTGCTGCATGCCGCCCGACAGCGTATGCGGATAGGCGTCGGCAAAGCGGCCGAGGCCGATCATCTCGATCAGGCCGTCGGCGATGGCGCCGGCTTCGCCGCGCGACTTTCCGAGCATGCGCGGGCCATGGGCGATATTCCTGCGAACCGATTTCCAGGGAAACAGATGCGGCTGCTGGAACACCATGCCGACATCGGGCCGCGGGCGCTGCATCGGCGTGCCGTTGACCGTCACCTCGCCGCTGTAGGGCACTTCCAGTCCGGCAATGGTGTTCAGCACCGTCGACTTGCCGCAACCGGACGGCCCCACGATGCAGACGAACTCGCCCTGACGGACGCTGAACGTCACCCGATCGACCGCGATGACCTGGCCCTGCGGCGTGTCGAACACGATGCTCAGATTCGATACGCGGATGGTGGCATCGGCTTCAGCCGGCTCGGCTGCGGCCGGCGGCTGCGAATGGGCCAGCGTCAATGCCGTCTCGGGTCGTCGCCTGATCTGCATCATCGCCACCATACCGTGCGTTCAGCCACCGACGCGAACATCCGGTCCGCGGCGAACGACATCAATCCGAGTGCGGCCAGGCCACCCATGACCTGGCCGGTCTGCAAATTCTGCTGCGCGATCTCGATCCGGTAGACGATGCCGGAAAAGGCTCCCGCCAGTTCAGCGGCCACCAGCGTGTAGAATGAAATGCTGACGGCGGTGCGAAGCCCGACCACGATGTAGGGCAGCGCCCCCAAAAACACGATCTCCTGAAGCATCTGGCGCCGCGGCGTGCCCAGCATCAGCGCCGCCCGGATCAGGCCGCGATCGACCTTCTGCACGCCGATATGCGCTGACAGCCACACGGCGAAGAAGACGCCCCAGAACACCAGGAACAGCTTGCCGGCCTCCGACAGGCCAAACCACAGGATGACAATCGGGATGAAGGCGATCGGCGGAATCGGCCGCAGGATGTGAAAAATCGGCGACAGCAGGCTCGATACCAGCGGAAACTGTCCGGTGAGCACGCCCAGCACGACGCCCGCAATCGCGCCGAGCGTGAATCCCGTCACGACGCGATAGAGGCTCGCGCCGAAATCGGTAAAAAACTGCCCGCTCCTCACCCATTCGAGCACGGCAACCGCGACGATCGACGGCGGCGGGAACAGCACGATGTTCACGACGCCCGACCTCGCGACCACCTCCCATACCGCCAGGAACAGCGGGATGGACAGCGCGCCGATGAGGATGTTGAGGCGCTTCATCGCCTAACTGCCGGAAACGGTAACGCGTGCGGGATCGATGGCGCGAAGCGGATCGAGCACCAGCACCTTGCTGAAGTCGGGCATCACGGCGCCGGGCGGGTGATTGCCGCTGGAAAGCCGCCATGCCGCGTGCAGCTTGAGAATGCCGAGCAACTGGTCATCGATGCGGACACGGTAGACGTAGTCAGGCCAGATCGCGGCGAGTTCGTCGCGCTTCATGCCCACGACTTCCGCAATGGTCGTGATCGCTTCCTCCGGATTCGCCTTCAGCCACGTTTCGGCCTCCACCAGCGCCCGCAGGAACTTGTCGACCAGCGGGCCATTGGCGGAGAGGTACGGCCGCGTCACGACGATGTTGAAGGTTTCGGAGTAGAGCCCCTTGGTGTCCAGCAGCACCGCGTTCTCGCCAAGCGCCTTCCTGGCGTTGGAAATATGCGGCTCCCAGGTATCGAAGGCGTCGATGCTTCCCGCCGCCATCGCCGGCAGCATTTCCTGGGGGCGCAGATTGACCAGCGTCACGTCTGATGGCGTCAGGCCCGCGGCCTTCAGCAGCGTCGCGGTATAGACTTCGCTGCCGGTGCCCGCGGTGAAACCGATCTTCTTGCCGCGGAGATCCGCCTTGGTCCGGATGCCGGCCTTGGCCGCCGTGATGGTCTTGAGATCGGAATATTCCATGCCCGCGACGAAGGCGATCGGCTGGTTGGCCATCGCCGCCGCTGTCACCGGCGCCTCCGCGGTGGTCGCGAAATCGGCGCCGCCGCCGATCACCGTATCCAGGCATTGTTTTCCCGAGGTGAAGTTGCTGACCGAAATATCCAGCCCGTGTTTCTCGAACAGCCCCTTCGCCTTGGCGACGATGGTCAGGCCCGATATCGGCGCCAGGTTCTGCGCGAGACGGGCCTTGATCAGTTCGGCTTGCGCCGGGCCGGGCACGGCGACCGACCAGCCGATGGCGGCACAGACCGCCAGTGCGACGGCGGGAAACGTATTGGTTCGCGGCATGAGCTATCTCCGTAGGCCGGCAGGACCGTGACGGCACGCGTTGTGACGATGGTGGGCCGGCCTTGACCGGATCCACAGCAAGCCCGCGTCCCTCCCCTGAAGGCATTTCCCGACCGGCGACCATTGCGTTGGCCCACCGTTTTCGAGAGCCGGATCGTCGGCTATGCTCACCGTCCCAGGAAGCAATTAATCGACATTGGCTCGCATGGCGCGTCGAGGCATCGCGTGGCTGCAACCAGCACTGGATACGTCGCGCAAAAACCTCCTGAACGCATCGGGCCGCAGAATGTGATTTTGCGCACAGCGGATGTTCGCGCATTGTGGTTCTGGTATATTGAGGCTGAAACAAGAACCGTGCTCTCGCGTGAATACACCGGAGCGGCTGGGGGTCCCGTGAACCTGAAATTTGTCTGTGCGCTGGGCTTCGGGATCGCTCTTTTCGTTCCGCCGGCATCCGCCAAGCAACTGGCCGTGGTCGTCGGCAATGACAGCTATGCGGAAGTTGTGCCGCTGGTGGCGGGGGTCAACGATGCCCGCGCCATCAAGAGCGGTTTGCAATCGGTCGGTTTCGAGGTCGAACTGGTGGAGAACGGCACCAAGCGCCAGATGAGCCGGGCGTTTTCCAATATCGAGGGCCGGATCGAGCCCGGCGACACCGTGGTGTTTCATTTTTCCGGACACGGTTTCGAGATCGACGGCCAGAACTGGCTGCTGCCGATCGACGTTCCGGCTGCGCGCGAGGGCGAGGCCGGACTGGTCAAGGATGAGGCATTCAACGCGGCCGACGTCATCGAGCGGTTCCGCACCAAGGGAGCCGGCCGGGTGATCGCGGTGCTGGACGCATGCCGCAACAATCCATTCGCCAAGACCGGAACGCGGGCGCTGAGCGGAACGCGGGGCCTGGCGCGGATGGACGCGTCCGGCGGCGTCTTCATCATGTTCTCGGCCGGCGCGAAACAGGAAGCCCTGGACCGGCTGTCGCCCTCGGATCCGGTAAAGACCTCGATCTTCGTGCGCAGCTTTCTGCCGCTGATCCCGCGCAGCGACATGACGCTGATCGATATCGCCAAGGAAACCCAGGAGCGGGTGCGCGAACTGGCGCGCAGCGTCGGGCATGAACAGATCCCGGCCTATTACGACGGCATCGTCGGCCGGGTCACGCTGACCGGCGCACCGACGGTGACGCCGCCAGTCACCAAGACCGATGTCACCGCCGCGCGTCAGCCCGAAATCGCCCAGGCAAGACCGCCGGAGCCCTCACCGGCGCGCGCGCCGGAAGTCACCTCGCCCGAGATCGAAGCCTGCGACCGCGCCGCAGCCAGTCCGCGCGATCCGGAAAAGCCTGCGAACATTCCGGGCATCGAGTACGAAGCGCTGGCCGCGCTGGCCGGCGTCGCGGCGTGCCGCAAGGCCGTCGATATCCCGGGCGCGCCACGCCGCATTTTCTTTCAGCTTGGCCGCTCCTACGCCAAGATGCGCAATGATCGCGACGCCGTCCTCAATTACATCAAGGCTTCGGATCTCAAGCATCCGCCGGCGATGCATAATCTGGCGGTCCTGAACTCGGAAGGCAAAGGCGTTCCGCGGGATTATTCCGCCGCACGTGTGTTGTTCGAAGGCGCCGCCGCCGGCGGAGTCGCCGAATCACTCAACCAGGTCGGCAGGCTGTATGAACTGGGATTGGGAACGTCGCGCGATTACAGCAAGGCGCTGTTTTACTATCGCAAGGCCATCGAGGCTGGAAACGAAAGTGCCTATTCGCGGCTCGGCGCCATGTACGTCAACGGCCTCGGTGTCGCGAAAGACAACCGCAAGGCCTGCGAATATTTCAGCAAAGGCGCCACCATGGGCCACCCGGATGCGTCGACCAACTACCGGAAGTTTTGTTCAAGGGTGAGGTAAAAGTTCGTCATGCCCGGACTTGATCCGGGCATCCATCAATCTTCAAGAAAATTCAGCGAAGCGGATGGATTGCCGGGTCAAGCCCGGCAATGACCAGCTCCTACTGCACGCCCAGCGCCACGAAGCGCAGTTCGCCGTCGGCGTTCGATACCAGCAGCAGGACGGATTTCTTGCCGTCCTTTTTCAGCTGATCGACCCGCTTCTTGATGTCGGCGGCATTGGCGACCGACTCCTGCGCCACCTCGACGATCACGTCGCCGGCGCTGAGCCGCTTCTCGGCAGCGTCGGAACCGTTGTCGACACCGGTGACGATGACGCCCTTGACGCTGTCCTTGATCTTGTAGCGGGTGCGCAGGTCCTTGCTGAGGGTGGCGAGGTCGAGGCCGAGCGCCTTCTGCGTCACCGGCTTCTCGACGGGCTCGTCCTTCTTGACCGCGGCCTGCACCGCCTTGTCGTCCTGCAGGCGGCCGAGGGTGACCTTGCGGATCTCTTCCTTGCCCTTGCGGATGATGACGACGTCGACTTCCTTGCCGACCGCGGTGTCGGCCACCACGCGCGACAGGTCCTTCGGCTCCTTGATGTCCTTGCCGTCGAACCTGACCACGACGTCGCCGGGTTCGATGCCCGCCGGTTTCGCCGGACCCTTGTCCTCGACGCCGGCGATCAGGGCGCCGCGCGCCGGTTTGATGCTGAGGCTTTCGGCGATTTCATCGGTGACCTGCTGGATGCGGACGCCGAGCCAGCCGCGGCGCAATTCGCCGAACTGCCGCAATGAGTCCACCACGCCGACCACGGTCTTCGACGGCACCGCGAATCCGATGCCGATCGAACCGCCGGTCGGCGAGATGATCAGCGTGTTGACGCCGACCACTTCGCCGTCGAGGTTGAACAGCGGGCCGCCGGAATTGCCGCGGTTGATGGAGGCGTCGGTCTGGATGTAGCTGTCATAGGGGCCGGTGTTGATGTCGCGGTTGCGCGCCGAGACGATGCCGGCGGTGACCGTGCCGCCGAGGCTGAACGGGTTGCCGATCGCGATCACCCATTCGCCGAGCCGCAGCTTCTCGGAATCGCCGAACTTCACCGCGACCAGCGGTTTCGCCGGCGGCTTGAACTTCAGCACCGCAAGGTCGGTCTTCTTGTCGACGCCGACCAGCTCCGCCTTGATCTTGGTGCCGTCGTTCATGATGATGTTGATCTCGTCGGCATCGGCGATGACGTGATTGTTGGTCACGGCGATACCCGAGGTGTCGACGATGAAGCCGGAGCCGAGCGAGTTGGTCTTGCGCGGCTGCGCCTCACCGCCCTTGGAGCCGCCTCCCGGACCGCCGCGCCGATTCTTGAAAAAATCGTCGAAGAACTCCTCGAACGGCGAGCCCGGCGGCAGCTGCGGCATCGCGCCCCGCTCGCCGCCGGAGGACCCGCCCTTGCTGGCGTCGACGGTCTGCGAGGTCGAGATGTTGACGACGGCGTCGATCACCTTCTCGGCGACGTCGGCGATCCCATCCGGGCCCCGCGCCAGGGCCGGCCCGGAGAACACCGGCGCGACGAGCAGGCTTGCCGCACAGATCGCGGCCATCAGGGGGCGCAGGCGATAGCTCGGGTATGAAGTAGCGCCGGTCATATCGGCTTCTCTCTTTGCGAAGGGTCGGAATCTGGAGGGCACAGTGCGCCCGAACCGGTCTGCGGCGCAAGCATTTGAGCCGGACATTCCAGCGAAAAAACGGTGCCGGCGGCTCACGATCGCGTTGATTCCGCAACCTTTTTGCCGTGCAGGACCAAGCCTCTAGCGCCGGACAAACCAGATCAGGACCAGACCCAGGACGGCCGATCCGATGCCGACGACGCGCAAGATGTTGTCCGGCGTCGCCATCGCGCTCTGCATCGCCCGGCGCATCCAGGCCGGGCTTGCCGCGAACAGCAGGCCTTCAAGCACGAACAGGATGCCGAGGCCGATGAGGAAGTCGGCAAACGCTATGGACCTCATCGGACTGAAACCTCACCCTGGACGTTCTTTTAATTGCAAGTGGGGCGAAGCGGCACGCCGCTTCGCCCCGATGTTGTCTCAAGCAACCTTACGGCTTCGGCGCAGCAGGCTCCGCCGCGACCGGCGGCTTGCCCGACGAGTTGCTGAAGAACTTGAAGAAGTCGGAGTCGGGCCGCAGCAGGAAGCGGGTATCGTTGCTGCGCAGCCCGTTCTCATACGCCGTCATCGAACGGTAGAACGCGAAGAAATCCGCATCCTTGCCATAGGCTTCGGCGAACAGCCGGTTGCGTTCGCCGTCGCCCGCGCCGCGCACCTGCTCGGCGGTGGAGTTGGCGTCGGCGATGATGACGACAGCTTCGCGGTCCGCCTTCGACCTGATCTCCTGCGCCTTCTGGCCGCCCTGGGCGCGGAACTCCGCGGCCTCGCGCTGCCGCTCGGTCTGCATCCGCTGGTAGACGGCCTGGCTGTTCTGCTCCGGAAGGTCCGCGCGCCTGATCCTGACGTCGACGACCTGGATGCCGTAGCCGTCGGCTTCCCTGTCGAGCTGCTCGCGAATCCGGTTCATCAAGCCCTCGCGCTCGTCGCGCACCACCTGGATGAAGGTGACTTCGCCGAGCACGCGGCGCAACGACGCGTTGAGCAGCGTGGTCAGCTGGATGTTGGCGGCCTGGATCGAACCGATGCGCTGGTAGAACCTCAGCGCGTCCTTGATGCGATAGCGGGCGAAGGCATCGACCACCAGCCGCTTCTGATCGGACGCGATCACTTCCTGCGCCGGATTTTCCAGATCGAGGATCCGCTTGTCGATACTGATCACGGTATCGATGAACGGCGCCTTGAAATGCAGGCCGGGCTCGGGAACGACGTCCACCGGCTTGCCGAACCGCACCACCAGCGCCTGCTGGGTCTGCGTCACCTGGAACACCGAACTGTAGCCGACGATCAGCACGACCAGCAGCACGAGCAATGCGATAATACCTGTGGTTCCGGACTTCATCGCGTGGCTCCGCTCTGCTGTTGCGGCTGACCGGCTGTCGGCGCGGGCTGACGCCGCGGCGTCAGTTCGCTCAGCGGCAGATATGGCACGACGCTTTGTCCCCCCGACGAACCGCCGCCGTCATAGATCAGCTTCTCGGAACTGCCGAGGATGCGCTCCATCGTCTCCAGATAGATGCGCTGGCGCGTGACGTCGGGCGCCTTCTTGTATTCGTCATAGACCTTCAGGAAGCGCGCGCTCTGGCCCTTGGCCTCGGCGATCGCCTGCTGCTGGTAGCCTTCGGCGACCTGCAGGATCTGCGCGGCGCGGCCGCGGGCGTCGGGAATGACGCGGTTGGCATAGGTCTGCGCTTCGTTCTGCAACCGCTCGAGGTCGGCGCGCGCGGCCTGCACGTCGCGGAACGCGTCGATCACCTGCGCCGGCGGATCGACTTTCTGCATTTGCACCTGCGCGACCAGGATGCCCGAACCATAGGAGTCGAGCGTCTTCTGCATCAGGTCCTGCACGCCGGCTTCCGTCGTGGTCCGGGCGCCGGTGAGGATCGGCTGGATGTTGGCGCGGCCGACCACCTCGCGCATCGCGCTTTCGGCCACCGCCTTCACGGTGCCTTCGGGATTCTGGATGTTGAACAGATAATCGCCGACGCCGTCGGGCTTGATCCGCCACAGCACGGTGAAGTCGACGTCGACGATATTCTCGTCGCCGGTCAGCATCAGGCTTTCTTCCGGCACGTCGCGCATGGTCGCACCGCGCCGCGCCGGGTCGCTGACCAGGCTCATGCCGATGTTGATGGTGGACACGCGCAGCGCCTTCGGCAGCTGCACGGTCTCGATCGGATAGGGCCAGTGATAATTCAGGCCCGGTTGCACCGTGCGCACATGCTTGCCGAAGCGCAGCACCACGCCGAGTTCCTCGGACTGCACGCGGAAAACGCCGGAGAACAGCCAGATGATCACCGCGATGAGCAGAATGATCGCGATGCCCATGCCGCTGAAATACCCGCCCGGCAGCATCTGCTGCAGCCGATCCTGGCCGCGGCGCAGAAGGTCTTCCAGATCAGGCGGCCTCGGCCCCGCTGATTGCGGGCCTGAGCCCCAAGGCCCTTTCGGACCGGAGCCCCACGGGCCTCCGCCTTGATTCTTCCACGGCATCGACTGTCTCTCCTCCGCGGGCCCGGGGCAAATGCCCCCGGCCTCACTACATCTGCACGGCCTTATAGGGGACCGCCCCGGCCCTTACAACGCGGCTTGTTGGCTCGCAGGAGCTATGCCTGAGCCGGAATTTGTCAATGCAAACATTGCCTAACGGAGTTAATGCGGCTCACGTCGGCGATATGTCACATAGGAATAGTCGGAGCTGTCGTCCGGACCGGCCGGATTCCGCACCCGCGCAACCTCTTCCCAGACCGCGGAATCGATGGCGAAATAGGTATCGCCCTCCGGCCGGGCGTGAACCTCGGTAATTTCCAGCCGGTCCGCCCGATCCATCCATTGCGCGTAGATTTCGGCGCCCCCGATCACGGCGATCTCAGTGGCGAAACGCCGCAGCGCATCGCCCATCGCGACCGCATGGGCGGCGTCGAGCGACGTCGTCACCACGGCTCCGGCGGCGCGATAATCCGAATCGCGCGTGACGACGATGTTGGTGCGTCCGGGCAGCGGCCGGCGCAGCGAGACGAACGTCTTGCGGCCCATCACGACCGGCTTGCCCATCGTCATCGCCTTGAAGCGCTGCATGTCGGACTTCTGCCGCCACGGGATGGCGCCGCCGGCACCGATCACGCCGTTCTCGGCCACCGCGACCACGAAGACGACTTCCGGACGCGGATTGGCAGCCACGGTCACACCGCGACCTCGGCCTTGATGTGCGGGTGCGGGTCGTAGCCTTCCAGGACAAAATCTTCGTAGCGGAAGGCGAAGATGTCCTTCACCTCGGGATTGATCTTCATGGTGGGCAGCGGGCGCGTCGGGCGCGTCAGTTGCAGCCGGGCCTGGTCGAGATGATTGACGTAAAGGTGGGTGTCGCCGAACGAGTGCACGAAATCGCCGGGCTTCAGGCCGGTCACCTGCGCCACCATCATGGTCAGCAGCGCATAGGAGGCGATGTTGAAGGGCACGCCGAGAAACACGTCGGCGGAGCGCTGATAGAGCTGGCACGACAACTTGCCGTTGGCGACGTAGAACTGAAACAGGCAATGGCACGGCGGCAGTGCCATCCTGTCGATTTCGGCCGGATTCCACGCCGATACGATCAGGCGCCGCGAATCCGGATTGCGCTTGATCATGTCGATGACACCGGCGATCTGGTCGATATGGCGACCATCCGGCGCCGGCCACGACCGCCACTGCGATCCATAGACCGGGCCGAGGTCGCCATTGGCGTCGGCCCACTCGTCCCAGATCGAAACGCCGTTATCCCTGAGATACTTGATGTTGGTTTCGCCTTTGAGAAACCACAGCAGCTCGTGGATGATCGATTTCAGCGGCAGCTTCTTGGTGGTCAGCATCGGAAAGCCGGCGGCCAGGTTGAAGCGCATCTGGTGGCCGAAGATCGACAGCGTACCGGTGCCGGTGCGGTCCTGCTTCTCCGCACCGTCAGCAAGAATCCGTTCGAGCAGGTCGTGGTACTGGTTCATGGCGTCAGGCTGTTCACCGGGGAAAAAACCACTCTTAGCGGCCGGACCGGCCGATCGACACGCCGATTCGGCCGGCAAGTGCGATTATACCCGGAAAAATGAGGTTCCAAGCGGCCTTCGGCAAGGGCGGCAAACCGCCTTCCCCGACGGCCCTCGATCACGGCCGCGAGCGTCAATGCTGGTGATGATGCATCCGCTTGCCGCCATATCCGCGCAGTTCGGCATAGCGTCGCATTTGGCCCGGCGTGAGCAGGGCTGCGGTCGAGAGATGATATTTGAGATGGGCTTCGCGCAAGGCACCCTGCGTCATGGCCACCGCCGCCGTGGAGGCTTTCAGGCTTTCCGGGGTGACAATGCGGTCGGCAAATTGCCGGTCCAGTTCGGCTTCCTGCTCGAGGAGTTTTGAGCCGAGCGGCAATGCCTCCATCTTCATGGAATCGAACAGACGCCGGACGCCGGCGCGCTGGTCCGCGGTCAGCTCGAGCTTGTCTGCCAGTTCCAGCACATGCGACGGGCCGGGATAGCCGTTGAGCTCGGCCGCCAGCGCCAGGCCCATGCCGCGGCCGGCGCCGAGGTCCGCCACCTGCTGTTCCGACAGCGCCTTGATCGGGCGCGTCTGCATCCCCGCATAGGGGGTTTGGGCCAGTGCGGAGCCGGCCAGCAGGATCAGGCCGGCTATCAGGGAAAATCGGATCATGCTGCCTCGCTCGGCCGGCCGTAGCCAAAACAAGACCGGCCGGCGCCCACATTAAACCAATGCAGGGCAGCCGGCCGGTACCGATTTCGTGAGCAGCGATCAGTTGGCCACAGGCTTGACCACCGCCGTCCATTTGGTGACTTCGCTCTTCACCAGAGCCCCCAGCGCGGCGGGGGTGCGTTCGGCCGTCGCCGGGATGACGCTGCCGAGATCGAGCAGGCGCTTGCGGACGTTTTCATCGTCGAGCGCCTTGACCGCCGCGGCATTGAGCTTGGCGATGATCTCGGGTGAAGTTCCCTTCGGCGCGAAGATCGCGTTCCAGGCCTGGGCCTGGAAGTCGGGCAGACCGGCTTCCTTGGTGGTCGGAACGTCCGGCAGCGACGGATTGCGCTCGGGGGTCGCGATCGCATAGGCCTTGATGGTGCCGCCCTTGATCTGCGGCACCGCATTGACGATCTGGTCGCACATGTAGTCGACCTGACCACCGACCAGCGCGTTCATCGCCGGACCCGTGCCATTGAAGGGAACGCCGACCGGCTTGATGCCGAGGACCGAATTCAACAGCTCGCACGACACGTGCGAGACCGAGCCGACGCCGGCATGTGCGGCGTTGACCTTGTCGGCATTGGCCTTCACGTAAGTGACGAATTCCTTGAGATCCTTCGGCGGAAAGTCCTTTTTCGCCAGGATCAGGATCGGGGTTCCCGCCAGCAGCGCGACCGGCTCAAAATCCTTTTCGGGGTGATAGGCGAGCTTGGGATACAGCGGCACCGACGCCGCGTGGGTGCCCATATGTCCTGTGATCAGCGTATAGCCGTCATTGGTGGCGCGCGCGGCGCGCGTGGTGGCGGTGGTGCCGCCGGCGCCGACCACGTTCTCGATGATGATGCTCTGGCCGAGCGTCTGCGCCATATGCGCGGTGACGATGCGCGCGATGACATCGGTCGGACCGCCCGCCGCGAACGGCACGATCATGGTGATGGAGCGGGTCGGATAGGCCGGCGCCTGGGCTTGTACGGGAACCGCGCTGAGGCCCGCGAACGCGGCCAGACCACCGGCCGCCAGCATGCGACTATAGAGTTTCATTAGAGTTCCTCGCAAAAAAGCCGGTTGGATAGTCCGGCGTGAACCTGTGAGCGCTTAGTCACACAGCGCCGCTTCCGAAACCAGACTTCCGGATGCGGCGCTGCGACGCATATCAATTCTCGGATTCCACGAACACCTCGTCGCGCTTCTTGCGCAGCGATGGCAGAATCGTCAGCACCAGCAGGGCCGCGGAGATCGCCATCAGCACCGCCGACAGCGGACGGGTCGCAAACACCGTCCAGTCGCCGCGCGAGATCAGCAGGGCACGACGCAGATTCTCCTCCATCAGCGGTCCGAGCACCATCCCGAGCAGCAACGGCGCCGGCTCGAAATCGTGCTTGATCAGCCAGTAGCCGAGCAGCCCGAACGCACCGGCGAGCATCACGTCGGTCGGCGCGTTGTTCACCGAATAGATGCCGATCGAGCAGAACACCACGATCGACGGGAACATCAGGCGATACGGCACGCGCAGCAGCCGCACCCAGATCCCGACCAGCGGCAGGTTGATGATCAGCAGCATCAAATTGCCGACCCACATCGAGGCGATCATGCCCCATACGAGTTCGGGCTGCTTCTGCATCACCTGCGGACCCGGCACGATGCCATGAATGGTCATCGCGCCGACCATCAGCGCCATCACCGCATTCGGCGGAATGCCGAGCGTGAGCAGCGGGATGAACGAGGTCTGTGCCGCGGCATTGTTGGCGCTTTCCGGCGCCGCGACGCCTTCGATCACGCCACGGCCGAACTTCTGCGGATACTTCGACAGCTTCTTTTCCATCGTATAGGCGGCGAACGATGCGATGACCGCGCCGCCGCCCGGCAGAATGCCGAGAATCGATCCCAGCACCGTGCCGCGCAGGATCGCCGGCGCGGAATCCTTCAGGTCCTTTTTGGTCGGCATCAGGCCCGTGACCTTCTGCTGCACCAGTTGCCGGTCGCTTTCGCCGCCCGCGTCGAGATTGCGGATGATCTCGGCGAAGCCGAACAGCCCCATCGCCAGCGTGGCGAAGCCGAGGCCGTCGGCCAGTTCGGGGATGTTGAAGGCCATCCGCGACGCGCCGGTCTCGATATCGGAGCCGACCATCGACAGCAGCAGACCGAAGACGATCATCGCGATCGCTTTCAGCACCGAGCCCTTGGCCAGCACCACGGCGAAGATCAGGCCGAGCACCATCAGCGAGAAATACTCGGCGGGCCCGAAGGCCAGTGCGAGCTTGGTCAGCGGCGCGCCCAGCACCGCGATCAGCACGGTGGCGACACAGCCGGCAAAGAACGAACCGATCGCCGCGATCGCCAGCGCCGGACCCGCCCGGCCCTGCTTGGCCATCTGGAAGCCGTCGAGCGCGGTCACCACGGAACCCGCCTCGCCCGGAATATTGACCAGGATCGAGGTGGTCGAGCCGCCATACTGGGCACCGTAATAGATGCCGGCGAGCATGATCAGCGCGCCGACCGGCGGCAGACCAAAGGTGATCGGCAAGAGCATGGCCACCGTGGCAATGGTGCCGATGCCCGGCAGCACACCGACCAGGGTGCCGACCAGCGCACCGATCAGGCACAGCAGAATGTTGACGGGGACCGGAATGGACATGCCGCCGAGAAAGGCGGGCGTCCACTGCACGAACTGGAAGACGACGCCGAAGCCGAGACTTAGATTTGAAAGAACGTCACCCATCACATCCTCACCGGATCATAAATTTCGGCAGCATCTGCAAGGGCAGACCCAGCGCGTATGGAAACAACAGGCTGCAGAAAGCGGTCAGGCAGGCGCCAACGATAATGGTCTGTCGCCATCGCGTTTCCGGCGAGCCCATCGCGGCAATCATGAAGCTGGCGAATGCCGAGAAAATCAGCCCCATCGGGCGGATTGTCGCCGCGAAGGACAGGATGGCCAGCGATACGAAAAGCGGGCCGCGCCACGCATAGGTGGTGATGTGCTCGCCATCCTTGATAAGACCGACGATCGTTATCGCGGCGCCGAGCCCGAGCAGCAGGTAGGCGAACATTCGGGGCGCGGTTCCCGCGCCGAATGAAAATCCGCGCATGCCCTGCAGGTCGCTGGACGCCCACAATGCGAAGACCGCGATGGCCACCATCGCCAGTCCGCCGACGAAATCCTGCGGACCGCGGATCCATTTCGGCATGATGTATTTGACTGGTATATGATCCGGCGTTTCACTCATCGATCTATCTCCCCCCGCACAGGCTTGTCGCCCATTCTGTTGTTGGATGGCCTGATGCCCGTCCGGCGACCCTGCCTACCGATTTTCATCCGATAACGCCAGCGAAACCCAAACACCCCCCGGCCAGCAGCATCCACAGCGGATTCAGCCGGGTGGCGAAGGCCAGCACCGCGGCGACGACGGTCACCAGGGCGGCGGCCCACGTCCGGTTCGAAGTGACTGCCAGGATCAGGCCGCTGGCGCCCATCAGCCCGATCGACAGCGGCACCAACGCCGCCTGAATAATGGCAGGCCAGCGCGACCGAGTCGACCGCGCCAGCAGGCGGCTCACATAATAGGCAACGATAGCGGTCGGTCCGCACATCGCCAGCGTTGCAACCAGCGCGCCTGCAACTCCGGCGACGGAATAACCGATCAGGGTCACGATCAGCACATTCGGTCCCGGCGACATCTGCGATATCGCGAACACGTCGGCGAATTGCTTGTCCGTCATCCAGTGGTGAACGTCGACCGCCACCCGGTGCATTTCCGGAATCGCCGAATTGGCGCCCCCGACCGCGAACAGCGACATCAGCCCGAAGGTCCAGGCCAGCGTCCAGATCGGGTTGGGATCCGAATTCATGCCGCAACCCGCCGCCGCATGACAAGGGTGATGGCGATGCTGAGCGGGATGGCCACCAGCAACACCGCCGGCAGCGGCAGCCGCAGCAGGCCGATGGCGATAAACACAGCGGCCAGGATCAGCAATCCGACCAGGTCGCGCTTCCCGATCAGCGGCACCATCATCCGGGCCACCACCGCCAGCAGCAGGCCGACCGCCGCACAGGACACCCCGGCCAGAGTGCGCCGCAAGGCATCGATTTCGCCGTAACGGGAATATAGCGCCGCCAGGATGGTGACGATCACCACGGGCGGCCCGACCAGCCCGGCGAAGGCGGCAATGCCGCCGGGGATCCCGCGAAAGCGGGATCCGAACACCACGCTGAGGTTGACGATGTTGGGTCCGGGCAGAAAGTGACACAGCGCGAAGGTTTCGTTGAATTCGTCCGCCGTCATCCAGCGGTGCTGGTCGACGATGCTCCGTCGCGCCCAGACCAGCACGCCGCCGAAGCCGGCCAGCGACATCTTGGCGAACGCGACAAACAGCTCAAGCAACCCCGGTGGGGTCGGCGCTGAAGCGTTCAAGGTGTCCGGCGCCGGCGGGGCGGCCGGCGGTGAATCCGGAGGCATGTCCGAGGCTTAGAACGGCGCCCCTGCCTAGACCACCCCTATTCCGGAAGTCCCGCCTCCCCGGAGCGCATTCCAGGACCACGTTCGGGTCCAGATGAACTGTTCTGGCTCTGTTTTTCCCGGCGTTTGCCTCTTATATTGAGCCCGTGCGCAACAGAAGCTTTTGACTGCATCTGGTTTTGCCTGTGATTGCCTGCTCTTCGGACCAACGGCTGGAATTTCCGCCATCGGCGGCAACGGCTGCTGACCTCGGCCCGCCGCCGGGGTACCATGGACGGAACAGGCGAGTCGGGGCAGCCAGGCTGCGCTGCCGATCCGCAAAATGCTTTGAACGTGACAGGACCTGATAATGGCGACCGATCATATCCGATACGACGTGCTGGCGCGTGACGCGCTGCGCGGGGTACTGCGCCGCGTTTTGACCGACGCCGCCGAGCACGGCCTGCCCGGGGAACATCATTTCTTCATCACCTTCCTGTCCACCGCCGACGGCGTGAAACTGTCGCCGCGCCTGCTGGCGCAATATCCGGAGGAAATGACCGTCATCCTGCAGCACCAGTTCTGGGATCTGGTGGTGACCGAGGACCGTTTCGAAGTCGGCCTGTCGTTCGGCGGCATTCCGGAGCGGCTGGTGGTTCCCTTCAACTCGATCAAGAGCTTCTTCGACCCGTCGGTTCAGTTCGGGCTGCAGTTCGAGCCCGCCGACGCGGCCACCGAAGCCCCGGCCGCCAACCTTCCTGCCGTTCCCGCCCCCTCCCCGATGCCGGTTCCGGCCCCGGCTGCCGAGGTCAAGGAGGAGCCGGCCAAGCCGAGCGAAGGCGCCGAGGTCGTGCGGCTGGACCGCTTCCGCAAGAAATAATCCGCGCGCGGCAAAGCCCCGGCCCGGTAGAATGAAGGTGGCACGGGGCCGGAGGCCGGTTTCCGACAACAACGCCTTCGCGCAAATGGACATACTGGATGGCTCGGTCGACAGCAGCATCGCGTTCCAAATCCACCCGCAGCGAGACCGACAGCTTCGGTCCGATCGAGGTCCCCTCCGCCAGCTATTGGGGCGCGCAGACCGAACGCAGCAGGCACAATTTCCGTATCGGCCGCGACCGCATGCCGATGGACATCATTCGCGCGCTCGGCATCGTCAAGCTGGCGTCCGCCGAAACCAATCGCGAACTGGGGCTGCTGGACGCGCGCCGCGCCCGCGCCATCGTCCGCGCCGCGCGCGAGGTGATCGACGGCAAGTTCGACGATCATTTTCCGCTGGTGGTCTGGCAGACCGGCTCCGGCACCCAGACCAACATGAATCTCAACGAGGTGATCGCCAATCGCGCCAGCGAACTGCTGGGCGGCGAACTCGGCGCCAAGAAGCCGGTTCATCCTAACGATCACGTCAATATGAGCCAGTCGTCGAACGACTCGTTTCCGACCGCGATGCACATCGCCGCCGCGACCCGCATCATCGCCGATCTCATACCGGCCCTGACCGAATTGCTGCGTGCGCTTCGCAAAAAGGAAAAGGCGTTCGCCCATATCGTCAAGATCGGCCGCACCCATACCCAGGATGCGACGCCGCTGACGCTCGGCCAGGAATTCTCGGGCTACGCCGCGCAGGTCGAGAGCGGCATCGCACGGCTGCGGACCGCCGTGAAGGATCTTTATCCGCTGGCGCAGGGCGGCACCGCGGTCGGCACCGGCCTCAATTCGAAGCCGAGATTCGGCAGGCTGTTCGCCAAGCACGCCGCCAGAATTACAAAGCTGCCGTTCACCAGTGCGCCCAACAAATTCGAGGCGCTGGCATCCAACGATGCCTACGTGTTCGTGCACGGCGCCATCAATGCGGTGGCGACCGCGCTGTTCAAGATCGCCAACGACATCCGCCTGCTCGGATCGGGTCCGCGCTCCGGCCTCGGCGAATTGATCCTGCCGGAAAACGAACCGGGCTCGTCGATCATGCCGGGCAAGGTCAACCCGACGCAGTGCGAAGCGATGACCATGGTGTGCTGCCAGGTGTTCGGCAACCAGACCACCATCACCGTCGCCGGCAGCCAGGGCCATTTCGAACTGAACGTCTACAAGCCGGTGATGGCGCATGGCATGATGCATTCCATCGAATTGCTGGCCGACGTCACCCGCTCGTTCACGGAAAATTGTGTCGACGGAATCCGAGCCGATGAAAAACGTATCCATGATCTGATGGAACGCTCGCTGATGCTGGTGACCGCGCTGGCCCCGAAGATCGGCTACGACAATGCCGCGAAGGTCGCGAAGGAGGCCCATGCCCGCGGCACCACGTTGCGCGAAGAGGCGGTGCGGCTGGGATTTGTTTCGGCTCAGGAATTCGACCGGCTGGTACAGCCGGACAAAATGACACACCCGGGTTGATCGCGCGGCAAGACCCCCGGGATACTACGGGGTGCCCGTTTGTTTACGGACTCGCGGTATAGTTATAGATCATACTGTCTAAAGACTTATGCGGATCCAATACCGTCGTTGATCTGGCTCATGTTGGTTGGAGCCCAATAATATCTGATTTCGCACAGCGAAACATATTTCTTGATGCAATCAAATGGCACTGACGGGGATTTCCTGGGATGACGACCGAGCCAGCCAAGGCGTATAGCGCCGAGCCAGCCAATGCGGACAGCGACCATTCATGCCTTCCCAAGTACTTTTCTAGTCTTTCGATATTCGGATGATGGAGGCAGCCATGGGGGACGTGGTCAACCTTAAGCGGTTCAAGAAGCGCACCGAACGTGCGGCCTCGGCGAAGCAGGCCGACGCCAACCGGACGCGGTTCGGCCGAACCAAATCCGAACGCGCGCTGGACCAACAGCGCGAGGCCCGCGCGAACGACTTGCTGGATCAGCACCGCATCGATGGCGAGGACGCATCATGAAGTCGCCGGTCGTCAAGCGCTCGATCGTGGTCGCCGGCCACAAGACCAGCGTCAGCCTCGAAG
>JAZJYY010000102.1:0-6918 GCA_040390145.1 Pseudomonadota bacterium
CGCGCCGGCGGCAAGCACAACGACCTCGACAATGTCGGCTACACCGCGCGGCATCTGACCTTTTTCGAGATGCTCGGCAATTTCTCGTTCGGCGACTATTTCAAGGAGCGCGCGATCGAGCTGGCCTGGAACCTGATCACCCGGGATTTCGGCCTGAAGAAGGACAAGCTGCTGGTCACGGTCTATCACACCGACGACGAGGCGGCCGCCCTCTGGAAGAAGATCGCGGGTTTCGGCGACGATCGCATCATCCGGATTCCGACTTCGGACAATTTCTGGGCCATGGGTGACACCGGGCCCTGCGGTCCGTGCTCGGAAATCTTCATCGACCGCGGCGAGCACATCTGGGGCGGACCGCCGGGCAGCCCGGAGGAGGACGGCGATCGCTTCCTCGAATTCTGGAACCTGGTGTTCATGCAGTTCGAGCAGGTGACGAAGGAGGAGCGCCAGCCGCTGCCGCGCCCCTCGATCGACACCGGCCTGGGGCTCGAGCGCATGGCCTGCATCCTGCAGGGCGTCGACAGCGTCTTCGAAACCGATCTGTTCCGTAACCTGATCGATGCCACCGCGTCCGCGATCGGGCACGGACCGCAGGAGCAGACTGTCGCGTCGTTCCGCGTCATCGCGGACCATTTGCGTTCCTCGGCCTTCCTGATTTCCGATGGCGTGCTGCCGTCGAACGAGGGCCGCGGCTACGTGCTGCGCCGGATCATGCGTCGCGCCATGCGCCACGCCCAGCTGCTCGGCGCGCGCGATCCGTTGATGCATCGTATCGTTCCCGCGCTGGTACGCGAGATGGGCCAGGCCTATCCGGATCTGGTGCGGGCGGAAAAGCTGATCGAGGAAACGCTGCGGCTGGAGGAAACCCGGTTCCGCAAGACGCTGGAACGCGGTCTGGCGATCCTCGACGAGAAGAGCAGTTCGCTGAAGAAGGGCGACATGTTCGACGGCGACACCGCCTTCACGCTGTACGACACCTATGGTTTTCCGCTCGATCTGACGCAGGATGCGCTCAAGTCGCGCGGCATCAGCGTCGATCAGGCGTCGTTTACCGATGCGATGGAACGGCAGCGCGTGAAGGCGCGGGCGTCTTGGTCCGGCTCCGGCGATACCGCCACCGAGAACATCTGGTTTCCGTTGCGCGAGAAACTCGGCGCGACGGAATTTCTGGGCTACGAGACCGAGACCGCCGAAGGCGTGGTCACGGCGCTGGTGAAGGAAGGCAAGGACGTCGAGAGTCTCGCATCCGGCGAGAGCGGCGCCATCGTGCTGAACCAGACGCCGTTCTATGCGGAGTCCGGCGGCCAGGTCGGCGACACCGGCATGATGACCGGCGAGGGCGTGCGCTTCCGCGTCACCGACACCCAGAAGAAGGCCGGCGATCTCTACGTGCATCTCGGCACCGTGGAGCAGGGCACGCTGAAACCCGGCACCGCGCTGACGCTCGAAGTCGATCACGCCAGGCGCTCATCGATCCGCGCCCATCACTCCGCGACGCATCTCCTGCACGAGGCGCTGCGCCAGGTGCTCGGCGACCACATCGCCCAGCGCGGCTCGCTGGTGGCGCCGGACCGCCTGCGTTTCGATTTTGTGCACCAGAAGCCGATCACGCCGGAGGAACTCGCCCGCATCGAGGACATCGCCAACGAGGTGGTGCTGGAGAATGACGAGGTCACCACCCGGCTGATGGCGGTGGATGACGCCCGCGACGCCGGCGCCCGCGCGCTGTTCGGCGAAAAATACGGCGACGAGGTCCGCGTGGTGACGATGGGCCGCAGCGCGCGCGAGCATGGCAGCAACGCGCTCGGCTGGTCGGTGGAATTGTGCGGCGGCACCCATGTCAAGCGCACCGGCGATATCGGCCTGATTTCGGTGACCGCCGAAAGCGCGGTCGCCTCGGGCGTGCGCCGCATCGAGGCGCTGACCGGCAACCATGCGCGCAGGCACGCCAACGACACCATGGCGCTGGCCAGGACCGCGGCGGGCGAGTTGCGCACCTCCCTCGACGAGATGCCGGCGCGCATCACAGCCTTAATGGAAGATCGCAAGAGACTGGAGCGCGACCTCGCGGAAGCGCGCAAGCGGCTGGCGATGGGCGGCGGCGCATCTGCTGCCAACGGATCGGCGGCGGGCCCCGCCGGCGTGCGCCAGGTCGGCGACATCAAGCTGATGGCGCGCGCGGTCGAAGGCATCGAGATGAAGGACCTCAAGAGCCTCGCCGATGACGGCAAGAAGCAGCTCGGCTCCGGCGTGGTCGCCATCGTCGGCGTCACCGCGGACGGAAAGGCCGGCGTCGTGGTCGGCGTCACGCCCGATCTCGTCACGCGCTTCAGCGCGGTCGATCTGGTCAAGATCGCCTCCGAGGCGCTGGGCGGCAAGGGCGGCGGCGGGCGGCCCGACATGGCGCAGGCCGGCGGCCCCGACGGCGCCAAGGCGGATGCGGCGTTACAGGCGATCGAAAAGGCGATGGGCGGCGCCTGAGCCAGCCTGCCCGGGGGGGCGCGCGATGCAAGGTCACGATCTGCGCCGCCGGGTTTACGACCTTCTCGAACACGACACCATTCCGCATACGCCGAGTGCGCGGCTGGCGAACCTGATCATCGCGATCGTCATCGTCAACGTGTCGGTGATGGTGCTGGCATCGGTGCCGGAATTCAGCGCGCGGTTCGGCCGGGTGCTCATTGCGGTCGAAATCGCCTCGCTCGCGATCTTTGCCTTCGAATATGCGGCGCGGCTCTGGAGCGCGGCCGGACATGCGGCGGTCCGGGAGATGAGCCCGTGGCGCGCCCGGCTGGACTACGCGACATCCAGCCTCGGCATCATCGACCTGCTGTCGGTGCTGCCGTCGGGAGTTGCGCTGCTCGGCAACCAGCGCCCTTTGCTCGTGGCGCTCGGCATGCTGCCGTTCTTCAAGCTGGTGCGCTATTCGACCGCGATGCAGTCCTTGCTGGACGCCATGCAGGCAGAGCGCCGCACCCTGTTCGGATGCCTGGTGATCCTGCTCGGCGCGGTGCTCGCCTTTTCCACGCTGATGTATGCGATCGAGCATGAGGCTCAGCCCGACAAGTTCGGATCGATTCCGCTGGCGATGTGGTGGGCGATCGTCACGCTCGGCACCGTCGGCTATGGCGACGTGGTTCCGGTCACGCCGATGGGAAAGACGGTCGCCAGCTTCGCTATCGTCGGCGGCCTGATGATGATCGCACTGCCAGTGGCGATCATTTCCCGCGCCTTCGCCAATGAAGTCGGCCGTCACGACTTCATCGTGACCTGGGGCATGCTGGCGCGGGTGCCGCTGTTCGCGCATCTGCGCGCCGCCGAGATCGCCGACATCATGCGGCTGTTGCGCGCACAGACCATCGCGACCGGGGAGATCCTGGTGCGACGGGGCGAGCCCGCGTCATCGATGTATTTCATCACCGCCGGCGAGGTCGAGATCGAACTTCCGACGCAGCGGGTGCGGCTCGCCGACGGCAGTTTCTTCGGCGAGATCGCGCTGCTGCAGCGAACCCAGCGCAGCGGCACCGTCACAGCCTTGCGCAAGTCGAACCTGCTGGCGCTGGACGCGCAGGACTTCCACGCCCTGATCGCGCGGGCACCGAAACTCGCCGCGCATGTCCAGGAAGTGGTCAAGGCGCGGCTCGCCGACACCGCGCAGGCGCAGAAGGGCGATATCGCCGCCGACGAGATTGCACTGGCGACGCGGCCGGACCACCGCGCTGATTGACGAAAAGTCGGAAAACAACCCCATGTACAGAAAGGAACTCATTGAATCCATTGGATTTTAAAACGCTTCAACCACCGAGAATTCCTGCCTGTGAGGCCAAATGATCCCGGACTATCTGCAGCGAATTTTTGGTCGGATCGGCGCCTATGCCGCCAACGACGAACCGCTCGCAGCCGCCGGCAACAAGGTGGCGCTGGTACTGGCAGGCAACGGGCCGTTCTACCCTCTCTATGTGATCGCGCTGGCCGGCGGCGACGGGATGCCGTGGCTGCTGATGACGCTGCTGGCCTTTCCGGTATTCCTCATGGTGCCCGCGATCGCGCGCCGTCATCCGCTGGCCGGCAGGATAACCTTGTCGCTCGCCGGAACGATTCACACGGTATCGTGCACTTGGGCGCTGGGAGAAAAATCCGGGACCGAACTCTTCCTGATCCCCTGCGCCGCGCTGGCGGGCCTGCTGTTCGGCGTGGGCGAACGCATCTGGATGCTGCTGCTGGCGGCGCCGCCGTTCGCGGCCTGGCTGCTGCTGCACGGCAACTACGGCGCGCCGCCCTACCTCTACCCGGACGACGCCTATGCCGCGCTGCTCTCGATGAACGCCATTAGCGTCGGCACGCTCTCGATCTTCCTCGGGATTGTTTTTTCCGGACTCTACGCTGTGCCGGCGAAATCCTAGCCGCGCGCTTGATCTAGCGCTTCGGCAGCAGCGGCGCGATGCGGTCGGCCCGGTTGGTCCAGATGCCGCCGGCAAAGCCTGATGGCAGCAGGCTGAGATCTTCGGGCTTGTCGATGCCGCTGGAAAAATCCTCGCCGTCGTGGCGTCCGACGATGAAGACCGCCGAGCCATGATCGTTCATCCGGTTGAGAAACCGGTTCGGCCAGCCCCACAGCCACGGCGCGTAATTGACCGGCACCAGCACCACGCTGCGTTCGCAGTCGGGCGGGATGGCACCGGACCAGCCCAGCAGGAAATAGCGGATCAGGCAGCGCTTCAGCGTGGCGCCGGACATCGTGGGGATATCGAGCAACTCCCGCGCGGCCGCCACCGGCTGCGCGCCGCCATAGATCATCAGCCGCTGCAATTGCTGTGGCGGCAGCGATTTCAGGCGTTCGGCCAGCCGCCGGCCCTCATCGGCATCGTTGCTCTTGATGTGGATCAGGAAGCGTTTTTCGGGAAAGGCGTTCAGCACCTCGTCGAGCGAGGGCAGCAGGCCGATGCCGGTGCCGCGCAGCGGAAAGCTCTTGCCGCCGTCGGCGGTGTAGCCATGGCCGACGTCGAGCTTTTTCAGCTCAGTGAGGCTGCGCTCGCGCGTCACGCCGTGGCCGTCGGTGCGACAGTCCAGGGTCCAGTCATGGAAGACGGCGAACTGGCCGTCGGTGGTCGGGTGAACGTCGAGTTCGACGATGTCGGCGCCGGCGGCGAACGCCGCGCGCATCGAGGGCAGGGTATTCTCGATGAAGGCATGCTCGGGCGGAAAGATCCGCGCCGCGGTGCAGGTCGTCGCGGTCAGGCCGGTTGCGGGATAGGTCTGGGCCAGCCCGCGATGCGCCAGCAAGGTGCGCGTGGTTTGCGGCGATACCCAGAACGAACTGTTGGCGAGCGTGATGATGCCGGCAACGAAGAGGACGAAAAGAAGTCCAAGGCGAACGATCCGCCGCATCATGGCCCCAGATGTTTTCAAAGCAATTTCAAAGCAATTGCGACGGGACCACGCAGGTTCTTTGGGGCGAAAGCGCGGCTCGTATCGTCGGCGCGTGTGCAGGGGAGGCGGTCGGGCCGCATGGTCGTTCTGACGGGCGCGGTGCCGTCATTTCGCTGTTCAATCGCACCGGGCAAGTCGTGCAGCCGGAAAAATTCGGCACCGCTCCGCATGCGGGGAGGCTGCGATGTGACGCTGGACGAGATCGGCTGCAGCGCGCGATCGGACGCGCGTAGCTGGAAGCGGAATGGTCACTTCGGATGGTTTGTAACTATTTCTTGCGTTTGCTGACGATGTAGATCGAGAACTCGAAGTTTGGCGGCGGACCATCTGACCTGAGGTGCGGTGGCCTGCGGCCGGACACATTGAACATAACGTCAATCACTTCAATGCCGTTGTGACGCTGTCGCTCGGTTCGGAAGCCAATTTTGGGCCATCTCGCGAAGGTCAGCGCGGTGAAAACAGCTGCGCCAGCCACAAAATATAAAGGGCTTGAAAGATCGGGAATCATGGAACTCTCCCCAGTTACTGTAATTTTACATTACATATCTGCCGAGGAACCCGTCAAGCATTAAGCGGGCGTTAACCATATTACAAGCATCGGCGGATATTGATTCGCGCCAAGTTGCTCGAACGTAATTTTATGTTACATTAATCATGCGTTAACCGGGGCTGGAACCGACACATGTCACTTTCCCTAGAGGCAGTGCGACAGGTCGAGCAGGGCTTGAGAACCAGAGCCGAGGTTCTCGCCTACGAAATAGGTAATTTAGTACCTATCGATCCCGAGCGGGCGAGAGCGATATCTGCCGAAATTATCGCTTTGCTGAACGAGGCGGTTTCACAATCGGACCCGCCGGTTAAACCCGAACTGTTCTCCCTGGAGGCGCGGCGCACTTCGAAATCCGGCGGAAGGGACGAAATCGAAGACTTCGTCCTGGACATTTTCGCCCACAGTCCCCGCGGGTTGTCGGTCCAGGATATTGTCGAGCGACTTCAGGAGGCCGAGATCGAGATCAAGCGGGCGACCCTGGTCGTCCGTCTCCATCGCATGGTGCAGGCCGGGAAATTGACCTCGCGAACCCATGGACACTATGTCCTGAGCGAAGCCGAACACAATCGACGTCAGTCTGCCTGAACCGCAGTCACGGCAAGGGTCGCGTCCGTCATTGCGGGGAGCCCTCTTGTCCGTCGAAGCCCGCCTTCGGGCGAAGGCGGATGCGACGAAGCCATCCAACTTTCTTCGTTCTTTAAAAGCGTTGGATGGATTGCTTCGCTGCGTTCGCAATGACGTTGAGGGAGAGGGGCGCATACATCACAACTGTCATCGCCCGGCTTGATCGGGCGACGACAGTCTTGCTTGTGGCAAATGCTTCGGAGCCTGAGGGCGTCTGCGGTCTCGTTGAGACCGCAGACGTAAGCGTCAGGCCATTTCCTTGGTCAGGTTTTCCGCGACCTTGTCGAGGAAGCCGGTGGTGGAGAGCCAGCGCT
>JAZJYY010000103.1:0-9273 GCA_040390145.1 Pseudomonadota bacterium
CTCTTTTTCACACTCGGGAGCAGAAAAATGGGTTGCTGGAGCAATCAGGATCGCTTTGCCAACAAGATGGAGCGGATGCAGAACAAGATGGACCGGATGCGTGAGCGCGGCGGTTTCAACTTCGGCTTCGGCGGCCCGCCCTCCAGCGGCAACCGCGCCTTCGACGAATACCGCGTCGAGACGCTGAAGCGGCTCGAGGAAGAGCAGGTCGAGTTCAAGGATTTTCTCGATCGCCTGCGCCACGCCAAGGACAAGGCCGAGTTCGACCAGTTCATGGCGCAGCACAAGCAGCGTCCGACCCCGCCGAACGATCAGCCGCAGGGCTGAACGGCAAGGCTGATCGATCCGAAGCTAAAGCCTCGGGCGTAGTGCCCCCATAAAACCCGATGGCAACAAGCCGCCCGTTTGCGAAAGCAGACGGGCGGTTTTGTTTTGCGTGGCTCTGACCGTGTCATTGCGCGTTGCCCTCACCACGTCATCGCGAGGAGCGCTCTTGTCCGCCGAAGCCCGCCTTCGGGCGAAGGCGGATGCGACGAAGCAATCCATTCTGCCGCGCAAAGAAGGTATTGATCGCGTTGCGGAGCCTGTCATCGGGCGGCGCTTCGCGCCGACCCGTTGACTCGCGATGACGTTGTGAGGTCGCGCCCACTGGCGCTTTGACGGGACCGCGATATATTTCGCTGCACGAAAACGCGTCGCTGGCGCGATCCGGTGCTGAGGTGGACATGGTCCCGAACGGAAATTCATCCAGCGGTGAAGTGTGGTGCTTGATCCGCCGCGAGGCTGAAACCGCCTTGGCCCGTGACCCGCTGTTCGGCGCCTCCCTGTCGGCCGCCATCCTCGACCATTCCGATCTCGGCAACGCGGTGGCCCGTCAGATCGGCGAGCGGCTCGGCAAACGCGCTGACGACCGCCAGCTTTTCGCGCGGGTCGCGCGCGAGGCGTTTGCGGAGGCTCCCGATCTGGTCGACGCGGCGAGCCGCGATCTGCAAAGCATTGCCGTTCATGATCCCGCGACGACCGCGTTGCTGCCGCCGCTTTTGAACTTCAAGGGCTACGTCGCCCTGCAGGCCTTCAGGGTGTCCAACCGGCTCTGGCGTCAGGGCCGCACCGATCTCGCGCTATTGATGCAAAGCCTGTCGTCCGATTGCCTCCAGGTCAGCATTCACCCCTCGGCGTCGATCGGGACCTCCGTGTTCCTGGACCACGCCACGGGCATCATCGTGGGGGCGTTCGCCGTGATCGGCGACGACACCACCATCCTGCAAAACGTCACCATTGGCCGAAAGACCGCGCTGCCGAACCGCGCCCCCCGGATCGGCCGCGGCGTTCTGCTCAGCGCGGGGGCCACGGTTCTCGGCGACATCATGATCGGCGACTTTGCTAAAATCGGCGCCGGTTCGCTGGTCGAGCAGAATGTCCCGGCCGGATGCACCGCGGTCGGCGTTCCCGCGCGTCTGACCAACTGCCCAGAAACGGTATCTGAGTAGGGCGGACGCCTTCCACGGGCCCATGCGTGCTTTCTTTGCATGGGGTCGTCTTCGATATTTTTTGTCGGCCTCTCCTTTCAGCACCGTTCCAGGGCGGTCGCCCCGATTTGCGGCAGCCAAAATCCCCTTTGGTAACCGGCTGTTAACCATGATTAGCGTCTGGTTAGGAGCGGAAAGGCGCGCGAATAGCCCTCGTTTTGACACGTTGGCAGGGGATGCAGGATCCGGCTTTGGACGGGCCACCCATGCGACACAGAACGAGGCTTTCGCGCAGGCTTACCGCCGCGGCTGACGCGCGGCTGTGGAACCGGCAGCCATGGTTGCCGGGGGACTTGGGACTTCTGCGTTGAGAGGATACCGGACATGAACCCCGCTGACGTGGCTCAGTCAGCCTTGCCGCTGGCCTCCACCGACGTCTCGCTGATCACCCTGTTCCTGCAGGCCCACTGGGTCGTGAAAGCGGTCATGCTCGGACTGCTGGCCTGCTCGGTCTGGGTCTGGGCGATCGCGATCGACAAGATCTTTCTCTATTCGCGCACCAAGCGCGCGATGGACCGGTTCGAACAGGCATTCTGGTCCGGGCAATCGATCGAGGAACTCTACCGCGCGCTGTCGGCCAAGCCGACGCAGTCGATGGCGGCGTGTTTCGTCGCGGCGATGCGCGAATGGAAGCGGTCGTTCGAAAGCCAGTCGCGATCCTTCGCCGGCCTGCAGATGCGGATCGAGAAGGTCATGAACGTCTCGATCTCCCGCGAGGTTGAGCGGCTGGAACGCCGCCTGCTGGTGCTGGCGACCGTCGGCTCGGCCGGTCCCTTCGTCGGCCTGTTCGGCACGGTCTGGGGCATCATGTCGAGCTTCCAGTCGATCGCCGCCTCCAAGAACACCTCGCTTGCGGTGGTGGCCCCCGGCATCGCGGAGGCGCTGTTTGCCACGGCCATCGGCCTTATCGCTGCCATCCCGGCGACTATTTTCTACAATAAGTTCACGTCCGAGGTGAACCGGCAGGCCCAGCGGCTGGAAGGTTTCGCGGACGAGTTTTCAGCGATCCTGTCGCGCCAGATCGACGAGCGGGCGTGAGGACAAGGTGTTGAGGGCCGATACATATTGTGAGCGCATTGTGAGCATCCGATCATGTCGATGAACATGGCAGGCGCCTCGGGCGGCGGCGGGCGTCGCGGCCGGCGGCGCGCGGCCGTGATGGCCGAGATCAACGTCACCCCGATGGTCGACGTCATGCTGGTGCTGCTCATCATCTTCATGGTGGCGGCGCCGCTGATGACGTCGACGATCGATATCGACCTGCCGGTGGCCAGCGGCGGCAAGTCGCTGGCCTCCAACGCGCCGCCGCTGACCCTGTCGGTCAAGCGCACCGGCGGCGCCTGCAATTCCAACATCGAACTCTATCTCGGGGAAACCCTGATCACGGCCGCCGAACTGCAGCCCAAGATCAAGGCGATCCGGGAAACCCGGTCGGACGCCGACAGCGTGGTCTATCTCCGGGGCGACAAGGATGTCTGCTATACCGACATGATGAAACTGCTGGGCTATATCAGGACCGCGGGTTTCAAGGCGAATATCGTTATCGTTCCCGAGGGGGGATGAGCTGACGTGAAGGTCAAGGTCGACAAAACGCTGGTTGCCTCGGTTGCCCTGCACGTGCTCGTGCTGGGCTGGGGACTGGTGTCGTTTTCGTCCAGGGCGCTTGAAATGCCGATGGAAGACTCGGTGCCGGTCGACGTCGTTTCCGCCGATCAGCTTGCCAAAGCGATGGCCGGAATGAAGACCGGCAAGAAGGAAAACCCGAAGCCGCTGGTCGAGAAGGTTGCCGAGGCCAAGCCGCCGGTCGAGGATACCGTCGGCAAGATCACCGAGAAAGCACCGGTGGTGACGGAAACCGCGCCGCCGCCGCAGCCGAAGCCCGAGGAAAAGCCCGTCGAGAAGAAGCCGGAGCCGAAGGCCGATCCGATCGCGGCCGAGATGAAAAAGGAAGCCGAAGCCAAGGCCAAGGCGGAAGCCAAGGCCGAGGCCGACGCAAAGGCCGAAGGGGAAGCCAAGGCCAAGGCGGAAGCCAAGGCCAAAGCCGACGCGAAGGCCAAGGCTGACGCCAAGGCCAAGGCGGAAGCCAAGGCCAAGGCCGACGAGAAGGCCAGGCAAGAAGCGAAGGCCAAGGCCGATGAGAAGCCCAGGACCGAAGATCCCCTGACCAATATCGCAGCTCTGTTGAACAAGCGCGATCCCTCCAGGCAGGCCGTGACCGGCGATACGTTGAACTCGAACGCCGCGCTCGGCACCGCGAAGGGCAAGGCCGCCGACAATTCAGCCACTTGGGGCGCGCTGTTCCAGGCTCAGGTCGAGCGCTGCTGGAAAAAGCCCTATGGCGGCATCGAGGTCCAGCGATCCGAAGCCGCGTTCGCGATCCGATTGAAGCGCGACGGTACGCTGGAAGGCATGCCGGTTCCCGAGGGCACACCGGCCACGCCCTATCTTCGCGTCTACCAGGAGAGCGCCTTGCGCGCGATCATCGAATGCCAGCCGTATAATCTGCCCGCGGCCTATTTCGAGGAATGGAAATATTTTGCGCCTGTATTCACCGAGCGAAAGACTTGAACGCGCTCGCCCGGTGGCGACCGCCCATATGGAACAAAGTCCGCAACAATGACTGACATCAATGGATTGCCCGAGATGCCGTTTCGCCTGAGCCGCCGGCAGATGATCTCCGGAATGGCCGCGCTCGGCGCGGTTACGGGCGGTGCGGTTTCCCATGCCTTCGCCCAGGCGCCAAAGCGCATTCCGGTTCCCGGTGGCGAGTACGCGCCGTTGCCGATCGCGATACCGAATTTCGTGGCGGGAACGCCAGCGGACAACGAGGTCGGCGTCGGCGTGACCCAGGTCATCACCAACAACCTCAGGCGCAGCGGGCTGTTCGCGCCGATCGACCAGGCGGCCTATATCGAAAAGGTCATCAATATCGACGCGGCGCCGCAATTCCAGAACTGGAAGACCATCAACGCCCAGGCGCTGGTGACCGGCCGCATGACCCGCCAGCCCGACGGCCGGCTGAAGGCCGAATTTCGCCTCTGGGACGTCAACACCGCCCAGCAGCTGGCCGGCCAGCAGTACTTCACCTCGCCGGAATACTGGCGGCGCATTGCGCACATCATCTCCGACCAGATCTACGAGCGGCTGACCGGCGAGAAGGGCTATTTCGACAGCCGCATCGTGTTCGTCGACGAGACCGGACCGAAGGAGCGGCGCGTCAAGCGGCTGGCGATGATGGATCAGGACGGCGCCAATGTCCGCTACCTCACGCGCGGCGCCGATCTGGTGCTGACGCCGCGATTCTCGCCGTCGACCCAGGAAATCACCTACATGGAATTCGGCCAGGGCGACCCGCGGGTCTACCTGTTCAACATCGAAACCGGACAGCGCGAAATCGTCGGCAACTTTCCGGGCATGTCGTTCTCGCCGCGCTTCTCGCCGGACGGCCAGCGCGTCATCATGAGCCTGCAGCAGGGCGGCAATTCGAACCTGTTCGTGATGGACCTGCGCTCGAAATCGACCACGCGCCTGACCGACACCCCGGCGATCGATACCTCGCCGTCCTATTCGCCGGATGGCAGCAGGATCTGCTTCGAATCCGACCGTGGCGGCAAGCCGCAGATCTATGTGATGGCGGCGACCGGCGGCGGCGCGCAGCGCATCTCCTTCGGCGAGGGCAGCTATTCCACGCCGGTGTGGTCGCCGCGCGGCGACTATATCGCGTTCACCAAGCAGGGCGGCGGGCAGTTCTCGATCGGCATCATGAAGACCGATGGTTCCGACGAGCGGCTGCTCACCTCGGGCTATCACAATGAAGGCCCGACCTTCGCGCCGAACGGCCGCGTCCTGATGTTCTTCCGCGAGCCCGGCGGCGGGGGCGGCCCGTCGCTGTTCACGGTCGATATTTCCGGACGAAATGAACAAAAGGTCCCGACCCCCGGCTTCGCGTCCGATCCGGCCTGGTCGCCCCTGCTGTCCTGAGTTCCGGCGGCTTCGCCACCCCGTCACTCGGCAAACCTTGCCTAGCCTGCTGAATTGGCGGGCAGATTTTGGTCGTGACCCGCCCATGAAAAGGTATCGGTAACGATATTCCCTCAGAAAGACTTCATCTGCGACGGGTAGAACTACGGCCTGAACTAGGACGCATGCACGCCCGATGCAGTTGGTCGATCAGAAAAAGCGCAATAATCCGGAAGAGCTGGAGCCCGTACTCTACGCGGCGCTAATCGATTCCATGCTGCAGAATTTCTGGCCGATGCTGATCGGTTCGGTCTGTGCGGCGGCCTGCGCGGTGATGACGGCGCTCAAGACCGGCAACGTGTTGTTGTGGCCATGCGCCATCATGATCGTCGCAATCGGCACGATTCGCGCGTTCCAGATGCGCAAGTACGAAGGGCGCACTGCGGTGCTGTCGTTCGATCAGGCAAAACATATCGAACCCCGCTACGCAATCGGCGCCATGGTCTATGCCGGGGTGCTTGGCGCCTGGTGCTTCATCACCATTCTGGGCAATGACGACGCCATCGCGCATATGCTCTGCGTCGCCCTGACGATCGGCTATACCGCGGGCGCCGCGGCCCGCAATTACGGCCGTCCACGGCTGGTGCAGTACCATATTCTGCTCGCGTGCGGGCCCATGTCGCTGGCGCTGGCGCTGCATGGCGGATTCTATTACATCGGCCTCGCGGTGCTGCTGGTGCTGTTTTTCGTGGGCCTGAAGGGCATCAACCTCAGCCTTCACGCCATCTTCGTGAAAGCGCTGACCTCGAGCTTCAGGGAAGCGGCGCTGGCCGGCCAGTTCGATACCGCCCTCAACAACATGCCCCATGGCCTGTGCATGTTCGCGGCCGACGGCCGGCTCGCCGTCATGAACCACCGCTTCAGCGAGATGATGAACCTGTCCGACGATCTGGTGCAACGCGGCGCCGGCGCGCGCGACATCATCGCCGCCTGCGTCAGCAGCGGATCGATTTCGGCGGCGAGCGGCAGGATGATTCTCTCGGAGATCGAGAATACCCAGGCCCGCGATATCATCACCGCCGATCCCGACATCGCCAGGAGCCGGTCGCTGTCCTGGACATTCCAGCCGATGGCGGGCGGCGGCGCCGTCGTGCTGCTCGAAGACATCACCGAGCGCCGCAATGCCGAAGCCAGGATCAGTCATCTGGCGCGTTACGATGAACTGACCGCGCTTCCCAACCGGGTCAATTTCCGCGACGAGATCGGGCGTTTGCTGGCGATCCGGCACGAGGCCGAGCAGTTGTCGGCGTTGCTGTTCATCGACCTCGACCAGTTCAAGCAGGTCAACGACACCCTGGGTCATCCCTGCGGCGACCAGCTGTTGTGCGCGGTCGCCGACCGGCTGCGCGCCATGCTGCGCCCGGAGGATTTCGTGGCGCGCTTCGGCGGCGACGAATTCGTGGTGTTCCAGCAGAACGTCAAATCGAACGAGGACGCCGCCGTGCTGGCCCGGCGGATCGTCGAGCATCTGAGCGAGCGCTACAAGATCGACAACCATCTGGTCGAGATCGGCGCCAGCGTCGGCATCGCCATGACCGGTCCCGGCGTCAGCGCCGATACGCTCCTGAAGAACGCCGACATGGCGCTCTATCGGGCCAAGGCGGACGGCCGCGGCACCTTCTGCTTCTTCCGCGACGAGATGGCGCAAACCGTCGAGGCGCGCCGCATCCTGGAACTCGACCTGCGCAAGGCGCTGGCCAACGAGGAATTCGAGCTGTTCTATCAGCCGCTGGTCAATCTCAAATCGGGGCGGATTGCGACCTGCGAAGCGCTGCTGCGCTGGAACCATCCGGTGCGCGGCACGGTTTCCCCGATCGACATCATTCCGGTCGCCGAGGACATGGGCCTGATCGTCGACCTCGGCCGCTGGATCCTGCGCAAGGCCTGCATGGAATGCATGAAATGGCCCGGCGCCGTCAGCGTCGCGGTCAATTTCTCGCCGCAGCAGTTCCACCAGCGCGACGTGCTGAGCGAGGTTCGCTACGCGCTCGAGGTCTCCGGCCTGCCGGCGGACCGGCTCGAAATCGAAATCACCGAATCCTCGCTGCTGCGCAACACCCAGCTCACCCACGACGTGCTGTCGCAGCTGCACGCGCTCGGCGTACGGATCTCGCTGGACGATTTCGGCACCGGCTATTCGAGCCTGAGCTATCTGCACAATTTTCCGTTGCAGAAGGTGAAGATCGACCGGTCCTTCCTCGAAGGCATCGATACCGACCGTCCGCTGACCCTGCTGCGCGGCGTGGCGCGGCTTTCCGCCGATCTCGGCATGTCCGTCGTGGTCGAAGGCATCGAGACCAACGAGCAGCTGGAGCTGATCAGCGCCGACGGCACCGTGACCGAAGCGCAGGGCTACCTGTTCAGCCGGCCGGTGCCGGCGATGCGGGTACGCCAGCTGCTCAATGCCTCGCACGGCCGCCGCGTGCCGGACGACAACTTGCTGACGCTGCCGTCACGATCGATCGCCTGAGGTTCGACGAGTCGGACCGAATTCCCTTGCTTCGCTGTGCGGCTGGGCCCGATGATTAAAATGCCACCGGTTAACCCTAACGTTTTGATACCTTTGCATCCTCGTTAAGAAGCTGTTAATCTTTTTACCTGCTCGCATGAGTTGCACGGGATTTGTAAGGAGTACGAAATGAGGTCCGCGGCCGAACCATCTAATGCGGCTCTGGGACGGAGTTCGGACCTGCTGGATCAAGTCGATTATCGCCTGGCGCAGACGCCCGACGAAAAAGAGAAGATCTACAACCTGCGGTACCGGGCCTATCTGCGCGAGGGGGCCGTCAAGCCCTCCGCCGACCAGCGCGTCACCGATCAATATGACGATCTGCCCAATTCCTGGACATTTGGCGTCCACCTGTTCGGTGAACTCTACAGTTCAGTCCGGATCAGCGTGCTGACGTCGGAATGGCGGCAGTCGTGCTCGAACGAGGCGTTCGGTGAAATTCTGAACCCCAGGCTGGACCGGGGCGAGGTCATCATCGACCCGGCCCGGTTTGTCGCGGATCCCGACAAGGCCAAGCGGTTTCCGGAACTGCCCTATGTGACGCTCCGTCTCGCCTACATGGCGTGCGAATATTTCAACGCCGACATTGGCCTCGCCATCGTTCGGGCCGAGCATCAGGCGTTTTATCGCCGCGTGTTCCTGCACGAGACCATTGCCGAACCGCGTTTCTTCCCCGGCCTGCTGAAGCCGGTCGGATTGATGGCCGCGAACTTCCCCGCCATGCGCGACAAGGTTTTCGAGCGCTATCCGATGATGCGATCGACCGCCTTCGAGCGGCGGATGCTGTTCGAGCGCGCCGGCGAGCATCAATCGGCGCCGGCCGATGTCTCCCCGTCCGAGGGAACCTCGATCGTCCCGCAATCCTGCCGGGTCGGCAGCTAGAATTTGCCCCGGCTTCGCTGAGCCAGAGGCGGCCGGGCGGGTTCCTACCGCCGCCGAAAACCTCGCTTGGACCCGCCACCCGCTGAAAAGCGGGTGAACGAGGCTGCGTCCGGGGCCACGTTCACCGTCGCGCCACATTTGCAAATCATTAACTATCCCGGTTGCTTTTCGCGGTTTGCCGGCATTTGATCTTGTCCGGCAACACCTCATCAAGGTTGACGGAACGTTCGCTTAACCATCGCCCTGTAGACCGGATAACAGTCGAAAAACGTGAGCGCGGAGGCTCCGGAATGAAACATCAGATGCGTATCCTCCAGGGATTGAAGCTGGCCG
>JAZJYY010000104.1:0-27032 GCA_040390145.1 Pseudomonadota bacterium
TGTCGAAATCGGTGCGCGCCCATTCGCGGCGGTGATCGAAGAAGCGGATGTTGTCGTCCGCCGCCTCGATCGGCTTGATCTCGCGGGCGATGAATTGGTCGAGTTCGTCGAGGTAGGCGACCAGGTCGGCCGGCAGATTGAAATCCAAGGCGTCTCTCCCGGGTATCGTTATTGTCGTTATTGCGTTAAGGCGCTAGGCCCCTTGTATCGATTAAGGTGAGAAGACGGCGTCCAAGTCAAGCAATCGAACAAGGCGTGGCACGCGCAGGCGCCTTGCGTAATTGGGTGGCGCCGAAGCGCCGTAGCAAGCTATTATCC
Organism: Pseudomonadota bacterium; assembly: GCA_040390145.1. Taxonomy (GTDB): domain Bacteria; phylum Pseudomonadota; class Alphaproteobacteria; order Rhizobiales; family Xanthobacteraceae; genus Bradyrhizobium. The sequence continues at coordinate 319 of JAZJYY010000104.1, forward strand.
CGCCCAGCATTCCGCGCCACAGAGAAAATCCACGGGAGAAGACATGGACTTGAAATTTTCGTCAGTAACGCGCAAGGGCCCGATCACGATCGTGACGCTGTCGCGGCCGGAAGTGTATAACGCGCTGCATACCGACGCACATTTCGAATTGAACAAGGTGTTCGACGATTTTTCCGCCGATCCGGAACAATGGGTGGCGATCGTCACCGGCGCCGGCGACAAGGCGTTCTGCGCCGGCAACGACCTGAAATGGCAGGCCGCCGGGGGCAAGCGCGGCTGGGACACCGGCGGCTTCGCCGGGCTGACCTCGCGGTTCGACTGCGACAAGCCGATCATTGCCGCGGTCAACGGCGTCGCCATGGGCGGCGGCTTCGAGATCGCGCTGGCCTGCGACCTCATCATCGCCTCCGAAAATGCCACCTTCGCGCTGCCGGAGCCGCGCGTCGGCCTCGCCGCTTTGGCCGGCGGCGTGCACCGGCTGCCGCGCCAGATCGGGATGAAACGCGCCATGGGCATGATCCTGACCGCGCGCCATGTTTCGGCGGCCGAGGGCAAGGAACTCGGTTTCGTCAACGAGGTGGTGCCGGCCGGCGAAGCGCTGGCCGCCGCCGAGCGCTGGGCCGAGACCATCTGCAAGAACTCGCCGATGTCGATCCGCGCCTCCAAGCAGGCGATCCAGAAAGGCATGGCGGTCTCGCTGGAGCAGGCGATATCAGAGCAGCGCGAATACCCGGCGGTCAAGGCGATGGCGGCATCGCAGGATTACATCGAGGGCCCGAAGGCGTTTTCGGAAAAGCGCCCGCCGAAATGGCTGGGGAAGTGAGTTTGTCGTTCCGGGGCGGCGCGTAGCGCCGAACCCGGAACCTCGAGATTCCGGGTCTGGTCCTTCGGACCATCCCGGAATGACGACATTGAGAAATCGTACTGCTCCCTCAACGTCGTTGCGAGGAGCACTTGCGACGAAGCAATCCATGCATCAACAGCAAGAAAGAATGGATTGCTTCGCTGCGCTCGCAATGACGTTGATGGGCCGGTGTCAGCCTACTTCGCTCCCAACTCCCGCTTGTACGACCCGTAATTCGGCTGATCGACGGCGAGCTTGTCCATCGTAGTTTGCCACAGATGCTCCACCAGCCCCGGCGTCTGCAGATCGGCCTCGCCGCTCGCGATACGATCGGCGAGCGCGCCGTTGAGTTCCTTGAGCGCGCCCTGCCGGCCCAGCAACTGCGACAGCCGCGCCGCTTCGGCGGCGTCACTGCCCTCTTCCAGCGTCAGCTGGCGCGTCACCAGGTCGAGCGCGTTGATGGCGACCCGCAGCTTGAAGGCGTTATGGCCCGTGATCACAGGCGCGATGTCGTTGCGCAGAAAATCCGCGACCGCCTTGACCAGTTCTTCCGGTGTCGGTTCGTCCTGCATGCTATTTCCCTCGCGGAGCCAACAATCGCAGCAAATCGATCTCGGTCTCGGAAGACCGTCGCCCGATCATCGCGCGTTCGATCGAATGCTCGGGGCCGGTGCGAAAGTGCCGCATCATGCCGCAGCACATCACGCCCCAGCGCAGCGTGCCCATCACTTCCCAGAATTTGACGCGGTCGGGATCGACCTTGCGGCCGGCCGCCTCATAGCCGGCGAAAAGCTCCTCGCGCGTGCCAAACCCGCCGACCGGCTTGTCGATCTCGCCAAAGCGCCAGGAATTGACGCAGACCCAGCCAAGGTCCTCCATCGGATCGCCGCTATGCGCGAGCTCCCAGTCCAGCACCGCGCGCACGCCATCGGGGCCGATGATGAGATTGCCATGGCGGAAATCGCCATGGACCAGCGTCATCTGCTGCGAAGGCCCGGGATCATGATCGCGCAGCCAGCGCAGCGCCAGTTCGAATACCGGCCGCGGCCACTCAAAACTGCGATAGTCGCGCTCCAGTTCGCCGATTTCCCTGGCCGCGGTCATGCGGCGAAGGTCGGGCAATTGCGCGAGATCCAGTCCGTGAATAGCGGCCAATATCCCGCCGATCTGCCGCGCCAGCTTTGGACGCGCCTCGGCAAACTGCGCATCGCGCAAAATCTTGCGCGGGATCGTTTCGCCCTCCACCCGCGCCATCATGAAGCCGGTGCCGAGTTCGTCGCCAGGCTGCAGCACATGCAGCACCCGTGGCGAAGGCACGCCGGCTTCGTAGGCCCGCAGCATCAGGATGGACTCGATATCCAGCCCGACCGCGCGCGGCGATGCGCCATGGCCCTGCGGCGCCCGGCGCAGGATCGCGCCGATGACGCCGTCGGGATGGAGGATGTCGAACGACCAGGTCTCCTGGCTGGCGCCGCCGGACAGCCGCGCCGCGTTGGTGACACCCGTCGCACCGGGACACCACGACGCAACGCAGCGCCCGAGCGCTTCCTGCATCATTTGCCCTTGAACTTGGCGGGACGCTTCTCCAGGAACGCGGTGACGCCCTCCTTGAAGTCCTCCGCGGCGCCCGCGGTGCGCTGCGACTGGTATTCGAGGTTGAGCTGGTCCTCGAACGAGTTTTCCGGACTGTCCCAGTACAGCTTGCGGATCAGCGACAGCGCGATGGTCGGGCCGTTGGCGAGCTCATGGGCGAGCTTCATGGCCTCTTCCATCAACACGGCATCGTCATGCACCCGGTTGACCAGGCCCCATTCCAGCGCCTTTTCGGCCGGCAGCCGCTCGCCCATCAGCGACAGCTCCACCGAGCGCGCCTTGCCGATCATGCGCGGCAGCAGCCAGGTCGAGCCGCAATCCGGCACCAGGCCGATGCGGCGGAACGCCTGCAGGAAATACGACGAGCGCGCGCACAGGATCATGTCGCCCATCAGCGCGAAGCTCATGCCGGCACCCGCCGCGGGGCCGTTGACGGCGGTGACAATGGGGCAATGCAGGTTGCGCAGCCGCCGCAGGAACGGATGGAATCCGATTTCCAGCGACGAGCCCGCATTGCTCTTGCCCGGCTTCTGGTTGTTGCGGCCCTGCAGATTGGCACCGGTGCAGAAGGCGCGCCCCGCCCCGGTCAGCACCACGCAGCGAATTTCGGCCTTCTTCTCCTCGATGGTATCGAGCGCCTCGGCAAGGCCACCCAGCATGTCCATCGACACCGCGTTCATCACCTCCTGGTGGTCCAGCTTCAGGATGGCCACCGGGCCGTCGATATCCAGCGTGACGTGCTTGAACTGCATTGGTTTCCTCGTGTGTTGCGACCCGCGTTATTTCGCTCTGCGGTACATAGGGTTAGATCTTGGGATCTTTATCTCAAGGCCATATTTGATTTTCTGGATGGCCTTGTCCATGGTTGGACCAGAACATCTGCCCGCCATCGCGCGCACAGCTAACGTGCGTTGACCCAAATGGAAACACCCCCAATAAACACCCCAAGGGAAACACCCATGAGCATTTTCGACCTCACCGGCCGCATCGCCGTCATTACCGGGGGCAATGGCGGCATCGGGCTCGGCATCGCACAGGCGCTCGCAACCGCCGGCTGCAGCGTCTCGATCTGGGGTCGCAACGCCGACAAGAACAAGGCCGCGGCGGCAACGATGGCGGGTGCCAAAGGTAAGACCGACACCCGTATCTGCGACGTCAGCGATCCCGCTTCGGTCAAGGCGGCGATGGCGGCGACGCTGGATACTTTCGGCCGGGTCGACGGCTGTTTCGCCAATGCCGGCATCGGCGGCGGCGGCCGCCGCGCCTTCATCGACCGCACCGAGGACGAGTGGCGAAAAATGTTCGCCACCAATCTCGACGGCGTGTTCCACGTATTCCAGGCCGCGGCGCGGCACATGACCGAACGCGCCGAGGCCGGCGACCGCTTCGGCCGGCTGGTCGCGACCTCCAGCCTGGCCTCGATCTTCGGAACCGCGCGCAATGAGCATTACGCCGCCACCAAGGCCGCCATCAATGCGCTGTGCCGCGCGCTCGCGGTCGAACTGGCCCGCCAGGGCGTCACCGCCAACGCCATCCTGCCCGGCTGGATCAAGAGCGACATGACCGCGGGCATCATGGCCAACGAGAAATTCGTCGCCAATGTGATGCCGCGGATTCCGGTGCGGCGGTTCGGCGAGCCCTCGGATTTCGGCGGCATCGCGGTCTATCTGATGAGCCAGGCCTCGTCCTATCACACCGCCGATTGCTTTGTGATCGACGGCGGCTATACAGCGTTCTGACACGGCAACAGCAACACGAAACGGCAGCAGCCGTTCGGTCAACCCCAAGAGGAATGCAAGATGTTTTCACACGTGATGATCGGAACCAATGACCTCGACAAGGCCCAGTCGTTCTATGACGCGTTGCTGGGCACGCTCGGCGTTCCGCCCGGCCGGCTGGACCGCCACCGCATCTTCTATCGCACCAAGACCGGCGTGTTTTCGGTATCGAAGCCGATCGACGGCAAGCCCGCCACCCCCGCCAATGGCGGCACCATCGGGTTTCTCGCCGCTTCTTCCGAGCAGGCTGACGCCTGGCACGCCGCCGGCATCGCCAATGGCGCGACGCCTTGTGAAGACCCCCCGGGCGTGCGGGAAGGTCCCGGCGGCAAACTCTATCTCGCCTATCTGCGCGATCCCGACGGTAACAAGATCTGCGCGATGCACCGCATCGGCTGACTTTGGCTTGCCGTTGCCGCCGTCGAACATTGTTTGAAACAGCAATAATTCGACGGCGATGATCAAATAGCGCCAGACTTGGGCCTGGCGCGGCTGTAAAGTTGCTTTCCTGGGAGGATCAAGAACATGAACAAGAACGTCAGCGTCCCCACGAGCTATGCGATGGACCCCGGCGACGAGTTGAACGACCTGCGCATGTCCGACAAGGCGCGGCCGCTGTTCGACCACGTCAACAAGTTCATCCGCGAAACCGTCGAACCGATGTCGGTCGAATTTTACCGGCTCGGCGAGAAGAAAGCCGACCGCTGGAGCTTCGCGCCCGGCCAGCTCGACGTGCTGCAGAAGGCCAAGGACAAGGCCAAGGCCGAGGGCCTCTGGAACTTCTTCCTGCCCGACGCCGAAACCGGCGAAGGCCTCAGCAACCTCGATTATGCCTATATCGCGGCCGAACTCGGCAAGAACCCGCTGGCCTCGGAATCGATGAACTGCTCGGCCCCCGACACCGGCAACATGGAAGTGCTGGAACGCGTCGGCACCAAGGAGCAGAAGGAGAAGTGGCTGAAGCCGCTGCTCGCCGGCGAGATCCGGTCCGCCTATGCGATGACCGAACCGAACGTCGCCTCCTCCGACGCCAAGAACATTTCGACCACGGCAAAGCTGGTCGGCGACGAATGGGTCATCAACGGCGAGAAATACTACATCTCCGGCGCCGGCGATCCGCGCTGCAAGATCATGATCACGATGGTCAAGACCAATCCCGATGCGCCGCCGAAGAACCAGCAGTCGCAGATCCTGGTGCCGATCGACACGCCCGGCGTCGAGATCATCGGGCCCATGACGGTGTTCGGCCACGACCACGCGCCGCGCGGCCACATGCACATCAAGTTCGACAATGTGAAGGTGCCGAAGGAAAACATGCTGCTCGGCGAGGGCCGCGGCTTCGAAATCTCGCAGGTCCGTCTCGGTCCGGGCCGCATCCACCACTGCATGCGCACCATCGGCAAGGCGGAGAAAGCGCTCGACCTCATGGTCAAGCGCGGTATGGTTCGCGAAGCCTTCGGCAAGAAGCTGGTGCAGCTCGGCGGCAACCTGCAGATCATCGCGCAGGCGCGCTGCGAGATCGAGGCGATGCGGCTGATGGTGCTGAAGGCGGCCAAGGCGATGGACGTGCTCGGCAACAAGGAAGCCCGCGTCTGGGTCAGCATGGTCAAGGCCATGGTGCCCGAGCGCACCTGCCGCATCATCGATCAGGCCATCCAGATGCACGGCGCGACGGGCATTTCGCAATGGTCGCCGCTGTCGGAAATGTACACCGACGTGCGTCATCTCCGCTTCGCCGACGGCCCCGATGAAGTGCACTGGATGGTGGTGGGTCGCCACGAGTTGCAGCAGCACTAACGCAAACGTAGGGTGGGCAAAGGCGCACGCTTCGCGCCGTGCCCACCATCGCGCAGCAGTGGGGTTGATCGATGGTGGGCACGGCCAAGAGGCCTTTGCCCGCCCTACGGCTAACTCGGCCGGTGCGCGCGGAGGAACGACCGGATCTGCCGCACCGCGAGCGGGACCCTCTCCTTGGGCTCCTTCCACGGAAACATGCTGACCTCGGCGTTCGGCGCCAGCATCGCCGTCTCCATCGCCACCGCATAGGGATGGTGATGGCTGTCATCCGGCAGGACCAATAGCGGCGTCCGGCAATCGCGCACGAAATCACGGCTCACGGTGAACACGAAGTCGTCGTTGGCGCGGTACATCCTGGTCAGGAACTGATCGATCTGCGCCATCGTGATCTCCGGCCGGCGCTTGACCAGCTCGGGGCCCCACCCCGTCATATTGCCCTGGTAGAACAGGTCGCGCATTTCCGGGCGCGAGCCGCTCGGCTGCACCAGCACGCCGGCGACGACACGCTCCGGTGCGCGCTTCAGCAGGTTCCAGATCATGGGGCCGCCGATGCAGAAGCCCAGCACCATGAACCTGTCGATGCCGAGGTGGTCCATCAGCCCCAGCTGGTCGTCGGTGTGGGAGTCCCAGGGACGATCGATCTCCAGCGGGCCGGAGGACTGACCCGGAGGCGCGTTGCGCAGGTCGAAGGCGATGCAGCGGTACTCGTTCCTGAACTCCTCCATGGCGTTGAAGGGCGGATAGCTGCCGGTGATGCCGGCTATGCTCGAATTCAAACCGCCGCCGGCGATCAGCAGCAGCGGAAAGCCGGAACCGGCCTCCTCGTAGTTGATGCGGACGTCGCCTCTTTCGTAAGTACCCATGATAAATTCCTCTCGAAGCAATCGACGGTTATGGCGAAGGCGGCAACGCGCGGATCGAAGCGATCCGCCATGCGCCGTCCTGCTTCAGCAGGACGAACAGGATCGATCCCGCAACCGTCCTCGCTTCCGCGTCGGCGGGAATGCGAACGCCGGTCATGCGATAGGTGGCATCGACCAAAGCGACATCCGGCGTCACCAGCCGGATCGCATCGATCTGCGTCGCGGTGATGGTGGCATCCCCATAGGATGGCTGCTGCTTCTGCTCCGCCGACAACGCGATGACCGCGTCGCGGCCGGTGGATTTCCGTCCCGTCGCGCTGACCACATCGGCATCCCTGGTCAGCAGCTGCCGATAGGCCTCCAGGTCTCCTGCGTTCCAGGCCGCCCGGCGCGCTTCGAGCACACCAGCGATCGCCGCCTCCGCCGCTTTCATGTCCTCAGCCATCGCGGCAATCAGGACGCAGCCCGCTGGAGCGACGCTGCGGCTTCCATCGTAAAGCCCTCGTATCCCTTTGCTGCGACGTCGTTGCAGATCTGGCGATAGACGCCGACGCCGCCGATATAGGGCATGAAGATCTGCGGCTTGCCAGGGATGTTGGCGCCCATGTACCAGGAATTGGCCTGCGGATAGAGCGTGGTGTGCGCGACCTCGTTGACATGCGCGACCCACTTGTCTTCCGCGTCCTGCTTCGCCTCCATCGTGTCGAGGCCGCGATCGCGCATCCAGGCGATGCAGTCGGAGATCCATTCGACATGCTGCTCGATCGAAACGATCATGTTGGACAGCACCGAGGGACTGCCGGGGCCGGTGATGATGAACAGATTGGGGAAGCCGGCGCTCATCAGCCCGAGATAGGTCCTGGGTCCTTCCGCCCACTTCTGATTCAGCGTCTGGCCGTTGCGGCCGCGAATGTCGATTTTCGCCACCGAACCCGTCATCGCATCGAAACCGGTCGCCAGCACCAGCGCGTCGACTTCGATTTCCCTGGTCGAGGTGCGAACCGCGTGCGGCAGGATCTCCTGGATCGGATCGGACTTGATGTCGACCAGCGTCACGTTCGGGCGATTGAAGGTGGCGAAATAATCGGTATCGATGCAAATGCGCTTCGAGCCGATGGGATGATCGTTCGGCTGCAGCAGTTTTGCCGTGTGCGGATCCTCGACGATCTCGGCGATCTTGCCGCGGACGAAATCGGCGGCGGTGTCGTTGGCGGCCTGGTCGAATGCGAGGTTGTTGTAGACCCCCATGAAGGTCAGGCCGCCCTTGCTCCAGCGGGCTTCGAACCTGGCGCGGCGTTCATTTTCGCCGTCGTCCAGCGCGCCCCGGTCCGGCACTTCCTGCACGATGCCGTTCCGCATCTGCTCGCGCGCGATCCGCCGGATTTCCGGGTAGTTCGATCGAAACGAATCCCGCTCCTCCGGCGTCAGCGCGGCGTTGCGGGCGGGAATGGAAAAATTCGCGGTGCGCTGAAACACCGTGAGGTGGCTGGCCTGCCCGGCAATTACGGGCACCGACTGGATTCCCGACGACCCCGTGCCGATCACGCCGACGCGCTGCCCGGTGAAATCGACCGGCTCATGCGGCCAGTGCCCGGTGTGGTAAACCTTGCCCTTGAAGTCGCCGAGGCCCTTGATATCGGGCATCTTCGCGTTCGACAGGCACCCGGTGGCGAGCACGACATGCTTCGCCGTTACCGTCTTGCCGTCCGATGTCGTGACCGACCAGGTATTGGCGCTTTCGTCGAATTCGGCGCGGTCGACCCGGGTGTCGAGCTGGATGTCGCTGCGGAGATTGAAACGGTCGGCGACGTGGTTGGCGTATTTCAGAATTTCGGGCTGCGGCGCGTAGCGCTCGCTCCAGTTCCACTCCTGCTGCAGTTCGTCATCGAATGAATAGGAATACTGCATGCTCTCGACGTCGCAGCGCGCCCCGGGATACCTGTTCCAGTACCAGGTGCCGCCGACATCGCCGCCCTGCTCATAGACCCGCGCCAACAAGCCTTGCCGGCGCAGCCGGTGCAGCATGTACAGGCCGGCAAAGCCGGCGCCGACCACGACGACATCATAGGCTTCGGGTTTGGCTGGCGCGGATTGCAAGGCGGACATTCGAACTCCCCAAGGCTTTTCTGTTGTTGCCAAGCAGCATTCTACCCACGGCGCCAAAGCGCAAGGGCCAAATCGGCCGTGGCGGGTTGCATATTTTGCCACATGGAATGCACCGTTGCCGTACCGCTAATCCCGGCGCCTCGACGCAAGACCAGGCGGCGGAAACCGGCTTGGCTTTGGTGCCCCTGATGCGCTAGCGTCGCCTCACGCCTTCGCCGTCCAAACCAAAGAGAGCAGCGCCAGAACGCTGCCGCAGGGAGAGAGCACACCCATGAAATCGCCGATCTGCGACATGCTGGGGATCGAATTTCCCCTGCTCGCCTTCAGCCATTGCCGCGACGTGGTCGCGGCCGTCAGCCGCGCCGGCGGCTTCGGCGTGCTCGGCGCGACCGCGCATTCGCCTGAATCGATCGAGCAGGAACTGAAATGGATCGACGACCACGTCGACGGCAAGCCCTACGGGCTCGACGTGCTGATCCCTGAAAATATCTCGACGGCGGGCGAGAAGGACGTCACCTGGAAAAGCCTGGAAGCGCGGATCTCGCCGGAGCACCGCGCCTTCACCAAAAACCTGTTGAAGAAATATGGTATCGAGCTGACGACGACCAATGTCGCCGACAACCAGCCGCAGCCGTTCGACGCACAGCGCGCGCTGGAATTGCTGGAAGTCTCCTTCAACCATCCGATCAAGCTGATCGCCAACGCGCTGGGCGTGCCGCCGAAGGCGATGATCGAGATGGGCAAGAAGCACGGCGTGCCGGTGGCGGCGCTGGTCGGCGCCAAGGAGCATGCGCTGCGCCAGGTCGCGGCCGGCGTCGATATCCTGGTGGTGCAGGGCACCGAGGCCGGCGGCCATTGCGGCGAGGTCTCCACCATGGTGCTGGTGCCCGAGGTGATCAAGGCGATCAAGCCGATCCGCGACGTGCCGGTATTGGCCGCCGGCGGCATCATGACCGGACGCCAGATGGCAGCGTGCATGGCGATGGGCGCGGCCGGCGTCTGGACCGGCTCGGTGTGGCTGGCTACCGTCGAATCCGAAACATCGGAAATCTTTCGCGAGAAAATGATCGCGGCCTCGTCGCGGGACGCGATCCGCTCAAAAGGCCGCACCGGCAAGCCGGCGCGGCAGCTGCGTTCGGTCTGGACCGATGCCTGGGACCGCGGGCCCGACAGCCCCGGCGCGCTGCCGATGCCGCTGCAGAGCATCATCAGCCGCGACGCCTTCAACTCGATCGATCGCGCCGCCGCGTCCGGCAACGCGCAGGCGCGCGACCTCGTCAGCTATTTCGTCGGCCAAGGCGTCGGCCTGATCGACAGCGTCAAATCGGCCGGCGCCGTGGTGCAGGAGTTCAAGGAAGATTTTGCCGAGGCGGTCGAGCACATGAACGCGCTGGTGGCGGAGTAGTAAATAGTCCCTCATGGTGAGGAGCGCGTCTTCGCGCGTCTCGAACCATCTGGCACATCGCCTGCCTCCATCCTTCGAGACGCCCGTCTTCGCTACGCTTTGCCGGGCTCCTCAGGATGAGGATTGAAAATGTTGAGAAACTGAAAGCAAAAAAATGACCTCCTTCCCCGTCTCCGAACACCGCATCCCCGTCATCGTCGGCGTCGGCGAAATCACCGACCGGCCGAAGGAGATCGCCGACGGTCTGGAGCCGCTCGCGCTGCTGGAACAGGCGCTGCGGCGCGCGGAGGCCGACTCCGGCGGTAAATTGCTCGGCGAGATCGGCTCGCTGGACATCGTCAATTTCCTGAGCTGGCGCTACCGCGATCCGGAGAAGCTGCTCGCCGCTCGCCTCGGCATCGAGCCCGCGCACCTCTATTACGGCCCCGTCGGCGGCGAGAGTCCGATCCGCTATCTGCATGAGGCCGCCAAGCGCATCGCGCGCGGCGAATGCAGCGTGGCGGCGGTCTGCGGCGCCGAGGCGCAGTCGACCGCGACCAAGGCGGAACGCGCCAGGATCGATCTGCCGTGGACGCCGTTCGCGCATGACGTGGAAGAGCCAAAGCGGGGCGCCGCATTCCAGAAACCGACAGCCGTAAAGCTCGGCGTATTCAGGCCGATCACGGTCTATCCGCTGTACGAAACCGCGACCTCGGCGTATTGGGGCCAGACCCCGCGCGAGGCGATGGCGGAATCCGGCGACCTGTGGTCGACCTATTCGAAGGTGGCGTCGGAAAATCCCCATGCCTGGATGAAGCGGCATGTCAGCGCCGAAGAAATCACCACGCCGACGCCGGACAACCGGCTGATCGCCTGGCCCTACAACAAGCTGATGGTGGCCAATCCGACCGTCAACATGGGCGCGGCCGTGCTGCTTACCAGCCTTGCGAAAGCCAAGGCGGCCGGCATCCCCGAGGACCGCATCATCCATATCTGGGGCGGCGCCTCGGCGGAGGAGCCGCGGGATTATCTGGTGCGCGACCAGTTTTACGAGAGCCATCCGCAAAACGCCGTGCTCAAGGCCGTGATGAATCTGGTCGAAGGCGACGGCAAGAAGTTTGACGCCATTGAGCTCTACAGCTGCTTCCCCGTGGTGCCCAAGATGGCGCGGCGGACGCTGGGGCTCGGCCCCGACGTGCAGCCGACCGTGACCGGCGGCCTCACCTTCTTCGGCGCGCCGCTCAACACCTACATGACGCATGCGGCCTGCGCGATGGTGCGCAGGCTGCGCGCTGGCGGCAAGCTCGGCCTGCTCTACGGCCAAGGCGGGTTCGTGACAAAGCATCACGGGCTGGTGCTGTCGCCGCAGGCACCGCAGCATGCACTGGCGCAGGACACCAGCGTGCAGGCCGAAGCCGACCGCCGCAAAGGCGCGGTGCCGGAGTTCGTCACCGAGGCCAGCGGCAAGGGCAAGGTCGAGAGTTTTACCGTGCTCTACGGCCGCGGCGGCGAGATCGAGCATGGCGTGGTGATGCTGCGAACCGCCGCCGACGCCCGCGCACTGGCGCGGGTGCCGGCGCATGACAGCGCGACGCTGGCGCATCTGACGAACATGGACCGCACGCCGGTGGGCACGCTGGGCGATATCGCTACGGCGGAGGATGGCCTGCTGGAGTGGCGAGTGGGATAATCCACCCACCTCTCACCTCCACACAAAATTGCGAAAACGAGCCTATGCAAAGAATGGCTAGCGGGGACGCACCCGTGCGGGCACAAAATATAGTATGCTGCGGCTCCCGGTGGGAGGCGAAATAACGACCAAGCCTACCCCTTGCTGCCCTGCTTCTCCGAAGCCGTCGCGGGTTTCGCCCCATCGCCGGCCTTGTCGCCGGCGACGCGGACCTGATCGCCGTCGGAGATTCCGTCAGGCGGTGCAATGATGATGCGGTCATCCGGCGAGATGCCCGAGGCGAGTTCGATGTCGCGACCGAGGTCGCGGGCGATGGTGACGGTCTTGAACAGCACCTTGTCATCGGGACCGACGGTGGCGACCCGCATGCCGCTCTTGTTGAAGATCAGCGCGCTGGCGGGGATATGCAGCGGCTGCGTGTCGCGCTGCAGGCTCAGCCGCACATTGGCATAGCCGCCCGGCATCAGTTCGCCCTTGGCGTTGTCGAGCGCGAGCTGCATCCGCGTGGTGCCGGAGCCGACGTCGACCGATTGCGAGGAGGCCTCGACCGTGGCGAGGAAAGTGCGGTTGGGATATTCCGGCATCGTGATCACGGCCTTGGCGCCGATCTTGATCGAAGGCACGTAGTTCTGCGGCACGTTGACATAGACCCGCAGCTTGCTGATGTCGGAGACCACGAACATCGGCGGCCCGGAGCCGCCGCCGGCATTGATCAGGGCGCCGACGTCGGTATCGCGGGCGGTGACCACGCCGTCGAACGGCACCGTGATCTTCTTGTAGCCCGCCAACGCCTCCAGCCGCTCGACATTGGCCTGGCCGGAATTCACCGCGGCCTTCTTGTTGGATAGGTCGGCGGTGCGCTCGTCGATTTCCTGCATCGAGACGAAGTTCGAGGCCAGCAGCGACTTGCGCCGGGTCAGGGTGGCCTCCGACAGCTTGGCGCTGGCCTGCTGGCTGGAATGATCGGCGCGCGCCTGCAACAGCTGCTGGTCGAGGTCCGGCGCCTCGATTTCGGCGATCACCTGGCCGGCCTTGACTTGCGCGCCGATGTCGGCGCTCCAGCTCTTGAGGTAGCCGCTGACGCGGGCGAAGATCGGCGCCCGCGAATAGGCCTCCAGCCGGCCGGGCAGGTCGAGGGTGGCGGCAAGCGCCCTGGCGTCCGGCAGCACCACCGCGACGGTCGGGACCGCCTGGTTGTCGGTCCATTCGCGCAGGCGCGCACTGGAATCCTCGCGCGCCCGAATCCCGGTGATCACGACCAGCACCGCGGCGACCCCGGCCACCACGCCGAAAATGCCCAACTTCCGGCGAGAGACCGGCGAGCTGTGTTCAGTGGGCATGCGACGTCTCCGGTGCGGCGGCGCCTGTGGCGTCCTGTTTCTTGTGTACCATGCTGAAAACCACGGGAACGAACATCAACGTGGCGATCGTAGCAAAAATCAGGCCGCCGATCACGGCGCGCCCGAGCGGCGCATTCTGTTCGCCACCCTCGCCGAGACCGAACGCCATCGGCGCCATGCCGATGATCATCGCCAGCGCCGTCATCAGCACCGGGCGGAACCGGACGAAGCCGGCCTCGATCGCCGCGGCAACGGGGTCGCCGAGTTCGGCGTAACGTTCGCGCGCGAAGGTGATCACCAGCACGCTGTTGGCGGTGGCGACGCCCATGCACATGATGGCGCCGGTCAGCGCCGGCACCGACAGCGTGGTCTGCGTCGTGAACAGCATCCAGACGATGCCCGCCAGTGCCGCGGGCAGCGCCGTGATGATCACGAACGGATCCGACCAGGACTGGAAGTTCACCACGATCAGGAAGTAGATCAGCACCACCGCGGCCAGCAGGCCGAACAGCAGTCCGGAGAACGCGCTGTTCATGGTCTCGACCTGGCCGAGCAGCACCACCGAAGAACCCTTCGGCACTTCTGACGCGGTGTCCGCGATCGCGGTCCTGACGTCGGCGGCCACGGCGCCGAGATCGCGCCCCTGCGGCGTCGCGTAGATCTGCACCATCGGCTGGATGTCGTATTGCGAGACCACCGCGCTGGAGGCCGTCCGCGAAATGCTGGCGATACCGCCGAGGATCGGCGGCGCGCCGGTGCCGGCGGCGGTCATCGGCAACGTCTCCAGCGCGCCCAGCGAATCCATCTTGTATTGCGGCGTCTGCATCACGATCGAATACGACACGCCATTGTCGGGATTGAGGAAGTAGGTCGGAGCCACCTGCGCACTGCCCGCCAGATTGACGACTAGGCTGTTGGTGACATCGCGTTCGGTCAAGCCGACATATTGCGCGCGGGTGCGGTCGACATCGACATTGAAGCTCGGGTTGTTCGGCGACTGCTGAATGCGGGCGTCGGCGATGCCGGGGATCCGGCGCAGCCGGTTCAGGAGCTTGTTGGCATAGACGAAGTTCTCGGCCACGTTGGCGCCGCGAATTTGCAGATCGATCGGCGCCGGTGCGCCGAAATTCAGGATCTGGCTGACGATGTCGGCCGGCAGGAACGAGAACGTCATGCCGGGAAACATCCGCGGCAGCTGTTCGCGCATCGCCTGCACGTATTCGTCGGTGGGACGGTGATCCTCCTTCAGCTTGATCAGGATATCGCCATCGGCCGGACCGATCACGCCGGTGTTGTTGTAGGTCATGTTGATGCCGCTGATCGGCATGCCGATATTGTCGGCGAGCGTTACGATCTCGCCCGGCGGAATGATCTTGCGGATCGCCTTCTGCACGTCGGCGAACTGATTGGCGCTTTCCTCGACCCGCGTGCCGACCTGGGTGCGGACATGCATCAGGATCGAACCGGCATCCACCGAGGGAAAGAAGTTGCGCCCGAGATACGGCACCAGCAGGAACGAAACCCCGACCAGGCAGACGAATCCGGTGACGAACACCGGCCGCCGCGTCATCGCCAGCGCCAGCAGGCCGTGGTAGCCGCCGCGCAGGCGCTCGAAGCGCGCCTCGAACGCCCGCTGGAACCGGACCAGCGGGTTGCGTGTCGGCGGCGGCCCCTCGCCTTCGGCACGGTGGACGTGGCGCTTGAGAAGATATTTGGCCATCGTCGGCACCAGGGTGCGCGACAGCAGGAACGACCAGATCATCGCGAATATCACGGCCAGCGCCATCGGCACGAACAGAAACCGCGCCACGCCCTGCAGGAAGAACATCGGCACGAACACGATGCAGATGCACAATAGCGAGACGAAGGCCGGCGTCACGATCTGGTTGGCGCCGTCCAGGATCGAGGTCTCGACGTCCTTGCCCTGCTCCAGATGCCAGTTGATGTTCTCGATCGTGACCGTGGCGTCGTCGACGAGAATGCCGACCGCCAGCGCCAGGCCGCCGAGCGTCATGATGTTGAGGGTCTCCCCGATCGCCGACAGCATCACGATGGCGCCGAGCACCGAGAGCGGGATCGATACCGCGATAATGATGGTGGAGCGCCAGCTTCCCAGAAACAACAGGATCATCACGCTGGTCAGCAGCGCCGCGATGACGCCTTCGACGGCGACGCCGGTGATGGCGCCTCGGACGAACACCGACTGATCGCCGATGAACCCGACCTTCAGCGCTGAAGGCAGCGAGTCCTTGACGTCGATGACCTTCTGCTTGATGCCGGCGATGATATCCAGCGTCGAGGTCGAGCCGGCCTTCAGCACCATCATCAGCACCGAACGGTTGCCGTCGACATGGACGATGTTGGTCTGCGGCGGATTGCCGTCACGCACGCTGGCGACGTCGCGGACATAGACCATGGCGCCGTTGACGGCCTTGATCGGCAGATTGCCCAGCTCTTCCATCCGCAGCGGCGAGTTGTTGAGCTGGATGACGTATTCGAAACCGCCGATCTTCTGGGTGCCGACCGGCGTAATCAGGTTCTGCGCGGCGAGCGCATTGGCGACATCCTGCCCGGACAGGCCGCGGGATTGCAGCGCCTGCGGATTGAGATCGATCTGGACCTGGCGCTGCTTGCCGCCGAACGGATAGGGGATCGCGGCGCCGGGCACCGTCACCAGCGGGGTGCGCAGCTGGTTGATGCCGATGTCGGCGAGATTCTGTTCGGTGAGGCCTTCGCCCGACAGCGCGACCTGGATGATCGGCACCGTCGAGGCGCTGTAATTGAGGATCAGCGGCGGCGTCGCCCCCGGCGGCATCTGCCGGACCATGGTCTGCGAAATCGCGGTGACCTGGGCGTTGGCGATGCGGATATCGACATTGGGCTGGAAGAAGATCTTGACGATGCCGATGCCGTTATAGGAGTTCGCCACGATGTGTTCGATATCGTTGACCGTCGTCGTCAGCGCGCGCTGGAACGGCGTGATCATGCGCCCGGCCATCTGGTCCGGCGGCAGGCCGGTATAGTTCCAGACCACGCCGATCACGGGGATCCGGATGTCCGGAAAAATGTCGGTGGGGGTGCGCAGCGCGGCGAGCGGCCCGATGATCAGGAGGAGCAGCGCCAGCACGACGAAAGTATAAGGCCGGCTTAGCGCGATACGGACCAGTGAGATCATAAAGCGGGGATTCCTCGGCCCCGCCGCAAAGGCGGAGATTGGCATTGCAACAGGCCAATTCGGTCGGACTGATTTAGCCGAACCGCAGCGAAAAAGCCAACGCCCGGCCGCCGCCGGCCTTCACTTCCCTGCTACCCTCCACCGGCGGCCGAAGGCCGCCGGAAGGCTGGAGTTCCTGCCCGGCCCTGTCAGGCCGCCCTGACCGAGTTCAGGAACTTGCCGACTTCGAGCTTGAGACGGTTGCTGTCGCCGGACAGCGACTGTGCCGCGGACAACACCTGCGAGGAAGCCGATCCGGTCTCACTGGCGCCGCGCTGTACGTTGGCGATGTTGGAGGACACTTCCTGCGTGCCCTTGGCGGCCTGTTGCACGTTGCGGGAAATTTCCTGGGTCGCTGCACCCTGCTCTTCGACGGCGGCCGCGATGGTCGATGAAATCTCCGACAGCTTTTCGATGGTGCCGCTGATTTCCTTGATGGCGGAGACCGACTCCTGGGTCGCAGCCTGGATGCCGCTGATCTGCTGGCCGATCTCTCCGGTCGCCTTTGCGGTCTGCTCGGCCAGCGCCTTGACCTCGGAGGCCACGACGGCAAAGCCGCGGCCGGCCTCGCCGGCACGCGCGGCTTCGATGGTGGCGTTCAGTGCGAGAAGGTTGGTCTGTCCGGCAATGGTGTTGATCAGTTCGACGACGTCGCCGATGCGCGCGGCCGCCTTTGACAAATCGCTGACGCGGTCATTGGTCTTGCGCGCCTGTTCCACCGCATCGCCGGCAATTCGTGCGGATTCCTGCACCTGACGGCTGATCTCGTTGACGGATGACGCCATCTCCTCGGTGGCCGACGCCACCGACTGCACATTGGTGGAGGCTTCCTCGGACGCGGCGGCGACCGCCGTGGTCAATTCCTGCGAACGAACCGCGGTAGCTGTCAGCGTGCCGGCGGAGGCTTCGAGCTCTGTCGAGGCCGAGGAGACGGTCTCGATGATCTCGCCCACCGCGCCCTCGAAATCGTTGGCGAGCTTGATCATGTCGGCCTTGCGCTGCTCGGCGGAGCGAAGCTCGGCTGCCTGCTGATCGGCCTTCATGCGCTCGACTTGCAGTCCGTTGGTCTTGAATACTTCGACGGTGCGGGCCATCTCGCCGACCTCGTCGCGGCGTTTGGTGCCGGGGACGTCAGCCTTCAGTTCGTTGCGGGCGAACGCTTCCATCACGGTCTTCAGATCGGCGATCGGTCGCGCCAGTCCCTTGATTCCGATCCAGAGCGCGATGGCGAGGCCGACCAGCAAGCCGGCACCGGATGCGACGTAGATCATGCGGATCGATGAATTGGCGTCCACCGTCATCTGATCTGCGGCCTTTGCAGCATCGGCTACAAGCGCGTCAACCAGCTTGGTCTGTGCCACGAGCGCACTCTCAATGAGCGGGACACATTCGTTCGTCATGCGTCCGGCGGCTTTCAGCGCGTCGTCGCTCGACGTGGTCTTTGAAGCGAATTCGATCACGGGATTACAGGATGCGAACGCCTTCTGAAAGATGGACAGTACCGGCTCGATGATCGCTGCTTTTTCGGGCAAATCCTTCAGGACCTGAGCCATGCGGGATTTGAACTGCGCCTCATTGTCGGCGGTTTGCGTACGATATTTCGCATTGCCCGCTTCGGTCGTTTCGGCTGCCAGCTGAAACGCGGAGGCTACGTAATTGTCGGCGCGGCGAGCGGCGCGAACCGTCATGGTGGTGGATCTATCGATACGTGTCACTATGTCGGTATTGGCGTCGTCCATCGCCCGCATTTGATTGGTGGCGAAGAGGGCAGTTCCAACCGTCACGACCGCCATCAATACGACGATCAGAGCAACCTTGACCGCAATTTTCAGATTGTTGAGCCAGGACATGCGGAACTCCAGAGCTGGGCTTGCCAGCCGCATGGAGTGCAGCGAGTTCAAGGCAGTGGCGTGAACTCGTTGTCGCTGATTTTGTGAAAATCGCGTCTTGGAGTGCGCCGTCCTTCATGGCATCCCAAAGGTGCACTGACGTTAATTTCAGGCACCGTAATATTACCGGTAAGCCGCCCGACTGAATCCCCGGGGGCCGGCCGGTCAGGCCGCCCTCACCGAGCTCAGGAACTTGCCGACTTCGAGCTTCAGGCGGTTGCTGTCGCCGGACAGCGACTGTGCCGCGGACAGCACCTGCGAGGACGCCGAGCCGGTCTCGCTGGCGCCGCGCTGCACGTCGGTGATGTTGGACGAGACCTGCTGGGTGCCGTGCGCCGCCTGCTGCACGTTGCGCGAAATCTCCTGCGTCGCAGCACCCTGCTCCTCCACCGCGGCTGCGATGGTCGACGAGATCTCGGACAATCTTTCGATGGTGTTGCTGATCTCCTTGATCGCGTTCACCGACTCCTGAGTCGCCGCCTGGATCCCGGTGATCTGCTGGCCGATCTCGCCGGTCGCTTTCGCGGTCTGCTCGGCCAAGGCCTTCACCTCGGACGCCACGACGGCAAAGCCGCGTCCGGCGTCGCCGGCGCGCGCCGCCTCGATGGTGGCGTTGAGCGCCAGCAGGTTGGTCTGGCCGGCGATGGTGTTGATCAATTCAACCACGTCGCCGATGCGGGCGGCCGCCTTCGACAATTCGCTGACGCGGTCATTGGTGGTACGGGCCTGGCCGACCGCGTCGGTGGCCATCCGCGCCGATTCCTGCACCTGACGGCTGATTTCGTTGACGGAGGACGCCATTTCCTCGGTCGCCGACGCCACCGACTGCACGTTGGTGGAGGCCTCTTCGGAAGCCGCCGCCACCATGATGGTGAGTTCCTGCGCCCGTTCCGCAGTCGCTGTCAGCGTGCCGGCGGAAGCTTCGAGCTGCGTCGAGGAAGAGGATACGGTCTCGACGATCTCGCCGACCGCGCCTTCGAAATCGTCGGCGAGCTTGATCATCTCGGCCTTGCGCTGCCGGGCGGCGAGCTGATCCTGCGTGATCTTGGCCTCCGCTTCGTCGCGGGCCTTCTGCTCGGCATTCTGGCGGATGACGGTGACGGTCTTGGCGAGGTCGCCGATTTCGTCGCCGCGATCGGCGCCGGGAATGACGATATCGAGATTGCCGCCCGCCATCTGGCCCAGCGCGCCGTTCAGCCGGGTCATGGGACGCGCAACGCCGAGGAAGGAGAAGATCACCGACGCGATCAGGGAGATCACCACCACGATCGCCACGATCATGCTGATCCGGTTGGCTTGCGCGGTCGCCGCTGCAACCTCTTCCTTCGAGGACTGCATGCTTTTTTGCGCATCGGCCACCGCGACTTCCATCAGTTCGCCGGCCTCCTTGACGATGTTGGTCGTGCGATTGGCGACGATATCGGCCTTCAGTTCCTCGATCTTGACGGCCTCCTCGTTGGCGGCCAGGAAGCGCTTCACCAGCTTGTCCAGCGAGCTGACCACGACCAGCAAGTCCCTGTCGTCGGCCTCGCCCCGCAACTCGTTGAAATTGTTCCTGAGCGCGGTCTGGGTCTTCGCAATCGAGCCGATCAGGCTCGGATCGCCGGTCGCGCCAAGCCGCCAGACCATGGTCTGCAACGCGTTCACCTTGATGTCGGCCTGAAGCAGCAGCTTTTCGATATCGACGCGGTTATCCAGCTTGGCCATCGCCGGCGAAGCCATCTGGGCAGCGATCGCCTTGGTCCATTCAACCGATATCTCCGATCGCTTGTCGATCTGCGCGAGCAGATCGCGTTGCGCCTTCGCAAGCTCCTCGATGCCCGCGCTGTAGCTGGCCATCAGGGACTTGATTTTCTGCAGTCGGTCCCTGGTTCCAGCCATCCGGGCGGTCGCCAATGCACCATCAATTTCCTTGGCTTCGATCGCGCCCGCCTGGCGCATCTCGGCGGCGGCCCTGTCGATTTCGGAAGGAGACCTTGCCAGTCTGATGCCGCGGGCGGCGAGTTGCATCTGGCGCATGCTGAGATGGGCCGCCAGCGTGCTCTCGGCCACGCTCTGAAGTCGATCAGTGCGTTCATTCGCGGCCGTCACGGTGGATTCCGTCGCCAACTGGTTGCCTACCAGGCCGATCGCCAGCAACACGCCGACGACGCCGGCGAGACCCAACTTGTTACCGATGCGATTGAGCTTGATCATGGCGACGGTCTCTGTGCTGAGCGCGCTGGCGCTTCTGATGTTTGCCGCGCATTGCGAATCGGCAAATGCGCGAGAACGCCCGCATCAAACACCAGAGGTGTTGTCCTACCGTTAATTTGCCGGCTGATTGTAGACTATTTTAGTACAACCATGAGACGAAGTGCGGCCGACCTCGCGTCAGGCCGGCCGCATCCATCGGATCATGGCTGTCGTCAGGCCGCCCGCACCGAGCTGAGGAACTTGCCGACCTCGAGCTTGAGCCGGTTGGAGTCGCTGGACAGCGACTGCGCCGCGGAAAGCACCTGCGAAGAGGCCGATCCGGTCTCGCTGGCGCCCTGCTGCACGTCGGTGATGTTCGACGAAACCTGCTGGGTACCATGGGCGGCCTGCTGCACGTTGCGGGAGATTTCCTGCGTCGCCGCGCCCTGCTCTTCTACCGCGGCGGCAATGGTCGAGGAAATCTCGGACAGTTTCTCGATGGTGCCGCTGATCGCCTTGATGGCGTTCACGGATTCCTGCGTCGCGGCCTGGATGCCGGTGATCTGCTGGCCGATCTCGCCGGTCGCCTTGGCGGTCTGTTCGGCCAAAGCCTTGACCTCGGAGGCCACCACCGCAAAACCGCGGCCGGCCTCGCCGGCGCGCGCCGCCTCGATGGTGGCATTGAGCGCCAGCAGGTTGGTCTGGCCGGCAATGGTATTGATCAATTCGACCACGTCGCCGATACGGGCAGCCGCCTTCGACAATTCGCTGACGCGGTCGTTGGTGACGCGCGCCTGACCGACGGCATCGCTGGCCATCCGCGCCGATTCCTGCACCTGGCGGCTGATCTCGTTGACCGACGAGGACAACTCTTCGGTGGCAGATGCCACCGACTGAACATTGGTCGAAGCTTCTTCGGAGGCCGCCGCAACGGTGGCGGTGAGTTGCTGCGAACGCTCGGCGGTCGCCGACAGCGTGCCTGCGGAGGCTTCGAGTTCGGTCGAGGCCGAGGACACCGTCTCGACGATATCGCCGATCATCGATTCGAACTCGCGGGTGATGCTGTCGACCCGGCGGCCGCGCTCGATCTTGGCTTCCGCGTCGACCGCGGCGGCCTCATCGGCGGCCCTCTTCGCGATCAGGGCTTGCTTGAAGACCTGCAAGGTATCCGCCATGGCGCCGATTTCGGTCTTCTCGCCCTGATGCGGCACGGTTGCGGTGAGATCGCCTTTGCCCAGCGCCTGCATCGGCATCACGATTGACGCAATGCCGCTGGAAACATCGCGAACCAGATAGACGCTGACGGCAATCCCGCCGAGGATGGCGGCGCCGAGGATGGCGGCGAGCATCATGAAGGCCGAGGCATAGTTGTCGGCCGCGCTCTGGGCAGCCTTGTCAGCTCCGGCGTTGTTGAGATCGATGCTCTTTTTCAGGATACTGTCGGCCTCGAGCCCGATCTTGTTTACCGTCCTGGTGTTCAAGTCCTGCGCTTCGCGGGGAATCTGGCCGACGGCCTTGCGGGAAAGAGCAAGGACCTCCTGGGTGCCACTCTTGTATCTTTCCCAGACATCAGACCACTCCTTATACAGGGCCCGCTCTTCCGGAGAGCTGATCATGGCTTCATAGGCCGTGCGGATCTTGCTGTTATTCTCGACCACCGTCGCCAGGGTCTTTTCCATGGCATCCTTTTCCGCCGACGTGTCGGACAGCATGTGCTGCCGGATCACGTTGCGATAGGTGATGATGCCGGCGCGCAGGTCGCCCAGCGTGCGGACGCTCGGCAGCCAGTTGGTCGCGATATCCACCGTGCTGACGTTGATCGCCCGCATATTCCGGACCGCGAGCAGACCCATGCCGGTCATCACGAAGAGGAGCAGGGCAACGACAGCTGTAATCTTGGCGCGGATGGAATATTGGGCGAGCATAGTTGGAGTCTCTTGGTTTTGAGAACGGGCCAGTGATGCGAATCAGGAGTGATGGACGAAGCATCACTATGGTTTCAATTGGTTGGTTGCCCGTTAACCCAACTGCCCGTAAGACTACCGAGCGACACCGCGCATCATTGACAGGCAAAACGATGCAGCCGCTCAACGCATCAGCTTGAGTGCATCGGAGAAGAACGCCGGGCCGCCGAAATTGCCTGATTTCAAGGCAAGCAGCATTTCGCCCTCGGCAGCACCGACCGCGCGCAGAACCGGCACTCCCGCAGCGATTTCCGCGCCGACCAGGAAACCTGGAATGCCCAGGCGGTCCACCACCGCGCCTGAAGTTTCACCACCGGCAACCACCAGTCTGCGCACGCCCGACGCGACCAATTCTTCCGCGATATCGGCCATGGCCTGCTCGATGGCATGCCCGACTGCATCTCGGCCATGTCGTTTTTGCAGAGCTGCGACCTGTTCCGGTGTCGAGCTGCTGGCGATCAGGACCGGGCCGTCGCCGAGGCGGTCTTTGGCCCAGGCCAGCGCACGCCGCGCTTCTTCCCTGCCGGCGATGATCTGATCCGGATCGAGGTGCAGCACCGGCATCACGGCTTCCGCGCTGGCGATCTGCTGCAGCGTCGCCTGCGAGCAACTGCCGGCCAGGCACGCCGCCGGTCCGCCGACCGCCGCCTCGGCCGCCGCCTGCGGCGCACGGGATTTGACCTTGCCCGAGGCCACCAGCGCGCGGGCGAGCCCGAGCCCGATGCCGGATGCGCCGACCGAGAGCCGATGATCCAACGCCACCGCGCCGATGGTTTCCAGGTCGCGGTCGAACGCGGCGTCGACGATGGCGGCGCCAACCCCCTTGCCCGAGAGATCGGCCAACCGGGCGCGAACCGCGTCCGGGCCGCGCGCAATGTCGGCGAGGCCGACCAGTCCGATCTTGATCCGGCTCTGCCGCGCCAGCACCCGCACCAGATTGGAATCGTGCATCGGGTTGAGCGGATGGTCCTTCAGCGGGCTTTCGTGGAGCGGCACCGAACCCACGAACAAATTGCCCATGTAGACGGTGCGGCCGGTCTCGGGAAAGGCCGGCGTCACCAGCACGATCGCGTCGCCGCAATCGGCGCGCAGCGCATCCATCACGGGGCCGATATTGCCGGCGTCGGTGGAATCGAAGGTCGAGCAGATCTTGAACAGCACATGGCCGGCGCCGTGCCCGCGCAGCCATTTTTCCGCCGATCGCGAGCGCGACACCGCAAGGCCGGCCTCGATCGAGCGGCTTTTCAGCGACACCACCACGGCATCGACCTCGGGCAGTTCGAGATCGTCGGCGGGCACGCCGATGGTCTGCACCGTGCGCAGGCCGCAGAGGGTCAGCGTGTTGGCGAGATCGGAGGCGCCGGTGTAGTCGTCGGCGATACAGCCAAGCGAGATTTCTCGAGCAAGGGTCACGATCCGGCTCCGGTGTAAGGCTTGAACCAGCCGAGGCCATCGATCGTCTTGCCGCGCGGATTGTACTCGCAGCCGACGAAGCCCTCGTAGCCGAGCCGGTCGAGCTCGGCGAACAGGAAGGGGTAGTTCAGCTCTTCGCCGTCAGGTTCGTTGCGCGAGGGAATGCTGGCGATCTGGACATGGCCGATGATCGCCATCATCTCGCGCAGCCGCATGGTGACGTCGCCATGGATGATCTGGCAGTGATAGATATCGAATTGCAGTTTCAGATTGGGGATTTTCAGCTCATTGATCAGGTCGCGCGCGAAACCGAAATCGTTGAGGAAGTAGCCCGGCACGTTGCGCGAATTGATCGGCTCGATCACGACGTCGAGCCCGTGGGGCGCATAGAATTCGGTTGCCCACGCGACCGATTTATAGAAGTGCTCGACCGCTTTCGGTTCGCTGCGGCTGGCAATGCCCGCCATCAGGTGCAGCCGCTTGACGCCGGTCGCCTTCGCATAAGGCAGCGCCGTCTCGAGGCTCTGCTTCAGATCGTCGAAGCGCTCCGGCAGTGCGGCGAAACCTTTCTCGCCGGCATCCCATTTGCCCGGCGGCAGGTTGAACAGTGCCTGCGTCAGGCCGTTGGCCTTCAGCCGCCTGCCGACTTCCTCGGCCGGATGCTCATAGGGAAACAGAAATTCGACTGACGTAAATCCCGCTTTCGCCGCCGCCTCAAAGCGGTCGAGGAACGGGACCTCGGTGAACATCATGGAGAGATTGGCGGCGAAACGGGGCATCTGACGTCCTCTTGTTCGTTGATTGCTTACTTCAGCCCTTCCTTGGGCTCGCCGGGCAGATGCGTGCCGGTGACGCGGGCATACATCCGCGCCACCGAGATATCGTCGTCGCGGCCCATGCCGGAAGCCGACGTCATCAGGAACATCTGCAGCGCCGCGGCCGACACCGGCACCGGAAATTTCGCCGCCCGCGCCATGTCCTGGATGATGCCGAGGTCCTTTACAAAGATGTCCACCGCGCTGCGCGGGGTGTAATCGCCGTCGAGCACATGAGGCACGCGGTTCTCGAACATCCAGGAATTGCCGGCGGATGCCGTGATCACCTCATAGACTTTCCGGATATCGAGTCCCTGCTTGGCGGCGAAGGCGATCGCCTCCGAGGCGGCGGCGATATGCACGCCGGCCAGCAGCTGGTTGATCATCTTGAACGCGGCGCCCTGCCCGGCGGCATCGCCGAGTTCGTAAAGTTTTGCGGCCATCGCATCAAGCGCCGGCCTGGCCCTGGTGAAGGCGGCCGGACTGCCTGATGCGAGAATGGTGAGCTCGCCCTGCGCCGCGCGCTGCGCGCCGCCGGAGATCGGCGCATCGAGATAGTGCCGGCCGGTGGCTTCCAGCTGCTTCGCCAGCCGCCGTGCCACATCGGGATCCATGGTGGCGGAGGAAACGAACACGGCATCGTCGGCCAGGGTTTCGGCGACGCCGTCCTTGCCGAACAGAATGGTCTCGGTCTGGGCCGCGTTGACGACCACGCTGACGACGATGTCGGCCCCGCCGGCGGCCTGTGCCGGCGTCCGGGCGCCGCCGCCGCCGTCCGCCACGAACCGCGCCACCGCGTCATCCGAGACATCGCAGCCGGTGACGTCAAAGCCGGCGCGCCGCAGCGAGGTCGCCATGCCAAAGCCCATCGAGCCCAGCCCGATGACGGCGATACGCGGCTTTTGCGGTACGGATTCAGGCATGAACACTCCCCGAGGTTTTGTCAGCGCCGCATTTCGCGGGCGGCTTTGCCTCTGGGTATCACGGCTTGGCCGTGCTGCCAAAGCATGAGACAAGGCTGCAACGAGGCAGCTGCAGGATACAGCCATGACCGAAACGGCCTTGCGCGATGAAATCTGCCGGCTCGGCCGCTCGCTGTTCGAGCGCGGGCTGACGCCGGGCTCCTCGGGCAATATCAGCCTCAGGCTTCACGACGGCGGCTGGCTGGTGACCCCGACCAACGCCTCGCTCGGCTCGCTCGATCCGGCGCGGCTGTCGCGGCTCGATAGCGACGGCCGGCTGGTATCCGGCGACGCCCCCACCAAGGAAGTACCGCTGCATACCGCGCTGTACCAGACCCGCAGCGCCGCGCGTGCGGTGGTGCACCTGCATTCCACCCATTCAGTGGCGCTGTCGATGCTGCCGGAGATCGATCCCCGCGCCGCATTGCCGCCGATGACGGCGTACTATCTGATGAAATGCGGCGCCACCGCGCTGGTGCCGTATTATCGCCCGGGCGACCCCGCGGTGGCCGACGCCATCAAGGGGCTCGCCGGAAAATATTCGTCCGTGCTGCTCGCCAATCATGGGCCGGTGGTTTCGGGCGATACGCTGGAAGCCGCGGTGTTTGCGATCGAGGAACTGGAAGAGACCGCAAAGCTCTATCTGCTGCTGCGCGGGCTGAACCCGCGATATCTCACGCCGGCGCAGGTGGCGGATCTGACCGAAGTGTTCGGGCTGGTGCTGCCGGATGCTCACGACCACGCGTAGACGGCAGTAGGACGCACGGCTCCGTCAGCGTCATTGCGAGGAGCGCTTGCGACGAAGCAATCCATCGCGCGGCGGTGCCGTCGTGAGATGGATTGCTTCGTCGCATCCGCCTTCGCCCGAAGGCGGGCTTCGGCGGACG
>JAZJYY010000105.1:0-32052 GCA_040390145.1 Pseudomonadota bacterium
GCTGCGAGGCCTGCCAGGGCGACGGCGTCATCAAGATCGAGATGCACTTTTTGCCCGACGTCTACGTCACCTGCGACGTCTGCAAGGGCAAGCGCTACAACCGCGAAACCCTCGAAGTGCTGTTCAAGGGCAAGAGCATCGCCGACGTCCTCGACATGACCGTCGAGGAAGCCGCCGACTTCTTCAAGGCCGTCCCCCGCGTCCGCGAAACCTTCAAGACGCTGCACCGCGTTGGGCTGGACTACATCCACGTCGGCCAGCAGGCCACGACCTTGTCGGGCGGCGAAGCCCAGCGCGTCAAGCTGGCGAAAGAACTGTCAAAACGCGCCACCGGCCGCACGCTCTACATCCTGGACGAGCCGACCACCGGCCTGCACTTCCACGACGTCAAGAAACTGCTGGAAGTGCTGCACGAGCTGGTATCGCAGGGCAACACGGTGGTGGTGATCGAGCACAACCTCGAAGTCATCAAGACCGCGGACTGGGTCATCGACCTCGGCCCCGAAGGCGGCGACGGCGGCGGCGAGATTGTCGCATGGGGGCCGCCGGAGGATATCGTCAAGGCGCCGCGGAGCTATACCGGGAAGTTTCTGGGGCCGGTGCTGGCGAAGGCGGATGGCGGGAAAAGGAAGCGCGGGGTCGAGGCGGCGGAGTGAGGACGCACAATTCAGCTTATAACCTGCCACAGCACGCCGTATCTATTAGGAGAATAGATGAAGTGGAGACAGCGCACCCTTGACGAAATTGCCGATTTGATCTGCGGCAATGGCGAGGGCACGCCGTTCGTCTATCGTAGCAGCAGCTACATCACCCGCTTCTTTCGAGACGCTGATACGGATTTTTCGCACGACGGAACAACACGCGCAGCGTGGGTGTCTGGCGTGCTCGAACAAATCCTAACGGAACCTCATCCAGACGCACAAACGCCGCCGACAACATTCTGTCGTGTCATCGCAACGCTGATGGACGTCGGTGACGCGACCGATGGCGATCCCGATCGTACTGCCGCGCTCTCCAGATTGAATACTGCTCTCGCACGCGAAGGGTTTGACGCGTTCTATGCGACCGATCGCAAATGCTATCTTCGGCACATCGGCACAGGCGCGATCGCGGCAGCAGCAGCTAATCCGCATCGTCCGTTTTCGAAGGACGAATTGGTGCGGCGCGAGCTTCTGACAGCCTTTCTCGACAAGTCTTCAGAAGACGAATTGATACAAGATGTGCTCTTGCCGCTGTTTCGCCAACTCGGTTTTCATCGCGTTACTGCCGTTGGTCATAAGGATAAAGCGCTAGAATACGGCAAAGACATTTGGATGCGCTACACGCTGCCGACGCAGCATGTGCTGTATTTCGGATTGCAGGCCAAACGTGACAAGCTTGATGCGGCTGGCATGAGCAAGAACAGCACAGCAAATATCGGCGAGATTCTCAATCAAGTCACAATGATGCTTGGGCACGAGATCTTTGATCCGGAAACTAGTCGTCGTGTGCTGGTCGATCACGCCTTTATCGTCGCCGGTGGGGAGATCACCAAGGCAGCGCGGAATTGGCTCGGCGAACGGCTCGATACCTCGAAACGAAGCCAAGTTATGTTCATGGACCGTGAGGATATCCTGAATCTTTTCATCGTGACTAATGTCCCCCTGCCGGCTGGGGCCCTCCCTCTGACCCACAAGGGAAGCCTCCTCGACGATGATATCCCTTTCTAGCCTTCGGGCGGATTTCCCGAAGCTGCGGTGCAAAAATATCATCTTCTGGCTTGGCAACCTCTGATTGCGATCATAAACTGATTGTAACAGTTTTTATTCTGTTTTTTTGTTGGGAGAACGTGATGGCATTGAGCATCGATAGTAGTGCAAACCAACAAACAGATGGTTCGGCGCAAGGACCGACAGCTCAGATTGACAGCATAACCACGCAGCCACCGCGATTTATAGAGCAACAAAGAGCTTACTTCTTGATTGGAGGAATGCTGTTTCTCGCTGCTGGATTTTTTATGTATTTGCTCGCCGGATACATCGTTTTTAAGATAAACGAACAAGGACCAATCATTACGGTCCCCACCGATTCTTGGGTCGAACCGAGCAAGCTTTCCGAAAAATTATCGGAGCGTGATGTATATAATTTCTACGGCAGAATTCTTAGCTTCGCATTTGCTCCGGTGATGTGCATTATTTCAGCAACGATATGCACCCTGGTAGGGATAAGGCTCTTGCGAGCAGTTGGAATCGCGACAACGCAAGTCATTACTCCTCAGGATTTCCCTATACTGGCGCCCGCGATTGCAGCTGGTAATGAACAATCGATCACTCAATTTATCCGGCTTAGCAGCTTAACTGGCGTTACAGGCACGTTTACAAAAATTGGTCTGACAGGACTGCCGCTTGCCACGATATTTTTGACAATTGTTCTCGCCATCGGTGGTCTAGCCCGTAGGATGGGTTGAGCCCTTCGCGAAACCCATCTTCAACGCGACTGATGGTATTGCGTTCGAGACAGGCAAGCTCCGCCTCTTCGCTCAACCAACTCCTTCACAACCGGCGAGACCGAACGCGTCCATCCTCGACCACCGTGTAGCGGCCAAACAGCTCTTCGCCATATCGCGTGATCGTCGCCTGCAACCGCAGTGCCTTCCGCATGGGATTGTCGAAGTCGGTGCGCATCAACACCACACCGGGGACCGTGCGCTGCCGCCGGAAGACAAGATCACCGAAATCCTTGTCTTCTGTGAGCAGGAGTCGATTCTCCCGCAACGCGAGCGAAATGACGTCAGCGTCACTCGAACCAGCAGCCGACTCCGCGATATAGAGCACGTCGTGACCGCTGGTTCGCAGAAACACGACCAGAGGCGCCGCGACACATTCGTCGGCGAGCCAGCGCACGGTTCAGCCGTAAACGATGTCTTCGTCGGCAAGATAGTCAGCGGCAAAGGCCTGCGCGGCGAGGATATCGTCCAACGTGAGTCGAGGATGATCCCCGAGGATCGCCTCCGGCGACATACCAGCACCGAGCTTGCGCAGCACAAGCTCCACCGGGACGCGCGTGCCGCGAACAACCGGTTTGCCATCCATGATATCAGGATTAATTTCGATCCGCTGATGCGTCATGGATCTTCTCTCCGTACGATCCAGGTAAGATATCACCTAGACGGGAGCTTGTCAGCGGCTGGCGCGTATCAAACCGCGCAGAGATCGTCAGCGGCTACCCCGCCATCCAGCGCCACCGGGAAGCCACCATCGCCGGGTGCGACAAAGTAACCCGTCGGGTAGAATTTCGCTTTTCCAGAAGGGCAAATCACTCGTACATCTTTACCCGTCTCACCCGACAAGAGGGGCGGCTCGCGATCGTCACGAAACGCGCGGTGAGATGCGATGGACGCGGATGCGCCTTTGACGAATGGCGCGGATGCGGATGGCGAAATCGTGTGGTTCCGACACCCTCAGGCTGGTGTCAAGTTCGCAGCTTAAGGCAGCGCGGGCGACGGTGGCAAAAGTGCAGAGCTCGCCGAGGAGATCACGTATAAGCCTTAAACCATCGCGCAGGGAAAGCCGGATGCCTCCGCTTCACCTGTATGCTCGTGTGCCGCCTACCTCTACCCCATTGCACACGAGACCGCGGGTGCAGCGCGCACCCGGCTTTCCCTGCGCCCTCTTATCTCCGGGAGGGCCGAACGATCTGCAAACCTCCGGGCGTACCGCGCCGCGAGAACATGAACGCATGCCTCATCGTCGTTGCAAGCGAAGCGAAGTCAGGCCCGTAGCACGGATGGAGCCCTTGCGAAATCCGGGGCCGTTCTTGCACCGCGCTTTCGTGGGCCAGCGCTTTGCCCGGCTACTCGATCACCTCCAGCACCAGCTCCATCGTCATCAGCACCGGGTTGTCGCCACGCTCCAGCCGGCCCTCGGCGAGGCCGCCGGTGTAGTCGACCAGCGCGACCTCCAGCTCCGCTGCAAGCGCGCCGTCTGCTCCCGTCGCAATCACCCCCGCGCGTACCGCCAGCTCGGTCGCGAACGGCTCGACGCCGCCGCCGTCCGCAAGGCGTGCGCCGATGGTGCTGCCGACGCCGCCGTGGATTTTGGCGCGGGTGATCCTCCGCTCGCGGCAGAACCTCTCCAGCGCGCCGGCAAAGTCCTGGTTGGGCCGCAGCCGCAGCGCATAGACGAGGCTCATGGTCCCGCCGCCCGAAGCGGCCGATGGCACCGGTCCGAACAACTTGAAATTGGTTTCCGGGTCCGGCTCCGCCGCAAACACCGCGCCGTCGATGCCGAACGCCTGCACCGGAAAGGCCTCGGCGACGACAGTCTCTTCCGGCAGGAGATGGCCGCCGCCGGCCCGCCCGTCGGCTTCCGTCCACAGCGCGTGGCAATGAAAGAACGGCGCGCCGTCGCGCTGTCCCAGCGTCATCGCCCCCATCCGCAGCCGCGTGACGCCCGCCGGCCGGAACGTGTCGCTGTAGAACGCGGCGTTGGCGCCGGTCTTCGACAGCGCCGGCATCACATAGGCAAAGGGGCCGAGCGCCCCGCCTTGCAGGTTCAGCACGCCGCCTGCAAAGCCTTGCGCGGCAAAACCGCGGCGCGCGGCTTCCAGCAGCGGCAGGCCCGCTTCAAGCGTAAAGGTGAAGGCGCGGCCGCGGGCCTCGACCCACTGGATACGCTCGGGCACCGGAACACCCGGCTGCTTGATCGTTCGCATCAGCCGCCCTGCTTCGCGTCGGCGCCGAGCAGGCCGCGCGCTTCGAGTTCGTCGCGCACCAGCCGTTTCGGAATCTTGCCGTAGCCGGATTTCGGCAGCGCCTCCCAGAAGAAGAACCGCTTCGGCATCTTGTAGCGCGGCACTTTTGCGGCGAGGAAAGTCGCAAGCTCGAGCTCGCTCACGGCGGCAGATCCCTCCCGCGCCACACAGACGGCGATGCCGACCTCGCCCCACACCGGATCCGGCACGCCGACGATCGCCACCTCGCCGATTCCGGGATGTGTCAGGATCTTCTCCTCGACTTCGCGCGGATAGATGTTGGATCCGCCTGATATGTACATGTCGGAGGCGCGCCCGGTGATGTAGACAAAACCCTCGTCGTCGACATGGCCGAGATCGCCGGTGCGAAACCAGCCATTGCGAAAGGCTTTGGCGTTGGCGTCGGGGTTGTCGTAGTAGCCGGCGAACACGGCGGGACCGATCACGCAGATCTCGCCGGTCTCGAAGGGTTTAAGCTCGCGCCCGTCGTCGGCCTGGATCGAGACCTGCATGCCGGTGCGCTCGTAGCCGCAGGAGCCGATCCGCGCCTGCGGTCCGTCCTCGGCATCGTGCAACCCCGGCGGCATGACCGTGATGTTGCCGGTGACCTCGCCGAGGCCAAAATACTGCACCAGCACCTTGCCGAGTTTTGTCAGTGCTGCCTTCTGGTCCTCGCGGTACATCGGCGCGCCGGCATAGATGATGTAGCGCAGCGAGGAGTGGTCAAAACGATCGACCGCGGGATGTTCGACCATCATCTTCAGGATGGTCGGCACGGTAAAGATATTGGTGACGCGGTGTGTCTCGATCAGCCGGAACGCCTCGTTGATGTCGAACCTTTCAGACGGCAGCAGGATAGTCGGCACGCCGCGCGCGGCCTGCACCAGCTGGTGCACGCCGGCGCCATGCGACAGCGGCGCGACGACCAGGGACGCATCGTGCTCGGTGGTGCCGGGCATCAGGTCGGCCAGATGATTGGTCACCACGAACGCCATCTGGCCATGGGTCAGCACCGCCGCCTTCGATCGCCCCGTGGTGCCCGAGGTGAAGAAGAACCAGCAGGGATCGTTATAGTCGACGGCGCTGTTCTCGAAGATCGCCCCGGCATGCGCGGCGATCATCTCGCTCACCGACCTGTCGGCGAAGGTGCCCTCGCCGATCCGCCAGGTGAACTCGATCGCCGGGCTTGCCGCCTTGACCGCCGCCGCATGGTCCGGAAAATCGCCGTGGCACAGAAAGGCCCTGGCGCCGGAAGCGGTCGCCAGATACGCCACCTCGTCCGGCATCAGCCTGAAGTTGGTGGGAACCCAGACCGCGCCGAGCCGGAAGGCCGCGAACATCGACCAGAACATCTCGTCGCAATTCTTCGAATGCACCAGGATGCGGTCGCCCTTGACGATGCCGCTTGCCGCGAGTGCCGCCGCCAGCGCCGAGACGTGGCCGTCGATCTCGCGCCAGTTCCAGGACCGCTCGCCCCAGATGAAGCCCGGGCGGTCGCCGTGGCGGCGGGCATTCTGCGTCAGCATGTAGGCGAGATTCATGACCCTGTTGGACATGCGCAGGATGCCGCCGGCAGGCGCGGCCGGGGTACTGGATTCGATCACGTGGACGGCTCCGGAAATGGCTGTTCTCTGATTGCAATCATAACCACAAACCGATCAAGTGTCGCCATGACTTAGCTTCCTTGAAAACATGACCTTCACTTTCCTGAAAACATGACCTTCGCTTCCCTGAAAACCGGCATCCGCCAGCTCTATGAAGGCGCAACGCCGCAAGGCGTCCGTTTTCGATATGCCCTGCTGGCGTTCGATATCGTCACGGTGCTGTTCATCATCGCGACCTCCTTCCTGCCCCGCAGCGATGTCATGGAGACCCTCGACGTCATCTTCGGCATCGGGATTCTCGCGGATTTCGCCGCACGGCTGCTGGTCAGCCGGCACCGCTGGCGCGAATTCACGCGGTTGTCGACCTGGACCGACGTGGTTGCCATCGTTTCATTCCTGGCGCCGCTGGCGGGCGAAGCCGGCGGCTTTCTTCGCATCCTGCGAACCTTGCGGCTGCTGCGCGACTACCAGATGCTGGCGCGCCTGCGTGCCGACAGCTCGTTGTTCAAGCGCAACGAAGAGGTGATCTTCGCCGTCACCAACCTCGCGGTCTTCATCTTCGTGATGACCGCGATCGTTTACGAAACCCAGAAATTTCACAACGACCAGATCACCAATTATGCCGACGCGCTGTACTTCACGGTCACGGCGCTGACGACCACGGGCTTTGGCGACATCACCCTGCCCGGCACGCTCGGCCGCCTGATCTCGGTCGTCATCATGATTTTCGGAGTCACCCTGTTCTTCAATCTCGCCCGCGCGCTGCTGAACCCCAGCAAGGTGCGATTTCCCTGCCCGTCCTGCGGCCTGCAACGCCACGACAGCGACGCCGTGCATTGCAAGGCCTGCGGCGTGGTGCTGAATATTCCCGACGAGGGCCATTCCTAGCCGACGCTTAGCGCAGCCCGGTTCCGCCGCAGCGCTGGCATTTGACCACCTTGTCGCCCTTCTTCAGCAGGCCCTTGCCCTCGCAGTTCTTGCACTTCTGCTTCTTCTTGATGTTGGGGCCCTTTTGGCTCGTCATGGCGCTCTCCAGACCGGAAGCAACGCGATCGCCGATACGATGACCGCGCGCCCTTCACTGGCTTATACGCCGATGTGATCGATTGTGCGCGGTCCCAATCTGCGTCCGGCCGTCCGCGTGCAGCTTAGCGCGGCCAGGACACGCGTATTCGCAATGCCTCCATGCATCATCCGGATTGGTCGCCGGTTTGCATCGGGGGATCCACGCGCCTAAATGACCTGACGGGATCGTTTTCGGAGAATTGAAGACATGGCGGCAGCATCCGTTCGCGACAACAAGGCGCAACGCCGGTTCGAACTCGATGTCGAGGGCGCGCTGGCGTTCGCGAATTATCGCCTGACGCCGTCGGCCGTCGTCATCACCCACACCGAAACGCCGCCCGCACTGCGCGGCCGTGGCATCGCATCCGAGCTGGTGCACGGCGCGCTGCAGCTGATCCGCGCCGACGGATTGAAGGTGATCGCCGGTTGCGGTTTTGTGGTGGATTACCTGCACAAGCACCCGGAATTTTCGGATCTGGCGGACTGAGCCAAAACGCCACGCCCGGGTCGTATTCGGGTGGGCATTCGCGGGACCCTGCCATGCGCTGCAGCCGCCCGTAACACTACGTGGAAAGCGCCTTTGCGTGCTGCAGCGCAATGAACAGTTAACGGATCGGTGCGAGGAAAGCGCACCGGGACACGCCTGTGCCCCATGCTCAACTTTCTGGAAAATCCGTCATGTTCATTGCATCACTCGTCGGCGCCATCGCGCAATACCTTCGCTATCGATCGCAACTCACCAGCATCAGCAGCCTCGATGATCACACCCTGCGCGATATCGGCCTCAACCGCAGCGAACTGCGATCCGCGGCCTGGGATATGGTCACGCACGGTTCCGCACACTGATCGCTGCGTTCGGTTCGCGCAAAAAAAAGGCCCGCCGTTCAGCGGGCCTTTTGATTTCGTGCGGCGATCCGCCGGTGGCCCGCCGGCCTAGTGCTTGATCTCCGGCGGCAGCTTGCCGCCGTTGGCGGCAAATTTCGTCATCACTTGCTTGTGCAGCCAGATGTTCATGCTGGCGGAATCGTTGCTGTCGCCGGTGTAGCCGAGTTCCTTCGCGAGTTCCTTGCGCGCGGTGAAGCTGGAATCGATATCGAGCGCCTTCATCAGATCGACGATCGAGGTCCGCCATTCCAGCTTTTCACCCTTGGCCTTCACCGCAGCGTCCAGGATCGGCGCGACGTCGACGGTGGCGGCCGGCGCGGCCGTTGACCCGCCCGCTCCGGCAGCTGTGCCGCCCGCAGGAGCCGCATCGGCCTTGGTGCCAAAGATCGCGCTCATGATTTTTCCGAAAATGCTCATCGTTTTCTCCTGAAAGACGTTACAGCCCGCCCCGGACCTTAATGCCCCGGCCGAAGCTTGCCAATGCAGCATTCACCGAAGCGTGAGCGACGGGTTCGGTGATTGGGAGTACGCTGATGGTTCAGTTCGCGACATGGCCCGCTTCGGTTTCCTGTCTTCGCGTCTGGCCCTGATCGTGATCGTTTCGCAAGACGGCCGGTGGCGCCCGGAACGGCGTGACATCCGGCTGTCACAGAAAGGGAGACGACGACCATGGCCACGCCATTTCAGGGCGATGCTTCCGGCAAGTCCACGCCGCTGGCTGTACAAGACAGCGCAGCCGGCCCCGTCATCCGCACCATCGGCCTGTCCGACCTGCACCGGGCCCTGCGGCTCGGCTGGGAGGATTTCAAGGCGGTACCCAGCCACGCCATCATTCTCTGTGTAATCTATCCGGTGCTCGGACTGGTGCTGGCGCGCACCGTGCTCGGCTATTCCGTTCTGCCGCTGCTGTTTCCGCTGGCGGCCGGCTTTGCCCTGCTCGGCCCGTTCGCGGCCCTCGGGCTCTATGAACTGAGCCGCCGCCGGGAGCGCGGCGAACAGGCCTCCGCCTGGGACGCGGTCGAGGTGCTGCGCTCGCCGTCGTTCGGCGCCATGCTCGGGCTCGGCACGCTGCTGCTGGCGTTGTTCGTGGTCTGGGTCGCCACGGCGCAGGCGATCTACGTCGCCGCGTTCGGTTACGAGGCCGCGGCCGGGATTCCGGATTTCGCGCGGCGCGTGCTGACGACGTCGCAGGGATGGTGGCTGATCGTCGTCGGCTGCAGCGTCGGCTTCCTGTTCGCGGTGGTGGCGCTGTGCGTCAGCGTGGTCTCGTTCCCGCTGATGCTCGAGCGTCACGCCGGGGTCGGCGATGCCATGGTAACCTCGCTGCGCGCAGTGGTGCGAAATCCTGTGCCGATGGCGGCATGGGGATTGATCGTCGCGGCGTTGCTGGTCGCGGGATCGGTGCCATTCTTCCTCGGCCTCGCCGTCGTCATCCCGCTGCTCGGCCATGCCACCTGGCACCTCTATCGCGAGGTCGTCGTGCCCGAGCTCAATCCGCAACCACTGCCGCCCCGCCCGCATCGCGCGCGGCGGCCGGCGGCCGATTTCCCGGCCAACCTGTTCCCGTGGAAGCGCAAGAACGACGCGTAGCGCATCGCTATCAGGCCGCCGGCCATTGTCGACCGGCGGCCTGACATCACGACGACGCCCGAAGCCTTGTTTTGGCCGAGGTTGCCAACGAGACTTCGTGCCATGAGTTTTCGATATCTGTTCAGAGCGATCGCGCTCGGCGCCATCATGTTGACGCCGTCCGCAGCCGCATTGGCGGCGAGTTGCGGCACCGGCAGCTTCGAGACATGGCTCGACGACTTCAAGACCGAGGCCGCGGCCAAGGGAATTTCGCAGCCCGCCATCGCATCCGGCTTGAGCGGCGTCACGCCGGACAAGAGCGTGCTCGCGCGCGATCAGTCGCAGCGGGTCTTCAGCCAGAGTTTTGAGGAATTTTCCGGCCGCATGATCCCTCCCCGGCTCACGCGCGGCGCCAACATGTTGAAGCAATATGGTTCATTGCTCTCGCGCATCGAAAAGGACTACGGCGTGCCGGGCGAGGTGCTGGTGGCGATCTGGGGGCTGGAGACCGACTACGGCGTCAACATCGGAAAATTCCCGACGCTGCGTTCGCTGGCGACGCTGGCCTACGACTGCCGGCGCTCGGAGCTGTTTCGGACCGAATTGATCGACGCGCTGCGCATCGTCGAGCGCGGCGATCTCGCGCCATCGGAGATGCGCGGCGCCTGGGCCGGCGAACTCGGCCAGACCCAGTTCATGCCGTCGTCCTGGATCAAATACG
Source organism: Pseudomonadota bacterium (assembly GCA_040390145.1). GTDB lineage: Bacteria > Pseudomonadota > Alphaproteobacteria > Rhizobiales > Xanthobacteraceae > Bradyrhizobium. The sequence goes on from JAZJYY010000105.1 coordinate 10,576, forward strand.
CCGTCGATTTCGACGGCAATGGCCGCCGCGACCTCCTGCGCAGCGCGCCGGATGTGCTGGCCTCCACCGCGAATTTTCTCGCCGGCCATGGCTGGCAGCGCGGCAAAAGCTGGGAGCCCGGCGGCGCCAATTTCGCGGTGATCCAGCAATGGAATAAGAGCGAGGTCTATTCGAAGACGATCGCTTCCTTCGCGACCCAGCTTTCCCGGGCGCCCTGACGACTGGTCGTGTTCAAAGCTTCGCTCCCGTCCGATTCCACTAACAATGATTTATGATTCAGTTTTGTCGTAAAAGTGCATGCGAATCACGCATGCGTCATCGGGTCTGACCAAGCCTTGTGCATCATGATGTCCGCCCATTACATACGCAGAGTTCGGCCGAAGGTGCCTAGATTGGCTCGGCCAACCTTCACTTTTACGACAATCCCGTGATTAAACGGGGGTTTTTCAGCGATTTTGGGTCTCAAAAGCGAGTACGCGCGCACCCCTCAAAAAGTAAATCGATTCTTACCAGCGCCATGCGTTTTTCACTTAGCTGCACCGCAACATTGGAACTTCTGCACTGCGGTATGTTCTTCTATATTCATTTCAACGATGAGGCTTCCTCCAAGAGCTGAATCGTAGATACAAGGAGACTACCCCATGTTGCTCTCGCTCATCCGCATGATCCAGGCGTTCCGGGACTATCAGCGCAATGTCAGCGAATTGTCCCAGCTTAGCGATCGCGAACTGTCCGACATCGGACTGGATCGCTCGGACATTCCGCGCGTTGCAGCCGGTACCTATAACGGCTGATTCGTTTCTCAGCTGACTGACGAACGGATAACGCCCGCCTCGCTGCGGGCGTTGTCGTGTCGGCTGTGCATTCCACTTGGCCCCGAAACGCGCTACCTCTCTCGGCCATGAACGCCAGCAAATCTCCCACTGAAACCGTCCATATCATCGGCGCCGGCCTCGCCGGCTCGGAAGCCGCCTGGCAGGTCGCCAATACAGGCGTTGCCGTGGTCGTGCACGAGATGCGCCCGATCCGGATGACCGAGGCCCATCGCACCGATGGCCTCGCCGAGCTGGTCTGCTCGAACTCCTTCCGCTCCGACGATGCCGCCAACAATGCCGTAGGGCTGCTGCATGCCGAAATGCGCCGGCTGGGCTCGCTGATCATGCGGGCCGCCGACGCCAACCAGGTGCCCGCCGGCGGCGCCCTGGCGGTGGACCGCGACGGCTTCTCCGCCGCCGTCACCAAGGCCCTCACCGATCATCCGCTGATCGAGATCGACCGCACCGAGGTCGGCGGCCTGCCGCCGGCGGACTGGGGCAACGTCATCGTCGCGACCGGCCCCCTCACCTCCGCGCCGCTGGCGGACGCCATCCGCGAGCTCTCCGGCGAGGACGCGCTGGCGTTCTTCGACGCCATTGCCCCGATCGTGCACCGGGATTCCATCGACATGTCGGCGGCGTGGTTTCAGTCGCGCTACGACAAGGTCGGGCCCGGCGGCACCGGCGCCGATTATATCAACTGCCCGATGAACAAGGAGCAGTATGACGGCTTCGTCGACGCCCTGATCGCGGGCGAGAAGACCGACTTCAAGGAGTGGGAAACCAACACCCCCTATTTCGACGGCTGCCTGCCGATCGAGGTGATGGCCGAGCGCGGCCGCGAGACCCTGCGCCACGGGCCGATGAAACCGGTCGGGCTCACCAATCCGCATGATCCCCAGGTGAAGGCCTATGCCATCGTGCAGCTGCGCCAGGACAACAAGCTCGGCACGCTCTACAATCTGGTCGGCTTCCAGACCAAGCTGAAGCACGGCGCCCAGCAGCGCGTATTCCGCAGCATTCCCGGGCTCGAGAACGCCGAATTCGCCCGGCTCGGCGGCCTGCACCGCAACACCTTCCTGAATTCGCCAAAACTCCTGGATGCGCAGCTGCGGCTGCGCGCGCAGCCGCGGCTGCGCTTCGCCGGGCAAATGACCGGCTGCGAGGGCTATGTGGAATCCGCCAGCATCGGCTTGATGGCCGGACTTTACGCCGCCGCCGATGCCCGCTCGGCATCGCTGGCGCCGCCGCCCTCGACCACCGCGCTGGGGTCGCTGCTCGGCCACATCACCGGCGGCCATATCGAGACCATCGATGCCGGCCCGCGCTCGTTCCAGCCGATGAACATCAATTTCGGGCTGTTTCCGCCGCTGGCCAGCGCACCGACCAAAAAGCCCGACGGCACCCGGCTGCGCGGCAACGAAAGGACCGTGGCCAAGAAGCAGGCGATGAGCGCGCGGGCGCTGTCGGATCTCGACCGCTGGATCGCCGATCATCTGCGCGTTCAAGCGGCGGCGTGAGCATTTCATGAGTCTCCCGAAAGAAGACGCTGCCGTGCTGTCGGCGCGCTGGACCGAAGGCGTGCTGTTGAAGCGCGACGTGTTTTCGACGGTCGAGCGCGGCCGCTTTCGCGAGCCGGCCGGCGACGTCGACGCCGTGCTGCGCCGGCTCGATCAGGTGCCGTGGTGGTCGTACCTGCCGGCGCGTCATTTGTTCGGACGCGAAGCCCGGGCGCTGGCGCTGGCCCGCGACCTCGATGTCGGACCAAAGCTGTTATGGGCCGGCCGGCAGGCGCTGGTACGCGGTTTTATCAATGGCGTGGCGCTGCAAATGGCCAAGCCGCATGGCGACGTCGCCTATTTTCGCTCGGCCAAGCAGGCGTTGCGCAAAATGCATCGCGCCGGCATCTGCCATAACGATCTCGCCAAGGAACAAAACTGGCTGCGCGGCACCGATGGCCGTGCCTATGTCACGGACTTTCAGCTCGCGGCCTGCTTCAAGTCGCGCACAAAACTGTTCCGGATCGCGGCCTATGAGGATCTGCGGCATCTCCTGAAACACAAGCGCAGCTACGCGCCCGAAGCGCTGACGCCGACAGAGCACAAGATCCTCGCGCGCAAATCGGCGGTCGCCAGAATCTGGCTGATGACCGGCAAGAAAGTCTACCGCGCCATCACCCGCGGCCTCTTCAACTTCACCGACCGCGAAGGCGGCGGCCGGCGGCTGGTCAACGACGCACCCGTTCTGCTCGAGCTGATCCGGAAAAACCCTGAAGTCCGCGACGTCGCCATCGTCGCCTTCGCCGACCGCCGCACCGGCGTCGGACTTTATGCGTTCGTGGAAGCCGGCCAGCCCGCGCTCGAGGCGCAATTGCGCAGCGATCTCACGGCTGCCAAGGGTCCAAAACCGCCGGAGCATATCCAGGTGGTGCAGGCCCTGCCGCGCGATGCGAGCGGCAGGCCCCGCACCGAGATCTTGCAGCTAGTGGCGATGAACCAGCTGGATCTGATCGAGCCGATGGTAACCAGCGATGCCGACCGCGCCTTCCTGAAGAGCATTCTGGAGTCGCGGAAGAATTTGCGCGACCGGTTCAATTTCGAGGCGGGTGACCTGAATACGCGATAGGCGTTTCGTTCGTCATTGCGAGGAGCGCAGCGACGAAGCAATCCAGCTTTCCTAGAAGCGGTAAGAAAGCTGGATTGCTTCGCGGAGCCTGTCATCGGGCGGCGCTTTGCGCCGACCCGTTGGCTCGCAATGACGGATGATACTCTGGCGCGTCAGCCGCCGCCAAACTCTCGCGACCGCGACGCTCGCCACAGCGTCCACAGCGTCTGCAGCCGCGACGTGACATGCGGCGCGAACGGATCGTTGTCCGCACGCGACATCCGCGTGAGGTCGCGCCGAACCAGCGCCAGCGGCAGGAATACCGGCTTTACTTCCGGCGGCACGTCGGCCAGCAGCGTAAATGCGGTCTTCAGATGCCCCTGCCCCTCGGCGATCAGCTGACCCAGCGCCGCTCGCAGTTGTGGCGTCTCCTTGCCGGCAAACACCTCTTCCATCCCGCTGCCGTGTTGCTGCAGCAGCTGCAGCGGCACGAACAATTGGCGCCGCGACGCGTCCATCGGCAGGGCCGCGATCACCTGGGCGATGCCCTGGGCGAGGCCGGCATGGCGCGCCAGATGCTCGATCGCCTCGGATTGGCGGCCACAGATCGCGGCGCCGAGCGAAAACAGCGCGCATGCGGTATCGTTGATGTAGCCTTCCAGCGCCGCCATGGTCGGCATCGGATCGTTGTAGAGATCGAACTGGTGCTCGTCGATCAGCCGCGACAGCCGCTCGACCGGCAGACGGCCATTGCGGATCGCCAGCATCAGTTCGGCGGCCACCGGATTGCCCTCGACGCCGCCATGGCTGGTGCCCGCCAGCATGTCGGTCCACCATTGCAGGCGCATTTCGCCGGGCAGCGGCTGGCTGACCAGTTCGCGTACCCGCGATATCTCGACATTGAAGGCATAGAGCGCCAGCAGCGCGCGGCGCTGGTCGGACGGCATGAACACGGTCGACGCGTAGCGCGCAAAATCATGGCTGCGCACGAGGTCAGCGCAGTGGGTCGCGGATTCCCTGTTACCGTCCACGTCGCTCATGGCACCGCAATCAGCGCCGCCGCGACCCGCCGGCGCTCGCCGATCATGATATTGTAGGTGGTGATCGCCGGTCCGGTCTGCATCGTGTCCAGCATCACCTTCACCCCGCGCAAGGCCTCACGCAGCGACGATGGTGGCGACCAAACTCCGGTGCCGGTGCCGATGATCAGGGTATCGATCCGACTGGCCTCTTCGAACACGCGGACCAGCGAGGCCTCATCGATTTCCTCCGGACGCGCGACCGGCCAGGCCCAGATCGCCTCCGGCAGGCAAAGCAGCGAGCCGCGATGCGACATGTCCGCGAAGGCGAAGCCGCCCTTGCCGTAGGCCTCGATCGGCGCCGATCTCGGAAGATGCGGAGCGTCCGACGGGACCGGCATCGTCACTTCCGGGACGGTTTTTCCGGCGCGTCCCGGTTCATGCCGACGCCGAGATAGATCAGGATCGGTGCCGCGATGAAGATCGAGGTGTAGGTGCCGACCAGCACCACGCCGAAGATCATTACGGCGGTGAAGCTGTGGATGGCGTGACCGCCGAAGAAGAACAGCGCCAGCAAGGCCAGCGTCACGGTGACGTGGGTGATGATCGAGCGCGACAGCGTCGAGTTGATGGACTCGTTGAGCAGTTCCGGCATCGGCATTTTCTTGTAACGCCGCAGCATTTCCCGGATCCGGTCGTAGATCACGACGGTGTCGTTCAGGGAATAGCCGAGGATGGTCAGCAGCGCGGCAATACTGGTCAGATCGAAATCGACCTGGGTGATCGACATGAAGCCGATGGTGAGAACGATGTCATGGACGTTGGCGATCATGGCGCCGAGCGCGAACTGCCATTCGAACCGGAACCAGAGATAGATCAGGATCCCAAAGATCGCCAGCATCAGGCCCAGCATGCCCTTGGCCAGCAATTCGCCGGATACCCGCGGCCCCACCACTTCGACCCTGCGATATTCGACGGCCTCGCCGAGCGCGCCGCGGATTTTCTGCACGGCCACCTGCTGGGCGGCGTCGCCGCCGGGCTGCTCGCCCACCCGGATCAGCACGTCGGCGGGTCCGCCGAACTGCTGCAGTTGAACGTCGCCGAGCCCAAGTCCGCTCAGCGTCGATCGCATCGCGGCGATATCGGCCGTGCCTGATTTGGCCTGCACTTCCAGCAGCGTGCCGCCCTTGAAGTCGATGCCGAAATTCAGCCCGTGGGTGAAGAACAGGACGATCGCGGCGATCGAGAGCAGCGCCGAAATCGGAAAACTGATGCGGCGGAAGCGGGTGAAATCGAACTTCGTGTCGTCGGGCACGATCCGCAGCGACGGCAGCCAGCCGAAGCAGGCGATAACCGTCAGCACGGCAACCAGGACGCCGAGTCCGATGAGAACGTAATTTGTCACAGCGGATGCATTCCCTAGATCGGCACGGTCTGCGGCCGCTTCCATCTCACCCACGCCGCCACGATCAGGGCGGTGAGCGTGAACGCGGTAAAGACCGTGGTGATGATGCCGATGCCGAGCGTCACGGCAAAGCCGCGCACCGGCCCTGTGCCGATAAAGAACAGCACGGCGGCGGCGATGAAGGTGGTGATGTTGGAATCCAGAATGGTCGACAGCGCGCGGCGGAAGCCGGCGTCGATCGCGTTGATCGCACTGCGTCCGCCGCGCAATTCTTCGCGGATTCGCTCATAGATCAGCACGTTGGAGTCCACGGCGATGCCGACGGTGAGCACGATGCCGGCGATGCCGGGCAGCGTCAGCGTGGCGTTCAGCAACGACAGCACGCCGAAGATCATCGCCACGTTGATGGCGACCGCGATGTTGGCGAACACGCCGAACAGCCGGTAGGTCAGCAGCATGAACACGATGACGAGAATCGAGCCGACATAGGCGGCGAGCTCGCCCTTCTGGATCGAATCCTGGCCGAGCCCGGGTCCCACGGTTCGCTGCTCGATCACCTTCAACGGCGCCGGCAGCGCGCCGGCACGCAGCAGAATGGCGAGATCGTTGGCGGACTGCACGGTAAAGCTGCCGGAAATCTGCCCCGACCCGCCGGTGATGGGTTCGCGGATCACGGGCGCCGAGATCACCTTGCTGTCGAGCACGATCGCAAAGCGCTGCCCGACATTTTCCAGGGTCGCTTGCGCGAATTTACGCGAGCCCGACGTGTTGAACTTGAAGCTGACGATCGGCTCTCCGGTGCGCTGGTCGAAGCCCGGCTGGGCGTCGGTCAGGTCGCCGCCGGAAACCAGTACCTGCTTCTTGATCACCTCGGGCGGCCTGCCCGCTTCCGTGCTCTGCAGCAGCTCCGAATCCGGCGGAATGCTTCCCGACACCGCTTGTTCCGGCGAGACCGTCGCATCGACCATGCGAAAATCCATCTTCGCCGTCTTGCCCAGGAGGTCGATCAGGCGCGACGGATCGCCCAGTCCCGGGACCTGGACCACAATGCGATCCTGCCCCTGGCGCTGGATCAGCGGTTCCACCGTGCCGAGTTCATTGACGCGGCGCTCGACGATCTGGATCGACTGTTCGACGGCCTTCCTGACGTGGTCGGCAATGGCCGCCGGCGGCACGGTAAGCCGGATCAGGCCGCCGCCGGCGTCGCTGACTTCAAGGCTGCGCTGGCCGCTGGAGCCTAGCAAACCGCCGAGCGGCTGCGAGAGATCGCGCAGCTTGGTGAGCGCGGTCGGCAGGTCGCTTTCCTTGGTGATGCGAACCTCGGCGTAATCCGTACGGGCCGTGAGGCCGGTGTAGACGATCTTGTTTTCGCGCAACACACGGCGAACATCGTCGCGCACCTGGTCGAGCTTGTCCTTCTTGACCGCACTGGAGTCGACCTCGAGCAGAAGGTGCGAACCGCCCTGCAGATCGAGGCCCAGCACCAGATGACGCTGCGCCCACAGCGGCCAGGTCTTGACCTGCGCTTCGGGAAAGAAGTTCGGAACGGCGCAAAGACATACGATCAGCGCCGTGAGGATGATCGCCAGCGTCTTCCACCGCGAGAAATACAGCATCGAGTTGACCCGTCAGATCAGGAGAATGCAGCGCGCAAAGCTAGCTCGCGGACGTCTCGTCCTTGTCCTTGGCGGGTTCGGCCTTTTCCTTCGCCGGTTCGCCCTTGGCGCGGACACCGGAAATCATCTGCCGCATCTGCCGCACGCGAACGCCGTCGGAGATCTCGAACTCGATCTGGTCGTCATCGACCACTTTCGTGACTTTTCCAACCAGGCCGCCCGAAGTGATGACCGTGTCGCCGCGGCGGATGTTCTTCACCAGTTCGGCGTGGTCCTTCACCTTCTTCTGCTGCGGCCGCAGAATCAGGAAGTACATGATCACGAAGATCAGCGCGAACGGCAGCAGCGACATCAACATGCTGTTGGTATCGCCGCCGGCCGCGGCCTGGGCAAACGCAGGAGTAATCAGCATTCGGACAATCCTCGTGAAACGGGGGTAAGGCAGCGACCCATCGGCCTCGGGCCGGTTCGGTCAAATTCGCGCGGACTATAGCGGCCAGCGCCCCAATTGCAACGCCGCCAGCCCCCTCATTTGGGCCGCTTGCAGCCTTCCGCAAGGCCCGATATGGGTGCGTCCTGAGGAACCCCCAAGATGTCAAAAAAGCCCAGCAAAACAGGGTCTCGCGCCGCCTCCAAGGTTGCCCCGCGGAAATCGGCGAAGCCCGCGACAAAACGCCCGCCCGCCGCGCCAAAACAGGCCACGGACGAGCGGATCGCGCGCGCGCTCGAAACCATCGTCGCCCACCTCGCTGCCACCTCGCCGGCGTCAAATGCGGCCGACTCATTCGGCAGCGCGGACGCCTTCGTCTGGCACCCGAACGGACGGCTGGCGCCGGTGCCGCGTGTCGCCCGGGTCGACATAGGACTGCTCAAGGGCATCGATCGGGTGCGGGACATCCTGATCGAAAATACCGAACGTTTTGCCGACGGCCTGCCCGCCAACAACGTGCTGCTGTGGGGCGCCCGCGGCATGGGCAAATCGTCGCTGGTGAAGGCGTCGCATGCGGACATCAACGTCGAGCGCAAGCCGGCCCGCCGCCTGAAGCTGATCGAGATCCATCGCGAGGACATCGAGAGCCTACCAGCGCTGATGGACCGGCTGCGCCGCTCGGATTTCCGCTTCATCGTGTTCTGCGACGATCTGTCGTTCGACGGCAACGACGCCTCCTACAAGTCGCTGAAGGCGGTGCTGGAAGGCGGCATCGAGGGCCGTCCCGACAATGTGATCCTCTACGCGACCTCCAACCGCCGGCATCTGCTGGCGCGCGAGATGATCGAGAACGAACGGTCGACCGCGATCAATCCCGGCGAGGCGGTCGAGGAGAAGGTCTCGCTGTCCGACCGCTTCGGGCTTTGGCTTGGTTTCCACCGCTGCAGCCAGGATGAGTATCTGGCGATGGTCAAAGGCTATTGCAGCCATTTCGGTATCAAGCTCGCGGAAGCCGAACTCGAGCACGAGGCGCTGGAATGGGCGACCACGCGCGGCTCGCGATCGGGCCGCGTCGCCTGGCAGTTCACGCAGGAACTGGCGGGACGGCTCGGAGTGCGGCTCGCGCCGGACTGACGATCTCAGCCGCCGGCGGTATGCCGTGGCGACCGCGCCAACGGAATGATCAGCAGCCCCAGCACCGCCACCGCGGCCAGCAGCGCCCAGGCTTCATTGACGCTGGTCGCGAACGCGGCCCGCTCGATCATGGACGCCGCGGCGGATAGATCCGATGGAAGCCGATCGAGCCCTATCGCCTGTGCGGCCGCGACATCGCCCGCGATCAGGCGCTGGCGGATGGCTTCGGCGTGTCCGCTGGTGCGTCCGTAAAGGACCGTATCGATCAGCGCGATGCCGACCGCGCCGCCGAGGTTTCGCATCATGTTGAACAGGCCGCTGGCGTCCGGCACCTGCTTGTGCGGCAGCGTCTCCAGCGCCATCCGCGTCGGCGGCAGCAGGCAGAACATCGCCGCAAAGCCGCGCAGGACCTGGGGCCAGAACATCTCGTCGAAATCGGCGGTGCGGCTTTCGAAGGCGCTCAAACCGAGGCCTATGGCAAACAGGCCAAATCCGAACGCCGACAGCCAGCGCGGATTGACCCGGCTCTCCAGCGCGCCGGCGATGGGCGCGGCCACCAATTGGGCTGCTCCCGTCACCAGCATGATCGAGCCGATCTGCAGCGGATCGTGCTGCCGGACATAGGCGAGAAACACCGGCATCAGATAGACCGCGCCGAACAGTCCCACGCCGAGGCAGAAGCTGAGGCCGCAGCCGACCGAAAACGACGGCACTTTCAGCGTCGTCAGTTCGACCACCGGCAGCACCGCCTTCAGCGTTCGCATCGCGAACGCCGCGGTCGCGGCCGCGCACAGCGCGAACAGACCGAAGCAGACCGCGGAGAACCAGCCATTATGCGGGGCCTGCTTCAGGCCGATCTCGAGGCTTGCCAGTGCCACCGCCATCAGCGCCAGCGACATCGAATCGAAATGCTTCAGCTGGTTCAGGCGTGGCCTGCCCCGGGGCAGCAGGAACGGTGTCGCGATCACCGCGACGGTGCCCGGAACGACATTGATCAGAAACAGCCAGGGCCACGAATAATGGTGCGTGATCCAGCCGCCGACCACCGGCCCCACCGTCGGCGCCAGCACGGCCACAATGCCGGCGATGGTGCCGGCAATCGGATGCGCCCGCGCCGGAAACAACAGGAAGATGCCGGAGAATACCGCCGGGATCAGCGTGCCCCCCGCAAACCCCTGCAGGATGCGGAAGGTGACCAGCGACGCGAAATTGGTGGAGAAGGCGCAACCGACCGACGTCACGGTGAAGACGAAAATGGCGATCACGAACAGCCAGCGCAGCGTGAGGACGCGCGTCAGCCAGCCGGTCAGCGGAATCGCCGTGATCTCGGCGATCAGATACGCCGTCTGGATCCAGCTCATCGCATCGGGCGATATCGCCAGCGCATGCTGGATCGCCGGCAGCGAGGTTGCGACCACCTGAATGTCGAGGATCGCCATGAACATGCCGAGGCACATCAGGACGAAGCCGAACCAGGTGGAAATCCGTGCCGAAGTCGTGCGCCAGATCATGGGGTGTCGCGCAATCATTGTCTCACGCGGCGCGCCAGACCCGGTTTCGCCATTTGCGGACCGCGGGAAGCGAAGCGTCGAGGGCTGTAAAAAAGGTGGCCGGCAAAAGCAGGCCTAAAGGCTACGGAAATAGCCGATCGCGGCGAGAAAGTATACGGTGGGAGAGCGCGGGGATGCGACTGCAGTCGTAGCGTTGCACAAGGTTGTCGTCCTCCACGAAAGCGGGGGACCCAGTACGCCGCGGCGTATCGGCTCGATCTCAGGTGTCTCTGGAGTACTGGGTCGCCCGGTCAAAGGCCGGGCGACGACAGTTGAGGCTGTGGAAGCAGCCTCACGCCCCGTTGAGGAATTGAAGCGGGTCAACCGGGGAAGATCCCTTGCGGATCTCGAAGTGGAGCTGCGGCGACCCCACTTCTCCTGATTGACCCGACTTGGCAATGATCTGGCCGCGCTTGATCGTGTCGCCGCGCTTCACCATCAGTTCACTCGCATGGGCATATGCGGTGACATAACCGTTGGAGTGCCGAACCAGAACGAGATTGCCGTAACCCTTGAGTTCGTTTCCGGAATAGGCGACGACGCCATCCTCCGCCGCCTTGACGGGCGTGCCTTCGGGCACCGCCAGATTGATGCCGTCGTTCGACTTGCCGTTGGTCTTGGCGCCGTAGGTCGTGATTACCTTGCCGCGCACCGGCCAGCGGAACGTCGGCAGCGCGCCGGTGGCTTCACTGGCCTTGACGGGCGCAGCCTCGGTAGCGGGCGCTTCTTCCACCTTCGCGGTGGCCGATGCGAGTCGCGCGCTTTGCGGCTGCGGCCCGAGGGCAATCGTTCGGGTGACCGGCGCCGCTAATGTGCCGGGCTGGGCAGCGGCAACCACGACCGGCTGGGCAGGCTGTCCCGCCGCAGCGGTCTTTACGCCGGGCACGGTCAGTCTTTGGCCGAGCTTGAGCTTCGACGAGGAGTCGAGGCCGTTGGCCCTGGAGAGCTCCGCGGCGGTTACTTTGTTGCGACGCGCGATGCTGAGCAAGGTATCGCCGCGATTGACGACGTGAACCGTCGGTGCCGCCGCTGCCGCAACGGGCTTGCTGGCAGGCGCCGCCAGGGCCGGTGCAGGCGCAGCGGCCACGGTCTGACGCGGAATGATCAATTGCTGGCCGGGCGACAGCGCGCGCGGTCCCTTGTAGCCATTGGCCTGCAGGATCGCGGCGGAAGAAACGTTATAGCGGCGCGACAGCGTATCCAGCGTGTCGCTGGTGCCGACGATGATCGTGGTGCCGGCCTGCGCCGATCCTTGCGCCGGCGCACGGACCGCCGCGACCGAGCGCGGGGCGACGGTGGCCGTGGTCTCCAGCGGCTGATGCGTCGGTGGCGCATACGAGGACAGGCCGCGCCCTCCCCCGGACACGCCGGAATGCGCGCTCGGATAGGACTGCGGCGACGCGATCGGCGGCGGCAGCGGCTGTGACTGGTACTGCGGCTGGTATTGCGCTTGCGGGCGGGAATATTGCGGCAGTTCGCGGCGCTCGACCGCGGGCGTCCGCACCGAACCGGTAGCTTCCGGTTGCGAGGCAAAGGGATTGGAGAGGTTGTTCTGCGATAGCCGCGTCTGCATGTCGGCGCTGCAGCCGGCAAACCCAAATGACATCAGCGCCAGCGCCGCAACGTGCGGAACGCGACGCGAGTAAAGCAACTCGACGACACGGGACATGGTTACTCACTCATACGCAACAAATTACTGATTTGAGTAAACACCTCCCCAGTAAACAACCGCTTAACCCTGAGAACAGGACGTTGGCGGCGCAGCCGATCCAGCCCTAACTCCCTCATGGTGAGGAGTGCGCCGGGCAGCACTTGCGCTGCCGGGTGCGCGTCTCGAACCATCTGGCACATCGCTCGCTGCCATCCTTCGACACGCCGCGCGAAGCGCGCGCGGCTCCTCAGGATAGGGTCGGAATTGGCTACAGTTCGCGGGCAATCCCGGGCAGCGCCGGCACGAACCGCACGTCCACCAGCGCCTTGCGCTCCAGCCCGGTCTCGGTCCTGGTCAGGCGGATCAGGGTCTGGGTGCCCTGATGCGGCCCGACCGGGGCGATGAGGATGCCGCCGGGCTGCAGCCGTTGCGTCAATGCGTCAGGGATCTGCTCCATGGCCGCCGTCACAATGATGCGGTCGAAATCGCCGCCGCCCGCCGGAATGTCAAAGCCGTCCCCCAGCAACACCTCGACATTGTGGCACTCGAGCTGCTCCAGCCGCACCCGGGCGCTGTCGGCGAGCGTCCGGTAGCGCTCGATCGACAGGACATGGCCGCAGAGCCGCGACAGGATGGCCGCCTGGTATCCCGAGCCGGTGCCGATCTCCAGCACGCGATGATGCTTCTGCAGCTGCAATTGCTCGGTCATGTAGGCCACCACGAAGGGCTGGCTGATGGTTTGGCCGCAGGCGATGGCAAGCGCGCTGTCGCGCCAGGCATAGGCGCGATCGGCCGGCTCCACGAAAACGTCGCGCGGTATTGCCTCCATGGCGCGCAGCACCGCCTGATCGCTGATTCCCCGCCGGCGCAGGGTTAGCTGAAACGTCATCTTTTCCGGCGGCTCTTGAACGGCGGGCATGTCGGTCTCGCAAGGTTCTGCCAAGACACTCTAGCGCGCCTCGGCCGGACTGTTCGATGCAACATAGATTGCATATTTCTGGCACAAACCAAGTTCCCTTCGGGGAACCCGGCGTGATAGTTTGGCGTTAGCGCGCCGGGCAATGCTATTGGGTTGGCCTCTCGGCTCGCGACGGCACACGGGCGTGCCGGAACACGTTGACATTGCGTCTGGTCGGGTTATTTGCGATCTTTATCATGAGACGGGCAAGGACATCATCATGACGGCGACGCGGCTGCCGCGGGGTTCAGTTTTTCTCGTCGAGGACGAGGTCATGATCAGGATGATGGTGGCCGACATGCTGGACGAGCTTGGCTTCAGCGTCGCCGCCGAAGCCGGTGAAATCAACGAGGCGATGAAGCTGGCCCAGTCCACCGATTTCGACCTCGCCATCCTCGACGTCAACGTCAACGGCAAGGTGATTTCGCCGGTTGCCGAACTGATCAAGGCGCGCAACCGTCCCTTCATCTTCGCGACCGGCTACGGCTCGTCGGGGCTTCCGGAAGAATACCGCGACCGCCCGGCGCTGCAAAAGCCTTTCCAGCTCGAAACCCTGTCGAAGATGATCGACGCCGCGCTGAAAAGCGCGACGGTCTAGGAACGGGCCGGTCAGTAGGATGGGTTGAGCCCTTCGCGAAACCCATCACTTTTGATCTTGCAGAATAGATGGGTATCGCTCCCGCCTTGGCTCTGCGAGCCAAGCCGGAGCTCCACCCATCCTACGATCTCATTTCAGCGTCGCGCTCAGCGCTTCCGAAAACTCATCATTGGTTCGGTCGAGCCGCAGTGGCGTCACCGAGACATAGCGCGCGGCCAATGCGGCGAGATCCGTGCCTTCGGCCGGTGTGTCCAGCATGGCCGCGCGTTCGAAGCCGATCCAGAAATAGGGATTGCCGCGGCCATCGCTGCGCTCGTCGACCTTGAGGAAGCCGAGGTTGCGCTTGCCCTGCCGGGTTACGCGCACGCCCTGGACCTCCTCGGGCGCACAGGCCGGGAAATTGACGTTGATCACGGTGTTCCTGGGCACGCCGGCGGCGATCACCTTGCGCAGGATCTCCGGACCGAATTTCAGCGCGGTTTCCCACAACGGCCTGTCGCGCGTCTCCAGGCTGAACTCCTGCGACAACGCAAACGACGGCAACCCCAAAATGGTGCCTTCCAGGGCGCCGGCGATGGTGCCGGAATAAACGACGTCCTCGGCGACGTTGCGGCCTTTGTTGACGCCGGACAGCACGAGGTCCGGCAGGGTCGGCAACAGGATGTGGCGCGCACCCATGATCACGCAATCGGTCGGCGTGCCCCGCACCGCGAAATGCCGCGGGCCGACTTCGCGCAGCCGCAACGGATCGTTCAGCGACAGCGAATGCGAGACGCCGGACTGATCGAGCTCCGGCGCCACCACCCAGACGTCCTCGGACAGCGCGCGGGCGATCTGCTCGACGATCTTCAGGCCGGGCGCATGGATTCCGTCGTCATTGGTGCAGAGAATTCGCATCCGCGTGAACGCCCCTTCGATCTATTCCTCACCGTCAATATGCCCTCTTATCGGGCTATCGCCGCCGAGGCAAACCGGTGACGGGCTGATATCTCGACCGGGAGCGTCGCGCGCTACTCGTCCTCCCTGATCTGCGGCTTGTCGCGCAGCACCGCGTCCAGCAGCGAGCGGTGAACCTCGATCTTGCCGTTGTAGTCGATGTATCCCTTTTTCCTGAACTGATTCATGAAGAAACTGACCCGGGATCGGGTGGTGCCGATCATTTCCGCCAGGGTCTCCTGACTGAGGTTGATCGCGATCGGCTTGGCGCCGCCATCCTCGCCGAAATTGGCGAGCAGCAGCAGCAAGCGCGCCAGCCGCCTTTCCGAGGAATTGAACAACTGGTCGATCAGGTCGTCTTCAATCCGGCTGTTCCGGGACAGCAGATAGGCGATGAAGAACGTCGCAAACTTCGGCTCCGACGTGAGCGCCGCGAGCATGGCCTGCTTGGTGATCGACGTGATCAGGCAATCTTCCATGGCATGGCTGGTCGTGGTGCGTATCGACGCCCCCTCGAGACCTGCCTCGCCGAAGAACTGGCCTTCCGCGAATATCCCGACCACCGCTTCCTTGCCGTGCTCGGACAAGACCGTGATCTTGACCTTGCCCTTGTGGATGAAAAAGACGGCGTCCGCGACGTCGCCCTGGCTGAATATCTTCTGATTCTTCCCGTATCGCTCCGTCGCCCGGCCCGGCCCGGCCCGGCCAAGAAAAACCTTCGGGTCGAAGTCGCCCTGGGAAGTCCGGATTTGAGGCGCGTCGAGCATGGTGCTGGTTCCAACAGGCGGGAGCACAACACTCCAGTCACCGGCGGAAGCCTGGGGCGGCGCGATGATACAACCACCATACCCCCGCTATGTTCGGTAGGCGACTTAAAAAGCAACCGGAAATGGTGCTCTGCTCTGAATATCGACAGAATGGCGATAAAGCGCCTCACCGGTGCCGCTCGTTTTCGCGCTAGGTGGGAGGCTTGAGTTCGCTGGCAAGCCAGCCCAGCGCGTCCGAGGTCATGGGATCACTCACGACCACCGTCGTTTCCACGCGACCGCACTTCTGGCACTCGAAGCTTCGATAATCGAAACCGGCAGGCCCCTGCTCCAGCTTCGAGAGCAGCATCCGGTTCTGCCGGCAATTCGGGCAGCGCGGGCGCTCGATCGCTGCGATATGCGCTGACGATACCGGCTGGTATTCGGGCATGACGCACCTGGGCTGATTTTGATACCGAATCGCCAGTAAGCAGACGGCGATGGCCGAGAATGACCGTTTCCACGACTCAGGCGCTGTTCAAAACCGCTCACCTTGAGAAACATTGGAAGTCGCAGGGTGAACGGATTGCGCGGCGGTCCGCGATATCTGGATTCAAATGCCGGCCAATTGCGGGGCCGCGGCAGTTCCTGGGCCCACTATCGATGTAGACGGGCGCGCCAGGGACGTAGGAATTTGGCCGAGCCCGCGCAGGCAACACCAGCCGTACGGCCTTGTGCGCAATATTCGCGCAGTGCCTATGGTTCGCGGGAGACGACCTTCACCCCGCCCATATAGGGCTGCAGCACGTCGGGCACGGCGATCGAGCCGTCTTCCTGCTGGTAGGTTTCCATCACCGCGATCAGCGCGCGGCCTACCGCGGTACCGGAGCCGTTCAGCGTGTGCACGAAGCGGGGCTTGCCGTCGGGGCCGCGGTAGCGCGCGTCCATGCGTCGCGCCTGGAAGTCGCCGCACAGCGAGCAGCTCGAGATTTCCCGGTAGGCGCCGCCCTCGCCCTGGCCCGGCATCCAGACCTCGATGTCGTAGGTTTTTTGCGCCGAAAACCCCATGTCGCCGGCACACAGCGTCATCACGCGGTAATGCAGGTCGAGCCGCCGCAGCACCTCCTCGGCGCAGGCCAGCATGCGCTCGTGCTCGTCCTTGCCGTTTTCCGGCGTCGTGATCGAGACCAGCTCGACTTTCGTAAACTGGTGCTGGCGGATCATGCCGCGGGTATCGCGCCCGGCAGCCCCCGCTTCGGCGCGAAAACACGGCGTCAGCGCGGTCAGCCGCATCGGCAATTCCTTCTCGTCGAGAATGGATTCGCGCACGAGATTGGTCAGCGGCACTTCGGCGGTGGGGATGAGCCCGAGCCGTTCGCTCCTGAGCTTCTCCAGCAGATTGTCATCGGCTGTAGCCAGCGTCTCTCCCTTGATCGCCCAGAACTGATCGTCTTCGAACTTCGGCAGCTGTCCCGTGCCGTACATGACGTGATCGCGCACCATCAGCGGCGGGTTGATTTCGGCGTAGCCGTGCTCGTTGGTGTGGAGATCGAGCATGAACTGTCCGATCGCACGCTCCAGCCGGGCCAGTCCTTTCTTCAGCACCACAAAACGCGCGCCGGACAATTTCGCGGCCGCCTCGAAATCCATGAAGCCGAGCGCGCCGCCGATATCGTCATGCGGCTTCGGCGTGAACGCATAGTTGCGGATCTTGCCGAACACATGGCGCTGCACATTGCCGTGCTCGTCGACTCCCTCGGGCACGTCATCCGCCGGAAGATTTGGGATAGCGGCAAGTTGCTTCGCCAGTTCCTCGTCCGCCGTCTTCGCATCCAGCTCAAGCTGCGGCATCGTGGTCTTGAGCTCGGCGACCTCGGCCATCAGCACGCTGGCGCGTGCGTCATCCTTCGCCTTCTTGGCGTCGCCGATTTCCTTCGAGGCGGCATTGCGCCGGGCCTGCATCTGCTCCGACTTGAGGATCGCCGCGCGGCGTTTCTCGTCGATCGCCAGCAGCGACGGCGACAACGGCTCCAGCCCGCGCCGTTTCAAGGCGGCGTCGAAAGCCTGTGGGTTGTCGCGGATCGATTTGATGTCGTGCATGGCGATTTTTCCCGTCATGGCCGGGCCTGTCCCGGCCATCCACGTCTTTGCCGCCTTAGAACAAGTCGTGGATGCCCGGGTCAAGCCCGGGCATGACGAATCATGGGCAACGTGGGGGGACGATAGAGGAAACCGGGCGCCCTGCCCCCTACTCCGCCGGATTGGTCTCGGGCGGCGGCGGCGTTGCGGGAGACGCAGCGGCGGCGGTTGCCTTGGCGGCGGCGGCCAAACGCTTCTCCACCATGACCACCGCCAGGATCGAGCCCTCGTATAGGATCATCAGGGGAATCGCGAGCGAGGCCTGGCTGATGACGTCGGGCGGCGTCAGGATGGCGGCGATGACGAAGGCGACCACGATGAAATAGCGGCGTTTTTCCCGCAGCTGTTTGGCGGTGATGATGCCGATCCGGCCCAGCAGCGTCAGGATCACAGGCAGCTGGAACGCGACGCCGAAGGCGAAGATCAGCGACATCATCAGCGACAGATATTCGCCGACCTTGGGCAGCAGTTGAATCTGCGCGGTCTCGTCGCCGCCGACCTGCTGCATGCCGAGCGAGAACCGCACCAGCATCGGCAGCACAATAAAATAAACCAGCAACGAGCCCAGCGTGAAAAAGAACGGCGTCGCGATCAGGTACGGCAGGAAGGCGCCGCGCTCATGCTTGTAGAGGCCGGGCGCCACGAACATGTAGATCTGCCCGGCGACGATCGGGAACGAGATGAAGGCCGCGCCGAACATCGCCAGCTTCAGCTGGGTCAGGAAGTATTCCAGCAGCGCGGTGTAGATGAACTTCGAATTCTCCGGGCCGGCGATCCAGACGAACGGCCACACCAGCACGTTGTAGATCTGCTTGGCGAAGAAGAAGCAGAGGATGAAGGCAAGGCCGAACGCCAGCAGCGCCTTGATCAGCCGCGAGCGCAGCTCGATCAGGTGATCCATCAGCGGCGCCTTGCTGGCCTCGATGTCCTCGGCGCTCATGACGCTTTGGCATCCTTGAGCACGTCGGGCGCCGACGGCGTGATGTCCTGCGGCGCGGAATGCGCCGGCACATCGCGCATGCCGAGTTGTTCCGGCATCGGGTGGGCGTCGGCCTCGACAAAGGTTTCGGGGGTCGGCGGTGCGGGCGTGGTCGGGATCACCGGCGCGTCGGTCACCGACGCTACCTGCGAATCCGCTTCCGGCTTGTTCAGGTCGCCGATCTGCAGGGAATCGCTGACGTCCTTCTGCAGCGAGGTCATGACGTTGTTGCTGGCAAAGCCGGTGGCGGTTTCCTTGACCTCATCAAAGGTCTTCTTGAGATCGGCCATTTCGGCCTCGCGCATCGCTTCCTGGAACTGGCCCTGGAATTCGCTGGCCATCTTGCGGGCCTTGCCCATCCATTGGCCGACCATGCGCAGCACGCCCGGCAATTCCTTCGGGCCGATGGCAATCAGCGCGACAACCGCGATGACGACCAGTTCACTCCACCCGATGTCGAACATGAAAATTTCCGCTCGCGCGAGGCGATATTACCCCAATGCTTGCCAACAAGATTTGGAGCCGCCCCGCGTCTTCCTCAACCGTCCTGCCGCACCCTTGCAGCACCCTTGCCGCAAGGTCAACGCGCGGCCGGCCTGGCGCAGAATGTTCAGACAGCCTTGCTGCCGACATCCGAACGGGCCGCCGGGGACGGCGCCGCATTGTGATCGATCGTCTTGACCGGCTCCGGAGGCTTTTCAGCCGTCTTCTCATCGTCTTGCAGGCCCTTCTTGAAGGACTTGATACCCTGCGCGACGTCGCCCATCAGATCCGAAATCTTGCCGCGGCCGAACAGCAGCAGGACGACTGCGATCACGACGATCCAGTGCCAAATGCTAAGCGAACCCATCCTGCATCCCTCCAAACACGCGGCCGGCGACCCGGCCCAATCTTCCCGGAAAGTAGGCTCAGGGGGTGGCAAAAACAAGGACTTAAGCCGCGTCAAATCGGCGTTAACGCACTACCGTTAATCTGCCTCATTGGTCCGGCTCGCGCGCTGTCCCCGGCGCTTTTTCGGATCAGCTTCCCTCGCCCGGCTCTGGCTCCGGCTCCACCGCAGGGGCCAGTGCGAGTTCCAGGTCGCCGATCTCCAGCGGATCCTCGTCCTCGCGCAGGGCCGGGTCATCCGACGGTGTCGGAACGCTGAAGCCGCCCGGCAGCCGCGAATCCAATAGGCCGGTTCCCTTCAGCTCCTCGAGACCCGGCAGATCGCCCAGCGCCTCCAGGCTGAACTGCGACAGGAAGGCTTCGGTGGTCCCGAAGGTCAGCGGACGGCCCGGCGTCTTGCGGCGACCGCGCGGACGAATCCAGCCGGTCTCCAGCAACACGTCCAGCGTTCCCTTTGAGGTAATGACCCCGCGGATATCCTCGATCTCCGCGCGCGTCACCGGCTGGTGATAGGCGATGATCGCCAGCATCTCGATCGCCGCGCGCGACAGCCGCCGCGTCTCGGTGCTCTCGCGCGTCATCAGCCAGGACAGATCGCCCGCGGTGCGGAAGGTCCATTTGTTGGCGACGCGCACCAGGTTGACGCCACGCGAGGCGTAATCCGCCTGCAATTGCGCCAACGCGACCTTGATGTCGACGCCGTCGGGCATCTTCTTGGCCAGCGCGGCCTGATCGAGCGGCTCGGTGGAGGCGAACAGCAGCGCTTCCAGCAGCCGCAATTCCTCCGGCCGCGCCTGCGGATCCACTGAAGGCTCCTCGGCGTCCGCTATGCGTTTTTCCGCCAGGCTTGCCATGGCTAGGTCTCCTTCTTCCTTACTCAACCGGCAGATCCGGCGCGGTTATCGCGTCGGATGCCTGCGGCGGACGCTTACGAAAATACAGCGGCGCGAACGCCTCTTTCTGGTGCAGTTCGACCTCGCCCTCGCGGACCAGTTCCAGCGCCGCGGCAAAGGAGGATGCGAACACGGTGGCTTTTTGCGAGGGGTCGACGACGTAATTGAGCAAATATTCGTCGAGCCGGCTCCAGTCCTCGGCCATCCCGACGAGGCGCTCCAGCGAGGCGCGCGCCTCGCTCAGCGACCACACCGTGCGCCGTGCCAGATGCACCGTGGCCAGCACCCGCTGCTGGCGCTGCGCGGCATAGGCGGTGAGCAGGTCGAACAGGGTCGCGGTAAACTTGGGATGCTTGATCTCGGCGATCGATTCGGGATTGCCACGCGGAAAAATGTCGCGCTGCAATTGCGGGCGGTTCATCAGCCGGTTGGAGGCCTCGCGAATGGCCTCGAGGCGGCGCAGCCGGTTGGCCAGCGCGGTCGCCATTTCCTCGGCGCTCGGTCCGTCAGGGGTCGCCGGCTCCGGCAGCAGCAGCCGCGATTTCAGATAGGCCAGCCACGCCGCCATCACCAGATAGTCGGCGGCGAGTTCGAGACGGATTTTCCGGGCCGCCTCGATGAACACCAGGTACTGGTCGGCCAGCGCCAGAATGGAAATCTTGTGCAGGTCGACCTTCTGCTGCCGCGCCAGCGCCAGCAGCAGATCGAGCGGACCCTCATAGCCCTCGACGTCGACGACCAGCGCCGGCTCGTCGTCGGCGGCGAGTTCGGCGGGCCGTCCGGTTTCGAATGATAATATTTCCGCGCTCATGCGCCTGTCCCTGCCCGATTGATCAACGCGTCCAGTTCAGCCCGCGCCGCCTGCCGATCGAACGGCTGCGGCGCTTTTCGCGATGCCAAAGCCTGCTTCGCCCGCTCCAGTGCCTTGCCCGACAATTCCGGTGTCTCGCGGGCGACCTCCCGCATCTCATCGAGCTTGCCGTTGCAATGCAGAACCATGTCGCAACCCGCCGTGACGATGGCTCGGGTACGCTCGGCGATCGATCCGGCCAGCGCATTCATGGACACGTCATCACTCATCAACAAACCCTGGAACCCGATCACGCCGCGAATCAC
>JAZJYY010000106.1:0-45363 GCA_040390145.1 Pseudomonadota bacterium
CGCGGAGAGAGCCCCTCACCCCAACCCTCTCCCCGTGAAGAACGGGGAGAGGGAGAGGCCTACTGCACGCTGGCGCCGGAGATCTCCACCAGCTTCCGCCATTTGATCAATTCGCTGTCGATGAAGGCCTTGAACTCCGCGGGGGTGTTGCCGACCGGCTCGCTGCCCTGCTCGGCCAGTTTCGCCTTCAACTCGGGCGAGCGCAGCGCGTCGATCGTCGCCTTGTTGATCCGGTCGATGATCTCGGGCGGGGTTTTGGCCGGCGCCACCAGCCCGTTCCAGAGCGCGATCTCGTAACCCGGCAAGGTCTCGGCGATGGGGGCAACCTCCGGCAGCAGCGGCGATCGTTTCACCGTGGTAACGCCGAGCGCCTTCACCTTGTCGGAGCGCACCAGCTGCAGCACTTCGACCAAGGGTGCGAAGATGACCTGGAGTTGTCCGCCCAGGAGATCATTCACCGCCAGCGCGCCGCCGCGATAGGCGATGTGCATCATGCGCCCGCCGGAGAGCGAATTGAACAGTTCGCCGGCGATATGCTGCGAGGAGCCGTTGCCGGCCGAGCCGTAATTCAACTTGCCAGGATTGGCCTTCAGATAGGCGACGAGTTCAGCCACGTTGTTGGCTGCAACCGACGGATGGACCACCAGCAGGTTCGGGATGAAGGCGGTCAGCGTGATCGGCGCGAAATCGGTCTGCACGTTGAAGGGCAGGCTTTTGTAGAGGTTCGGATTGGTCGCGAATGTCGTGCTGGTCGACATCAGCAGCGTATAGCCGTCCGGATCGGCCTTGGCGGCGGCTTCGGCGGCGATGTTGCCGCCCGCTCCTCCCCGGTTCTCGACGATGACGGGCTGGCCGAGGCGTTCGGACAACGCTTGCGCAATGAGGCGCGCCGTCACATCGGTGCTTCCGCCGGCGGCAAAGCCGACCAGCATCCTGATCGGCTTGGTCGGCCAGGCCGTCTGGGCGTGCGCGGCGGCAGCGGTTAGAGCCATTGCCAACGTCAACGCGAGCGAAAACAAGCGCCGCATCATCCACCCTCCCCTTGCCGTCGGTCTTATGCGACCGATCGGCTTTGTTCAGTTTTCTTGTTCGGTCGTTTCGTCAGTTGTAGAGCGCTTCGTCGCCGAGAACGGATTGCCGGAAGCGCGTGGTCAGGATGACGCCATCGGCCGGCGGCAAGGTGAATACCAGCGCTTCGGGATTGATCTTCACCAGCGCGAACACCGGTCCCTTGCCCTGGTGAACGAGATCGCGGATTTCCGACACCTGATCCATGGTTCGCACGGTTTGCGAGGTGCGGATACCGGCGGCGAGCGCCATGGCGGCGAGGTCGACGCCGGAGGCCGTGTGGGTCTTCTGCATGCCGGTTTCGCCGAAGCGCTCGTTGTCGAGCACCGCGATGGTCAGGTTCGACGGCTTCTCCACCGCGACGGTGGCAAGCGAGCCGATGCTCATCAGCATCTCGCCGTCGCCGGTGATGACGAGCACCTTGCGCTTCGGCTGCGCCAGCGCGAGGCCAAGGCCCATCATCGTGGCGGCACCCATGGCGCCCCACAGCGGAAAATTATTGGCGTGGTCGCCGGCGGCGGAGACGTCCCAGTTCGGCGCGCCGAGGCCGGCGATCACCAGAATATCGCCGCGCTCGCGCAGCAATTCGTTGACGACGTCACGACGATGAAGCAGTGCATTCGGATTGGTCATTTGCGTGCCAGTTCCTTGAAGTTCTTGGCGCCGAGCACCCGCTGGCCGATCAGGACCGCGGCAGGCCGCCAGGTGTTGAAGGCGAGGTTCGCGGCGCCCCAGACGGTCGGCGCGACGTCGTCAGGGGTATCCGCGCGCGTCACGATGACGCCCATGGCCTCCAGCGAGGCCTGCGTACCCTGGCCCATCGGGATCTGCCACGGATTGAACTCGCCCCAGTCGCCGCGCATCGTCACCAGCATCAGCAGCGGCATGTGACAGATCGCGGGCAGCGACAGCATGTTGATGCAGTTGCCGACACCGCTCGACTGCAGCAGCAGCACGCCGCGCTGTCCGCCGAGCCAGGCTCCGGCCAGCATGGCGACGCCTTCCTCTTCCGTCGTCAGCGTGACGAGCCGGGTATCCGGATCGGCGTCGAAAGCGCGAATGAGACGGCTGTGGCCGGCATCCGGCACCATCCCGACCTGGCTGACGCCGGCGTCCTTGAGGATGCGGTAGACGTCGTCAGGCCACGAGTGTAGCGGCGCAGTCGGCTGGTCTTTGGTTTTGGCTGCCGTATCGGCCATCGAGTGGCGCTCCTAAGGTCGGTTTCTCGGATTTCGTGCGCAGACTAGATGGTTTTAACTGTGCGCACGATGCTCAATGTCGTTATGGCTTCTATCGCAAAATTGAAACTCTCGGCGAAGGCGCGCTAGATTGGGTGAAACCACCGCGTCCAGGTGTTCCTGATGACCGTCTCCTTCAAAACGATCCGCGCCCGCGCCGAGAAGCGCAAGGGCGGCGCCAAGGCGCTGAACAAACTGCTGCCGCCGAAGCCGGACCCGAAGGCTCTCGCCAAGCTCGGCGACGACCGCGTGCTGGCGGAGATGACCCGGCGCGCATTCTGCGCCGGCTTCGCCTGGAGCGTCATCGAGACGAAATGGCCGGGGTTCGAGAAGGCGTTTCTCAAATTCCAGCCGGGCAAGCTCACGCTGCAGCCGGATGATTTCTGGGACGGGCTGATGAAGGATGCGAGCATCGTCCGCAATGGCGCCAAGATCATGTCGGTGCGCGCCAATGCCGGCTTCGTCAGGGAGGTGGCGAGGGAATACGGCAGCTTTGGCAAGTTCCTCGCCCAATGGCCATCCTCCAACGAAGTCGGATTGCTCGAATTGCTGGCAAAACGCGGCAGCCGGCTCGGCGGCAATACCGGCCAGATGCTGTTGCGGTTCCTCGGCTGGGACGGGTTCGTGACCTCCAGGGACGTGGTCGCGTGCCTGCGCGATGCCGGCCTCGACGTGGCCGAGACGGTCACTTCGAAGCGCGACCTCGCCAAGGTGCAGGCGCAGTTCAACGCATGGGCCGAGGAGACCGGCCTGCCCTACACGCATCTGTCGCGCATCTGCGCCATGTCGATCGGGGAGGGTTACAGCAACGAGACGCTGGCGCGTTTCGTTGATGGAGACGAGTGATGCTTGCGGCGGTGGCCATCAAATCACGAAAAACCCGTGGCTGCCGTCGCGCCTGAGCTGTTCAACCAGGCCGTATTCCCAGTCGAGATAGGCCTGCATTGCGCCAGTATCGACGTCGGTGCCCTCATAGGGACGCCGGTAGCGGTGCGACGGATCGGGCTTCGGCAACACCTGCGGCGGTCCCACTTCAAGCGCGCCGTCATAGCCGCCGTCGAGCACGTAGACCTCCCAGCCCATCTGCGCGAGCCAGGACGCCGTCATGTCGGCGCGCACGCTTCTGTCGTCGGTCAGCAGGACGCGCGCGCCGCGCACCGGGGCGGCCATGTCGATCTCCTGCACCAGCTGGCCGCCGGGATAGTGGCGAAAGCCTGCGATGTGGCCGGCCGTAAATTCCTCCGCCGAGCGGACGTCGAAACGATAGAGCGTGCGGTGGGTCTGGGCGGTGAGCGCCATCGCCTGTTCCGGACCGAGGCGCCGGACACCGGCGCGATAGGCGACGTCGCGGGCGTTGGCCTCGGCGCCCTCAAAGGCGCCGATCTCGCCGCGCCGGTCGGCGCCATGTTCGAGATCCTGCCGGGCCAGGGTCCAGCCGATGGTGCCGTTGCGCAACGCCACCACCCTGTTGGCGACGCCGGCATTGATCAGCGACTGGGTGCCGATGATCGAGCGGGTGCGGCCGGCGCAATTGACGATGATGGTGGTTTCGGGATCCGGCGCCGCGCGGCCGGCGCGCAGCACCAGTTCGGCGCCGGGCACGCTGACGGAGCCCGGGATGTTCATGGTGGCATATTCGTCGAACCGCCTGACGTCGAGCACCGCAATGTTGGCCTCGTTCGCGATCAGCGCGGCGACTTCTTCTGCCTTCAGCGAGGGCGTGTGGCGGCGGGACTCGACCAGTTCGCCGAAAGCCTTTGCATAGGAGTTCACGTCCTGGAAGATCTCGTAGCCCGCCGCCTGCCAGGCCTGCAGCCCGCCGTCGAGTTGACGAACGTTGCCGTAGCCCAGTGCCGTCAGGCGATCCGCGGCCTGCGCCACCAGGCCTTCGCCGGCATCGTAGACAACGATGGGCACATCCTTGCGCGGCAGCCGCGTCTCGGCTTCGAGCGCGATCCGGCCTGCCGCCATGTTGGCGGCGAACAGCGGATGGCCGGTGGCGAACGCGGCCTCGTGCCGCAGATCGAGCAACGCGATTTCGTCGCGCAGCAACAGCATGCTGCGGACCTGGGCGGGGGTAATGGTGGGCAGGGGCATGGATTGCGGGTCTGGATGAAGATGAACTGAGGGTGTCATGGGCTTAACAGCTTCACGCCACCCGGGAAACCCTCAGCATAGCGCTCAAGCTGGACGATGCTTGCGCGGATGCCGCGGGTTCAATGCGATGGAGGTCACTGATCAATTCCCTGCAACGCGGCGACGGGATGGATCCTGCGCATGCTGCAGCGAGCTGGCCGACCTCAGGCCGCGCTCTCGAAATCGTCATCACCGAGATACTTCCGCAGATTCCAGTTGGTTGAACGACGAGGCGGCAATATTCTGGGCATAAGGCCCTGAACGCCGCCGGCGCCTCCGCCCCGGCGAAGCCACGATCTCAATGCCTCTCGGTGCGCCATGACCGTTTCAGCCGACACCATATACAAGATGCCCGATGTCGAATTGCTGGCCGCCTATCTCGAGGCCCGGCGGCAATTCGTGGAGAAGAAGTTTACGCGCGACACCCATCGGGCGCGGCTGGAGTGGATCAGGGCCAAGATGTTCACCGCCAGTTCGGGCGGGGTCACCGAGCGAAACATGGCGATCGACGTCTCGGAAGAAATTGCCCGCAAGGGCCAGGAAGTGCGCGAAATGACGCGTGAACTCGACCTGCTCAAGGTCGACGTCGACATCCTCGCGATCGTCATCCGATCCCGCGGCGCACCGCCGGCGGGCACGCGCGGCGAAGAGGCGGCGGAACGCGAGAGCGAGCACGACGGCCATTGATCCGCTTTGCCGCGGACCGCAGATCCCGAGCGGGGAACCGCGGCGATCTGGAGCGATTCTAACAACATCCTCTGTACTCCTGACATGCCTGCGTTAGAGCGGTCATATCCAGAAATCATACCGGCCAAAAATAATACCGGCCAAGCCGGCAACGATACGGGCGACGTCATGAGATCGATCTTCGGACGACTGCATCGCTGGGCCGGCCTGCTCACCGCCGGCTTTTTGTTCTTCTCCGGCATTACCGGCGCGATCATCTCGTGGGATCACGAGCTTGACGACCTGCTCAACGGAAAACTGTTCGACGTCGCCAGCAGCGGTTCGGCGATTCCCTCCGTCGATCTGGTCAAGCTGATCGAGCAGCGCGATCCGCGCGCGCGCGTCACCCACATGTTCATGACGCCGGAACAGGGCCACTCGCTGTGGTTCTTCGTGATGCCGCGGATCGATCCCGCCACCCACAAGCGGTTCGAGATCGATTACAACCAGATCTTCCTCGACTCCCACACCGGCGCGGAACTCGGGCGGCGCTACTGGGGCGCGGCGTGGCCGGTGACGCGCGAAAACTTCGTCTCGTTCCTCTACAGACTGCACTACACCATGCACATTCCGGAGTTCTGGGGCAGCGACCGCTGGGGCATGCGCGTGCTCGGAATCATCGCCATCATCTGGACCATCGATTGTTTCGTCGGCTTCTATCTGACGCTGCCGTCCCGCCGCCGCGCCAGCGCACAACGCGCGCCCGCCGTCGCGCGCGAGCTCGGCCGCGGTTTCTGGGCGCGCTGGGCGCCGGCCTGGAAGATCAAGACCTCGGGCAGCACCTATCGGATCCATTTCGACATCCACCGCGCCTTCAGCCTGTGGACCTGGGCGCTGCTGTTCGTGATCGCGTTCACGGCGTTTTCGCTCAATCTGTACTTCGAGGTGTTCTCGCCGCTGATGAAGACGGTGTCGAACTACACCCCGACGCCGTATGAGCAGCGGCCGTACCGGCATCTCGACGATCCCATCGAACCCAGGGTCACCTTTGCCGACATCGCCGCGCGCGCGGCGGCCGACGGCAGGAGCCGCGGCTGGACCACGCCGGTCGGCTCGGTCAATTACGGCCCGGCGCATGGCGTCTACGCCGCGGCCTTCTTCCATCCCGGCGACGATCATGGCGTCGGCGGCGTCGGCCCGGCGCAGCTCTATTACGACAGCGAGGACGGTCGCCCGATCGGCGCGCGGCTGCCATGGGTCGGCACCGCCGCCGACATCTTCGTGCAGGCGCAATTTCCGCTGCATTCGGGCCGCATCGTCGGGCTGCCCGGCCGCATCCTGATCTCGATCATGGGGCTGGTGGTGGCGGCGCTGTCGGTGACCGGCGTCGTGATCTGGTGGCGCAAGCGCCGCGCCCGCGTCCGCGTCCGTGAGTCCGCCGCCGCGCGCCCGCGCGGACAGTTGGCGCCGGCGGAATGAATGATGCGGCGACGCGCGAGCTGCACTGCGATTTCGCGAATCTGGCTTCCGATGAACTAACGCAGTTCCGCATTCTCGCGGCGCGATGCGCCCGAAGGTATGCAATCAACTTCACCCTCCCGAAAACAAGAAGGGCGCAAGCCCGTCTCGCGCCAGCAGACTTCATCGCCGGCGGCCTCCCCTGGCCATTGTTACTCCGAACGGCCGAGTTGCACCTCGCGGTCGACCGCAATCCACGTCGCGCGGGCCACGGCCAGCAATGCTCCGGCTTCACCATAGGCGGCGGCTTCGGCCACGCGTTTGCGGCCGTCGCGGCCGATCTCCCAGGCGGTGATGACACAGCGCTCTCCCGGGAGCGGCCGTGCATCTATCCGTGCCGACATCCGGCCGAGCAGGATCGGCGTCGGATCGAGGCTGCCGCTCTCGCGGTCGAGAGAGGTCGCATAACCTGTGGGACAATCGAGCGCTGACCAGAGAAATTCCGATGCAATCAGGCCGTCCTCCGCCGCCAGGCTCTGATCCGGCGTCCAGGTCGCGGCATACACCACCGAAGCATTCCAGGATTGACGCCCAAGGGGGCCCGCAAAAATACGCAGGCCATCTCCTTGCGCCCTCGCGGGACCGCACACGAAACAGGTCGGCAGCGGGTGCTCGTGCGGCTTGATCGGCGTCAGCAGCCCGGCGGCGGATGCCTCGTCGAAGCTTGCCGTCTCCAGCAGCGAAAATGCGAGACGTGCCGGCCGTCCGGTGGCCACGACCGCGGCGCCATCGCGAAGCTCCCATGCCCCGTCGTCTGTGGCGACGACATCGAGCCGCTTGTTCAGCGGAGGCGGTGCGCGCAGCGTGATCTCGGCACCGCCGGGAATGTGCCGGGCCAGCCGGCCGCAGACATATCCGCCGTTGCCGGAGTTCGGCGGACCGCAGTAGCGCTTGTCGATGATAACAGACGTCATCGATTTCTTCCTTTCTTGCCGGCGCCCGCTATTTTATCTTGAGAACGATTCTGCCCTGCACTGTCCGGTCGGCCACGGCGCGCATCGCGTCCCTGACCTGTTCCAGGGCAAGGACGCGATCGATATGGGGACGTATTTTCCCCGCGGCCAATAATTGCACCAGCGCATCATTCATGCGCGCGGCCTGGTCCGGGAATTTCTCGACCCAGGCGCCGGTAAAGACACCGACGATGGAATAGTTCTTCAATAGCGGAAGGTTCATCGGCACCGACGGAATCTGGCCCGAGGTGAAGCCGATCGGCAGCATTCGCCCGCCCCACTTCATCAGCCGAGCCATCTGCTCGAAAAGCGTCCCTCCGACATTGTCGAAGAAGATATCGACGCCTTCGCCACCCGTGATCGACTTGATCCGCGCGCGCAACTCTTCGCTGCGATAATTGATGACTTCGCTGGCGCCGTAATCGCGCACCAGGGCTGCCTTGTCGTCGGAGCCGACGCCGGCGATGACGCGCAGGCCGAGATGGCGAGCTAGATCGACGGCGGCGAGACCAACGCCGCCCGCGGCGCCTGACATAAACACCGTTTCACCTTGTTGCGCGCGCGCCATCTCGACCAGAGCGTAATACGCCGTGCCGTAATTGTGCCAGACCGTTGCCGCGGTTTCGAACGCAATGCCGGCCGGCAAGCGCACGCTCTTCGATTCCCTGGCGACCATCCGCTCGGCATAGCCGCCGGTCCATCCGCCGCACGCCACGCGATCGCCGGGCTGAAGCCGCGTGACCTTGTCGCCGACGGCGACGACGATGCCGGCCGCTTCCGTGCCCGGCACGAAGGGCGTCGGTGGCCGCATCTGATAGAGGCCGGAAACCATGAGGTGGTCCATGAAGCTCACGGAAGCCGCATGCACCTCGATCAGGATCTCGTCGCCGGCCGGAACAGGCTCATCGATCTCGCCGACGCGCAAATCTTCCGGGCCGGTGAAGGCGTTGCACAGAACCGCTCTCATCGTGGCGCTCCATAAGACTGGGACCGCTCGCGATCTTCCGCCTTGCGGCGGCCGACCATGCGCGGCAGCAGCATCGGAACGCGCAGTCGGTAGTGCTGGTAGGTGGCGCCGAATTCGGCGATCAGATCCCGCTCCTCGAACTGGACCCCGACCAGGATGTAGGCCGTGCTCATGGCCGCGAACAGCAGATGGCCCGCGGTCATCTCGGGCGTGGCCCAGAAGGCGAGCAGAAAGCCCAGCATGATCGGATGCCGCACCACCTTGTAGAGCATCGGCGTCCTGAACGATTGACCCGGCAGTTCGGCGCCGCGCAGCGCGGAGAACGCCTGGCGCAGGCCGGACAATTCGAAATGATCGATCATGAAGGTCGACGCGAGCATGATCAGCCAGCCGAGCCAGTAGATGCCGATCAGCAGCCAGGCCGCCATTCCCTCGAAATGCCAGATCACAGCCGGGATCGGCTGCCATTGCCAGAACAGCAGCAGCTGGATCAGGCTGGAGAACAGCACATAGGTGCTGCGCTGGCTGGCCTCCGGCAGGAACTTGGCCCACCATCGCTTGAAGGCCGGGCGCGCCATAATACTGTGCTGGATGGCGAATATGCCGAGAAGCAGCAAATCGACGACGACGGCTTCGCGCCAGTTCGCCGCGCCGCCAGCATCAATCGACTTGTCGATCGACTTGGGCACGAGATAATTGCCGACAAAGCCGAGCGCGTAGAGAAATGAGGCGAAGAAGACGGCATAGCTAGCGATGGCATAGAGCAGGATCACGGGACGCGTGAACATGAATGTTTCCCTATTGTGCCGGCGGCAGCGGTGCCGCATGCAGGAGCCCGCGGTAGCAAGCGGGCTCGATCAGGCCCGAGCGCTATCACTGCACCGTCCCCTGCGCGTCCCCCGGACGGCCGACAGGGCAAGGTAAACTTCAGGGGAAACTTCAAGCGAGATTTCAAGGGAGATTTCATGACGGGGTTCTCGCTTCAGACGTTCGGTTTCCCGGAAGTCCACGGTGACGGCAGCCCGATCAAGCTGAACCTGCGCAAGGGTCTTGCGCTGCTGATCTATCTCGCGGAAGCCCGGGGCGCCGTTGCGCGCGACGTCCTCGCCACGCTGCTATGGCCCGAGAGTCCCCGCGAGATTTCCCGCGCACGGCTGCGGCGGATGCTTCATCGCATCGAGCTGATGCTGGGCAGGCCTGTTTTCGAGACCGAGCGTGCCAGCGTGCGGTGGTCTCCGGCGATTGAACTGAGGGTCGACTCGCATCTGTTCGAGAGCGCCTGCGACGGCGGCGATTTCGAGCGGGCCTGCCTGACCTATCGGGGTGACTTCCTCGCGGGCTTCGCGCTGGGCGATTGTCCCGAGTTCGACGATTGGGCGTTTTATCGCCGTGAGGCGCTGCGGGGGCGGCTGACGCACGGGCTTGAACGCCTGGTGCAGGATAACAATGCCGCCGGCCAGCATTTTGCCGCGGCCGCTCACGCCGGACGCCTTGTCGAACTCGATCCGCTGAGCGAGGTGTATGGTCGGCATTTGATCCGCAGCCTGCTGCTGGCAGGCGATCGAAGCTCGGCGGAACGGCACCACGCGGCACTGAAACAGCGGCTGCGTGACGAGCTTGGGGTGGCACCGGAAGGCGCGACCGAAGCGCTGATGAATCCCGCCTCGGCGCCGCGCGCCGATGCCGCTCCGACAACGCTCTACGTCAAGGGCGCCGACGTGCATCTGGCGTATCAGACTTACGGCAGCGGCGAACTCGATATCCTGATCATGCCCGGCTTCGTCTCGCATGTGGAACGGCTTTGGGAGCATCCCGCGTGCCGGACATTCCTGTTTTCACTGATGGCGCATGGGCGGCTGATCCTGTTCGATCGCCGCGGTGTCGGGTTGTCTGACCGGGTCGGATCGGCGCCTGACGTCGAAGGCACGGCCGAGGATATCGGCACCGTTTTGCGGGCGGCGCAGACGCGTCGCGTCGTGCTGTTCGGGGCGTCGGAATGCGGACCGGCCTGCATCAAGTTCGCGGTCGATGAACCCCGCATGGTGGCCGGCCTCATCCTGTTCGGCTCCCTGGCAAAGGGATGTTGGGCGCCGGACTTTCCGCACGCGTTGCGGGCAGGCCATTATGACGCCTGGCGCCAGCAGCTGATCGGCGAATGGGGTGGTCCTGCCGGGATCGAAACCTTTGGGCCGAGCCTTGCGCGCGATCCCCAGGCGAGGGCCTGGTGGGCCGGCCTGCTGCGCGCGGCCTCCAGTCCCGGCGGCATCTGGGCCGTGCTCCAGGCGTTGCGCGACACTGACGTGAGACACCTCTTGCCGCGGGTTGCCGTGCCCACGCTGGTGCTGCACCGAAGAGCCGACCAGGCCGTGCGGATGGCGGCCGGCCGCGACATGGCCAGCCACATCACCGGCGCGAAGTTCGTCGAGCTCGACGGCAACGATCACTGGTTCTTTGCGGGAGCGCAGCAACCGGTGCTCGACGCCGTCAAACGGTTCGTCGGCGCGCTGCCGCGCGCCAGGAAACCAGTGCGGTGAAGCGCGACTGAGACATTCTGATATTTTTCTGATATTCGGGTCACCTGTGTGATTGCCCACAGTTGCCGGGGCCGATCCGCGCGCTGAATGAGATGGCTGCCGGTTGGAGGGCATGGTGCTGCGCTTTTCTGGTTTCGAGCTCGATTCGGAGCGCGCCGAGCTGCGCCGCGTCGACGGCGGAGCGATCAAGCTCCGGCCCAAGGCGCTGGAGATGCTGCGGCTGTTCGCCGTCAGTTCTGGGCACGTGCTCAGCAAGCAGCAATTGATGGAAGCGGTCTGGCCGAACGTCCATGTCGGCGAAGACAGTCTGTTTCAATGCATCCGCGAAATCCGCGCCGCGATCGGCGACGACAAGCGCGAGATGATCCGGGTGATCTCCGGCCGCGGCTATCTGTTCACGGCCGAGGTGACCGCGGTGGCCATCCCGGCGGCGCCGCAGGACCTCGGCGCAAGCCCGCTTGCGCCCGCCGATCCCGGTATCGGGGCGGCAGCCGAAACCCGGGTTGAACCCGCGAAGCGCGCGGCTGGCTTTGGCCGGCGTCGCAGCCTTGCGCTCGCTTCGATCGCGGGCCTCGCCATGCTGGGCGCTGCGATCGCCGCAGGGATGTTGCGCCCCGGCCTGATTTTTGCGCGCGGGCCCGCGACGGTCGCCGTGATGCCGATCGCGGATGCGAGCAACGATCCGCTGGTCGCCAGGATGGCGGCTGACGTCGGCGGCCGTCTCGCCGACGGCATGGCCAAGATCGAGAACATCCGCGTGCTGGTTGCGGAAGCCGCCGCGCCGCAGGCCGACTTCGTGGTGAAGGGCGAACTGCAGAAGAGCGAGCAGGCGTGGACGTTGCGGGCGCGCATGACCAGCAGCGCGACGGGCGAGGTCAAGTGGGCCGCTTCGACCTCGGTCGATCTCGCGGACACCGACCTGCAGCTGCAGCAGTCCCGGCTCGCGGCCGGCGCCGGTCACGCGCTGGCGCTGCGCCTCAATGAACTGCTGAACGCCGAGACGCGGGTCGCCGCGAACAGCAAGGTCGTGATCGAACAGGCCACCGCCCATATCAAGCAGACCTCGCCGGAACGATTTCAGGCGGCGCAGGCCATGCTGGAGAAGGCACTCGCCGAAGACCGCGATAATTCCGACGTTCAGATCGCGCTCGCAGCAATGCTGATGCGCGGCGTCCAGATGGTGTGGCTGGACCCGGCCGAGCGCGAGGCGTCGGAGACCAGGGCCGAGGCGATCCTGCAGCAGACGCTGCGCGCCAAGCCCAATCACATCCCGGCGAACGAGGCCTATTGCCGCTTCCTCAACGCCACCAACCAGTTCCGCGCCAGTCTGGTGGCCTGCGCGAGAGCGCTGAGCTTCGATCCGTGGAACGGGATCGCGCTGTACCATGTCGGCCTTGCTCAGATTCAAACGGGACGCTTCGAGGACGCGCTGGCGACGTTCCAGCAGGCTGACCGCTTCGACACCCCGCAGGTCTCGCGCTGGACCTGGATGATCGGCGCCGGCTGGGCCAACATGCTGATGGGCCGCGCCGAAGACGCCATCCCGTGGCTGCAGAAGTCGATTGCGATCACCTCCGCCAGCGGACGCACGCACATGCTGCTGGCGGCGGCCTATCAGCAACTGGGCAGAACCGAGGAAGCCGAGACGGCGATGCAAAAGGGCCGCGAATTGCGCCCGGGCTCGACCGTTGCCAACGTGCCGACGCCGACCAAGAATTCCAGCCCGGTCTATCTCGAGGCGGCCGAGCGGATCATGCAGTCGATGGCGGCGGCGGGGTTGCCGAAGGGTTGAGGCGACCCTCTTGCGATCGGGCTCGTCACGGCAGATGTCTATAACATATGCCATGGAGGCAAGCGTGTCCGAGCACAGGCAAGTCAAACTATTCCGCAATGGGCGCAACCAGGCGGTCCGCATTCCCGTCGAATTCGAACTGCCGGGCGACGAGGCGATCATGCATCGTGACGGCGATCGTTTGGTGATCGAGCCGGTGCGCAAGCGTGGACTGGTCGCCTTGCTCAAGTCGATGAAGCCGATCGAAGAGCGGTTTCCTGAAATCGACGACCCCGTGCCGGCGCGGGAGAAGGTGTTTTGACCACCTACATGCTGGACACCAACATCATCTCCGACCTGATCAAGAATCCGCAGGGCAAGACCGCGAAGCGAATCGCCAAGGTGGGCGAGGACAGCATCTGCACCAGTGTCATCGTAGCGGCCGAACTGCGCTACGGATGCGCCAAGAGCGGCTCGAAACGGCTGCTCAAGGCCGTCGAAGATCTGCTCGGCGAGATCAGCGTGCTGCCGTTCGATGTGCCTGCCGACGCGAATATGGCGGCATCCGCTCGGAACTCGAAGCGGCTGCAAAGCCGATCGGCGGCAACGACCTGCTGATCGCGGCCCACGCCTGCGCGATCGGCGCCACAATCGTGACCGCCAATACCGACGAGTTCAAACGTATCCGCGGCTTGAGCGTGGAGAATTGGCTGGCTTGAGAAGGCAGTGATTGGCGGGAAAATCGCCGCGAATTGTGGCCGGGCTCGACCATTGCCAATGTCCCGACGCCGACCAGGAATTCCAGCCCGGTCTATCTCGAGGCGGCCGAGCGGATCATGCGGTCGATGGCGGCGGCGGGGGTAGCGCCTGCTTCGTTCAGCGCGCCTTGGCTTCGAGATCAGCAAGGTATCCAGAAGCGGGCGCAAATCCCCGTCAGCAGCCGTGGTCGAGGAGGCGTCCGCCCTCGATATCTGCGGCCCGCACCGCCGACCGCAAGCGACAATATAGAGTTCGTTAACGCGGTAGCTTTAGTCCATGGCGGTATGGGCAAAATCCCGGAATGCTGCCGGAGTGTCGATGAGGGATGAAGCAGGCCAGGCTGTCGCGGCTCTGTCGGACGCCGTTCGCGCGCGCCTCTACGATCAGGCCTTGAATCACGCTCGCATCGGCGCCTGGGAATGTGAGATCGAGACCGAGCGCCTGATCTGGACTCCCGGCGTCCACGACATCTTCGGCTATCCGATGGGCAACCCGCTGCGGCGCGCGAGCATCGTCGATCTCTATATCGACGAGTCGCGACGCAATATGGAACTCGCTCGTGCCGAGGTGATTCGGAGTGGCCGCCCGGTAACGCTCGATACCGAGATCAGGACCTGGCGCGGCGAAAAGCGCTGGATGCGGCTCTCGATCAACATGGTGGAAGAGGGCGGACGGCCGGTGCGGATCTTCGGCTCCAAACAGGACATCACGTCCGACCGACAAGCCATGGAGAACCTGCGGCGGCAAGCCGAAACCGATCCGCTCACCGGGCTCGCCAATCGCTCCGTTTTCCAGGCCCGCTACCGCGAGGTCGTTGGCGACAGCCTGAATAATGGCTTCGCGTCGGCACTCGCCCTGATCGACCTCGATCGTTTCAAGGACCTCAACGATACGTTCGGCCATCAGGCCGGAGATGCCTGCCTGTGCGAGGCCGCGCGGCGTCTGGGGCGGGCCTTCCACGAGGCTGGTCTGGTCACCCGGCTCGGTGGCGACGAATTCGCGATCATCCTGAGCGCGCCGACCAGCCCTGCCCGGATCGCGCACGTGCTGCAGCAGACCGTCGCGATGCTGAGCCGACCGCTTTTCTGGAATGGTCTTCGGCTCGAGGTTGGCGCCTCGATCGGAGTTGCTCTGATCGGCCGCCCGCATCGCCGGCGGATCACCGACTTGCTGGCGGAAGCCGACCTCGCGCTTTATGATGCGAAGGCCGCCGGCCGCAACAAGGTCCATCTATTCGGCGACGAGGGGCACAGCCGGGCGGCCTAGGCGGATGGAACGGGATCGCGCTCTACGATGTCGGCGGCGGGGGTGCCGGAGGGGCATTAGAGGCAAAACCGCAACTAGCCGACGGGGCGCCGCGCGACGAAATCGATCTCTACCCGTGCATTGCGGGCGAGACCGGTCACGCCGATGCAGGTTCGCGCCGGACGCCGGTCCGCGGGAAAGTAGCTCGCATAGACGGCATTCATCGCCGCGTAATCCTCATTGAAATGGGTCAGATACGCACGCGCACCCAGGACATGCTCGAAGCCGAGATTGAGCCCGGCCAGGACGAGCCCGAGATTGTCCATGACACGGCGCGTCTGCGCTTCGATGCCGTCCGGCAATGGCGCGCTGTCATTCTCCGGGTCGGTCGGCATCTGCCCGGTGAGAAGAACCCAGCCGTCGGCCTCGACAGCGTGACTGAACGGCGCAACGGGCGTCGGCCCGTTCGAGATCATATGAAAGAGGGGGAGCATGGCGCCTCGGGAATTGATGGATGGCTGCGCACTGAACAACCATCCATGACAAAGGAACGGCCGGTCAGCGCGCCTGACCGGTGGTGACGCTCTTGGCGTCAAAAGCGTTGATCTGGTCCAGCAGATCGTTGGTGTAGAGCGGCGATGGGTCGATCGCCTGCGGCAACTGGCCGCTCGCTACCATGTAATCGACAACCCCCTTCCACGCCGCCGCATCATACCAGCCCCATGGCTTCCCTGGCGTCTGCGGCGCGTACTCGTTGAATTTCGCGAGGATGCGGAGCTGATCGGAGATCGCCTGTTCCTCCGGGATTCCGGGCGATCGCACGGTCGGAAAACGCTTCAGGAAAATGCGGACGCACTCCTCCGGCCTGGCGCGGCAGAAGACGTTACCCTTGGCGAAGGCGCGGGCGAGATGGACAGCTTCCTTCTCGTTCTCTTTCAAATAGGCGGGCGTCGCCATCAGGCCCCAGGCGAAGATGGGCTCCACTTCAGGCGACGTCATATACCGAAACTTCACCCCGCGGCTCTCGAAGCCGCCGTAGTTGAAGATGTTGGTTGCGAGCGCGGCAATCTGCCCGTCCTGCAACGCCTTGAGCGCGGCCGGCCCCGCGCCGACCTCGACGAAGTTGAAATCACCCGGCAATTTGAGGCCGACAGACCGGAGGATCGACTGCGTGGTGAAGTACTGGACCGCAGTCATCGAGTGCAGGCCGATGGTCTTGCCCTTCAGATCCCCCAGGCTCCTGATCGGGCTGTTTTCAAGCACCACGAGGGGAAACGGACTCTTCGTCGTCGATGCAAAGAAGAACTTTACGGCGCCGCCCTTTGAAAGCGCGATGACGGCAGGCTCGGGAGGAGGCATGCCATACTGCGCGTTGCCGGCCATGATCTGCTGGATCACGACCACACTTCCCTTGGCGAACTGGATATCGAGATCGATGCCACCGTCAGCCAGCCATCCCATCTCCTGCGCAACCGCCCAGGGCGCGTTTCGAATATCGATCGCAGGCACCGGCTGCAGCAGCGTAACCTTCTTCGGCGCGGCCGACGCCGGAGCGACGGCGAAGCAGGCCGCCGCGAGTGCTGCTGCGACGTGATGGCGAAGATACTTCTTCATGGACACGGTGGAACGCCTTTCTTCATGTGACGGATAAACTGCGGCCGAGCGGCAGAGGCTGCTCGCCGAAAAGCCCTTGTGCAATGATGTCCCGGGTTTGCTCCAGATCGAGGCCGTTCGATGCGGCAACCTCGGCGACATCGAGCAGCACCAGATCGATGTCCTGCATCATCTTGAGCCGCTTGAAATTGTCGGCGTGCACGATCCCCATGCTTTCGCCGACGATCTCGAGAAAATTGACGATCTCGAACGGCCATTCCTTCTCATGGCTGCAGATTTCCCGGTGGCAGGCGTGATAAACGCCGGCCAGCGTCGTGACGCCGGCATCCTCGGCCGCCTGCAGCAACTCCGCATGCAGCGATTTCTTGTAGGCCGGCATCGGCTGCAGGGTGTTGCACATCCAGCCGACACGCGGCTGCGCGAGATCGACGAATTCGACGCCGGGCACCGCGCGCAGGATGCTCTCGGCGGCGGTTCCGACGCCTTCGACGCCGGGATGTTCATGAAGGCCGACACGCTTCTGGACGCGGCGCGTCAGATGAGGCCGGAGCCGTTCGAGATTTTGCTCGAGGAACACGACGAACGACTGGATCGAGAAGTCGGCGGCGGGCCGCTGCGGCAGGAATCCGGGAAGCACGTTTTCTCCCAGCTGCACCTGGCAGGTGGGGCACCATGACAGCACCACCGGCGCGCGGCTTTCGGCAAAGCGGTCGAGCGTGCGGTAGGCCAGACGGCCGGCGGCCTCCCGGTCTCCGGTACGATACTGAAGCACGCCGCAGCAGTCGCCGGGCCCGCCATTGACCCGATAGGAAATCCGGAGCCGGTCGAGAATATCGAAGCACAGCAACGCAATGTGCGGCGTCTTCAGAAGATTGCATCCGGTATAGAACACCACATCCGGCGACGCATTCTCGCGCCGTTCCCGGAACAGTGAAAGCACCTCCGGCGACAATTGAATCTGCGACAGGGCGCGTACGCTTTTCGTCATGGTCGCATAGGACTTCTGGCCGAGTCGCGCCTGCTCTTCGGCCGGGGCTCGCCGGTTCAGGGCAAGGCGTGCCAGCGACATCATGAAGCGCGGATTGATGCCCTCCGGACAGGCCGGAATGCAGGCGCCGCTGCCGGAGCAGACTTCCGCCCAGCGCACCGATGTTTCGTTGGTCTGGCCGCCGGACAGCAGTCCGATGATGCCTTCGGCAGCACGGTCTCCCGCCTCGCCGCTGATCCCGGCCGGGACGGTCATTGGACAGGCTTCGAAGCAGGCCCCGCATGCGGTGCAGGAATCCACGATCGCCTGCGCACGTGCGTCGAGCGCCTGCGCGAATTCTCCGGTCTGGACCGTCATCGGGAATCCCGCCGCTTCGCCCAGTACAATACCGTCCGCTCCAGACGGCGGACCGAGAGGTTGGCGGCAAGTCCGATGCAGGCCAGAAGCACGAGCACCGCGAACATGCCGGCGGTATCGAGGTTGGTCTGCGACTGCATCAACAACACGCCAAGCCCGCGCTGGGCGCCGACGAACTCGGCCACGATGGCACCCGTCAATGCGAGCACCACGGCGACGTTCAGCCCGGCGAAGATGGTGGGCGCGGCGGACGGCAGCCTGACATAGAGGAAGGTCTGCCAGCGGTCCGCCAGAAGAACACGCATCAGGTCGATGCGCTGCTCGTCGATGATCGACAGCCCACTGAGGGTGTTGATCAGGATCGGAAAGAACGTGATGAGCGCGACGACGACAAGCTTGGATTCGATCCCGAACCCGAACCACATGATAATGACGGGAGCTATGGCGACCTTCGGCAGCGACTGGATCGAAACCAGATAGGGGAACAATATCCGGCCCACCTGCTCGAATTCGCTGATCACCACGCCGATGACGAAACCGCAGACAGCGCCGATCAGCAGGCCCACCAGCATCTCGAACATCGTGACGCCGATATGCTGCCAGTACAGCCCGCTGACCAGACCTTCCTTCAAGGCCAGCGCAATGCTCGACGGAGCCGGAAACATCAGGCTGGAAATGTCGAAGACGCGGATTGCGCCTTCCCATGCGGACAAGAGCGAGATCAGCAGGACGATCGAGACCAGGCCGCGGCGCAGCCTTGGCGTCAACAGCGGTGGACGCGCCGCGGTGCGCAGCGCCTGATCGTCCGAAGGCAGTATGTTCTGCAGCGTCATCGTATTCGCCTCAATCGATCCCGTGGCCATCTTCACTGAAGTATCCGCGAAGCCGGTCGCACAGGCGCACGAAGTCCGGATGGGTCAGGGTTTCCCTGGTGCGGGGAGATGGAAGATCGATCGCGATCTCGTCGGCGATGCGCCCCGGCCGCGGCGTCATGACGATCACCCGGTTTGCCAGAAAGACGGCCTCGGCGATGCTGTGCGTAATGAGAAGAGTGCCGCAGCCGCTCTTCGACGTGATCCCGGCCAGCTGCAGGTTCATGTTCTCGCGCGTCATGGCATCGAGCGCGCCGAACGGTTCATCCATCAGGAGCAGCCTGGGCTTCGTCATCAGCGCGCGCACAATTCCGGCCCGCTGGCGCATGCCGCCCGACAGCTGGTCCGGATACGAATCCGTGAAGTCGCCGAGACCGACGGACTCCAGAAGCCCGCGCGCCTTGCGCCGGGCCTCGTCCATGTTGCGGCGCGCGACCCGCTCCGGCAGCGTGACGTTATCGATGACGCTGAACCAGGGCAGCATCACCGCGTCCTGGAAGATCATGCTGATTTCGCTGGACGGTCCTGCGAGAGGTTCGCCCGAAAAGGACACCGACCCGCGACTGGGCTTCAGCAGACCGCTGGCGATGCGAAGCAGCGTGCTCTTTCCGCAGCCGGACGCACCCACAATCGCGACAAATTCGCCGGGCTCGATGCGCAGATCGATATCGCGCAGGGCATCGACAGTCCGGTCCTGTCCGGCAAAGGTGTGCCAGATGCCGTCGAATGACAGGAGCGGCAAACCCGTGGCGCCGTCCATCCAGGGACGGGTTGCGGGTTGTTTGATATGATCGAGCATCAGCCTGTCCTCTTCGCTGTAGAGAGAGCAAGCGGCGTGCCACGCCCGATTTCCCTGTTTTGGCCGGAACAGCCGCCTTACCCGGCTGCTAAAAGGTGGAAACAGGCGCTTGACCGACGGGGAAATATCGATTTTTTGCTCTGGCAGGGCGGAAAAGGCATAATCGAGGCATGTCCCCCACCCCGGCGAAATCCCGACGCGACACCTCTGGCTATCCGTCCCTGACCGAGGGTGCTTACGCGGCTCTTCGGCACGGAATCCTGACGTCGCATCTGGCACCCGGAAGCAAGCTGGTTCTCGATCACCTGAAGGATCAACTGCGGATCGGAATCGCGCCCATTCGGGAGGCGCTCGCGCGGCTGGCCGGCGAAGGACTGGTGGATACCGAAAGCCAGCGCGGATTCTGGGTATCGCCGGTGAGCGTCGATGAACTGCAACAACTGGGCGAGCTGCGCGCGACGATGGAGGTCATGGCGTTCCGGCACGCCATGGAAACAGATCACCGGCTGTTGCAGGATCGTTTGGGCGAAGCATGGCGCTCCTTCAAGGAAGTGGGACAGCGCGCGGGCGAGACCGAGCCTCTGAACGATACATGGGACGAACGCCATCTCAGATTTCATACGGCGCTGTTCTGCGGCTATGAGTCGCCTGCCATGCTACGCATCTACGTCAACATCTACGCACGCCTGGAGCGGTATCGGCGACTGGGGATCGACCGCAAAGGCTTCCTGGCAGGCGTCATCGATGACCACAGCCGCTTGCTGGAGCATGTCGAAGCGCACGACATCGAGGCAGGAAGCCAACTCATCCGGAGACACATCCAGGACGTGGTGGAAATTGTCCGCAGTAATGTGGGATGGACCGAACCGCGAGCGCGTGGATCGTGAAAGCCGCATAAGCGCGTGAAGGGGTATTCCCCCGCGTCGTCTATTTCGGCCGTACCGCGGAGACCCATGTCGAGCAGTTCCCACAGTGACGGGATACCAAGGCATGACGTTTTGGAAGCGGCGGGCAAACCGGCCGGCGACAACGACCTGCTGATCGTCGCCCACGCCCGCGCGGCCGGCGCCACGATTGTCACGGCCAATACCGACGAGTTCAAACGTATCCGCGGCCTGAAGGGAGAATTGGCTGTCTTTGCGCTGATCGCGCCGCCGCATAAGCGTGGACGACAGTCGGCGGCGTAGGTGCACGGGCGCTCATCCGTAACCTCGGCCTGACCGCAAATCGAAGCTTGCACCGAAAATCCTCAAACCGAGGCTTGACGCGGCCGACCTCGTAATGTTCTATTTTTGTTCTTTTCTAGCCGTAGTTGTCCGCCGCTCGTCGCCTTGGCCCTGCTCGGGAAGTATCGAGCCCTGCCAGCAGGATACCGGCAATCGTATGAATCCGCCCACGACGCGGTTTTTTTGGGGGGCTTTGGATGGGATGGTTCGATTGGTTGAAGCCGAAGCCACGATCGCTCGGGCCGACGCCGGAGGGACTTTACGGAAAATTGCCCGGGGGAGCGCGTTGGACGGGCGGACCCGATCCCGCAGGCGATCCCGGCAACTTCATCCCCCGTCCTGGAGACTATGTCTTCGATATCTCCGAATGGAGATGGGAGGAGCAACTTTGGATCGAAGCCACGACGGGTGCAGCCGGCGACGTGGCCGGATTTGGTCTCGTCGTGGGAGTGTCCGATGGCAGCG
Organism: Pseudomonadota bacterium; assembly: GCA_040390145.1. GTDB lineage: Bacteria > Pseudomonadota > Alphaproteobacteria > Rhizobiales > Xanthobacteraceae > Bradyrhizobium. The sequence continues at coordinate 21,177 of JAZJYY010000106.1, forward strand.
CAACGGGCGGCGCTGAGCTCTGGCAGAACGACGGACGTGGGGGTCAGATCTACAAGGAAACCCAGGAGTGGATCATTCCTCGGGGCTTACCGACACAAGAGTTGGTACTTGTCTCCCACGGCGAACGAACCACCCGGGTGCTCCGCACGCTCGAGCGATGCTTTGGCTATGAACCGCTGGCGCACCCCGCTTTGCCGGACAAGACAGCGGTGTCTTGCGAGCTCCTTATGTTGCGGGGAATTGTCAGACCGGACGAAGGCCGCTTCACGGCACGAATGAAGGTCGTGCTTGCAGAGAATGATGGCCGGCCTTATTGCGAGTTCTACCTGAACGTCAACTCTGTGCTCAAACAGCTTTGGCTGTCGGAAAAATCTGATGAGTACAGGATCGCGATACTGACCTGGATTTTCGATCCCAGCCGGGCGGCATAAGCATTTTCCCACGACGGAGAACTCCGCGTTCAGCGCAATGGTCGTTTGCGAATCCTGGTCAAGACAACCGCCCCAGGCCTGCTCCACCGCCCAAGGGGGGCACCGCAACTGCTGGTGCGGATGTCGCCGGTTGGCAGACATCAAAAGCTGGCGCGCCCGAAGAGATTCGAACTCCTGACCCCTAGATTCGTAGTCTAGTGCTCTATCCAGCTGAGCTACGGGCGCGTTTTTCGCTGGGCATCGTGGGCTTGGGCCTGGATGCATCCGAGGTGTGTTCGGAAGGTCGCGAAAGAGCGCTTTAGCTACCTGCTCCGGTCGGGATTGGCAAGGTCCGGCGGGCGGGTATCTGCGGGGCGAATCGAGGGCATTTTAACGTCGTCATTCCGGGGCGCGCGGCGCGCGAACCTCGGATGTGCAGTGCATATCGGGGAATCTCGCCCGATTACCTCGGGATTCCGGGTTCATCGCCATCGGCCCGGCCGGAGGCCGGATCCGTGACGATGCCCCGGAATGACGGATGAAGTGGCGTTTAGGCCCGTGCCCGCTCGTTCCGCACGCTGAGCAGTTCCACCGGGCGGTCCGGGATCGCGATCCGGAAGGTGGCGCCGATGGTGCCTTCGACCAGATGGATGTCGCCGCCATGGGCGCGGACCAGTTCGGCGGCGATGGCCAGGCCGAGGCCGCTGCCGCCGGGCCGGCCGGAGGTCTGGAACGCCTCGAACAGATGTTCGCGGGCCCTGGCGGGGACGCCGGGGCCGGTGTCGGAAACCTCGACGATGGCGACCGAGCCCTCGCGGCGGCCGGTGATGCGGATCTGGAAGGTCGCGGCGTCGCCCTTGGGGTGGCTTTCCAGCGCCTGCGCGGCGTTGCGCACCAGGTTGAGCAGCACGCGAAACAGCTGGTCGGGATCGGCGTCGATGGTGAGCCCGCGCTCGATCGCGCTGATCCAGCCGATCGAGGCGTCGGTGGCGAGGCCTGCGGATTCCCGCACCTCGGCGACCACGGGCTCGATCAGGATCATGCGGCGGTCGGGGGCGGCCTCCTGGGCGCGGCCATAGGACAGCGTCGACTGGCAGAACGCGATGGCGCGCTCCAGCGAGCGCATCAGTTTCGGCGCGAAGCGCTGCACCCGCGGGTCGGGAACGCTGGCGAGCTGGTCCGACAGCAGCTGCGACGACGCCAGCAGATTGCGCAGGTCATGGTTGATCTTCGATACCGCGAGGCCGAGCGCGGCGAGCCGGCTCTTCTGATGCAGCATCGACACCAGGTCGCGCTGCATGTCGCTCAATTCGCGCTCGGCGACGCCGATCTCGTCGCCGCGCTGGCTGGGCACGATGATATAGGCCGAACTCTCGGGGTTTTCGTGGAATCCGACCAGGCTCGCGGTCAGCCGCCGCATCGGGCGCACGAACAGGAAATGCAGCGCCAGATAGACCAGCCCGGCGGTCAGCATCGCGATACCCAGCGAGACCAGCAGCAGGTTGCGGGAAAACCGGTACATGGCCTGGCGCAGCGGCGCCTCGTCGATCACGACCTCGATGAAATGCCCGCCGCCCGAGGCGGGGCCGATTACCCTGATCGCCTGGTTGCCGCGCTCCAGCATGATTTCGAAGGAATCGCGGATTCCCTCCCACACCGTCATGGTGCGCAGGTCGATGTCGCGATCGATCGCCGGCGGCAGGTCGGCGCTGGCCAGCAGCCGGCGCTGCTGTCCCATCTTGATGGCCACCGCACGGGCGCCGATGCTTTTGAGGATCTGCCGGGACAGCGAATCCGGAACCATGCCGAGCGGGGCGGCATCCAGCACCAGGGCGGCGGTGTTGGCCGCCGCCAGCCGGTCGTTCAGCCGGTTCATGTGGAAATTGGCGATCGAGGGCACGTAAATCAGCATTCCCGCGATCATGATCAGCGGAATGGTCAGCAGCAGCAGCTTGCCGGACAGGCCAAGCCGTCGCGGCGGCAGCCTTGACCGCGGCTTCTCATGGGCTGGCTGCTGGTCGGTGACGGACACGATATAGGCCTCGGTGCCATTGTTTCGAGGATGCGTTCTGCACTGCAACAGGTCAAATTACGGATCGCTAATGTCGGTCGGATTCCGGATCCGGCGACACAGCGCCCGCTGCAGTCAAAAACCCCGCGAAAACAGATATATTCGCGGCAATTGCGTCGTTTCGAGGAACCCGGAATGCGACATGGCGCAACATTGACGAAAACAGGTCGCTCCCGTATAAGCCGCGCCAACTGTCCGCGATGGCCCGGTTCGACCGGGGCGGCTCAAATTGGGCCGGAAACGGCCCGTTCGGGCCGGTCAACATCACCGGGCTTACCTCATTTATCAGGCACATTGCCCGGTCAGCGGAGAACTACCCGTGAAGCGGACTTATCAACCCAGCAAACTGGTGCGCAAGCGCCGCCACGGCTTCCGCGCCCGCCTTGCCACGGTCGGCGGCCGCAAGGTTCTCGCCGCGCGTCGCGCGCGCGGCCGTAAGCGCCTGAGCGCCTGAGCCGGGCTTCCCGGGGATTTCATCATGGATCGGCTAAGGCAGCGGGCGGACTTCCTCGCCGTTGCCAATGGCGCGCGGGCCAACAGCGCTGGCTTCGTGCTGCAAGGCCGGCTGCGCGACGATGACGGCCCTGTCAGGGTCGGTTTCACGGTTACCAAGAAGAACGGCACCGCCACCGAGCGCAACCGCATCAAGCGCCGGCTTCGCGAACTGGTGAAGCGGGTGGACGTCATATCCATGCGACCGCACCATGATTATGTGCTAGTCGGCCGACGTACCGCACTGAACCGCGACTTTGCGGCCATGCTCGACGATCTCCGCTCGGCGCTCGGTCGCCTCGAGCGGCAGCCCAGGAACCAGGTGACGAGACCGTCCAAAATTGCTGCCGACGCGCCTGCCGGCGACGTGGGCCCCGGTTCGCGTCAGGACACCGCCTCGAATAAAGACTCTCGCGCCAGCCGCAAACCGAATTGAATGACGAGACCTTGAACGATGACCGATAATCGCAACACCATTCTCGCCGTCATTCTGTCCGGCCTCGTGCTGATCGGCTGGCAATACTTCTTCAACATGCCCCAGATGGAAAAGCAGCGCGCGCAGCAGGCCCAGATGGAGCAGGCCAAGCAGGCGGCGCAACCCGGGAGCCCGGCCGGCACCCCCGCCACCCCGCAGGCCGGCGCGCCGGGCGCGCCCAGCGCTCCGGGAGCCACCCAGCCCGCCGCGGCGCCGGTGGTGGTCAACCGCGAGGTCGCGATCGCTGCGGCACCGCGCATCAAGATCGAGACCCCCAAAATCAGCGGCAGCATCGCGCTGAAGGGCGCCCGCATCGACGACCTCGCGCTGAATCAATTCCGCACCACGGTCGACCCCAAATCGCCGGCGGTGGTGCTGTTCTCGCCCTCGGGCTCGCCGACGCCTTATTATGCCGAGTTCGGCTGGGTCGCCGCCGCGGGTTCGACCGTGCGGCTGCCGGATCGCGACACGCTGTGGCAGCAGGAAGGCTCGGGCAGCCTGGCGCCGAACAGCCCGGTGACCCTGAAATACGACAATGGCGAAGGCCTCACTTTCCGCCGCACGATCGCGATCGACGAGCGTTATCTCTTCACCATCAAGGACGACGTCACCAATGTCGGCAATGCGCCGGTCACGCTGTATCCGTTCGCGCTGATTTCGCGGCACGGCACCCCGAAGGTCGAGGGCTACTACATCCTGCATGAAGGCCTGATCGGCTATCTCGGCGAGCAGGGCCTGCAGGAATACAGCTACTCGAAGATCGACGAAGAGAAGTCGAAGACCTTCAATGTCACCAACGGCTGGCTCGGCATCACCGACAAGTACTGGGCCGCGGCGCTGCTTCCGGACACGTCAGCGAAACTTCAGGCGCGGTTCTCGTCCAACCTGGTGGGAGCCACCCGCACCTATCAGACCGACTATCTGCAGGATGCGCAGACCGTCGCGATCGGCGGCACCGTCTCTTCCAATGCTCGGCTGTTCGCCGGCGCCAAGGAAGCCAGCGTGGTCGGCATCAATTTTCCATTCACCGGCCTCGAGGGCTACAACAAGCAGCTCGGGCTCAACCACTTCGACCTCCTGATCGACTGGGGCTGGTTCCACTTCATCACCAAGCCGATGTTCGTGGCGCTGGACTTCTTCTTTCACCTGTTCGGCAATTTCGGCGTCGCCATCCTGCTGGTGACGGTGCTGGTGAAGATCATTTTCTTCCCGCTCGCCAACAAATCCTACGCCTCGATGGCGAAGATGAAATCGGTGCAGCCGCAGCTGGCCGCGCTGAAGGAGCGCTTTCCCGACGACCGCCAGAAGCAGCAACAGGAGATGATGGAGATCTACAAGAAGGAGAAGATCAACCCGATCGCCGGTTGCCTTCCCGTCGCCTTGCAGATCCCGGTGTTCTTCTCGCTCTACAAGGTGCTGTTCGTCACCATCGAAATGCGCCACGCGCCGTTCTACGGCTGGATCAAGGACCTCTCGGCGCCGGATCCGACCACGCTGTTCAACCTGTTCGGCCTGATCCCCTGGGATCCCATGACGCTCGGACCGGTGGTCGGTCCGTATCTGATGCTCGGCGTCTGGCCGATCATCATGGGAATCACGATGTGGTTCCAGATGAAGCTCAATCCGACGCCGCCGGATCCGACCCAGAAGATGATCTTCGACTGGATGCCGCTGATCTTCACCTTCATGCTGGCCTCGTTCCCGGCCGGCCTCGTGATCTACTGGGCCTGGAACAACCTGCTTTCGGTGCTGCAGCAGAGCTACATCATGCGCAAGAACGGCGTGAAGGTGGAACTGCTCGACAATCTCAAGGCCACGTTCGCCTCGAAGAAGGCTGAGTCGAAGACGTAACTTCCCGTCATTGCGAGGAGCACTTGCGACGAAGCAATCCATCTTTCTTGACGCCGCAAGATGGATTGCTTCGCTTCGCTCGCAATGACGAGGCCGCATTCGCGGCCTCTAACGAAAGCCCCTTCGCATGAGCGATGAACCCGATGCGAAGCTGCTTGAGCTCGGCAGGAAACTGTTCGCCGGCGAATGGACCTTCATCTGGGCTTCGCCCTCGATCGAAACGCTGCCGCCGATGGCGGGCGTCGAGGTCGCGTTTGCCGGCCGCTCCAATGTCGGCAAATCCAGCCTGATCAATGCGCTGACCGGGCGCAATGCGCTGGCGCGGACCTCGCATACGCCGGGCCGCACCCAGGAACTGATTTTCTTCGAAGGCCCCGACAATGCCGGCTTCCGGCTGGTCGACATGCCCGGCTACGGCTACGCCTCCGCGCCGAAGGCCAAGGTCGCATCATGGACCAAGCTGATCCACCAGTTCCTGCAGGGCCGCGCCAGCCTGGCGCGGGTCTACGTGCTGATCGACGGGCGGCATGGCCTCAAGGAGGTCGATCTCGACGTGCTGAAGACGCTCGACAAGTCGGCGGTGAGTTATCAGGTCGTGCTCACCAAGGCCGACCAGGTCAAGCCGGCCGAGCTCGAACAGCGTGTCGCCGACGTCAAAACCGCGCTGCTCAAACATCCCGCCGCGTTTCCGGAAATCCTGGTGACCTCCTCGCGCACCGGCGCCGGAATGCCGGAATTGCGCGCCGCCATGGTGCGGCTGCTCGGCGAACGGAGCTGACGATGAACGCGCGTGCGATTCGCATCCTGATCGTGCTGGCCGGCGTGATGGGCGCCGACGGCGTCATGCTGGCGGCGGCATCCGCACATCAGCCCGATGCCGCACGGCTGGCATCGGCTTCCTCGATGCTGCTGTTTCACGCCGCGGCGGTGCTGGGCACGGTGGCGCTGGCCGAGCGCGGCGTCATTCATCTCCGGATCGGGATTTTTGCCGGTTGGAGCTTCTTCGTCGCCACGACCCTGTTCGCCGGCGACCTGACGCTGCGGCAATATGCCGGCCACGGGCTGTTCCCGATGGCCGCCCCGGCCGGCGGCACACTGCTGATCGTAAGCTGGCTGTTGCTGGCCGTGGCCGCGGCGTGGCCGAAACGCAATTAAGGCGGGATGCGCCTTCTTCCTTCTCCCCTTGTGGGAGAAGGTGGCAGCCGAAGGCTGCCGGATGAGGGGTCTCCATCCGCAGGCAAACTGCCTGTTGAGCCACCCCCTCACCCGTCCGCGATGCTGCGCATCGCGGCCACCCTCTCCCACAAGGGGAGAGGGGAAGAAAGGAAGACCACCCCTCTTTGCGCCGCGCCCGCCAATCAGATAAGAACCCGCCCAACGCAAATCCGACGAGACCTGCTTCATGACCGACGCGCCGCATATCAGTCCGCTCGATCAGGCCCGCATCCTGTCCGAGGCGCTGCCGCACATGCAGCAGTATGACGAGGAAACCATCGTCATCAAATATGGCGGCCATGCCATGGGCGCCGAGGAAACCGCCAAGGCGTTCGCCCGTGACATCGTTCTGCTGGAACAGACCGCCATCAACCCGGTGGTGGTGCATGGCGGCGGGCCGCAGATCGCCACCATGCTGAAGCGGCTCGGCATCGTCTCCGAATTCGCCGCCGGATTGCGCATCACCGATGCCGCCACCATCGAGATTGTCGAGATGGTGCTGGCCGGCTCGATCAACAAGACGCTGGTGGGCTACATCAACGAGGCCGGCGGCAAGGCGGTCGGCCTCTGCGGCAAGGACGGCAACATGGTCAAGGCGTCGAAGACGACGCGCACCATGGTCGACCCGGACTCCAACATCGAGAAGGCCATCGACCTCGGCTTCGTCGGCGATCCCGATGTGGTCGACCTGACGCTGCTGAACCAGCTGATCGGCCATGAACTGATCCCGGTGCTGGCGCCGCTGGCAACCTCGCATGATGGCCAGACGCTCAACGTCAATGCCGATACCTTCGCGGGCGCGGTCGCCGGTGCGCTGAAGGCCAAACGGCTGCTGCTGCTGACCGACGTTCCCGGCGTGCTCGACAAGTCGAAGAAGCTGATTCCGGAACTGTCGGTGAAGGACGCGCGAAAGCTGATCGCCGACGGCACCATTTCCGGCGGCATGATCCCGAAGGTCGAAACCTGCATCTACGCGCTCGAGCAGGGCGTCCAGGGCGTCGTCATCATCGACGGCAAGACCCCGCACGCCGTGCTGCTCGAACTGTTCACCAACCAGGGCACCGGCACGCTGATCCACAAGTGACACGCGCTAATCCCAGGCTCGCCCGCTTCACGCGCCGCCTTCGCGCAAGGTCGCGGCGATACTGGGCGCGCATCGCTGCGGCACTGCCGGCGGCAACGATCTCGTTCCTGGTTTCGTCGGCGCCCGCCTATGCCGATCTGAAGCTCTGCAACCGCATGAGCTATGTGGTCGAAGTCGCGATCGGCATCGACGACAAGGCTGCCACCGCGACGCGGGGCTGGTTCCGGATCGATCCGGCGGCGTGCCGCGTCGTCGCGCAGGGCACGCTGGCCGCCGACCGCATCCTGCTCAATGCCCGTGCGCTCGGCGTCTACGGCTCATCGCCGGTGCCGCAGAGCGGCAACGATACGCTGTGCATCGCGCCGGAGAACTTCGTCATTGCCGCGGCGCGCCAGTGCCGCGCCGGGCAGACCCCGGCGCCGTTCACCCAGATCAGCCCGACCAGGACCGACGACGGTCATCTGGTGGCGTATCTGGCCGAAGGCAGCGAATATGACGACGAGCAGGCGCGGCTGGCCGCCATTCAGCGGCTGCTGGTGATCGCGGGCTATGATGCCGCGCCGATCGACGGCGTCGATGGCCCGAAGACGCAAGGCGCACTGGCGGCCTTCCTGAAAAGCCGCGGACTGAGCCCCGACATTGTGCAGTCGCCGAAATTCTTCGCCACCATGATCGACGCGGTGCAATCGCCCTCCACCACCGGACTGACCTGGTGCAACGACACGCCGCACAAGATCATGGCCGCGGTCGGCACCGACGACGGCAAGACCGTGATCAGCCGCGGCTGGTACCGCATCGATCCCGGCAAATGCCTGCATCCCGACGTATCCGGCCAGCCGAAGCAGATCTTCAGTTTCGCCGAGGCGGTCGACGGTGAAAACCGCGCGCTCAAATTCAGGGACCGGCCGCTGAACTGGGGCGGCGCCACCCAGCTGTGCACCCGCGAGAGCAAATTCGAGATCAACGACCAGCACGACTGCGGCAACCGCGGCCTCACCGCAGCCGGCTTTGCCGCCGTCGACATGAGCGGCGGCGGCAAGACGCTGCGGTTTGCACTGCCATGATGAGGAATTTGGTCGCGCATCTTGCACTGCCGTGCTCCCTCTCCCGCCTGCGGCGGGAGGGCTGGGGTGGGGGTGTCGCCGCATATTCGGTGCCAGAGTACGACGAGAGATTTCCCCCACCCGCCGCGCTCTGTCGAGCGCGCCGACCTCCCCCGCAAGTGGGAGAGGTGAAGAAAGAGCCATGACATTTGCACCCGCGAAACCCCGCGCCTTCACCGAGATCGACACCTGGGTGTTCGATCTCGACAACACGCTGTACCCGCATCACGTCAATCTGTGGCAGCAGGTCGATGCGCGGATCGGCGAGTTCGTCAGCGACTGGCTGAAGATCACGCGGGATGAGGCGCGCCTGATCCAGAAGGATTATTACAAGCGCTACGGCACCACCATGCGCGGCATGATGACCGAGCACGGCGTGCGCGCCGACGACTATCTCGCCTATGTGCACAGGATCGACCATTCGCCGCTCGAGCCCAACCCCGCAATGGGTGCCGCGATCGCGAGGCTCCCCGGGCGCAAGCTGATCCTGACCAACGGCTCCACCGACCACGCCGCCGCGGTGCTGGCCCGGCTCGGCATCGGCGATCATTTCGAAGCGGTGTTCGACATCATCGCCGCCGAACTGGAGCCGAAGCCGGCGCCGCAGACCTATCAGAAATTCCTGAGGGATCACGGCGTGACCCCCGGCACCTCGGCGATGTTCGAGGATCTGGCGCGCAACCTCGTGGTGCCGCATCAGCTCGGCATGACCACCGTGCTGGTGGTGCCCGACGGCTCCAAGGAAGTGGTGCGCGAGGACTGGGAGCTGGAAGGCCGCGGTGAAGCCTATGTCGATCACGTCACGGATGATCTGACGGGATTTTTGCAGCGATTGAGCGCTGCGGGATAGATCTCTTCCCCTCTCCCCTTGTGGGAGAGGGTGGCGCCTCACGAAGTGAGGCGACGGGTGAGGGGTTTGTCTCCGCGGATAGAGACCCCTCATCCGGCGCTTCGCGCCACCTTCTCCCACAAGGGGAGAAGGAAGAAAGAGCACCTCGGCGCGTCTTGACTCTCTGCCGCCAAATCCCGACAAAAGCCTCCCAAATCGCCCACAATCCCCGCGCGCCCTGAGGAAATCTCGATGTCTCTCGCCTCCCTCGAAGCCACCGTCAATTCAGCGTTCGATGCCCGCGACAGCGTCTCGACCGCGACCAAGGGCGAAGTCCGCGACGCCGTCGATTCCGCGCTCGAACTGCTCGACAAGGGCGAGGCCCGGGTTGCCGAGCGCGAGGCCAGCGGCAAGTGGAAGGTCAATCAGTGGCTGAAGAAGGCGGTGCTGCTGTCGTTCCGCCTCAACGACATGGGCGCGATATCAGGCGGCCCCGGCCAGGCCACGTGGTGGGACAAGGTGCCGTCGAAATTCGACGGCTGGGGCGAGAACCGGTTTCGCGACGCCGGGTTTCGCGCGGTGCCGGGCGCCATCGTCCGCCGCTCCGCCTTCATCGCCCGCAACGTCGTGCTGATGCCGTCCTTCGTCAACCTCGGCGCCTATGTCGATGAGAGCACCATGATCGACACCTGGTCGACGGTCGGCTCCTGCGCCCAGATCGGCAAGCGCGTGCACATTTCCGGCGGCGTCGGCATCGGCGGCGTGCTGGAGCCGCTGCAGGCCGAGCCCGTCATCATCGAGGACGATTGCTTCATCGGCGCGCGTTCGGAAGTCGCCGAAGGCGTCATCGTGCGCAAGGGCGCGGTGCTGTCGATGGGCGTATTCCTCGGCGCCTCGACCAAAATCGTCGACCGCGACACCGGCGAGATCTTCGTCGGCGAGGTGCCGGAATATGCCGTCGTGGTGCCCGGCAACCTGCCGGCCCGGCCCTTGAAGAACGGCCAGCCCGGCCCCTCCACCGCCTGCGCCGTGATCGTCAAGCGGGTCGACGAGCGCACCCGCGCCAAGACCAGCATCAACGAACTGCTGCGGGATTAGCCACTATTCTTCCCCTCGCCCCGCGCTTGCGGGGAGAGGGTCGGGGTGAGGGGCTTTCTCAACAGCATCACTTCCAGAGAGTCCCCCTCACCCGAAATTCGCCATGGCGAATTTCGACCTCTCCCCGCAAGCGGGGCGAGGTGAACCGCGCCGCCGTCCTGCGCGACCAATGCTCCGAACCGCGAGCCGATCTTGCAGGCCGGAGGTCGCGATGGATTACGCCTGGTTACTTCTGAGCTTCAAGGGCCGCCTCAACCGCGCCAGATATCTCGCCGTGCAGCTGGCCCTGCTCACGCTATGGCTCGTCACCTGGGTCAAGTTTCGATCGCCGTCGGATGCCCTGCACTGGGGCGTCGCCATCGCGATGCTCTGGATCAACATCGCCACGACGGCGAAGCGGCTGCATGATCGCAACCGGAGCGGCTGGTGGGCGGTGGCTGTCTTTTTGGTGAATCTGTTCTCCTACATGTATTACAGCCTCTTCATCGGCCTCTATTTCGGCGTCGATATTTCGATCGGCAAGGAATTGCTGCTCGTGATGCTGGCGGTTGCCCTGCCCCTGCTGCAGACTTGGGTGGTCATCGAGTTGTTTTTCCTGATGGGAACAGATGGACGCAACCGGTTCGGACCCGATCCGCTTTCACAGATCGCGACCAGCACTGCGACGGCCTCGCGCGCGGTGCAGGACCATGTCCCGGCTTTTCTGGTGCGCAACGCCGGCTTGCCGCTCGGGTCGCAAGGGCGGCGATCCTAGGTCGAACCCGAATCGGGCGGAGCGCGACCAATACGCCAAACCGCACGATCTCCCGCACCGGAGCATTCCCGATGGACTGGACCTGGTTTTTGTTCGGCTTCAACGGCCGAATCAATCGCGCCAAGCTTTGGCTTGCGGTGCCGGCCATGCTGGGCTGGATGATCTTTCTGGGCCTGCTGGCCGTCGCGGCCGGCCGCCTGTTCGGCAACCCCGCACCGACAAGTTCATTCAGCTTTGGCACCTCGGATCTGTTCGCACTGCTAAATCCCGACTCATATCAGTCGTTGCGAGCTGCCGGTCCGCCCTTGCTGCTCATCAAGATGGTCGGCATCCCGCTGGTTCTGTGGGTCTACCTCGCGACGTCGATCAAGCGCCTGCATGACCGCGACAAGAGCGGCTGGTGGATGGTCCCGTTCTTCGCGATGCCCGGTATTTTCAACGAACTCGCCGGCCGGTTCGACTATTCCCATGCCGCGTCGGCGCTGGGTGTTGCCACCTTCGTCCTCTACCTCTGGGGGTTTGTCGAAATGTACTGCCTGAAGGGCTCGCGCAAGACCAATCGGTTCGGATCCGACCCGCTGGCGCCGATCGATACAAGGCCGCGCTGGCAGCAGCAGAGCGAGATTGAAATGGTGCCGCACGAGGCTGGCCCACCTCCGGTTTGGTATGTTAAGCGGAGTGCATGATCGCGAAGCAGCAAACTCTATTTCCCCTGTTCCTGATCGTCTTCATCGGCCGGATCGGTCCAGCGCGTTATTTTGCCGGCCTGGCCATCGCCCTCGTGACGCTGTTTGCCGCGATCGGCTTTGCCGCGGGCGCCATGGCCTCGACCGGAGCGAGCAGTACGGTCTGGCTCGCGATTCCACTGTTCGCCTTGTTCGTCTGGATCGTCGTGGCGGTAATGGTTCAGCGTCTGCGCGACGCGGGAAAACCTCCTGCGCTGGCGTTGCTTTTCATCCTGGGACCATTGCTGCTGCTGTTTCCCGGCCTCGAACTGATCGAATATGCCGGGGTGCTGCTGGCGCTGCTGTTTCTCACATGCCTCGCTGCACCCGGGCTGATGAAGTCTAAACCAAGCGACGAGGTTACCGTCCCCCAATGAATGCACCTGCCACCGACGCTCTCTCCATCGCCCGCGACCTGCTGCGCTGCCCCTCGGTAACCCCTGAAGACGCCGGCGCGCTCGGCGTCCTCGAAACCATTTTGCAAGCCGCCGGCTTCGAGGTGCACCGGGTCACCTTCGGCGAACCCGGCACCGCCGATATCGATAACCTCTATGCCCGCATCGGCAACTCGGCGCCGCACATCACCTTTGCCGGGCACACCGACGTGGTGCCGCCGGGCGACGAGAGCGCCTGGACCCATGGCGCGTTCTCCGGCGACGTCAAGGACGGCTTCCTGTACGGACGCGGCGCCGTCGACATGAAGGGCGGCATCGCCTGCAGCGTCGCCGCGGTGCTGGAGTATCTGGCCGCCCATGACGGCAAGCCAAAGGGCTCGATCTCGTTCCTGATCACCGGCGACGAGGAGGATATCTCCGTCAACGGCACGATCAAACTGCTGCAATGGGCGGCGGCGCGCGGCGAGAAATTCGATCACTGCGTGCTCGGCGAGCCCAGCAATCAGGAAGTGATGGGCGACTGCATCAAGGTCGGCCGCCGCGGCTCGCTGCATGGCATGCTGTACGTCGACGGCATCCAGGGTCACGTCGCCTATCCGCATCGCGCGTCCAACCCGGTGCCGGATATTTCGCGGCTGATCGTGGCGCTCAGCGACGAGCCGCTCGATCATGGCAGCGCCCAGTTCCAGGCCTCCAACCTCGAATTCACCTCGGTCGATGTCGGCAACAAGGCCGGCAACGTCATCCCCGGCCAGGCGCGGGCAAAGTTCAATATCCGCTTCAACGATCTCCACACCCAGGAAACGCTGCGCCAACTGGTGGATCAGCGACTGGAGAAAGCCTGCGGCAACCGGATCCGCGCGCACATCGTATGGGAGCCGTCGAAATCCAACGTGTTCGTGACAAAGCCCGGCCCCTTCACCGATCTCGCCGTCGCCGCGATCGAGGAAGTGACCGGCCGCAAGCCGGAACTGTCGACCTCCGGCGGCACCTCGGATGCACGGTTTATTTCGAGCTACTGCCCGGTGATCGAGTTCGGCCTGGTCGGCCAGACCATGCACCAGGTCGACGAGCGCACGCCGGTGGCGGATCTGGAAAAGCTGACGAAGGTCTATCGCGGCGTGCTGGATCGGTATTTCGGGTGATCTGTTTTCTTCCCCCTCTCCCGCTTGCGGGGGAGGGCCGGGGTGGGGGTGCTTCAACGGGTTCAGCCGGAATGATCGTCCCATAACACGCTGACATCCAGTTCGCGGATGTAATTCCCCCACCCGCGCGCTTCGCGCGCGACCTCCCCCGCAAGCGGGAGAGGTGAAGAAAGCTAATACTCCACCCGCACCAGATAGAGCCCGTCCGGCGGCGCGACCGGGCCGCAGGCGGCGCGGTTTTTCGCGTCGAGCGCCTTCTGCAGGTCGTCGGCGTTCCAGCGGCCCTCGCCGACCCAGACAAGCGAACCGACCATCGAACGCACCTGGCTATGCAGGAACGAGCGCGCCGAGGTGATGATGTTGACGGCGTCGCCGTCTCTGATCACGTCGAGCTGGTCGAGCGTCTTCTCCGGCGATTTGGCCTGGCATTCGGTGTCGCGGAAGGTGGTGAAGTCGACTTTTTTCCCGACCAGCCGCTGTGCGGCGGCATGCATGGCGTCGCTGTCGAGCGGCCGCGGCAGCCGCCAGACCTTGCCGATGTCGAGCGCGAGGTTGGCCCGCCGGTTGGAGATGCGGTAGATGTAATGGCGCTTCTTCGCGGAAAACCGCGCCTCGAAGTCGTCGGGTACGATCTCCGCACTGAGCACGCCGATCGGATGCGGCCGCAAATGCGCGTTCAGCCCATCGCGAAAACGGCCCGGCACGAAATGTTTGGCAATATCGCAATGCGCGACCTGGCCCAGCGCGTGGACGCCGGCGTCGGTACGTCCGGCGCCGTGCACGCGCACCCGCTCGCCGCAGATCGCCTTGACCGCGTCTTCCAGCGCGCCCTGCACCGACGCGCCATTGTCCTGCAGCTGCCAGCCGCAAAACGGCGCGCCGTCATATTCGATGATGAGTTTGTAGCGGGGCATCAGAGCAGCCGCAGCGGTGGCGTAAGCGGCGTGCCGCGCAGAAATTCCTGCGCCTTCATCGGCTTTGCGCCGGCGCGCTGCAGGTCGAGAATGCGGATCGCGCCGTCCCGGCAGGCGATCGTCATGTGGTCGTCGAGCAGGTCGCCCGGCGCGCCGGCCGCGCTGGCCAGTTCGCAGCGCAGGATCTTGACCCGGACCGGCTCGCCATCGATCGGCATCTCGCACCAGGCGCCGGGAAACGGCGACAGCCCGTGGATGTGGCGCAGCACCTCGCGCGCCGGCCGGTTCCAGTCGATCCGTGCCTCCGCCTTTTCGATCTTGGCGGCGTAGGTCACGCCATCAGCGCTTTGCGGGGTAAGTTGCAGCCTGCCGCGCTCCAGCGCGCCCATCGCGCGTACCATCAAATCGGCGCCGAGCGGGGCCAGCGCGTCATGGAGGTCGGCGGCCGTCATGGCGTCCGATATCGCCAGCCGCTCGGCCATGGCGACGTCGCCGGTATCGAGACCGACATCCATCTTCATCACCATCACGCCGCTCTCGGCATCGCCGGCCATGATGGCGCGGTTGATCGGCGCCGCCCCGCGCCAGCGCGGCAGCAGCGAGGCGTGCAAATTGAAGCAGCCGAGCGGCGGGGTGTCGAGAATGGTCCTGGGCAGGATCATGCCATAGGCGACGACGACAGCGGCGTCGGCCTGGTGCGAGCCGAATTCCACCAGCGCTTCCGGCGTCTTCAGGGTGGCGGGCGTCAAGACGGGGATGTTGAGCCGCCGCGCCTCCTGCTCGACCGGGGTCGGCTGCAGCTTCATGCCGCGCCCGGCGGGCTTGGCCGCGCGGGTATAGACCGCCGCGATCTCGTGGCCATGGGCGACAAGTTCCAGCAGCGTCGGCACCGCGAATTCGGGCGTGCCCATGAAGATCAGACGTAATGGCATCCTGGCCGACTGTCCTGCGCAGCTTCAACTGGCGCCGTCATGCCACGAATCCACGACGTGATGCTACAGCCTCGCGAAGATGATGCGGGACCTCTGCCAGTTTCTCCTGGGCGGCAGCGACCGCAGCCGCCACGGCGCGGCCGTGCCGCTCCAGATCGCCCGCGACATCGAGGCAGAACCGCGTGGCATCTGACGGCCCCACCCGCGTGGGCACACAGAGCGATGCCAGTCCCACCATATCGAGAACCGCATGTTCCTTGAACGTGACCTCGGGGGCGAGCGATATGGCAGGTACACCGGCGAGCATCGCCAGAATGACCGCGTGCAGCCGGCTCGAAACGACCATCCGGCAGGCACCGTACAGGCTCGACAGCTGGCCGGGATCGAGATCTTCGTCGATCACGCACCGCGCATCGAGCTGCAGTTTGCGCGCGAGTCGGCGGCTGCCCGGGCTATCCTCGTCATGCTGGACGACGATGACGATCTGAGGGAACAGGCCCGACTCCACGAGCCGTGTCGCGACTTGGGAGAAGAGCGCCACATGGGCGTCGGCTGACTCGTCCGGGCCCAGTGCGCTTGAAATCACCAAAACGAGCGTCGCAACGCCGGCATCGAGCCCGTGCCTCGCGAACAGGTCGTTCATGCCGACCGCCGGCAGTTTCAGCGCGAATGCGCTATCGGGCAGCGGAATGCAGCGAGGGTCGGCCACCTGTCGTCGAAATTCGGCTTCCGACACCTTGTCACGCGGAAACACCACGGCGGCTTTCGCGGCAAGCCAGCCAAACAACCAGCCTCCCAGCCGGGTATTGAAGGGGCCGATCTGGGCTCCCACGAATACCGCGGGAACGTCGATCTTCCAGGCTGCCAGCAGCGGAAGCACGCGCGCCAAAAACCTCGCATCGTGCCGAAGCGTGCCCCCATAGGTCTCGAACGTCACCCCGCCCACCGACACCACCAGAGCGCAGTTGCGGATCCATTCCAGCGTTGAATTGCGGTTGGGCCGCTTGCGATCGAAACGGAAAAGCTCGCTCAGGCTGCGGGCAAGGCGCCAGATGAGCATCGGAGCGGCCCTTCCCTGCCCATCAAACAGCGGCGGCAGGATTGCCACGCCGGGGTAACGGCGCGCGGTGTGCCGGAAGGGGGGAGGATCTGCACGAGTCTCGCTCTCCGCCGCCGGCACGATGGCGATCGATGCGTGGGGAAAAGCGCGAAACAGGAGGTCCAGCGAGGCCCAGGTCAGCGCGCACGCGCCACGGTTGCTGTCGGATGCCACATTGACGAGGGCGATCCGCACCTCCGGCAATTGCTCCGGATAACGGCCGGGCTCCACGAATTTTTCGATCCTCACATCCTGCCCTCCTGTCTGCTGCTCAGGCGCCCGCGCAGGCGTTGCCATCGACTGGCGGCGAAGCTGCGGACGGCCTGGTCCCAGCGCGGCCACACCGTCGTGCCGACGTGTCCCGGATGATAGAAGGTCGCCGTCAGGCTGCGCCGCGAGAGCTGGCAGGTCGGCACCACGGGCGAGACGGCGTGCCAGGAGTTGTCGGAGCGCACCAGAACCGCGGAATTGCCGACCAGCGGGGATACTCGCGTGACGCTCTGCTGGATATCCGATGACTTCAGGATCAGCAGGCAGCCACCATCATCGTCATTCCAGGACTCGTTGAAGTACAGAACGTGGGTGACGATCTTGTCCCGATGGTCCGTGTGCGCACCATGCAGTCCGCCGGGCGGATAGTGAAAGACATTCACTTCAAGTTCGGCGGCGCTCAGATCGATGCCGATCAGCCCGGACATGGCATTGCGATAGGCCGGGGACAGCAAGTCATGCGCGAGCGCCTGCCAGGCGCCGCTGAGTTGTTTTTCCGCCGATATGGACTGCGCGCTCATGCGAATCAGCGAGCGGACCTGATATTCGTGCTTCTTCTCGCCGGCATGGTCCGCGACACGCTTGAAATGGTCATGCGGAAACGTTGCAGCCAGCGCTGCGGCATCCGCCGCCGCAAACAGCCCGCTGACGGCGGCCCATCGGTAAGGCACGGTTTCCAGCTGCGACCGCGCGATGCGGGAGAGATCGATGACCTGTGTTGCCGAGTTGGCAGGACCGAGCACGCCAGCTTGCACTGTACGCATGCGTTCGCCGCCGGGCGCGACATCGCGATCCGACATGTCGGTATTCCTATGATGCTTGCGAAGGCAGCCCGCGGCGGTAGCGTAGCGGGATCAAGCCGACGCGGCCAATCAATTTCCGCCCAATCCGGGAACTCAGTCCGCCGCGCGTTTGGCGGCTTTGGCAAACTTCTTCAGCACGCGGTCGCGCTTCAGCTTCGACAAATAGTCCACGAACAGCACGCCGTTGAGATGATCGATCTCGTGCTGGATGCAGGTGGCGAACAGTCCGTCGGCATCTTCCTCGTGCAGCTTGCCGTCGAGATCCGTGAAGCGGATGCGCACCTTGGCGGGCCGCTCGACCTCCTCGTAATATTCGGGGATCGACAGGCAGCCTTCCTCGTAGACCGAAAACTCCTCCGACGACGACACGATCTCCGGGTTGATGAAGACACGTGGCCGCGGCTTGGTCTCGCCTTCCTCGTCCTTCTTGGCGAGGTCCATGGTGATCAGCCGCAACGGCTGCGCGATCTGGATCGCCGCCAGCCCGATGCCGGGGGCGTCGTACATCGTCTCCAGCATGTCGTCGGCCAGCCGGCGGATCTCCGCCGTGACCTTTTCGACAGGTTTGGAGACCAGCCGCAACTGTTTGTCCGGCAGGATGATGATTTCTCTGAGTGCCATGGTCTTTCTGGGTGCCTGGGGGCGATTTAAGCCGCCGATCCGTCCCGGTCAATGCGCCGAAGGACCCCATTAACCCCATGCTAACCATGAATGTTGAGCCGGCGTTAACCACGAAAATCAGGCTTCCATTCAGCATAAATGTTCCCTCTTCGTTCGCGTTTACCGGCGAATCGGCTACAACAGCGGCATGGACGAACTCCTTTTCATGATCGGCGACACGCCGGTCCACACCCGCATGGTACTGCTCGGCTTCGGCGCATTGGCGCTGGTGCTGTTGCTGACCATCGCCGTCATCATTGCGCGCTCCGGCAGCCGGGGGGCGGCGCTGGCGATGGCGCAGGCGATCCGCGCCGACGAACTGGAGGAACGGGTCAGCGAAATGCTGCGCGCCCAGTCGGAGGCCACCGGCCGGGTCCACGAAATGGGCCAGGCGCTGGCCGGCCGCCAGGCCGACATGGCGCGCGCCGTCAACGAGCGGCTGGATTCGGTGACCCACCGGGTCGGCCAGTCGATGGAAGCGACCACCCGCAACACCATGGATTCCCTGCGCGTGCTGCACGAGCGGCTCGGCATCATCGACAATGCGCACAAGAACCTCACCGACCTGACCTCGCAGGTCACCACGCTGCGCGACGTGCTCGCCAACAAGCAATCGCGCGGGGCGTTCGGCCAGGCCCGGATGGAAGCCATCGTCCAGGACGGCATGCCGATGGGTTCCTATGAATTCCAGCACACGCTCTCGACCGGCAAGCGGCCGGACTGCGTGGTGTTCCTGCCCGACCAGCGCCCGCTCTGCATCGACGCCAAATTTCCGCTGGAGGCGGTGACCGCGCTGCATGACGCGCGCACGGACGAGGAAAAGAAATACGCCACGCAGCGGCTGCGCGCCGACGTCATGAAGCATGTCAGCGACATCGCCGAGAAATACCTGATCGCGGGCGAGACGCAGGACACCGCGCTGATGTTCGTGCCGTCGGAATCGGTTTACGCCGAGATCCACGACGGCTTCGACGACGTGATCCAGAAGGCCTACCGCGCCCGCGTCGTGCTGGTGTCGCCGTCGCTGCTGATGCTGGCGATCCAGGTGATGCAGCAGATCCTGAAGGACGCGCGGATGCGCGACGCCGCCGACCAGATCCGCACCGAAGTGCTCAACCTCGGCGACGACCTCAACCGGCTGCGCGACCGCGTGCTGAAGCTGCAGAAGCATTTCGGCGACGTCAACGAGGACGTCCGCCAGATCCTGATCTCCGCCGACAAGATCGAAAAACGCGCCGGCCGGATCGAGGAACTGGATTTCAGCAAGACCGATGCCCCCGCGGAGACGGCGCCGATCGCCAAGCCCGCCGCCGAACTGTTCCCGCTGGCCCGCAAGATGCGGGCGGGGGAATAGGTTTTTCTCCCTTCCCTTCTCCCCTTGTGGGAGAAGGTGGCGCGCGGAGCGCGCCGGATGAGGGGTTTCTATCGGCTGAGACAGACCCCTCACCCGTCGCCTCACGACGTGAGGCGCCACCATCTCCCACAAGAGAAGAGGAGAAGAGCCGAATCTGCTACCACTGCGGCATGACCAGCGCACCCGACGGCTTCCCAAAGGCACCGATCGTCCCCACGCCCCGCGCCTCCTGGCGAGAGGGCCTTGCCGTCTATCTGCAGCCGCGCGTGCTGATCGTGCTGCTGCTTGGTTTCTCATCCGGTCTGCCGCTGGCACTCTCGGGATCGACGCTGCAGGTGTGGATGGCCGAATCCGGCGTTGACCTGCACACCATCGGGCTGTTTGCGCTGATCGGCACGCCCTATACACTGAAATTTCTCTGGGCGCCGTTGGTCGACGCACTGCATGTGCCGTTTTTCACCCGCGCCTTCGGCCGCAGGCGAGGCTGGCTTGTATTCTCGCAAATGCTGCTGATCGGCGCGATCCTGCTGCTGGCACTGACCGACCCGTTACGCTCGCCACTGTTCGTGGTGCTCGGCGCACTGCTGGTGGCGACGACGTCGGCAACACAGGACATCATAGTCGACGCGTTCCGCGTCGAAAGCCTGCCGGAAAGCGAGCAGGCCGCGGGCATGGCCTCCTACGTCGCGGCCTACCGGATCGGCATGCTGGTCTCGACCGCCGGCGTGCTGTTCCTGGTCGCTGCCTTTGAGGGCGCAGGCATCGTGCGCTCGTCGGCATGGATGTGGGGCTTTATTGCCATGGCCGCGCTGGTGCTGATCGGCACCATCACCGCACTTGCCGCCACCGAGCCCGCACAATCCGCCCGCGCGGAGGCTGCTACCCGCGGCGAGGCCGCGTTCTCACGCGTCATGCATGCGGCCGTCAGGGCGTTTTCGGAATTTCTGGTGCGCAAGCACGCCTGGGCGGTGCTGGCCTTCGTCGTGCTCTACAAACTCACCGACGCATTTTCCGGCGCCATGACCGCGTCGTTCGTGATCAAAATCGGCTTCAGCAAGGTCGACTATGCGGCTATCGTCAAAGGCGTCGGCCTCGCCGCGACCCTGGTCGGCGGCTTTGCCGGCGGCTATGTGGCGCGGCGCTATTCACTGGCCGCGAGTCTCTGGATCGGCGGCGTCCTGCAGGCGCTCTCCAACCTGGCGTTCTGCTGGCTGGCCTTTGTCGGCGTCAATCAATGGGCGCTGGCCGTCGCCATCACCGCCGAAAATTTTACCGGCGCGATCGGCACCGTGATCTTCGTCGCGTATCTCTCGGCGCTGTGCCAGAATCCGCTGCACACCGCGACCCAATACGCGCTGCTCACCGCCCTTGCCGCGGTGGGGCGCACTTACCTCTCCGCCGGCTCGGGTTATGTGGCCGAAGCAACGGGCTGGCCGATGTTCTTCATGGTCTCAGTGGTGGTCGCGGTGCCGAGCCTGATCCTGCTGGCGTGGCTGCAGCGGCGCGGGCATTTCGACGAATTGGGGCCGGTACGGGTGTGACGGCACAGCTGCATTGGCTGGAGGCCGCAACAACCCATCTCAATGCTTCGTCACCACGCTCCATTTCGTTACCACGGCTTCGCTCATCTGGCCCGCGTCCTGCGCGCAGGCGACTTCGTCGACCTTGATCGAGATTTCCTTGCCGATGAAACCCTTCAGCTGCGCGGCCTGCGCGTCGCTCGACGTGATGAGCTGAAACGTCTCCGGACCGGTCTCCAGGTTACAGAGCCCGTTCGGCGGCGGCAGCCGGCGCGGTTCGCTGGTGACCTGATAGGTCGCGACCTTCTTGCCCTTCTTGGCCCCGCGCACCTTCATGGCATTGAGTTCGCCTGACAGCACGTCGCCGGCGTTGATCAGCCGGCCCGGCTTCGGTGCCGGCGGTTCGGCGGCCTGTTGCGCCGAAGCGGCCGGCGCGGCGCATGTCAGCGCCATCGCCGTCACCAAAGCCAGACGTTTGCCGAATTGTCGAATCATCATGTCGATCGTTTCCGTTTGAAGTGTGTCAGAACAGAGTCCGCTGCCGCATGGCTGCGGTCAGCGTGCCTTCGTCGAGATAATCGAGTTCCCCGCCCACCGGGACGCCGTGGGCCAGCCTCGTCACCTTGACCCCGGCCTCCTGCAGCAGGTCGGTGATGTAATGCGCGGTGGTCTGGCCGTCCACCGTCGCGTTCAGTGCGAGGATGATTTCCGTCACCCGCGAATCATGCGCGCGCGCCACCAGCGCGTCGATGGTGAGATCCTGCGGGCCGACGCCGTCGAGCGGCGACAGCGTGGCGCCGAGCACGTGATAGAGCCCGTTGGTGGCGTGCGCGCGCTCCAGCGCCCAGAGATCGGCGACGTCGGCCACCACGACGATGATCGACGGATCGCGGCGCGGATCGGTGCACACCGTGCAGGGATTCTGGGTGTCGATATTGCCGCAGGTCTTGCAGACCTGGATCTTGTCGATCGCCACCTGCAGTGCTGCGGCCAGCGGCGTCATCAGCGCCTCGCGCTTCTTGATCAGATGCAGCGCAGCGCGCCGCGCCGAACGCGGGCCGAGCCCCGGCAGCCGCGCCAGCAGCTGGATCAGACGTTCGATTTCAGGACCGGCAACCGCAGAAGCCATCTGGGCTAGCCGAGCCCCAGTCCGGGCGGCAGGCCGAGCCCGCCGGTCAGCGCCTGCATCTTCTCCTGCATCGCGGCTTCCGCCTTGCGCTGCGCGTCGTTACACGCGGTGACCAGCAGGTCCTCGAGGATTTCGCACTCGTCCGCCTTCATCAGTGACGGATCGATCTTGACCGCCTTCACCTGCATCTTCGCGGTCATCCGCACGCGCACCAGACCGCCGCCGGAAATGCCCTCGACCTCGACGTTGCCGAGTTCTTCCTGCATCGCCTGCATCTTGGATTGCAGCTGGGCTGCCTGCTTCATCATGCCGAGAAAATCAGCCATGAATGCTTCCTTCAAAATCTAGAGATCGTCATCGTCGGGAGTCTCGGCGGGGTCTTCACCGCTGACATCGGAATCCGGCGTCTCTGGGGCAAGCTTGCGCACCTCGACCACCTTGGTGCCGGGAAACCGCGCCAGCACCTCCTGCACCCGCGGATCGGCCTCGGCGGCCCGCTCGCGCTGGTTCTTCTGTATTTCGTTCTGCGAACGCAGCGTGGCCTGTCCGGGTTCATTGGACACGATCACCGTCCAGCGCCGCCCGGTCCATTGCTCCAGCTTGCGCGAGAGATCGTTGACCAGGGTCCGCGGCGCGGTCGGCTCCAGCGCGAGTTCGAGCCGTCCGTCCTCGATGCGGACCAGGCGGACATGGGCTTCCAACGCGCCCCGGAGCATGAGATCGCGCTTCTCGCCGGCCAGCGCCACCAGTTCGGGGAAGCTGGCGATTTTCATCGCCGCCGGAGCTGTCTGCGCATCGGCGACCGGCGCGCTCATCTGCGGGCGTGCGGATGCCTCGGCGCTGGCGCGCGGCGCGGAAGATGCGCGGGCTGCCGACGACGACATCGAGGATACCGTGGAAGAGGACACCGTTGATGCGGAGCTGGCCCGGGCCGACGCGGAACTGGATGCGACCACCGGCGAGGCGCCGCCATTCTGGTCCAGCATCCGGATCGCCTCGTCCGGCGTCGGCATATCGGCGACATAGGCGATGCGCACCAGCACCATTTCGGCCGCGGCCGCCGGGCGAGTGGCGGACTGAACCTCGCTGATGCCCTTGAGCAGCATCTGCCACATCCGCGACAGGATGCGCATCGACAGCTTCGAGGCAAAGTCGCGGGCGCGCACGCGCTCGGTTTCGCCGAACGCGACATTGTCCGCCGTCGCCGGTACGACCTTGACCCGGGTGACGAAGTTGACGAATTCGGCGAGGTCGCTCAGCACCACGATCGGGTCGGCGCCGGTGTCGTATTGCTCGCGGAATTCCCTGAACGCGCTTGCGATGTCACCGCGCGCCAGCGAATCGAACAGGTCGATCACCCGGGTGCGGTCGGCAAGGCCCAGCATCTGCCGCACCGCATCGGCGCGCACCGGACCCGCCGCGTGCGCGATGGCCTGGTCGAACAGCGACAATGAATCACGCACCGAGCCTTCCGCCGCACGGGCGATGATGCCGAGCGCCTCCGGCTCGACTTCGACGTTTTCCTTGCCCGCGATATTGCCAAGGTGCTTCATCAGCACGTCGGCCTCGACCCGGCGCAAATCAAAACGCTGGCAGCGCGACAGCACGGTGACCGGGACCTTGCGGATTTCGGTGGTGGCGAACACGAATTTGGCGTGTTCCGGCGGCTCTTCCAGCGTCTTCAGGAAGGCGTTGAAGGCCGCGGTCGAGAGCATGTGGACTTCGTCGATGATGTAGACCTTGTAGCGCGCGCTGGCCGGCGCATAGCGCACGCTGTCGTTGATCTGGCGCACATCGTCGACGCCGGTATGGGAGGCGGCGTCCATTTCCAGCACGTCCATGTGCCGGCTTTCCATGAT